>NZ_CP092831.1:1790000-2485000 GCF_022531965.1 Paenibacillus peoriae | reverse complement strand
CAAATGAATATATTTAGGGCAGCTTTGCTGCAATCTTTCTATTTATCTATTAAACTCCTGTATCCTACGTTTTTAATTTTTAGTTATATGAGCAGCTACTAGGCTCTATAACATTCTGATAATTAAACCTGCCGTCTCTTCAATCGCCTTATCTGTAACATCAATAACCGGACAATTCAGCTCTTTAAACAAAGACTGCGCATACGCTATTTCCTCTTCCACTCTCGTCGCTGTAGCATACTGCACATTATTAGGTAGCCCCATAACCTTTAGTCGCTCACTGCGTATTTTCAACAGTAACTCTGGCTCGATCGTTAATCCGAACACTCGACCACGCTGAACATCCTTCAACTGAACAGGCGGTGTCAGCTCCGGCACAACCGGTATGTTGACCGTTTTATAACCTTTATGCGCGAGAAACATGGATAAAGGAGTTTTGGAAATACGGGATACTCCAAGCAATACAATATCCGCTTTGAGAATGGCGCTCACATCTTTGCCATCATCGTATTGAACCGCAAAATCCAAGGCCTCTACACGCCGAAAATAGTTGTCGTCCAGTCGGTGCAGCAGACCAGGCTTCTCTTTGGGATCGTTATGGAACGTATCGGCAAACGCCTGCATCATTGGTCCCATAATGTCGACAGCCCGCACATTCAGCCGGACAGCCTCTTCTTTCATCGCCTCTCTCAATTCCGGCTGTACCAGCGTATAAGCTACAAAGCCTCTACGCTCGGCAACTTCCTCCATCACCCGGCTCAGTTCGTCTTCATCCCTCACGTTCATAAATCTTTTGATCTCTGTGTCCGGTAACTCAAACTGGCGCATGGTCGCCTGTACGACAGCTTCTGCCGTCTCGCCAATCGAGTCTGAACAGATCGCTATAAAATGACTGCTCGCCTGAACCATTCGATTCCTCCCATTAATCCTCTGCTACCATATCGAGCAACATTTTAATAATATTTGTTTTTGTAATACGTCCCACGACTTTCCAGTGCTCTCCTGGCTTGTCGGAGTCGGAAGGGACGACGACAGGCAGACTGTCGATTTGACGGGCAATAATTTTGCGCGCTGCCTCTAATACCGTATCCTCTGGGGAAACGGTGACAACATTCGCCTGTCGGGTCATCACTAGGCTGACAGGAATGGTTGCTGCATTGGGATTCCCTAACGTTACCTTAAGTAAATCCTTGCGGGAAGCTACCCCTGCCAAATCTCCGTCTTCATCGGTAACGATCAAATTGCTCACATTTTCCAAAAAGAGAGCTACAACAGCTTCCTGAATCGTTGTTGTTTCACGTACGATGACTGGAACCCCGTGAAGATCGCCCACCTTCATTTGCAATAGCCGGAATTTTTCCTCCCGGTTCGGCGTGCCCCGCTTTCCAACAAAATATCCGACCTTGGGCTTTGCATCTATGTAATTCAGAATACCCAATTTGGATAGGTCGGTCCGAATGGTCGCCTTACTGAGATTAAGCATTTCCGCAATCTGATCCCCGGTAATTGGGGCATGCTTTTGTACGATGTTTAAAATTTCTACTTGTCTTGCCGTAAGGTCGATGATGAACGTCCCTCCTTTTTTTCTTGCGATCTAATATTGAATATAATACGTCATATATAACAATAAATCAACCTTAAAAAGCATATAAAACATCACATATATAAAATTAAAGTGGTTATTCATGTCTTTTTATCATTTAAAACACTTATTCAACACAAAAAAACGGGCACTTTACACCCTGCTCTTTCGAGTAAGGCGAAGTACCCGCTCTCTTATTCGTATCTTAAAGCATCAATTGGACGCAGCTTAGACGCCTTCCGCGCCGGATATACTCCGAACAACACTCCGACTGCCATACAGCACAGAAAAGAGTAAAGCACGGGCTCTATCGAATACACAATCGGCATTTGGACGAATTTCTCAAGCAGTTTTGCACCTCCGAGACCCACCATTACGCCAACTAGTCCACCCATCAGACTGAGAAAAACAGCCTCAGCCACAAACTGCAGCATAATATCACTACGTTGCGCACCAATCGCTTTACGAATCCCGATCTCCCTCGTACGTTCCGTGACGGACACCAGCATAATATTCATAATGCCGACACCTCCAACGCCAAGCGCAATTGCAGCTACACCGGCCAGCAGCATATTCATAATCCGATCAACCCCGGACACTGTTTTTAAGATTTCCGTCTGGGTCATGATCTGAAAGTCATCGCCCTCTGATGGCTTTAGCTCATGTCTGACACGAAGCACCTGCCGAATTTCTGCACTTGCCTGATCAATCTTCTCCTCTGATGTTGCAGAGGCGTTCACCTGCTGAATACTCATATTGCCTAGCCGTTCCATCCCCGTTGTAATCGGTACATATACCTGCTGACCGCTGTTACTCATATTGGAATTGGAATTTGCCAGCACACCGACCACCTTAAAAGGAAGCTGTTTGATCATGATCGTCTCACCGACCGCTCTGGAGGCATCCGGACCAAAAATATTACGGGCCGCATCACTCCCAAGCACGGCCACATTCATTTGTTTATCCACTTCATAGTGGGTAAACGACCTGCCTTGAGCTAGTGACAGCTTTCTCACATGAACGAATGCCAGTGAAGTCCCCTCAATTTGTCCGCTGACCTTATTGCGACTCCACGTAATATCTGCATTGGTCATAGCACTTGGTGCTACCTCTGCTACTGCTTTTTGCTGCTCTAGCGCATCGATATCTTTTAGAGATATTCCTTTCGTCTGATTGAACGACATGGAACTAGAGCCATCATATGGAGCATAAGGATAGATCATCAGCAGATTATTTCCCATACTGTTGATCTGAGATGTAATCGTAGCCGTTGATCCTTTACCGATGGCTACAATCATAATCACAGCGGCCACTCCGATAATAATGCCCACCATGGTCAGCAAAGATCGCAGCATATTGGTTCGCAAACTGTTGAGTGATACACGGATAATTTCCTTAAACTTCATGCCTTCACTTCCTCTGCCGCCATTCTTCGTTTCCCAACAGGCTGATCCTCTTCAATCCGCCCATCTCGAAAATGAATCAGACGCTTGGCGTATTCCGCAACCTCTTGATCATGAGTAACCAATACAACCGTTTTCCCCTGATCATTCAGACGCTGAAAAATCCCCATTATTTCAACACTTGTTTTGGAGTCCAATGCGCCTGTAGGTTCATCCGCCAAGAGAATGACCGGATTGTTCACAAGTGCGCGGGCAATGGATACCCGCTGCTGCTGACCGCCTGACAATTCGTTCGGCCTATTGTTCATCCGATCGCCTAGACCTACGCTAGTGAGGGCTTCCATTGCCCGCAAACGACGCTCCTTGACAGGAATACCTGCATAAATCATAGGCAGTTCCACATTCTCCAGAGCCGTTGATCGCGGGAGCAAATGAAATTTTTGAAATACAAATCCGATTTTCTGATTACGTATAATAGCCAGTTCATCCTCACGGGCATCTAAGATCGAATAGCCGTCCAAATAAAATTGTCCTGACGTAGGTAAATCCAGACAGCCGATAACATTCATCATCGTGGACTTGCCTGATCCAGACGGTCCCATAATCGCAACAAAATCACCGTCAGCAATATCAAGTTGAACCTCACGCAGAGCATGAATTTCCTGATCTCCGACATGGTACACTTTTTTCAAATCCTCAATCTGAATGACGTATCTCATACCCGTTTAAAAGCCTCCCTGCATGCCGCCCATAGCGGAAGGGTCCGGCGGAGGTTCAGGAGCAGGCACAATAAGCGTGTCACCCTCCTTTACACCTGACTTGAGTTCGACTCGATCTGGCGTATAAAATCCGAGTTCTACGGGCTTGAAAGTGCGCGCCCCTGGATTTGCAGCATTATTAGCGGAAACATACACGCCATCCTGTCCCCCTTCGGATCTCAGCGCAGTCGCAGGTACGAACAGTACATTTTTGTGTACTCCCAAAATAACGGCCACATTCATAATCATGCCCGTTTTGAGCTTGCCTTTCGGGTCATGAACAGACAGTTCCATCAGATACGTCGTCATCCCTTCATCCGTAGAGGCTTCCGGTGACACGAATTGCACCTTCCCTGGAAATGATTCACCCGGATAGGCATTGGTAGTCAACACGGCTGAAAGACCCTTCTTTACTTTGACAATGTCGGTCTGACTTACCTTCACAACCACCTTAAGGTCGTTGGAATCCGAGTTATTCATGACAATGAATGGAGCTGTCGGACTGGTCCCCACATCCCCGTTCACCTTCAAGATTACCCCGTCCCAAGGTGCTGTAACCTGAAGCTTGTTCAATTCATTTTTCTTCTGCTCCAGTTCCGTCGCCTGTCTTCGAACCTCTATCCGTGAGGCTTGAATATTGGATGCATCAGCCGGAACCTGAATTTTGCGAAGCTCTGCCATTGCCGTACGATATCCGATTTCAGCCTCTGAAATGGTGCGACGTTTTTGTGACATGATTTTGCGGAACTGCAGATCCAGACCATCATAGTCCGTCTGTGCTTTATCCAGTGCTTGCTCTGCCTGCTCCAATTCACTGTTGGACACCGCCCCGGCATCATGTAAAAACTTTTGGTCTTCATATGCCTTTCGCGCCTGTTCCAACTGCTTTTGGGAAGTTTTCTTCTGACTTTCGGCTTCTTCCAGCTCAAATGATTCTTGCGCTGTATCGATAGCCATTTTGGCCCGAAGTACATTTGTTTTCTGAATTTCAATGTCCTCAGCCTTCGGACCTTTCTCCAATTCAGCCAGCTTGGCTTTAGATATTTCCAAAGTATCAGACGCACTCTGAATTTGCATTTTAATTTCAGAACTGTCCAGAAGAGCCAGGACTTGTCCTTTCTTCACTTTGTCTCCGGCCTTCACGTTCACCGCTGCCAGCTTATTTTCGCCTGCGCTTGTAAAATTCAACTTCACTTCCTTGGAAGCCTGTACGGTACCGGACGTATCCAGCTTCTCGCTCACATCGCCGCGTTCTACTTTAAGCTTCTCATCCTGAACCAACGGTGCCGCCTGTTCTTTGGGCAAATTTAGGTATACTGCTGCTCCGCCTCCACCGACAACCAGTAGAACAATTGCAGTCCAGATCCACTTTTTTCTCCGTTTTCTCCGTAACTTGATTAAAGCGTCATTTAAAACCGTTTCTGCCAATGCCGTTTCCTCCCTATGTGCTCCATGGCTTGTTCAACGTATACTCATTTTGATCCAACTCGATCGCAAGCTCTTCCATTTGCCGTTCAATCTGGTTCACTTTCAACTGATTATTTTTCAATTCCATCTCAATAATTAGACCTCTGGCCCACTTTTTGCGTGATAATTCCAAGGCCTCTTTTGCTGTACGCAAGCTTTCTTCCAGTTGTACGTATTTCTTTTGATTTTCCTTAACTGTGGCATACAAATTACGGAGAGATTCGGCAAAATCCTTTTGACCTTTGTCGAGTTCCTCCTTAGCCGTATCGACATCCATTTTAGCTAGATCATAAGCACCAGCACCATTGTTAAAATCGAAATATCTCACATTAAGCTCCGAAGTTTTGATGCTATCCTCCAGCTTCCATAAATTTGGATTCATGTCTGTCAGCTGTTGTATATGTAATTCGATATCCAGCTTCTTCGGTTCCTTGTACACGGGTCGATCGACCAATTCATAAGCTGTTCCATTAGGCTGTCCCATGAGGAAGTTCAGGGCATCCCTGGATTTTTGCAACGCAATTTTCCCCTGCTCTACGGTTTGCTGAGCTTGGCTTCTGGCCTGTGTACTCTCGTTTTTCGCATGCTCAGACAGCTTTCCGCGCGCAAATTTGGCAAGTGCAATCTTTTCCTCCGCTTGGGCGATTTCAAGCGCTTCTAGATCATTTTTCACCTGATTCTCTGCCACGAACACACTTTGATAGCTTTTCATCACATTAAAATAAATCTGGTCTTTGGCGAACTGCGCCTGCTTTTTGCTGGCTAAATAAGATAGCGTCGAGGAACTGTAATTTCTCCATGACGTTTCATCATCAACATACTCATTGTCTATAAAATCGACAGGTGAATTGCCCAGGTCCTTTTCTGCATTTTTCAGTTCCATTCTGCGGCGCTCTACGTCCCGTTCGGCGGTACGTGTATTGTAACTGTTCGTCTGTGCCCATTCCGCGGCCTGCTTGAGTGTCAATGTAGGTAAAGCCTGACCCGTTATGGATGATGTCTTCGATGGAGCCGCAGCAGAAGGTTTAACTGACGTACTTGATGCTACATTTCCTGATAAACTCTCAGCCTGTACAGTGGAGGCCAAGCCTGATGATAATGACAATACAAGCAGCACGGCAGCCGCTTTTTGCTTCATAGATGAATCTCTCCCCTTTCGGTGCATTCTTCGAATCTTTTCCGTTTTTTTCGACATAAATTTCCACAAACTCTTGCATTCTAATTGTACTTTCAGGTTTGTGTTGGTACAAGGTGTCAATACAATACATTTTTGTAACCTTTACTTCCAGATTACTCGCTTTATACTACTTTTCGTCCAATCAGATATGGATTCAACCTATTTTTACCTTAACTTTACCTAATTTTCAGCTAATTTTAAGGAAACCAACAGCATCTATTAAGGTTTGGAACATATACTAGAGAAAGAATAACAGCCGCTCACTGGGAGGGTTAATAGATGATAAAAGAATCTCGTATGACAACCACTAACGAACCGTCTGATTTGTGGATGACCCGCTTTTTACGTGAATCAGATCAAAAAAAGAAACAACTCATCCGGGAAGCCCGGAAAAATAACGATATACCACTGATGAACAGCATTTCTTTTCACCTTGCCCAACGGGATCAGCAGCATCTTATCGGATAAAATGACAAATGAATCTTATGCTATAAATAACAGATTACCTCTAGTTATCTGCTTCGTATGCTAGATGAAAAAGACCGGGACAAATCGTTAATTGACTTGTCCCGGTTCTTTATGACGATCAAATTTAATATAAAACCGCATAGCTTGTTCCGCGCCTATTCTTCCATCTCTGCCTGCGGATCATAGAGATATTGATCCAGTGGAATGCGCCCGTTTTCATTAAACCGTATGCCTTCCTCCTCCAAATACAGACGCTGCAGGGATGCGGACTCATCCTCCTGCAAAGCAATCTCCCCCAAACGGTTGACTACTCTATGCCAAGGAAGCCGGTGTTTTTGGCTCAATGTATGCAAAATCCGCACCACCTGTCTGGCACCTCTTGGGCTTCCGGCCTCTGCCGCAATTTGACCGTAAGTCATTACTTTTCCCTCAGGGATCAACAGTATAATTTGAAGCACACGGGCAGTGAAAGGCTGCATGTTCTAATTCCTCCGTATTACTATTGCTTTTTCAATAATTATAGCACCCTGAACAGATGCTAAAAACCCCTGCTCCTACAAATGTAAGAAACAGGGGAAAACCCATCGTTAAAATTTAGAATCCGCTCAGACCCTGCCTTTTTAAATCCTGTGCTACCAATCGTGCCAGTTCCCTTGCACCTTCATAGTTTGGATGGAGTGTATCACCGTTCATGTACAAAGCCAGTGTAGCGACTTTACCAATAGAAGTAAAATAAGCGGAGCTAAGAACATTCAGGTCGACTAAAGGCGTTTGTTCCTCTTGAGCCAGCGCCAAAATAGCACTTCTATACCATCTATTTTCTGCGTTGTGTACATTGTTAGCATTAAAGTCAGTGGCTCGTCCTTGCGGAGTTGACAGGATTACCGTCGCCCCCTTAGCCTTCGCCTGCCGGATCATATCCCGCATCCAGTCCTTAAACTCTGCTTCGCTTTCGTTATGCTTTGGATTGGTGTCATTAATGCCCAATTGGAGAATAAAATAATCCCCCGGCTTAATATATTGGACGATGGCCTCCAACTGACCGTCCTGATGGAAGCCTCTAGCAATTTGGCCTCCTGACGCCATATTGCGAATTTGAAAAGTATTCGTGTTCACAAACTCTGGCAGCAGTTGACCCCATCCCGCCTGCACGCTGCTATCCAGCGGATAATAGTTACATACCGTAGAATCCCCACCGATATAAATTGTTCGATTCGTAACCGGATTGCTAGATAATTGCCTGATTTCCATTGCACTGAGTGTGAAGACCGCCCCCTCTTTGCCTTCAGTAACCAGCAGATTTAGTTGTCCGTCTGTTACTGGAATTTGAAAGCGATCCTTGGCCCCATTCCCTGTCATATTTATGACCTGATACACCCCTTCAGCTGCAATACTCGAACGAGAGGTATCTCCTAAAGTAACCGACACCTCATACAAACCAGGAGGAAGATCAACATCAAAAGTATTCTCGCTTTTCGTACCTGTAACCAGGAAACGTACCGCATCACTTGCCACTCCAGTCCCCGAAGCACTGACATTACGCATATTCTCAGGGGTACGAAAGCCATAGCCACGTGCTAAGTCATAAGACAGCGAAGCGCTCACTCCGGTATAACCCGTTTCGACCGTACCTCCGCCAAAATCAAACTTGTACTCGCCAGCGGATGCCTGGGCCGGGAGAGCTATGCCCACACCTGTTGCACCACATAAAAAAGCTGCTAAAAGCATATGAGTCAATCCTTTTTTCCACACCATTCTTCATTCCTCCTCCAGATTTTTAATTGTACGAAGCAATGGATATTTACTGTAAGCGCATACATAAAATTCTACCCATTGTTGCAGGGTTATGCCTGTGTAATTCTTATGCAAAAGAAAAGTAGTTTAATCGTTAAGCTTGAAACTTGTCTTGTACACAAAAAAGCTTCGCAGTTACATCTGCGAAGCCTCATGAAGCGATATTTCGTCATATCAAAATTACTACATTAATCCGCAACCAAAATTCCGTCAAAGCTCTCTGGACCTACACGTATTGTACCCAGCAGGTTAGCTGAAACAAAAGCAGTGTACACCAATTGTTCCGTAATCGGCGGGTTAAAGTCATCGGCTGAGAATGCAATAACCTGTGGAGCCAACAAACTCAAACTAAAAGTTGACGTGGCCGAATAAACAACAGGGTCAGTAACCAGGGTACCTCTTACAATAGTGATCGTTATTCCGACTAAAGCAAGCGGAAGTTGAAGCGATATAGTTCCTTTAAGCAAAACCCGTGGCGTACCTGTAGCTCCCAGTGTGTTTAACCCGATCTGCCCGAACAATTGAGGCGTATTTATAAGAGTGATCGGAATGGCAATAGAGTTGGCTGTCGAAGCATTTTGGGATGTTCTCCCATCAATAAATGTTCCCATGGTTTCTCCTCCTCTCTCTATCAGATACTCATAGACTATGAAAAAGTTTGTTTTGTGCTTGGACTGAATAACTTGTAAAACACACAACTTCTGATGAATAGGCTAATGTGCAGCCCCTTCTCTAGCCCTGTGAATACACTAAACCAACACTGAGAAAGGAGGGATGTCATGTCTAATAAGTTTAGAGCCACCTTAAGGGGGGCTAATGAAGTGCCTCCTGTCAGAACAAATGCGACAGGAACAGCCGAATTTCGTTACCGTCCAACGAGCCAACAATTAAGCTTTGAACTGACTGTACGCAATATCTCACGGGTAACCGAAGCGCATATTCATCTGGGACGAAGAGGTGAAAATGGCCCTGTTGTTGCTACACTGTTTGGTCCTTCGAAGTTTGGAATAACCGTTAGAAGAGGCGTCGTTAGCGGCGTGCTCCGTGCATGTGATCTTACCGGTCCACTCAGAGGCAGAACCATTTATGATTTGGTGTGCCAAATTAGAGAGGGTAATGCCTACGTCAATGTCCACACGATCCGTCATCCGAATGGTGCTATTCGTGGACAAATTAGACGCGCACCTATCAAACGTTGCAAATAACGAATAATCATGAGTATAAAAAAGAACTTCCATACCACTCATTTTGAGGCTATGGAAGTTCTTTTCTTAATTCAGGATTTTTGCAAAATCCTCAATTCTTAACAAAAGTTAAGAAGTTCATAAGCGTTTCTTAAGCCGTTCCCTTTAGGGTTGTTAAGAACTTTATCTTTTAATAGAAAGAGTTCAACAAGATACAGTTCACTCCTGAAAGGAAATGAAGCTTATGAAGCCTACGACCAAAGAAAAAATTCCCGAATTGCAGTTGGTCAGAGCCATGGCGATTTTAGCCGTCTTGATGGTACATGCCACTTCTTATGCAACGGTTCAGCTTACAAATTCCAGCCTATATGTTGTATACAATGCGCTCAATGTGTTGATGAAGTATGGAACCCCCGTATTTATCGCGCTTAGCAGCATGGTACTGTTCTACAACTACAAGGATCGTCCAATGGGACGACAGTTCTTAAGTCGCTTTTATAAGCAGAGATTGCTGTATATTCTCTTACCTTACGTCATGTTCTCCCTATTTTATTTCTTCCTGTCTCTTATGGCTAGCAGCTCCGAACCATGGAATATAGCCACACTTGCGAAAAGCTTTGCTCTGAAGCTGGCGACAGGCAAAGCGTATACCCATTTATATTATATTTTTATCATGATACAATTCTATCTTGCATTTCCATTCGTACTGTGGCTGTTCCAGCGATATCGGCAACTTCCACAATGGTCTATTGTCCTTGGGCTGTTGCTACAGTGGTCATTTGTAATTGGCAATAAATTTCTATTTCAGGTGCAAAATAAGGGCAGTTGGGCACTGTCTTATGTAGCCTGTTACATGCTGGGTGCTGCTCTAGGTTATTACTACCCACAGCTGAAAACGTGGTTTCTGATGCGTAAGGGGCAACGAAGTGTTGCCGGAGTGCTGACATGGATCACAATTTGGGCTTTATGGCTGATTTCAGCCACCATGCATGTCTATATGTGGTGCGAAAATAGAATGTACGGAATCTCGTATAATTCGCTAGTTTTCGAACTTATGTATAATATGTACAGCCTGTCTAGCACGCTGGTAATACTACAGATTTCCTTTTTAATGTATAGACGACAACATTCCTTTGTCACTCGCAAGCTGGAACGTCTGGGCACACTGTCTTTTGGTGTGTATCTGATTCATCCGTTTTTCCTGCTTCTGTATCGGCAGTTTTCACCACATATCGGTTCTCCGCAGCTTATTCATGTGTGGTACGCTGGAGGTTTTTTCTTTGCACTTCTTTGCTCTTGGCTCGTCGTGTCTACCATCTCCCGTTTCCTACCATTTGCTTGGATCCTGTTCGGTCAACTACCGGGAATAGAAAAAAGACAATTCAAGCAAGAAAACCGTATTTCTTCAACTGAAACAGCACTATCCAAAGGCTGACGTCCCCAAGCAAGCGAACTGAGAAGAGTGTCCATAGCCTCCATCTTTAAAAAAGTATATAATACGCCATATTGTATACTGCTGGAAAGAACAGAAAGGGTGCACGGGCCATGCATAACGGAACCATTTTATTAGTAGACGATGAGCCTGAAATTATTAAGCTGATGCAAATTTATTTGGAAAATGAAGGATATCGACTGCTTATGGCACGAGACGGACTGGAAGCTCTGGAGCAAATCAGTCGGGAATCGATAGATGTGATGGTGCTTGATGTGATGATGCCCAATATGGACGGGGTTGAAGCTTGCATGAAGATCAGGGAAACCGAGCATTTTCCGATTATTATGTTGTCTGCGAAGGGACAAGATATGGACAAAATCACAGGACTCAGCGTTGGGGCCGATGATTACGTCACTAAGCCGTTCAGCCCGTTGGAACTGGTGGCACGCATTAAATCCCAGCTGCGTAGAGTACGGAAATATACCCATTCCTCCCCTGTATCGGAGCATGAAATGATACTGGATGAACTCTCCATTAATTCTGCTACGCATGAGGTCACTCTCGCCGGAGAATCCATTAAGCTGACCCCACGAGAATTTGCCATTGTCGAGCTGTTGGCCCGTAATCGTGGTCAAGTGCTGAGCATGGAGCAGATCTATGAAAAAGTGTGGAAGGAGCAATATCTGGAATCCAACAACACGCTGATGGTTCATGTGCGTAAAATTCGCGAGAAAATTGAGGCTGATCCGAGAAAACCCAAATATCTAAAAACGGTGTGGGGCATCGGCTACAAAATGGAAAAATTCGATTAATGGAGGATTCACGTCTTGAAGGCAAAACGATATGATACGTTGGGATGGAAGCTGGCAGCCCTTAGCCTTGCCGCTTTCGCTCTAACCGGACTGATTTTGATGGTGTCTTATTATGGAGCATCTTTGCTACTATGGCTGAATCCTTCCCGTTCATTTTTTGGCACCCGTCTGGTTCGCTGGACCGTAAATCACATTGGGTCCCCACTGATCATGCTGGTAGGCGGGCTACCTACATATATTTATTTCTTTTTCCTTTTTACCAAAAATACGATTGGTTACCTTCGCGAAATTACGACGGGGATGCAAGAGTTTGCTGACGGAGAGCTGTCCTATACGATTCCTGTTTCTTCAGCGGACGAGCTGGGTACCTTGGCGAAAAATATGAACACCATGGCGGACAAGCTCCGTCTCTTGCTGGAAGAAGAACGGGCTTCTGCCAAGGCCAAAAACGACCTGATCACTGGCGTATCCCATGATCTTCGTACCCCGCTAACATCCGTGATCGGTTTTTTGGAATATATTGAAACCGACCGCTATCGGGATGAAATTGAGCTGCGCTATTATGTGAACATTGCTTATGAAAAGTCATTGACGCTTAAGAAGCTGATCGACGAGCTGTTTGAATACACGCGTGTGAGCGGTGGCAGCCTGCCACTGGAGCTGGAGCCTGTAGATCTCGGCAAATTGCTCACTCAGCTTGCTGAGGAATTTGTACCCTCTCTGGAACAGGCAGACATGTCCTACCGTGTCCGAATCGTCGAGCCTGTTCGGATTCTAGCCGATACCGACGAGATGGTACGCCTGTATGAAAATTTGTTTTCCAACGCTATTCGATACGGAAAAGACGGCAAACGCCTTGATATCACCATAGGACGCGAAGACGACGAGGCGGTGGTAATCTGCACCAACTACGGCACCCCAATTCCTGCGGAAGATGTCCCGTACTTGTTTGAACGGTTTTACCGGGTGGACAAATCACGTTCCAAGGAAACTGGAGGCACCGGGCTGGGCCTTGCGATTACAAAAAGTATTACCGAGCTGCACAATGGCCGCATTTCGGTTAGGAGTAATCGCAGACAAACAGATTTTGAAACCCGTTTTCCCCTCTATCATGCTCGTTAGGCGGTCTACACGCTAGCCCACTAACAACGTATAGACGATACCTGGCCCGTGTACACCGATCGTCAAATCATTTTCAATATCCGACGAGCGGCTTGGTCCAGTAATAAAATGAATGCCTGCAGGCAGTTGCTCACGCCCGACTTCGTCAAAGCGGCTTAGAATCTCGCCCAGTCGTGTTCGTAAGCGCTCTACTGGCAGAAGAATGATCAGTGCGGTTGGCAAAAGGCTGACCGCACGGCCTTTCTCCGGCGAGGATAGCACCGCTACCGAGCCGGTGTAAGCAGCCGCTTCGTCGGCGATGACGATGCCGATATCCGCCTCAGCGGCGCGGGCCTTCCAATCCTCGACTGGATCGGTGTTCCACACCGATAAACGGACTTGCGGCAGTGCCGATTCCAGCTGGAGCGCATCCAGGTCCGGCTCATTCTGCCGGACGATATAGGCCGCTCCCAGCTCTCGCGCTTTGCACGCGATCCAGTCTGCGGTCTGCTCCAAATTCGGCAGACGCACGACATGCCCGCCAACACTTGTAAAGTTAGCAGTGAACTCCTCGATGCGCCGCTCCGCGCTCCAATCGAATTCGTACCAAAATGCAGGTGCCCCGCGAAACGGCTGAACTGGCGGCTCCGTCTGTCGTGGACGCTTGAGCCGCGTCGCGATGCCGTCCATAAAGCGTACCTGCTTGGCACGGGATTCTTCTTCCATTTGATGAAGCCACGCTTCATGGGCCGCTTTTGCTTGCGCAGAAGGATTACTATGCTCACTCATGCTGCGTCCCTCCTTTACTTCTATCTGCCAAAATCTTCTCCATTCGGCTGAGAACATCCGGCTGCATCACGTTGCGTTCCTGCTCCAGCTTATGCTCCAGCGTGTTCCATTGCTGACGGAAGGATTTTTTCGCCAGAGAGGGAGCCACACGGTACGTATTCCAGCCTTTTAACGGGCCCAGCTTCAAGGTAATTTCACCTTTACGGACGATCGCTTTCTGGGCGATCTGCCCTAGCCGAATCGCCACTGCGAATCGCTTCGAGTTGGAAACTACGGTCGCAAAACCTTTCATCCCTGCCGTTTCCAGCTTATCTCCTTGTCCCGCCTCCACCTTGCGTCTGCGCAAATATACCAGCATATCATGCAGCGGTATTTTGACCGGACAGGCTTCATAGCACGCACCACACAGACTGGACGCACTCGCAATATCGTTCCACTCTTCGATGTTGCTATGAAGGGCAGGCGTAAGCACCGCACCGATAGGGCCACTATATGTCCCGCCATACGCGTGCCCGCCAATGTGTCGGTACACCGGACAGGCATTCAGGCAAGCACCACAGCGAATGCAATTCAGCAACTCTTGAAACTCGGGATTGCCCAGCTGTAGTGAACGTCCGTTATCTACGATGATGATGTGCATTTCGTCAGGCCCATCGGCATCTTGGCTGCGCCGAGGGCCTGAAATACCAGACATATACATGGTCAGCTTCTGCCCCGTAGCGGATCGTGGCAATAATGTAGCCATCACCTCCAAATCCGTCCAGGATGGAATAATCCGCTCCATGCCCATCAGCGTAATTTGGGTTTTGGGCAGAGTGGATACCATCCGTGCGTTCCCTTCATTTTCAAACAGGACCATGGAGCCTGTCTCGGCGATGGCGAAATTACAGCCCGTCATGCCAATATCCGCTTCTAGAAACTTCTCACGCAGCTTTTTGCGGACAAAGCCCGCCAAAATCGTCGTATCCGCGGACAGTTTCTCACCTGCTTCTTGGGATAACAGTTCGGCAATCTGAAAGCGGTTTTTGTGAATCGCCGGAATGACGATATGAGACGGGGGCTCTCCTGCCAGTTGAATAATATATTCACCGAGGTCACTTTCAATCGTCTCGATATCCGCACCCTCCAGCGCCTGATTCAAATGTAACTCCTCCGACACCATCGACTTGGATTTGACGACGGAACGGGCTTGGCTATGTGCAGCAATATCCAGGGTAATACGTACGGCATCGGCTGCTGTATCGGCAAAATGGATATGCACCCCGTTGGCACGGGCATTTTCTACAAATAGATTTAAGTAATAGTCCAGATGGGCAATGGTATGCAGACGAATTTGACGGCCCCGTTCACGCCATTCTTCCCAATTTCCGTGTTGCTCTGAAGCCACCTGCTTTCCGTTACGCAAACGCTCTGTAGTGAAACGAACTGCATTCCGCAGAAAATCATCATTTAGGGCCAGCTCTGCACGTTTTTTGACCTTTTGGTTCATGGAATGTGTGTGTACGACGGTCATGCGTGCTTCACCCCTTCGTACAGCAGCTCAGCCAGATGCATGACCCGAACTGGCTCCTCCCGATACCGAAGATTTCCGGCAATGTTCATCAAGCAGGCCATATCTAGTCCGACCAGTACCTCGGCTTCGGTCTCCCTGATATGGTCCACTTTTTCAGTCACCATCGCTCCCGAAATATCTGGCATTTTCACCGCGAAAGTCCCGCCAAAGCCACAGCAGTCCTCAGCAAAGGGAAGTGGTACTAATTGCAGCCCCTTTACACTGCCAAGCATCTTCATCGGTTCCTCCTTCACGCCGAGCAAACGTGTGCCATGGCAAGACGGATGATAGGTTACTGTATGCGGAAAAGACGCGCCCACATCGGTCACGCCAAGCACCTGTACCATAAATTGCGTAAACTCATACGTCTTTTGTTCCAGCCTCCGTGCTGAATCGAGCCATTCGGGCTCATCCTTAAACAACTCCGGGTAATGATGAATCATATATGTACAGGAACCGGAAGGAGATACGACAAAATCGCTGTCGTTAAACGCTTTCAGAATTGTTTTGGCAGCAACCCTCGTTTCATCCCAATAGCCGCTGTTATAGGACGGCTGTCCGCAGCATGTCTGTACCTTCGGAAAATCCAGCTGAACACCATATCTGGAAAGCAAGCATGCCATCGCTTCCCCCACCTTGGGATAAATCGCATCACTCAGGCAAGTAATAAATAAAGATACCTTCATACGGAACACCCCTTACGTCTATGGAATAGCTATTACTTTATAGAGGATACCAGCGGATCGGTTCATTTGAATCTGGAGAAGCGTCAGCGTTTGCCTAAAAGCTTTCCAAAGGAAAGCTCTCTACGTAAGCATAAGCTTGCAGTGGGATTCTCACCTAAACGTGTTTTACATCATCAAAGAATCCCACTGCAACAGCGAGCGTAAGAGCAAATGAAACGCGGAGCGACACTCTCCACCTCGACATTTTTAAATTCACACAACCGTAACTGGAATAGCCTGCTCCGCAAGTTGACTGCGAATCGGATCCGACAACCTCGAATCCGTAATAATCTCGGATACCTGCGACAGGTTCACGACATGCGTAAACGCCTGTTGCCCAAATTTGCTCGCATCGGCCAGTAAAATCACACGGTCTGCAATGCTGACCATTTTCTGCTTCAAACGAGCTTGCAGTTCATTCGATTCACTAATACCGCGATCCAGATGAACCCCCTGGCTGGAGAAAAACAATTTATCCACATAATAGGTTTCCAGGGAACGCTCTGCGAGCGGGCCTACAAATGACAGCGAGCGTTGAAGCAACTGCCCCCCCGTCGAAATGACCTCGATTTTTTCCTTACCCGCCAGCTCTGTAGCTACCCGAATCGAATTCGTTAATATCGTCAAAGGAATATCCGGTAAACTTGAGGCCATATACCAGGCGGTTGTGCTGGCATCCAGCAAAATACGATCATTCGGCTGAATCTGCTTAACCGCTTCTTCGGCAATTCTGCGCTTTTCCTCTGCGTTCATAATTTCCCGTACCGCATAGGGCGTTTCAGGCTGCTCGTTTTTGACACTTACCGCTCCCCCATGCGAACGGCGCAGTCGTCCCGCCTGCTCCAGACGGTCCAGATCACGACGAATCGTTTCCTCCGTTACTTTGCACAACTCACTCAATTCGGACACTCGTATGCTTCCTTTTTCATTCACGAGCTGCACAATCATCTCATATCTTTCTGCGACCAGCATGGCAATCTCACTCCACATCTTTAATGTACAAAAAGTCCCGCTACCCGCCGGAATTGCCCATAGGCATCCTCCCACGCTTCTGATTCGGCAGGCTCATATTCCTCCACGGAAATAGAATTCGCGATGACCCAGCGGGCTTCCCATATATCGGCGAACTTTCCCTGTGTCATCCATTGTACCGCAAGATTGCCGATTGCGCTCGCTTCTGCAGGTCCCGCCCACACTGGTTTTTGAATCGAATTGGCCGTCCATTGGCACAACAAGCGATTTTGAATCCCTCCTCCGACCATATGTAAACCATTAAACCGTTGTCCTGACACCTGTTCTGTAAGCTCCAAAATGTAACGGTACTTTAACGCCAGACTCTCCAAAATACAACGCGTGATTTCTCCCGGCGTCTCGGGCAATGGCTGTCGGGTATTGCGGCAATATTGGCGAATTCGTGTTCTCATATCCCCGGCGTGCAGAAATAGTTCATCGTCCGGATCAATCAAAGAAGTGAATGCTGGAGCCTGTTCTGCCATATGAACCAGTTCAGGGAAGGAATAGGAGTACCCCTGCCGTTCCCACTCCCTACGCGCCTCCTGTAAAATCCATAAGCCCATGATGTTTTTAAGCAGCCTGTAAGTTCGACTGACCCCACCTTCGTTCGTAAAATTAAAACGAAGCGTATCGTCATTGATTACAGGCTGTGCCGTTTCCGTTCCCATCAGGGACCATGTTCCACAGCTCAAGTACGCAAACGAGCGCTCCAGCGCAGGCACGGCAGCCACAGCAGATCCCGTATCGTGCTCTGCTACTGCAATCACAGGAATCGCTCCAATGCCCAAATCGTTCATAACCGACGAGCGGATCGTTCCTGCAACATTTCCTGGCTCCAGCACCTCACCAAACCAGGAATGAGGAATGTTGATTCCAGACAAAAGCTCATCATCCCATTTTTGCTGCAACGGATTATATAATTGCGTGCTGGTCACATTGGAAAACTCATTGTACATTTCACCTGTCAGAAAATACCGTAGCAGATCTGGAATCATCAAGAAATGCTTTGCCTGCTCCAGCAACGGTGAACTCGCATTTCGCATAGCAGCCAGCTGATAAATGGTATTAAACGTCAAAAACTGAATGCCTGTGCGCTGGAAAATAAACTCTTTTCCCAGCCGTTCCTGTACTTCTTCCATTACCCCATGGGTGTGCCAATCCCGATAATGATAAGGGTTGCCCAGCAATTCTCCAGTTTCTCCGATCAGTCCAAAATCGACCGCCCAGGAGTCAATCGCTAGACTGGATGGATTCACTCCCCTATGCTTGGCTTTGATCAATCCTTGCTGAACCTCGTGATACAGACGCAACAGATCCCAGTGCAGATGTTCCCCAACCTTGACCGGATCATTCGAAAAGCGATGGATTTCCTCCACCACTATACGTGAATCCGTCAATTCTCCGAGTAGAACCCTGCCACTGCTTGCCCCCAAATCATAAGCGAGGATACTCACCAGCTTGCACCACCCTTGCCTCTTTGCAAAATCTGCGTGCCATACTCAGACGCTAAGTAAGCTTTCATCGGGTCTGCTGGTAAGCCTTGCTCTTCACGGATCGCTCTGAGCAATGGTGCCACATCAAACTCAAACGCTTGTCGCACAGCATCCTCTGCACCCAGCACATTCTGGCGGCTCGATGCTTCCTCCACTTCTGCATGATTAATTAGGAGCGCTTTCGCATATTGAGTCTGCACATTCAGCACCGAACGAATCATCGCCGGAATTTTTTGCTCAATATTGTGCGACTGATCGATCAAATAAGCAATTTTGTCCACCGTATGCCGAATATCTTTATCCACATCCTGAGCCGCATTTAAAATTTGATAAAAAATCAAGAACAGTTCATACGGATTCGCGGAGCCCACGATCAGATCATCATCCGCATATTTGTAGCTATTAAAATGAAAACCACCTAATCGCTTCTCATCAATTAGAAACGCCACAATATGCTCCACGTTGGCTCCCGGCAGATGATGCCCAGTATCCACCAGCACCTGTGCCTGCGGCCCCAGCTTGGTTGCGTAATTATACGCCATGCCCCAATCGGCAATATCCGTATGATAAAAGGCTGGCTCGAACGCCTTGTATTCAATCAGCATGCGCATGTCAGATGTGAGCGCCTTATACATTTCACTGAGCGCTTCCAGCATCCAATTTTTCCGTTTGCGAATGTCCCCCTGACCGGGATAATTCGTTCCGTCTGCGAACCATAAGCTAAAGTCGTTCGTGCCCGTTTCCTTCGCAATATCTACGCATTCTAGCAAATGGTTGATGGCCTTGCGGCGGATGGCCGGGTCTACATTGGTGACACTGCCGAGCATGTAGTCCTCGTCTTGAAACAGATTAGGATTCACGGCCCCAATCCGCAGACCGAGGCTTTCCGCATGACTGCGAAGCTTGCCGTAATTGTCTACTTTATCCCACGGAATGTGAATGGCAACGGATGGACATAAGCCTGTCACGGCATGAACCTGCGCCGCATCCTCTAACTTTTCGAACGGATCACGCGGCACGCCCGTTTTCTGAAAGACTTTAAATCGTGTACCTGAGTCGCCATATCCCCAGGATGGTGTTTCTATGCTAAGCGCTTTCAGCTTTGCCTTTACTCGCTCCAGGTCAATGCCTCGTTGTTGCTGTTGTTCCTCGAATAAGGCGTACGCTTTGTCACTCATCATGGTTCCTCCTTGGAAAAATGAAGTGAGTTATGGGAGATCGCTTCGCGTGCGGATTGTTCTTCCGATCGCTCCGCTGCTGACCACCCATAAAGTCACTTCTATTTTTAAAGTGTTAGTGTGTGTATAACATGTGGCTTGGATTAGTGAAATAGATTAGTACATTAAATTAGTTCGTTATAATCCTAAGTGTTGAGCCGTTGAAATGAGTCTATCGCTTACCCAGGTTCATTTTAATTCGGCTAGCGTGTAAAGGCAGCGGGGACGCCGCCGTCGATGGTCAGCATACAACCTGTCGTTTTCTCTGCCTTGGATGAGGCGAAAAAGGCAATGCCCTCAGCGATATCCTGCGGGTAAATATTGACCAGCAGCGTCGTCCGTTTGCGGTAATGCTCCTCCAGCTGGTCGGGCTCAATGCCGTAGGCAGTGGCGCGTTCATTACGCCAGTTGGAGTTCCAGATTGCCGAGCCTTGCAGAATGGCATCCGGCAAAATGGTGTTCACACGGATACCATATTCACCACCTTCTGCGGCAATACAACGGGCTAAGTGCGCTTCAAGCGCCTTGACCGAGCTGTAGGCCGTTACATTTTTACCTGCGTAGACCGAGTTTTTGGAGCCGACGAACACCATGCTGCCGCCAAGTGTCTGCTCCTTCATGAGCTTGAACGCTTCTCGTGCAACCAGAAAATAACCCGTTCCCAGCACATTCACATTTAAATTCCATTCCTTTAACGATGTTTCATCGAACGGACTGGATGTAGCAAGGCCTGCATTGTTGACGATGATATCTACACCGCCATAGGTCAATGCCGTTTCTGCATAGGCAGCCTGAATTTGCTCCTCCTGCGTCACATCCATTTTTACGGCAATGGCACAGTTTTCTCCGTAGCTACTATTGATCTCTGCGGCTACCTTTTGCGCGCCTTCCAGATTCAGGTCTGCCAGTACGACATGTGCGCCTTCATCCACCAAACGACGTGCGGTTGCACTGCCAATTCCGCCTGCACCACCTGTAATGAACGCAATTTTACGGGAAAATTCAACTTCTGCTGGCGCAAGTGACAGCTTATAAAGCTCCAGCGGCCAATATTCCACGTTATATGACTCGTTCTCACTGAGTGAAACAAACTCTCCTAACGTCGTTGCCCCTCGCATAACAGCAATAGCCCGATGGTACAGAGCACCGCTTACCTGCGCATTGCTCCAGCTTTTACCTGTGTTGATCATACCAACACCCGGAACCAAAATTACACGTGGCGCAGCCTCAAACATAACATCCCCTTCAAGCCGATTGCGCTCGAAATAAGCTTGATACTGCTCCTTATAAGCTGCTATACCCTCGGCAAGCTTAACTTTCAAGCCCTCTACATCCTCCACATCCGGTGTCCAATCTACATAGAGTGGCTTCATCTTGGTATGGACCAGATGATCCGGGCACGCAGCCCCGACCTGGGATAAAGCAGCAGAATCCCGGCCGTTCACAAACTCCAACACATCTTCTGCATCATCAAAGGTTAAAATCATCTTTTTCTCATCACTGACCGCTCCCCGAATCGACGGCATAACTTGAGATGCAATGCTACGGCGTCCTTCATAAGTAAGCGCTTTATATTTTGTTCCTCCAAACGCCTGCTTTTCCTCTTGACGGGCTTTAATATAGCTTTCTGCTTCTTGGATGATATCGATCGTTTTGGCATAAGCCGCTTCGGATGTGTCTCCCCACGTAACCAGACCATGCTTTTCCATCAATACCAATTCAGCTTGTGGATGATCGAGTACACCTTGGGCAATCATTTTCGACAGCTTAAATCCAGGACGGATATAAGGCACCCATACAAAACTGTCACCGAAAATTTCCTTAGCGATTTCCTTGCCGTTGTGCGCACAGCACAAGCTAATAATCGCGTCCGGGTGTGTATGATCGACATGTCTAAAAGGCAGAAAAGCATGCAATAGCGTCTCAATTGAAGCCCGTGGATGCTTGGCATCTATCATACAGTTCGCCAAATATGCGACCATATCCTCGTCAGACATATCTTCTCTTTCAAATAAAGGACGAATATCCTCCATACGAAGCCCTGTGAAGTTATGCGCTTTCATTGTTGCAAGATCTGAACCGCTGCCCTTGACGTACATCACTTCCACTTCACGTCCGCGGAAATCCTGTATCGTTGTTTTGGCCGAAGTATTGCCGCCTCCCCAGTTGCACACACTCCTATCTGTGCCAATCAGGTTAGAACGGTATACGAGCTGTTCCAGCGTGTTTTTTTGCTCAGATGCTTGTGAAGAATTCCACAGACTTTGTACCATAGGAAAAAGACCTCCAAGTTTAGTTTTAGTTTTGAAAGGCTTTATTACAGTGGTTATTCTTTATTTATGGAGACTATAACACTTTTGTTTTGATTTGAAAATAAGCAATACAAAAATAATCAAAAATAAATTTTAATTTTTATCCATCTGTAAAATGTGTACATTAATCAAAAGCCGCGCCGGGATCAGGTTATGAGAACCTTTTCCGGCACGGCCTTTTGGTAGGTAAATCACTTCATTGCCAAGCATATTACTACAAATCGAATACGCTCCGTCCAAAGAAAGACTACTCAGGGAATATCAAGTCGTTTTTTAACGACTGCTGGTACCCCTGCAGCCATGGTAAAGCTGGGTATATCATCTTTAACAAAGGCACCTCCACCTATCATAGACCAACAACCAATGTGACATCTCTCCCGTACCGAGACACCGACGCCGATATAGGCCCCCTCATCTATGGTTACGTTACCTGCCAAATTCACACCAGGGGCTATGGTTATATAATCGCCAATAACCGCATCATGACTCACGTTAACACTCCGATTGATAATCACATGCTGTCCGATCTTAATATTGTCCGACAGGACAGCCCCTTCAAAGATCATACTTCCCTCTCCAATGGTGTTTCTTCGAGACAAACGAACACGCGGATGTATTAGCGGGGCTGCGATACGAAATCCCGATTGAATTGTATGATAAGCGAATCGTTTCTTTAATGCTGGGTCACCCACTCCCGCACATATCAGTTCCACCTCATATTTTAACGCTTTAATGTCGGTCAACGTCCCCAGTACAGGAATCCCATTTACGATCTGCCCTTTCGTCTCAGGCCGTTCGTCTAAGAATCCTATCACTCGAACTCCTAACTCTTCACATAACCAGTTAATTTCCCTGGCATGTCCGCCCGATCCCCAAATCACGAGTTTCCTCATCTGGCTGTCTCTCTTCCCAAGCTTCTTAGAACATTTACAATTCTTCGAACGATAATCTCATCCAGTTCCTCCCACAAGGGCAGGCTGACAATATGTTTGGTAATATGCTCGGTAACATGAAGAGTAGACCGGGGATAACTTTGGAACTGCTTCTGCTGATGGCACGCCGGAGAAAAATAGGTTCTGGCTTCTATTGAATTAGAGGCTAATAACTTAACGACCTCTTGATTCGTGTGTGAATCCGGACTAAGAATAGGGATAAATTGATGGACAACCGATCCTTGTGTTTTTTGTACAGACCATCCTCGTTCTAATAAGTCTGCTTGGAGCAGTTCTTGAAGATAATATTCGTAGATCGTCCTTCTATTCTCCCGTACAGTTTTGAAGTGATCGAGAGTAGCTAAAGCGATAGCAGCGGTATACTCGGATATCTTACTGTTAAGACCTTGGGTGACAGACTCCCTGCTGCTGGAGAAACCGAAATTCCCCGCCTGACGAATTCGCTTAATGAGATCCTGGTCCAAACTGTATACCAATCCACCCTCTCCGATACCAAAAGATTTGGTGGCATGAAAGCTGAATACTACGGCCCCTCCAAAGCCTTTACCAAAATGGGTGGCTTCCTCGGGAGATATAGTCCCAAAACTGGCAGCAGCATCAATGACTACCGGAATTCCTTGCTCCTGCAGCTTATTGTATACAGACAAATCAATGGCTGTACCGAAAGTGGCATAAGGAACGATTACCGCAATCTCATCTCCCAGCAGCTTGACTGCCTGCTCTAACTGCTCCCTATTCATTTGCCAATTCTCCGGTTCAATGTCAAGGAAATAGGGTTCTAACCCGCACCACTCAGCAGCAAGTGGGGTGGCAGCAAAAGTAAAACTTGGCATAACTGCATATTTGCCCTGTGGTCGCTTGCTGTGAGCGATAGCCAAAATCAAGCCGATGGTAGCGTTACTAACAGTCACAGCCGAACCGATTCCATTAAACACTTGCGCAATGACCCGCTCTTCAAACAGGTTATTTAAGGGGCCATAATTGGAGTAAATTCGCGTCTCTTCTATTTTCTCAAAATTAGCAATAAATCGTTCCTTTTTTACTAAACTAGGTCGTAAGAAGGGAATTTCAAACATAAGCCAAGCCTCCTTTGCACATGGGATGAGCAAGTTAGGATTCCAATGTTTTTAATATCATTTCAATTCGCTTGATATCTGCAACAAATTGTGGACGGCCTTTTATACGTTCATGATAAGAATGAAGTGCAGTTTTAAACAAATCGTTGGTATCAAGAAATCCATCATCTCTCGAGGCAATCATAATATCTAACCATTCCGTGAACGCATTTTGACCAAGCGTTTGATTATTTTGATTGGGATGTATTCGAAAATAGCTTAGCGCTTCAGGAATATAAACTGCTTTTCCTTTGGATAGTAAGTTCAACCAGGAAGCTAAATCATTAAGAAGAGAATACTGTTTCCCTTTATAAACTCCAAACCGTTCGATAAGATCTGTTTTTTTGAAAAACACTGTTGTAGGTTCACCAATCACATTTAAACAACGAGTTAATGCAACGTTTGCCAACATTCTTCCGTCCATTATCCTTGTTTCTTCGTATAACTTTTCCGTTGCATAGAGCGGTGGGAGAATAGCCCCTAATTCATTCATGGTTTGCCGATACGAGGTAACCAGTGTGATGTTTTCAAAATTTTCAAAAAAATAGAGCATCCTTGCTATTTTTTCTTTATGAAACATATCGTCATCCATCAAGTAATTGATATATTCACCTGATGCCAAATCAAAACATTTATGCCAATTTCCAAGAAAAAGATTTTTATCATTTTTATAATATTTAACTTGGGGAAAAGAATCTAAATAAGAATCAATCATTTCTTGTACTTCATTCGTTGTACTGTCATCACAGATAATAATTTCGATGTTCGGGTAAGTTTGTTCCAATACACTGTCGATGGCGATTTTTAGTGTATGCGGCCGGTTATATGCAGGTATAACTACACTTACTAATGGGCATTCCACACTTACTCCACCTTTCTTTAATGCTTCGGTGTTTACGACGGAGGTTTCAAACGGTTTATTCGCTATGTTCATATGGGCTGGTATTTTTCTCACATCCCCGAACACATACACATACATATATACTACTGGGAAATAAAATGATGCCAGGAAAATGGTTGTTTCAATAAAAACAATAGCTTACGTCTGAACGGCACCTCCCTCTCGTTGATGTTCGAAACTGGTAAAGGGGAATGATCATGTCATTGAATTTCACTCCGCTACTGACAACTCATTTATTTGTATCGAAGAAGGTTTTAAAGGATCATGTAAAAGAATTGATAGATAGATTGGAAGAAAATAACATTACAATAAACTTGTATGAGGCTGATCAGCCACTTATAGACAATAGCCTCCAAAAACCTCGGGTTTACGTCTCGATCGGAGAAGAGTGGGGAGAATTTTCAGCACTAAAAGCATTGCCTGGTCACGAAAAAAAACGCTGGTTACACTTCCAATCACCTGACGAAATTCAACCTATGCATTTATTTTTCTGCTGGCTTAAGGCAACAGATCCTCTTCCGGAGAATAGAACGATTCCTCCTACACATTTTTCTTCAAACACACCTTTAATATCCGTCTTTACTGCCAGCTACAGATCAAAGGAAAAAATTCAACGACCTTATCAATCTTTATTGAAGCAGACCTACAAGAACTGGGAATGGGTAATCGTGGATGATTCCGGTGATGAAGATGAAACGTACAAGGAGTATTTACTCCCTTTAGAGGATCACCGTGTGCGGAGATATCGCCAGGATTCCCGCAATGGTTATATAGGGGCTATCAAAAGGTTTGCAGCAGGTCTATGTACAGGGGAAATTTTGGTAGAAGTCGATCATGATGATGAGCTAACTCCTGACTGCCTGGAGAAAATCGTCAAAGCATTTCAACAAAACCCTGACTGTGGCTTTGTTTATGGGGATTGTGCTGAAGTGTATGCAGGGAGCAATCATGCACATTGGTATGGCTGGGATTGTGGCTTTGGCTACAGTGTTCATTATCGAGTCTGGCTGCATGAAATGAACAGATGGCAAAATGTACAAAAACATACGACCATTAATGGCAAAACCATTCGACATTTGGTCGGTTTACCCAATCATCCCCGTGCGTGGACAAGGGACTGTTATCATCTGATCGGGGGACATCGCAATGAACTACTGGTTGCAGATGATTACGATATGCTGGTCCGGACGTTTCTTTGCACTAAATTTGCAAACATCCCCGATTTGATATATATCCAATATCGTAACGAACATGGGAATAACACTACATTCCTAAGAAATAAGCAGATTCAGGTTCATGTAGGGGAACTAAATAGATGCTATTTTCAAAGGATACAAATGAGACTGAAAGAACTCGATTTACCACAGCAATTGCCTTATCGTCGTATATGGGAGACTTCTACGGATGATCCTGCCCGGAAATCTGCTCACGTTATTCAAGAAGATACTTCTAAATTCTCGATATTGTTCCCTATCCCCCATTCCTGTCCTGAAATAGAGCACACCCAATTAATTAAAACGCTCCAAAAGGGCATTGAAAACAACTTTAGGGAGATCGAAATTGTGGTTGTAGGTCGAATTCCATCAGAAATCGAAACCTATGCCTCCAAAGCTCCCAGGGGAGCCATACGATGGTGGCCTATGGAGCCAAATGATTCATTAGAAACTTGTATTCAATATGGAAAATTTATTGCGTCCTGCAAAGAGAAAGTGGTTGTGTTGCCGTAAATTACAACAAGGCTGATTAGAATATTAGCCAACAATTATTTTCCAATACCTTTGTCGAAGTCTCTCTGAATCATTTCCATGAGACTTCGACAAAGGTTTTTTTTGTTACAGCAGGACTGCAAACATGAACTTAAGACAAAAAAAGGACCCAAAAGTTATAAATAACTTTTGAGTCCTCTAAATATACCTTGACCTTAAGCTGGTCCTTGGTCACCTTGCGGTCCTTGAACACCCTGAGGGCCTTGGTCGCCTTGCACGCCTTGAACTCCTTGAGGTCCTTGGTCGCCTTGTACGCCTTGAACTCCCTGAGGGCCTTGGTCGCCTTGCGGTCCTTGAACACCCTGAGGGCCTTGGTCACCTTGCACGCCTTGAACTCCTTGAGGTCCTTGGTCGCCTTGGACGCCTTGAGGTCCTTGGTCGCCTTGTACGCCCTGAGGTCCTTGATCGCCTTGAACACCCTGAGGTCCTTGATCGCCTTGGACTCCTTGAGGGCCTTGATCGCCTTGGACTCCTTGAGGGCCTTGATCGCCTTGAACTCCTTGAGGGCCTTGAACACCCTGAGGTCCTTGATCGCCTTGGACTCCTTGAGGTCCTTGGTCTCCTTGTACGCCTTGAACTCCTTGAGGTCCTTGGTCACCTTGCACGCCTTGAACTCCTTGAGGTCCTTGGTCACCTTGTGGTCCTTGAGGTCCTTGGTCGCCTTGCACGCCTTGAACACCCTGAGGTCCTTGGTCGCCTTGGGCTCCTTGAACACCCTGAGGTCCTTGGTCACCTTGGACGCCTTGAACACCTTGAGGTCCTTGGTCGCCTTGCACGCCTTGAACGCCTTGAGGTCCTTGGTCACCTTGGGCTCCCTGAACACCCTGAGGTCCTTGGTCGCCCTGAACACCCTGAGGTCCTTGGTCGCCTTGTACGCCTTGAACTCCCTGAGGTCCTTGGTCACCTTGTACGCCCTGAACACCCTGAGGTCCTTGGTCACCTTGTACGCCCTGAGGTCCTTGGTCGCCTTGAACTCCTTGAACACCCTGTGGTCCTTGGTCGCCTTGAACACCTTGAACTCCTTGAGGTCCTTGATCGCCTTGGACTCCTTGAGGTCCTTGGTCGCCTTGCACGCCTTGAACTCCTTGAGGTCCTTGATCGCCTTGGACTCCTTGAGGTCCTTGGTCACCTTGGACGCCTTGAACTCCTTGAGGTCCTTGGTCGCCTTGTACGCCCTGAACACCCTGAGGTCCTTGGTCGCCTTGCACGCCTTGAACTCCTTGAGGTCCTTGGTCGCCTTGGGTTCCCTGAACACCCTGAGGTCCTTGGTCGCCTTGGGCTCCTTGAACACCCTGAGGGCCTTGGTCGCCTTGGACGCCCTGAACACCCTGAGGTCCTTGGTCACCTTGTACGCCTTGAACTCCTTGAGGTCCTTGGTCACCTTGCACGCCTTGAACTCCTTGAGGTCCTTGGTCACCTTGTGGTCCTTGAGGTCCTTGGTCGCCTTGCACGCCTTGAACACCCTGAGGTCCTTGGTCGCCTTGGGCTCCTTGAACACCCTGAGGTCCTTGGTCACCTTGGACGCCTTGAACACCTTGAGGTCCTTGGTCGCCTTGCACGCCTTGAACGCCTTGAGGTCCTTGGTCACCTTGGACTCCCTGAACACCCTGAGGTCCTTGGTCACCTTGAACGCCCTGAACACCCTGAGGTCCTTGGTCGCCTTGTACGCCTTGAACTCCCTGAGGTCCTTGGTCACCTTGTACGCCCTGAACACCCTGAGGTCCTTGGTCACCTTGTACGCCCTGAGGTCCTTGGTCGCCTTGAACTCCTTGAACACCCTGTGGTCCTTGGTCGCCTTGAACACCTTGAACTCCTTGAGGTCCTTGATCGCCTTGGACTCCTTGAGGTCCTTGGTCGCCTTGCACGCCTTGAACTCCTTGAGGTCCTTGATCGCCTTGGACTCCTTGAGGTCCTTGGTCACCTTGGACGCCTTGAACTCCTTGAGGTCCTTGGTCGCCTTGTACGCCCTGAACACCCTGAGGGCCTTGGTCGCCTTGCACGCCTTGAACTCCTTGAGGTCCTTGGTCGCCTTGGGTTCCCTGAACACCCTGAGGTCCTTGGTCGCCTTGGGCTCCTTGAACACCCTGAGGTCCTTGGTCGCCTTGCACGCCTTGAACTCCTTGAGGTCCTTGGTCGCCTTGGGCTCCCTGAACACCCTGAGGTCCTTGGTCACCTTGAACGCCCTGAACACCCTGAGGTCCTTGGTCGCCTTGCACGCCTTGAACTCCTTGAGGTCCTTGGTCTCCTTGTGGTCCTTGAACTCCTTGAGGTCCTTGGTCGCCTTGCACGCCTTGAACACCCTGAGGTCCTTGGTCGCCTTGGACTCCTTGAGGTCCTTGATCACCTTGGGCTCCTTGAACTCCTTGAGGTCCTTGATCGCCTTGGGCTCCTTGAACTCCTTGAGGTCCTTGGTCGCCTTGGACTCCTTGAACTCCCTGAGGTCCTTGGTCGCCTTGAACGCCCTGAGGTCCTTGGTCGCCTTGGACGCCCTGAGGTCCTTGATCACCTTGTACGCCTTGAACGCCCTGAGGTCCTTGAGGTCCTTGGTCACCTTGCACGCCTTGAACGCCTTGAGGTCCTTGGTCACCTTGTGGTCCTTGAGGTCCTTGGTCGCCTTGCACGCCTTGAACACCCTGAGGTCCTTGGTCGCCTTGGGCTCCTTGAACACCCTGAGGTCCTTGGTCACCTTGGACGCCTTGAACACCTTGAGGTCCTTGGTCGCCTTGCACGCCTTGAACGCCTTGAGGTCCTTGGTCACCTTGGGCTCCCTGAACACCCTGAGGTCCTTGGTCGCCTTGAACTCCCTGAGGTCCTTGGTCGCCCTGAACACCCTGAGGTCCTTGGTCGCCTTGTACGCCCTGAACACCCTGAGGTCCTTGATCGCCTTGGACTCCTTGAGGTCCTTGAACTCCTTGAGGTCCTTGAACTCCTTGAGGTCCTTGTTCGCCTTGGACGCCTTGAACACCCTGAGGTCCTTGGTCACCTTGTACGCCCTGAACACCCTGAGGTCCTTGGTCGCCTTGGACTCCTTGAACACCCTGAGGTCCTTGGTCGCCTTGGACTCCTTGAGGTCCTTGATCACCTTGGGCTCCTTGAACTCCTTGAGGTCCTTGATCGCCTTGGGCTCCTTGAACTCCTTGAGGTCCTTGGTCGCCTTGGACTCCTTGAACTCCCTGTGGTCCTTGGTCGCCTTGAACGCCCTGAGGTCCTTGGTCGCCTTGGACGCCCTGAGGTCCTTGGTCGCCTTGAACTCCTTGAACACCCTGTGGTCCTTGGTCGCCTTGAACACCTTGAACTCCTTGAGGTCCTTGATCGCCTTGGACTCCTTGAGGTCCTTGGTCTCCTTGTGGTCCTTGAACTCCTTGAGGTCCTTGGTCACCTTGCACGCCTTGAACGCCTTGAGGTCCTTGGTCACCTTGGGCTCCCTGAACACCCTGAGGTCCTTGGTCGCCTTGGGCTCCCTGAACACCCTGAGGTCCTTGGACGCCTTGATCGGTTCCTAAAAGTTCATCAGATACTAACCGATGCGCAGGTACTAATTGCCCCAATGCATCTTTACCCCAAACAGAAATTTGAGTTTCATTCACTGCTGGTCCGCTTGTGGTAAACACGAATTCAAATGCGTCTAAATTTGCAAAGAAATTCCTAGTTATAACCGCATTTGGTCCCACTACAACTAGTTGTTGTACATATACTGTTCTACTGCCGTTTAAAATAAAACCCTCGATCAAAACAGTAGAAGAATTTACAGAATCTCGGTTATCTATTTTTACTGTGACCAGTTGGGTGGGTCTGACTCCTAGAACAGGATCGTTTGCAATGGGTCCAGTAGATAATACTGCCATTTAGATATTCCCTCCTTTCTAGTAAAAGCAAGCTTTTCTTGTAAACAATGAGGTCTTTCTCAAGATCATGTTCCCTCTATTTTATTTCTAAAACATGTGATATGATTGTGGCTTTACCTCTGTGCATTTGTTGAGTTTTAAGACTCTAACTGCTCATCCGCAACAATACGCTGAGCACCAATGATTGTACCACTCCCGTTTTTTCCCCAAACAGAAATATCAGTACTTTCTTCTGCCAAACCGCTTGTGGTAAAAACGAATTCATATGCGTCGAAGTTCGCTAGATAATTTCTCGTAACAACTGCATTGGGGGCTAAAGCTATTTGTTCTAGTACATGTAATGTTCGTAAACCATTTAAAATGAATCCCTGAATTAATATTGTTGAAGAATTGACTAAGTCACGGTTTACCATTTTAACAGTGACCTGTTGGATCGGCCTGACCCCACCAACAGGACTGTTCTCAATAGGACCAGTTGTTAATATTGCCATTAAGTTAACGCCTCCTTTACTGGTTATTAACAATAACTCCATGCAATCAAGTAAAATACTAGGACGAAAATAGAAAAGGAACCTGGAGTTCCCATGTATTATATTAATAATTTGTTAGATATGATTGTTTGTTTACCCATTAAAAAACAAGATATTATTTATTCTGTCATTCGGTCCGATCGAGCCTCAAACTACTCGTTGTTCTCAAGTTTTGGAAATCTCCTAATTCTCTCTCAAGGAAAGGAAATGAAAGATTTGCCCCTTCCTATATCATTCCAAACCATAAAAAAAGCACCCTAAGAGAAAGGGGTGCCCTCATCCTTGTTACAAATACCACTTGCGTCATGCTACAACACTCTTACAGATTTGTTTTTTAAATCCTCAAATTGTTCCTGCTTTTGTTTCTCATTCCATAAATAATGAAACCCCCATCGATTTGCGGTATCCCCTTCTCGCAGCTCTTGCTTCAAAGCTGAAAACCGTGAGTTAATATAGTCAAAACCCAAATATTTATAAATTACTTAAATATGTTAGCAAGCTTTGATTTCACTATTTGACTAGCATTAAATTTACTTTTTATCTTATTAGAACCATTTTTTCCAACAATCAACGCTTCTTCAAAGTGATCCTGGATCCAAAACAACCTCTCAGAAATTGCGTACCCGTTAGGTTCAACTTCAAAATAATCCTTTCCTTCCTCAAGAATAAATCTATCATTTCGGGGGTTTGTCGTAACAAGTACACATCCTGTCGATATCGCATCAACGGCAGCCGTAGTTGGAAAACCATCTAAAGCAAATCGATCCGGAACACTGCAATTTAGAAATATATGAGTTCTTTCGTACACTGACTTTAACTCTTCAGGGGAAAGTAGGCCATAGAATGTATAATTCTTATTTTTCAATAGAAGTAATTGATCTTCCCAATCACCAATTAGATTAAGATGAAAATCATCCGTAAGTCGATTAAATGCATCTGCCATAATGGGGAAACCTTTTCTAATGGCATTAAAAGCACAGAATGTTAACTGTATAGGCATTTCAACTTTCTTCTGTTTGAATGTATATAAGTCGGTATTAATCACAACGGGATAATAAATACTTCCAACAATCGATTCCATAACTTCATTGATGTTTGTAAATACGGTCGAACAATGCTGTCCTGCAATGGAAAGAAACTCTTTTTTTGTCCATGGATCCAGTCCGCCACCAGGGTACAAGGTAGCATGAAGATTAATATTTCGGTCATCTAAGAATGGCTTAATATTTAGATTAGGATTTGCTCCTGGCAAATAACTTCCATCCGGAAGAAAGCCATGCCCAAGCAAACTAAGTGTTAAATTTAAGAAAACACAATATACATCTGTAACCCCCTCAGACACTGCAACTTTCATAAAATCAGAAAAAGGATAAACTTTAGAAGGAAAATAATCATCATTAGGTTCAGTTGCAAAGAACAAAGTATCAGGCCTTTGCTCGAATATATTAAAGTTCTCCCAATATCGAAAACCACTTAGCTTCCATGGAAACTTCGTATCAATTACTGCAAGACGCCGGTTAGTATGCGATTGAATTTGCTGACTAAATATTTCCATACTTTCACCCTTTCTTAAGTTGCTGCTCCCTAAAGCTGTACACCACAGGCGTTTCCCGTATACATATGTGGCTACAATGGCCGATGTTCTAGTACAGGATAGCTGAATCATTCCTACGGTTAGAAAAGCTTCTTAAATTTGTAAGGCTTCCGCTGGTTCGCAAGCAGGTGATCCTGTGGCAGGAACGGCGGGTTCGTCAGGCTGGGAGTGTTTGGACTTCCGGCCGCCACTCTCACCATTCATCATATAATTCTTTAGCTCAATTCATCCCACCAAACTTTTGAACAATAATTTTTTGTGATGAACAACGGCTGCGAATACACGAATTCCAAGCACCGTCATATCCGCTGATTAGGTTGAGGTTTGATCGGACCGATTGACTGAATAAATGTCTAAATTTTGTGGGTAAACAAACAATCATATCTAACAAATTATTAACTCAACTTTCGCACCTAGAAAATCAGCCTAACCCCTTGAGTGAGTAAGGAAAAATCGAATAAATTTTTCCGTATTGACAAAAAACACCTTACTTGTTTGGTATCATGGAAGTGTCAAATCAACCATGCCAACAAGAAAGGTGCGTAACTTTATGTTACAACAACATTCCATGTCTGAATAGACTCGCTTTTCCAACATTTTCGCAACCCTCCAAATGGAGAAATTCTTACAAATTGTGGGGATTTCTAAGTCTTTTAGCTTACCTAGTCCCGCAGTTTTCCAAATCGTCTTCTCACTGGTTTTTGAAGGGTGGCTTTATAACATCCCTGCAGGTAAAGCAGTATGCCTCCCATCAGAATGGAGCGGACACGTTCTGAGAGTTGTACGATCCCCATAACAAAGCCTTTTCACCCTACGGCAGCTATCTAATCAACAGCTACTGTCACGCGTGGAGCTGGACCCCAACCTATTTGATTCGTAAATATAAGCTTTAAAATATAATAAGGCCATGCCAGATCAGGTTATGAGAACCTTTTTCAGCACGGCCTTATGGTTTGACCAACTAATCGTCTGTTCGCATTACTTTGGCTAGCAGCTCATACGAGCGCAGGCGCGCTTGATGGTCATATACCTGAGAGGTTGTAATCAGCTCATTGGCTCTAGTCTGGTCTATAATCCAATCTATCTTTTGCTTGACGGTGTCAGGACTGCCAATGGCTGAATACCCCAGCATATTACCACGAACCGCCTCCTTTTCCTGCTCACTCCAGAGTTTCTCCATGTCATCAACTGGTGGCTTCAGTCCTCCGCTGTGCCCGCGCAGCACATTTAGAAACTGTTGTTCTTGTGATGTAAAGAGCCTTTTCGCTTCCTCATCAGAATCTGCAACAAGCACATTAACACCGACCATCACATAGGGCTTATCCAGTGCTTTAGATGGTCGAAAATTGCGATGATACAACTCTAAAGCCTGTAGCAAATGAGTCGGGGCAAAGTGGCTGGCGAACGCGAACGGCAACCCAAGCTGACCTGCCAGCTGTGCGCTGAATCCGCTTGATCCCAGTAACCAGATGGGAATGTCCAGCCCTTCTCCAGGAACCGCTCTTACTCCCGGAACTGCTCCGCTTAGCGCTGGATTCAGGTAAGAACGCAGCTCATTCAATTGCTCGGGGAAATCTTCCCCAGTACTATGAAGCCCTCGCCGCAGTGCCCTCATCGCGGGTTGATCCGTGCCTGGAGCACGGCCAAGTCCCAGATCAATTCGTCCCGGATAGAGCGACTCTAATGTTCCAAACTGCTCCGCAATCATGAGTGGAGCATGGTTCGCCAGCATAATACCGCCTGAACCGACCCGAATCTTGTTTGTATGTGCAGCTACATGCCCGATGATCACGGACGTAGCTGCACTAGCAACTGCCTGCATGTTATGATGCTCCGTTAGCCAGTACCGATGGTACCCCCATTGTTCTGCATGCTGGGCAAGATCCACCGTGTCGCGGAAGGAATCGGCAGGAGTGCCGCCTTCAATGACAGGTGCAAGATCTAATATAGATAGTGCAACGTTCCGCGTAGTCATTATATATAAACCCCCTGTCAAAATATTATTATACGTATTTCCCTCAACGCCTTAATTCTTTGACCTATCAATTGATACGTCAATTATAATAATGTGTCCCGTTATGAATTGCAAATGATTTAAATTTTTAGTTTTTATCAAAAATCAGTTTACTTTTATGATAAGCTCATCTATTATGCAAATATGTGGATAATGGTTATCCACATTAGCCTGGTTATAAATATTGAGGTGATTGCTAGTGCATATGAAAACAGGTGTCGAACAATCTGTCTACGCTCTTCTTCTACTCACGATGCTGCCGGACAAAGCTGTTTTACCTGGGGAGGCCATTAGCCAGCAGTTAGGTGCTTCACCTACTTATTTTCATAAACTGTTACGAAAATTGGTTAGCTCCGATTTGATTACTTCTGTACCTGGTGTCAAGGGCGGGTTCAAATTAAAGAAAAAACCTGAGGATATACGGGTATTTGATATTTACCTAGCGATTGAGGGACAACAAACCCTTTATTCTTCCAGTGGTATATACAACGAAATGCTTGAATTAAAGAAAGACGATCAGTGTTGTTTACTGACAAATTTGATGGAAGAAGCGGAAGCCTCCTGGAAGGCCGTTCTGAAAAGGGAAACCATCGCGTCACTATCCGCTGACTTTTTTAAAGAAGGATATGATGCCAAAATTACTTCTTTGGAAAACTGGATTCAGGAAAAAATGGTCTTGTAAAGAACACTAATTATCAGAGAGGAACATGAACATGAACGATTACTTAGTAAAAGCTCTTGCCTACAATAATCAGGTACGGGCTTATGCCGTGAGAACAACGGAAACGGTAAGTGAAGCCCAACGGCGTCATTATACCTGGCCTACAGCATCGGCTGCATTGGGACGTTCTATGACGGTCGGCGTCATGCTGGGAGCCATGCTTAAAGATGAGGATAAACTGACGATCAGAATCAACGGTGGCGGACCTATCGGCACTATTCTTGTCGATACCAACTCCAAAGGTGAAGTTAGGGGTTATGTAAAAAATCCACAAACCCATTTCGAGCTTAATCAGATAGGGAAATTAGATGTCGCCAGAGCTGTAGGAACAGATGGAGCGCTCATTGTATCCAAAGATATCGGCTTAAAACACCCGTTTGTTGGACAAGTCCCTCTCATATCGGGTGAGTTGGGCGAGGATTTCACATCTTATCTCGTCCAATCCGAACAAATCCCTTCTTCTGTAGGAGCGGGAGTTATTGTTAACCCGGATAACTCTATTCAGGCGGCTGGAGGTTTCATTATTCAGCTGATGCCAGATACGCAGGAGGAAGTTATCAGTTTTATCGAGAGACGCATTGAGAGCATTCCAAGCATCTCCGCAATGGTCATGGAAGGTCTTACGCCAGAGCAGATTCTGGGTCAGATTTTGGGAGAAAGCAACCTGAACATACTGGAAACCATGCCTGTACAATTTGATTGTCCCTGCTCAGAAGAGCGTGTTACCAATGCCATTATCAGCTTAGGGAATAAGGAAATAGAAGATATGATCCATACCGATGGACAAGCTGAAGCTCATTGCCACTTTTGTAATGCACACTACCATCTCACCAAAGAAGATCTCGAAGGGATGCTGGAAACAAACATCATTTAAATATGGGTTGTTCCCAAAAAGTAGGTCTAGCTACTGGGGAACAGCTTTTTCTTTCCCAATGCTTCCGACGATTTCTTTATCCTAAATACGGTAGACTTGTTCATGATGTAAGTGATAATGTTATATTATTCCAATCACCTGAGATGAGGTGCGCTATGCTTGAAAATGATACGCATGAAATTCTGGCTTATTATGATGGCGGTGCAGAAATAGGCAGGTTAGAGCGAGGCATAGGAAAAATAGAACTGGAAAGATCAAAAGAAATCATTTCACGTTATCTCAGCGAGTCTACTCATGTTATTTACGATATCGGCGGCGGTGTAGGGGTCTATTCTTCGTGGCTGGCGGAGCTGGGATACGAAGTTCATCTATTTGATCTATCTTCCCAAGCCATTGAATTCGCTCGTCAGCAGCAACTGAATAACCCCATCATCAGTAAGCTGGAAACCGCGGATGCCAGAAATCTTCATCGTAAAGATGAAAGCGCGGACATCGTGCTATTGATGGGACCTTTATATCATTTAACGGAACAGAAGGAACGAGTAAAAGCACTACAAGAAGCGGCGCGTGTCTTAAAGAAGGGCGGAACGCTGATTACTTCAGCTATTTCCAGGTTTGGCTCGCTACTGTGGGGACTATCGGTGTACGACGAGCGCAATACCATTGTGGAGGAAGATGAGTTCATGAATATGGTTAGACAGGAGCTGACAGATGGTCAGCATGTACGACCGGCGGCCTATCCCTCTTTTATCACACGGTCCTACTTTCATACACCGGATGCCTTGCGTGCAGACTGGCAGGCGGCTGGATTGCCGAAGCCTCGTGTACTGGGCGTGGAAGGACCCGGCTGGATTGCACCCGGATTTGAAAAGAAGTGGGCGATCCCTTCCCATCGTAGCCGTTTGCTGGATATAGCACAGCAGGTTGAAGAGCAGGAATCTGTGATCGGTATGAGCCCGCATATGCTTGCAGTCGGTATCAAGCCTTGAAGCTCATCAACTCTACAACTATGGAGAGATATAGCCTATGAGAAGACGTAATCGTTACATCGTTAAGTCTGCAATCATTCTGATCGCAGCTATAATCGGAATGGTTTATATCGTAAATCTGGATACCTCTTTTAGAAAAGTCGTTTTGGATCGCATGGATACAGCCAAGATTAATACTATTCTCATTAGTAAATCGCCAGACTATACAGACCAATTGGTAAAAGACAAAAATGAAATTCAAAGTACCTCAATGCTCTTGCTGAAATGAAATTAAGAAAATCCAGTGTATTAGATAAAGGTCTTAATTCTGTATACATGCTCAGTATTTTCGTAGATCGCGAAAATGAAAGGGACTTATTTGGAATCACCCCTATATGACCAAAACTAAATAGAAATATATGATGAAACCAAAACGAAAAATAAAGTTACTTCAGGGCCTTGGCAGTACAGTTGAGTAGCTTCTGTGTATAGGCTATTGTAAGTACAGGAGACTTTTTCCAGATAAACTGAACTTACAGGAGGTCGTTTTTCTTGATGATCCTTGAACTGGTGGCCATTATTTCTACTGCTGTCTTATCTACGTTTTTTTCCTTTCGATATCGCTTGTGGAGACAATTATAGTGAGAAGTGAACAAGAGATGCTGCATACCATTCTCCAATTTGCTCAAGAGGACGAACGGGTGCGTGCCGTGATTATGAATGGTTCACGCGCTAATCCACATGCTCCACGAGACGTTTTTCAGGATTTTGATATCGTCTTTCTCGTATCTTCCATGGACAGCTTTATTCAGGAACGTCGCTGGATCAACCATTTTGGTGAATTGATCATTATGCAGACGCCCGATGAGCATATGGAACCTACTTCGACGCCCCATGATCGCTTTGTTTTTCTCATGTTATTTACGGACGGCAATCGCATAGATCTTACACTCTACCCTGCGAATAACATCGCCAATTGGACCCGAGACAGCTTAAGTGTACTGCTGCTGGATAAAGATGGACTGGTGGAGCCTTTCCTACCGCCAAGTCTTCAAGATTATAAGACGATACCTCCAACTGCCCAAGTCTATGCGAATTCCTGCAACGAGTTCTGGTGGGTCAGTACTTATGTAGCTAAAGGATTATGGCGACAGGAGCTGCCCTATGCCAAATTTATGCTAGATCGGCCTGTAAGGGATGCGCTTCACTTGATGCTGGAATGGCATATTGGTATACGAACAGACTTCACTGCAGATCCGGGTAAACAGGGAAAATATTTCGAGAACCATCTTGAGCCTGAACTTTGGACGCTCTACATCCAAACGTTTGCGGATGCAGATTATGAACATATGTGGCAGTCTCTTTTGATCATGGGAAATTTATTTAGAGAAGTTGCCTTGGAAGTAGCGAACCATTATGGTTACGAATATCCGACTCTGGACGATCAACGTGTTACGAACTATCTCCATCGCGTAAAAGCTCTCCCAGCAGATGCTAAGGACATTTATTGATAAAAAACCAGTCGGCACTTAATTTATATGTGCTAGGCTGGTTTTATTTTTATACTCTAAGTTATTCGGTCAGAACCCGGTCACCTCTGCTCGCAGGCTGAGAGATAACCAAAAATTCAACATCCTCATTCGTTTCATTAAACATTTGATGGGGTACCATAGGAGGAATCTCACACCCTTCCTGAGATCCTAATTGGATTTGTTCACCATCCACTTCAAGTACCGCTGTACCTGATAAAATAAAGAAAAATTGGCGTGCATGATGATGATAATGTCTGACCTCATGAGTATTTCCGGGCATCCGCTCATGAATAATACTCAAATCCTTATTTTTCACTAAGCGCCAACCATCACATTGATCTCCCCATATATAATGTTCAGCATTATTTTTACTTATTTTCATATTGAACTCCTCCTTTTTGCAATTACAGTTTTATTTTAAATATGAATTCATAGAGCTACAATCTTATTTTTAAAAAAACGGCGGGACAAATGTAAAAAGCACTCCGACTTAGTCAGACTGTTTTTTATATATCCGCCTCGATAATTTCCTCCAACTTAATCCAGCTAAAATCCTCTTCCCCACGGGACAGCTTCACTTCTCGCCGACTTGTATTAATCACCGTGACCAGTCCACGCAGCTCCTCATCATCAAATGGATTGAACACTTTTAGCGTAATAGGCTTACGTTCGTTATAGGATACGATGATGGCCTGTTCAATCTGCTGCATTTCCTGATCGTCCAGTGTCGGTTTGCCGCGCCTACCTTGCTCCTTCATCAGTCTTAAATATGCCTCCCGATGCTCAGGCAAAATCATGCGCGAGCTTTCCCATATGCCATTTCCTTCAAGCTTTTTCCCCATCGTAAGCCCCTCCTATGCTGTTCTGGTTACCGGATGCCATGCCAATACATGATCTAATCGAAAAACACGTGGCTGGCCTGTCTGTAAACAGGTGGCTCGTATCAAGCCATTCTGCACACGATGCACCTCGATACGCCGATGAGACAGTTTGCCCTTCCGATCCAAATACACGATTTCCACGATCTGCCCCACGTATTTTTCCAACATGATCCTTCACTCCTTATCAGAACGTTTGTTTGTATTATATGCGAACATGCGTTTGATTATCAATGTAAAAAAATCCCCTGAGGGATTTGACTCTCTCAAGGGAATTAAAATTCATAAGTGGATAGCTTAATATCTTCTTTATTCAAATCTTTCAGAGGATGGACAGGGCCATTCCAATAAGTGAGAATATCAAGCGGCTCATTAGTACCATGTTCTTTTAAAGAAAGAGATAATTCAAGTAATAAATGGGGAAGTTGATAAGAGCTTGTTAAAAACTGATATTCCTCTGGGCTTTCACAGTCTTCTGCTCGATAGAACACAAAGTATCCCTCGGTATGATCCCCAATGAGTACAATATAGCGAGCAAGAAACATAATTTCGCCATTGGCAAAAGGAATGGAATATGTCGAAGCAGAGATCAAATCTGTCTCTAATCCCTCAATTCGAAGGGTGAGTTCATTGTTAAGAGCATCCATTCTTTCTCTTTGTTCGCTGACGAGTTGTTCATAATTTACAGGGACAAGCCCTCCTTTCTTGATCGTAGCGATCAGTTCGTCTATAAATACTTTTTGAGACAACACTCGATTGCTCATTCTATTCATCTCCATATTCGTGAAAATAAGCATGGAATTCCTGCTTCTACATGTTCAATAATTATGTATTAAAAATCTTGATTCATTAACTATCAAGCAATTTTGTGACTGCATTCACGACCCTTTCCATCTCAAATGGCTTAACAATAAAGTCTTTTGCACCTGCCTGAAATGCTTTTATAATCGCTTCCTGCTGCCCCAAAGCAGAACACATCAAAATGTTGGCTTGGGGATCAAGTTCTATGATCTTTTTAACAGCCTCAAGCCCGTCCATCTTAGGCATATTAATATCCATGGTGATTAAATCGGGACGAAAGTGTGCGTATTTCAAAACAGCATCATACCCGTTTTCTGCTTCCGCAATAACAGCGTGACCTAAATCCAAAAGAATATCTTTAAGTACAGAACGCATAAACAAAGAATCATCCACTACTATAACTGCTGCCAAATTAATCTCTCCAATCCGTTGTCAAATGATATGCACGCCCAAACTTCAATATCGGTGAAAAAACTGGTAAAATTAATAGAAAGAATCTGTAAAAATAAAAACGCTACCAATGAATTATAAAAGAAATTTGAAACTAGCTACTACAGAATTAGTTTTCAAAAAAACGTTTCACAATGACGTAAATCATTTCTGAAAAGCAAATTACAAAGGACTATATATCTACTGTATCTTGAGCACTAGCCATAAAAGCACAATCTTCTTGGATAGTTATAAAAAAACTGACGTCGGTATCATTCCGACGTCAGTTTATAAACTTATTCGTTTAGCATTTCTTATTCATTCAGAGCTTTTTTCAAAGCCTCCAGATTGTTTTTCATCACACCAAGGTAATCCAGGTTCTTCTGTTTGTCTTCATCCGTCAATCCTTCGAGCGGATTCAGTACATCGGTTTTTGAACCGATTTCAGTAGCTACGGTCTCAGCGACCTTCGGATCAACAAGAGTTTCGAAGAAAATCGTTTTAACATTATTTTCTTTAGCGAATTTGATAATACCCGCCAGCTTGTCCGGTGTAGGCTCTTGCTCTGGAGATAATCCGGCAATGGGTACTTGGGTCAGACCATATTGCTTAGCTAAATAACCAAAAGCAGCATGCTGCGTAATAAAGTCTTTACGTTTTACATCTTTCAGACCTGTTTTGAACTCGGTATCCAGCTCTTTCAGCTTGGCGATATAAGCATCAGCGTTTTTCTCATAATCAGCTTTGTTTGCTGGATCGGCTGCTACAAGCCCTGCTTCAATGGACTCCACTTCTTTTTGGGCCAAGACTGGATTAAGCCATACATGAGGGTCCATCACATGATCGTGATCATGGCCTTCCTCTGCATGTGCTTCTTCTCCTTCTTCCTCCTCAGCGGTGCCTTCCATCAGGTTTAACCCTTTGCTCGCTTCAACTACAACACGCTTATCGTTGGACGCGCTACTCAAAGCCTGTTCTGCCCAGCCTTCGACGATACCGTTATAAACAAACACGTCAGCATCCTTTACCTGTGCCATATCTTTGGCGCTCGGTTCCCAGTCATGCGGCTCGGCACCAGCTGGAATCAACGCGGTTACGTTAGCATGGTCTCCAGCAACTTGCTTGGTAAATTCATACATTGGATAAAAAGTGGTGACCACATTCAGCTTGTCTGCTGTTTGTGCCGCATTCGGCTCGGTTTGGGAAGCGTTTGTAGCTGTATTATCAGATTTGGCTCCGCAGCCAGACAAAATAAGTGCTAGTCCCGCAGACAATACAAATGATTTTTTGAACCATGTATTCATATTCATTACTCCTTTATCCGTTAGATTTTTTAGTTATTCTCACTGTAATTACACTCACTGACCTGCCGCATTCTGCCGTCGCGAAGCCTGTTGCTTGCCCAGCTTGCGGACCAGCTTTTGTATACCAGCTCCTACAATCAGGAATAATAACAGCACCATGGCAATTGTCCCCCCTGGGGGTGTACTAAGTTCATACGATGCCGTTAAACCCATAAATACGCCGATCAATGCAGTGACCATAGATATCCAGATGGCTGCCGCGAAGCTCGGTGCAATTCGAATCGCCAGCGCTGCAGGGAGCACGATGAGTGAGGAGACAAGCAGCACACCGACAATCGGCATTGCAGCAGCTACAATCATCCCTGTTAAAATACTAAATGCAAATGAGATGGACTTGACAGGAAGACCGTTGGTCTTCGCCGTTTCTTCATCAAAAGTAATCTGATACAAAGGGCGCCGAAACACGAAAAAGAAAATACCTCCGATCACAGCCACAACGATCATCAACATCAGCTCTGTCTGATTGACAGCTACTACCGAACCAAATAAATAAGCGGAAAATCCTTTGTTGATGCTCTGATTCAGATTCATTAAAATAACGGCCGTCGAGAGGCCACCTACCATAATAATAGCCACAGATATCTCACTATATGTTTTATAAGACCTGCGGACGTACTCAACGATAATCGCGCCGATTACGGCAACAATAAATCCGGTTATCGTCGGGTTAATGCCTAAATAGGCACCTGCTGCCACCCCTGCCAGCGATACATGCGATAGCATGTCCGCCATGAGAGCCTGACGCCGTAGCATCAAGTATACTCCAAGCACCGAGGCCAGCAGTGCAATTACCCCACCGGCACAAAATGCCCGCTGCATGAAGTCGTAGTGCAACATTTCCATCCGCCATCTTCCTTCCTCTCAAGCTCAATAATTCGATCCAGATAATGTTGCACTTCCGATAGTCCATGGGTCACCATGACCACGGTTCTTCCATATTCCTTAACCTGTTGATTCATCAGATCGTAGAAGTGGTAGCGGCTTTCCTGATCCATTCCGGTCGTAGGCTCATCCAAAATGAGCAAATCCGATTCCTGAGCGAGCGCTCTTGCCACACAAATACGCTGCTTCTGTCCACCGGACAATTCGCCGATTTTACGGTGACGCAAATCCCACATGCCTACCTGACGCAGCGCCTGCTCCGTCAGATCATGATCCTCAGACCGCATACGGCGTAACCAAGAGCCATGAGTATATCTTCCTGAACGGACAAATTCCAAAATCGTACTTGGAAATCCGCCATTGAAGGCGGCAATTTGTTGGGATACAAATCCAACAACGAGCTTTTTGCCTTCACCTGTACGATTAGACATGAACACCTTGCCCTTCCAAGGCTGAAGCAAGCCGAGCAACAGTTTGAGCATGGTTGACTTGGAAGCACCATTCGGTCCGGTAATGGCTACAAATTCTCCCGAAAAAATTTCAACATTGGCATCCACCAAGTTAGGAACATCTCCGTAGCCAAATGTGACCTGTTCCAATGAGGCCAATAACATGACGCAAATCTCCTTTTCCTTTAAAAAGCCTGGAGCCATCTGAGCAATCATCCTTTGCGCAGATTCTCCAGGTCGTTTATGATCATTAAACCATCTACCGTAATTATTACGATTTGGTGATAAAAAAATAAGCGTTTGATAAACGTAACCTTTACGCATTAGCAAGTTTAACAGTTTAGGCAAGGTTCGTCAATGTTTTGGCAACTCTTTTGTTTGTTTACTTCACTTTGTCCGGGTACAAGCCTGCAGCCAAGGTTTTCAGTGCAATTGGTGCACGCACGCCTTCAGCCGCCGCGGACAATGGCAGGACTATAAAGCGTTTATTTTTGATCGCTTCCACACCAGCTAATGCAGGCTTGCTCAGGAGTAGCTTCTCTTTATCCGCCAGTGAAGTATCTCCATAGTCGAGAATGACAATGACGTCAGGATTACGGTTCACAACCTCTTCCCAGCTTACCTCAGTAAAACTTTTGTCGATATCATCAAAAATATTTTTCGCCTTCACACTTTCAATCAAAGACGTTAGATAATTGTTGGCAGCCGTAAAGGGCTTGTCTTCTCCGCTGTCATAAACAAACACCTTGGGTGCCTGTTCAACAACACCAATTTGAGTCAGAATGGACTGCACTTGTTCACGCATTTCATTTACCAGCTTTTCTGCACGCTCCTCAACCCTAAAAATACGCCCAATATTTAGTATATCCTGATATACATCTTCTAATGTGGGGCCCGACTTATTTGAGGACTCCTGTATATAGGTCAGCACCCCTTGTTTGGCTAGCTCCTCACGGGAACCCAGATTTTTATCATTAAAGGCACTCTTCCAGCCCGCATAGGCAAAATCCGGTGCAGCGGCCATAAACACCTCTTTGGACGGATATTGTTCGGCCAGTACCGGGATTTTGTCATATTGAGCCTTATATTTTGGCAAAATCTGATCATCCAAATACGCAGTTCCTACCATAGAGGATTCCAGTCCAAGAGCCAGCATAACCTCAGTCGCGTGCTGGTTCAGTGTAACCGCGCGTTTAGGCGCCTCGGGAAATGCCATTTTAACGCCCATGTTCTCAAGCTCTACCGACGTCTCCTTGGTTGCTGATTGGGATGCGGCAGGTTGCTGCCCGTTTGCGGATGGATCGCTTGTTTGGGCCGTGTTTCCTGCTGCACAGGCTGATAACAACAGCATCATTGCCAAAGCGAGCATAACCAGCGGTAACGCGGGCCTGCTATATCTTTTCATATGTACCGTCTCCTCTTTTATTTGTAGTTAATCTTACCTCATCGTATCGCCTTTTCTGTTAACATCATGGATGGCCTCCTCTCCTGAGAGAATCCGGTAAGAAGGTAATATTCGGCTTTCCGGTTTTTGGATGAATGCAGATTTCTGTCTCGACCCCGAATACACTCCACAGCAGGTCTGGCTGAAGCACATCCTCTGTTATGCCGGAGGCTACCACTTTGCCTTCTTTTAATACATACATTCGATCACAATAAAATGCCGCTAAATTCAAATCATGCAGTGCAGCTAGCGTAGTTATCCGAAGTGTTTTGACCAAATCCAGAATTTGCAGCTGATACCGGATGTCCAGATGATTCGTCGGCTCATCCAAAACAAGAAATTTCGCCTGCCCGGCCAAAGCTCTGGCGATCAATACCCGTTGCTTTTCGCCGCCAGACAAGGTGGCAAAGCCCTGATCTGCCTGAGCATTCATGCCTACCCGCTCCAGCGCCTGCTCGACCAGTTCATGATCGACGACAGTATCTGCTTCCAACAGTTTCTTATGCGGATGGCGACCCATCAGGACGATGTCCCGTACTGAGAAATCAAACGTTTGCGGCGCATCCTGACTCACCACTGCCATTTGTCGGGCCGTCTCTTTATACTTCATCCGCAGCATATCCTGGCCATCCAACGTAACTACACCACTATCAGGCTTTAGCACACGATACATATTTTTGAGCAACGTTGATTTCCCGCTGCCATTCGGACCGATCAATCCGACTAGCTCCCCTGCTTTTACCTGGAGACAGATGCCGTCGATCAGCCGTTTGTCGTGAATACTGAAGGTCACGCATTCGACTTCTATATTCATTTTTCGCCTCCAAACGAGTAGGAACTACGACGCAGCAGCCACACAAAAAAAGGTCCTCCGCACACAGCCGTCACAATACCAATCGGTAGCTCCTGTGGAGCCAGCACAAGCCGGGCACATACATCAGCCCACACGACAAAAATAGCTCCCGCCAACAGGCTGACGGGCAGTACACGCCGATGATCTGATCCCACTACCAGCCTAACGATGTGCGGAATCATTAGTCCGACAAAGCCAATCGAGCCACTAACGGATACGACTGCCCCGGTTAAAAGAGACGCCACCACAACCAGTAATACGCGGAACGCCTGTACGTTCACACCAAGCGTTACTGCGGTCTCTTCACCCGTTAGCAAAGCATTCAGCGACCGGTATCGGGTCAGAAGCACAGCCGTTCCAACGACTACAATAAGGCTTGGAATGAAAAGCGTGTCCCATTGAGCACCTGCCAGACTTCCCATCATCCAATACATCGCGTCACGAATGCCTTTTTCATTCGGGGCCATCGTCACGATAAAGCTAGTCACAGCCGACAGCATCATAGACACCGCCACCCCTGCCAGCAATAAGCGGGTCGTCGATATGCTCCCAGCTACACGGGCTAAGGCGAACACCATAAGCATTGCAGCTAACGATCCTATAAAAGCAGATAAAGGCAGCGCAAGTCGTCCTAAAAACCCGAAAGCTCCGAACACAATTACCAATGTGGCTGTCACCGAAGCCCCAGACGAGACACCTAAAATATAGGGATCCGCTAACGAATTACGAATTAATGCCTGTATAGTCGCCCCTGTAACAGCTAGTCCTGCTCCTACGATGACACCTAACAACACGCGTGGAAAGCGGATTTCCCAAACGATATATTGCTCAGGCTTGGTCCATGTCACGGGTATCCACTGGTCCAGCCAGGGAAGATGGGACAGTGCAATTCGCCATATCGTCCCCGGTGCGACAGCTACAGGGCCCAGCATGACCGCGAGTGTGACCGAAAGCAACAGCCCAGCAGTCAGCAGCAGAATTGTTGTAAATCCCCAAGTAGGCTTGCCCGCTAGGTGTGCACGAGAATGATGTTGTGATGGATTAGGTCTTGATGGATTAAGGTGACTCGTTCTCGAAGTCATGAATTACTCAATGGCTTTTCGGCCGCTTCCAGCTTTCTCAATTGTTCCTCGATCTCGGAAGCAGAGAAATTCTCACCCATGACAACCGCTACATCGTTCACTGGCTTTTGCGGGCGGATCGGAATGATTTCCAGCTCCCGATAGGCAAATTGAAACATCATCTGACCCTCTGATTCCAGAAACCGCACAATTCCTTTGGCCCGATAAATTTCAGCTGGCAAACTGCGGAACAACTGTTCAAACTCGTAGCGTGGCACAGGTTGTCCAAAAAAATGCGTGTGAACAACTACATGGTCGTAGGAATGATAATGCTCCCCATGTTCGTGTTCGTGGTCATGGTCATGAGACTGATGATCTGTATGGTCATCATGGTCATACGTGTGCAGATGATTTTCCAAATGAGGATGTTCACTCTCAATATCAACTGCGGATTCCTTATGTCGCGAAACATCCATACGCTCCTCTCCTTGAGTGGAGAAAAAAATTCCAGCGTCCACGTCACTTCGTTGCGTGCTCACAGTCAAAACATATGGATTTAACTCTTTTACGAGGGCCTGTACTTTCTGTAACTCGCCCGCAGCCAATAAATCGGTCTTGTTAATAATCAGTTTGGAAGCGCATCGAAGCTGATCCTGCATCAAACGAAGCGATTTGCTTCTCTCGTTCCCCGAGGCAAAATCCAAAAATTGACGCGCGTCTATGACCGTGATAACGGATTGTAATATCATAGTAGAATAAATTGAGGCGTCTGTCACTGCATCTACAATCTCCATCGGGTTAGCCACTCCGGTACATTCTACAATAATCACGTCCGGCTTATATTCCTCAGCAAGATTCATGAGCTCGACGCCCAAGTCCCCGCGAATGGTACAGCATATACAGCCACTGAGCATTTCCTTCATGGGTGCTTGTCCATTCACCAAACTACCGTCCAGATTAACATCACCCAACTCATTCATCAAAATGGCTGGCTTGAGACCCTTTTCCTTGTAGTAAGCCAGCGCATGCTGAAGAAGAGTGGTTTTACCGCTACCCAAAAAACCGGATAAAACAACAATCGGTATCATATAACCCCTCCTTGTCTTTGCAACATTTAATATGGATCGTACCTTAAAAATTTCCTTCTTGCAATCATTTATCGGATTTTAATCGTAATAATTACTATTAATGAGTATAAATATATATGAGCATGCTCAGATTTGTCAATATAGGGAGGTGATTCACACACAATCCGGCGGGCATGATTGTCCCCTTACAGGCATAGGCTGTAGATAAGAACCCTTATTCCCAAGGAGACGTGGAATGAAAAACAGTACGCTGTTGAAGATGCTGCCTTTTATGATTCCGTTTGCCTTTCTCATCCCTGTGCTTGTCACGCTATCTCCCCAGTGGCTTCGTTTGTTAGATGTGGGGCAGCTGCAGCCATTAAAAACGGTATTTATGGGTATTTTTCTGGAAGCTGTTCCGTTTCTCCTTATCGGTGTGCTCGTCTCATCCCTTTTGCAGTGGCTTGTACCGGAGACATGGATTCGCAAAATAGCGCCTGCACATCCTGTACCGGGTGTCCTGCTGGCCTCCTTACTAGGTATACTGTTTCCCATCTGTGAATGCGGCATGATCCCTGTCGTTCGCCAATTAATGCTCAAGGGAATGCCTGCCTATATGGGTATCACTTTTATTTTAAGCGGGCCCATTATCAATCCCGTGGTACTGGCTGCGACGATGATGGCTTTCCCTTCCCATCCCGAGGTCACTGCCGTTCGAACGGGTTTGGCTTTTACCGTTTCCGCGATCATCGGACTGATCGTGTATGCCTTTGTGCGAGTACATCCGCTCAAACGGTCGTTACTCTCTTTTAACCAGCAAAAGCAGAACAATCAGACTCATCGGCATAATCGCACATGGCGGGGATTTTTTGTACATGCTGGGGACGAGTTTTTGGACATGAGTAAATATCTCATTATCGGCGCATTATTGACAGCCTGCATCCAAACCTTCATCCCACGTAATGAGATGCTTTCGTTAAGTGAAGGAACGGTCGGATCGTACGCCTTTATGATGGGTTTTGCCTACATACTGTCGCTGTGTTCCACCTCTGATGCCTTTGTAGCCACTGCTTTTTCACATACCTTTACACTGGGTCCACTGGCGGCCTTTCTTGTACTTGGTCCGATGCTAGATTTCAAAGGCACGCTCATGCTACTAAGCACCTTCCGCACCAAATTTGTCGCCATCCTGGCCTTGCTCATTGTTTCACTTGTTCTAGTGGGTTCTATAGCTGCTGAATGGTTATTGGGGAGGTGAATACAAACGTGAATTCAACCTTTAGCATCCGCTGGCAATATGGCATTCGCTCCTTGCTCATGATCGGATTGGCTGTATACATCATCTCATTAAGCCGCACGAATGCACTTCATTACTACCTAGCTCCCCATATGCAAAAGCTACTCCTACTCTGTCCTGTACCCCTCTTGTTCATCGCATTGGCGATGGCATGGCACGGAATCGTTGGGGGGCGGGACGGTGAGGATGTATGTGATTGTGAGCACCCGTTGCCGCAAAGCTGGTTCAAAAAAACACTCGTATATGGAATGCTGCTCATTCCGCTCCTATTCGGTTCTTTGCTGCCCAATCAGGCACTTGGTAGTGATATGGCCGCCAAAAAAGGCATGTCCTTCACGTATCCCAACCCGGACATCCGACGGAAAACAGATACACAGACCACGAAAGCATCCACCTCCTCCCTTTTATCAACTGCATCTTCTGTCCCCACTTCGCCCCCTCCAGAGGGGAAATGGAGTCAGGAAACGCTGGATAAGCTGTTCGTTCCGCCTGATAAGTACAATGTGGAATTCGCCGAACTGGCGAAACGCCTGTATCAGCAACCTATCATACAGATCAAGCCAGAGATTTTTTCCGAAACTATTGGAGCCATTGAATTATATAAACAAGCTTTTGAAGGAAAAAAAGTACAGGTGACTGGCTTTGTGTATAAAGACGACAATCTGCCGGGTAAAGGGCTTTTTGCAGTAGGAAGATTCCTCGTCATGTGCTGTACTGCCGATGCCATGCCCTTCGGGATCATCGTCCAATCCCAGAAAGCCCCGTCCTTTGACAAGGATACCTGGGTGACCATTGAAGGAACACTGCATACCGCACAAAAGGGAAACGCTCCCGTACTTGAAATTCGATCCGAAAAAATAACCGCTGTCGAGCAGCCAGAATCCCCTTATGTCTATACCCAAGCAGACTCGGTAGCTACCTTTGATCGCTTGAACACAACACACTAACCCCGCCAAGGAGGAAAAATGATGAACAAAGTTCCTGTTATTTTAATCAGTGGTTTTCTTGGAAGCGGCAAAACAACACTGCTTTTGCGCCTGTTAGCCCATACCCGCCAAATTCCCCTTCGTGCTGTTGTTTTAATGAACGAAATGGGTGAATATAATGTAGACAGCGCTATAATTTCAGAGGAAATGCCTGACGTAACAGTAGAAGGATTGCTAGAAGGCTGCATTTGTTGCAGCAAAAGAAATGAACTGGCAGGGGCTTTGCATACCCTGCTCAGCCAGGAGCCAGATCTGATCTTCATGGAGACCACCGGGGTAGCCAACCCCGAACAAGTACTGGAGGAGCTTCGCTCCCCTCTACTGGCAGATCAGCTTTATCTGGTTCACAGCATCAGTGTTGTGGATGCTGAGCTGTTCCATGAATACAATAGCCGTTTTACGGCTGATAAAGAACTGGTTCGCACCCTGCACGGACAACTGCGCACCGCAGACTTCATTGTGGTGAACAAGACGGATGCAGCAAGCAGCCGTGAAGTGACGAAGGTCGTCAAAAGCATCCGCAAGCTCAACGATACGGCCAAGCTGCAAACTACTGAATATAGCCGGGTTGACCTTGAACCACTGCTAGAGCCTGTTCTGGCCTCCACATCCGTTGCCGCGAAACCTGTACAGACACCTCAACCAGCACCTGCACAGGTCCAGCCCACTGATGCAGATGCACTGTCTGTCCCCATTCCCGTCAAAAGTTCCGGACGACCCAGTATTACCTCTATAAGTACGCCGTTCAAAGTTATTTCTGCACACAGTCATAGCCACAGCCACGATCCCAACCAGACCCACTCGTTTTCCCATTTGGAGAGCTTAACGCTGCATCAATATTCTCCTCAGCCACTCGAAAAACAACGATTGGAGCGCTTTCTGACAGGGCTAGGCTCCTCTCTGCTTCGAGCGAAAGGTTATTGCGTGCTTCCTCAGGAAGGGACAATGCTTTTGCAATTTTCAGGAAATCACTTGGAGTGGCAGCCTACTGCACTTCCCGTGAGTCAGGGATATGTCACGCTCATTGGGGAGCAGCTCGACAAAGCATCCATTACCGACCAATGGGAACAGTGCTTCATTTCGCTATAAATAACAGGTCTAAATTAAGACAAAAAAACCTCCTGCAGATGCAGGAGGTTTTTTAAAAAGCGATGTTCACGGATTATAAGCATAATCCATGAACACAACGCTCGACTGTTCTTACTTAAGGTTATATTTTTTGTTAAAGCGATCCACACGGCCACCGATATCCACGTTTCTTTGTTTACCAGTGAAGAACGGGTGGGAAGCGGAGCTAGTATCTACACGGATAACTGGGTATGTGTTACCATCTTCCCATTCCATCGTTTCTTGCGAATATTTAGTGGAAGCACTCAGGAAAGTAAATCCACAGCTAGGGTCCAAAAAGATAACTTTGTTCAATGTTGGATGAATATCTTTTTTCATTAGTTTCACCTAATCTTTCATGTAGTTTTAGTTTCAACCTCAAACGTACTGGCGCAATACTCCATCAGTTGGCAAAAGGAACGGTTATGTCCCAGAAAAAAAGACGACAGACCTTAACGGTTGGCGCTCAAGCTCGTAAACGACAAGCAAACGATGCCGCATATATCGCATCGCCCATTGCACGAACGCTCCGGATCTTTCGTCAGCCTTCATCGTTATATAAGCATATAGTGAATGGTCCTCCGGCTCGTCCCAAATGCTGACACCAGCACAGGAGAAGTCGGTAGCCACGTGCTTTCGATTCAAAAGGCAAAGCGTGCCATGTAGCTCAGCATCTATCATACAGCCGTGAAAAAAAGCCGTTCTCTTAGATGCAAGCTTTAACTTTAGACGCTCTGTCCACTGGACTAATTCAAGTTTTCGCCGGTTCCATAACGCAGGCTTTTGCAAACTTAACAGGCTTCGCTCAGGAAGCAGGATAATTCAGGTTGCTATACAGCAGGCCTCAAATTATCTAGTTTCACGATGGATCGTGTACTTTTTCAGACGCGGAGAGTATTTTTTCATTTCAAGACGGTCCGGATGATTTCTTTTGTTCTTAGTTGTTGTATAGTTGCGGTCACCGGATTCGGTGCATGCCAAGGTAACAATTACGCGCATTTCTCTTCCTCCTTAATTGGAATACATGGTATACAATTACAATAGTAATTTTTACGATTAGTTTTATTCTATAATTCATGCTCCGCTTTGTCAACCTTAGAGTCACGGTTTATCGCTTCTTCTACCGTGTTCCAGCGATTACGGTACTGTGCAAGCTTCGGATGAAGTTGTAGTGGTTCGCTCGAAAGCACCAATCTGACATTTCTAATCCATTCTCCAAACGATGCATAGGAAGCGCACAAATTTGCCATTTCAGGACTCATGTACAAAAAAAGTGGGGTCGTATACTTTTCCGCCAAAAAACGAATAGCTGCTTCAATCGGCGTATACTTTTTACGCTTACCTTCCCAGCTCTCAATGACAACAGCACTCAAAGCCTGCTCCCGCTGCCACTCTCCCAGCTCGTCCACCCGCTTGTAATACGAACGTACCGGCTGCTTCCACATTCTTCTGACGGTTTCTTCATGCAGCGGATACAGCACCAGCTTTGTAAAAGATAATGCAGCCCCCGTTTCGGCAAAAAGCTCCAGCTCTCTGGCTGTAATCTGCTCGAACGTATCATAGTAGACCATGGTCCCTTTATGCGTCTCGATCGGAGGCTCATAACCATAGGGTACATATTGAAGGTTTCTTGTCATGCCGGACACTCCGTCCTTCCATAGATGAACTTTTCCTTCTATATTATACCCTTGTTTTGGCATGAGGTTACATCAAATGTTTATCCTTGTTCAACAGCAGGCGTATTACCGCGTGGACCCCTTCGGAATTGCAACGCATAAAGTCCCATCGTCACAAGCGCAATCAGTGCAAGCACCGTAAAAATATTGCTAAAGTTGAACACCTGCACATTAGATACGACAGGATTCAGATGAAAGGACGACGAACTATCTAGCGTTTTGCCCAAGATACTTGTCGTAATCGCTCCGGCAATGAAATTCAGCAGAGATAGCAGCCCCATTCCAACACCAATCTGGTCTTTCGACAAGGTACGAGAAATCGTGTTGGACATGGCAATTTGCATGAAGGTCTGACCTACGTTTCCGAAAATAAGCAAAAACAAAATCAGATACGGAGACGCACCCACAAACGTAGACAAGCTGATAAAACAAATAAACAAAAGCGATACAGCTGTATAGACGAGAAACGAATTTCCTTTGCTATCCGCCAAACTCCCCCCTCTTTTACCCAATAGAGCCGAAGCAATAGCAGCCGGAAACATAACCAGTCCAATTATTGCGGGCGTAAGCTGATTGAGACTGTTCAGAAACTGCGGTGCCAAGTACGGCAATCCAAAGCTAATCCCCGTCCCTAAAAAAGCGATAAGGAGCCCGTATGAATATTGTTTGTTACGGAACAGCTTCGGCTGGATGAATGGGTCATGTGCAGTGTTAATGCGCCATATAAACAGTGCAAACAGCACCATACCGACCAGAAAAAACATCATATTGGTTTGCGAAATCGAAAGTAATAAGAAGGCTACTGTTCCACCCAGCAATAATCCACCAAGAAAATCGAACTTCTGATCCTCTCCACGCTGATCGTCCAAATATTTACGAAAGAACGGCAATGCGATCAGTGGCAGCATGGAAATGACGAACAAAAAACGCCAGCTTGCAAAGCCTGTGATCAAACCGGAAATAATCGGAGCCAGTGCAGTACCTAACGCCAAGCCGATTGCTGTGACGCCCAAAGCACGTCCTCTTTTTTCAGCCGAGAAATAACGGACTGGGACGATCATAGCAGTGGCCGGAATAACAGCAGCCCCTGCAGCCTGAAGCAAACGAGCTACAATGAGCATCCAAAATTGATTGGCCAACAGTCCAATAAGCGAACCCAGTGCAAAAAAGATAATCCCAAACGTCAGCAAATCCTTAAGACGATATTTATCTGCCAATTTGCCGTAGGTCACCGAGCCAACCGCATACACGATCATATAGCCAGTCAGCAACCAACTTACATCGGAAGCACTAATATGAAACTCCTCTCGAATCACAGGCATAACGACATTAAACATAAAAGCGTTCATCACTGAAAAAACAAGTGTGAAAGCTAGCACACGCATAAGCTTATCCGCATTCGGATAAGTTTGTTCATTTATCATTTGGTTGTCTCCCTCTCCTGTAAACCTCTTATCTAAGATCGTAATTCACTGCTTTTGAATACTCCTATCCGGGTAAAATCTCTATATATTCGCTCATGCACGGGCGTCCGCAGGGTGGTAGTCGCGGAGAATTTTTTTAAGCAGGCCGCGCAGCGTCTCCGATTCTCCGACAGATAACGTTTCCCCTACCGAGCTTTTAATTGCCTCAATAGTACGTTCAGCTACCTTGTGAATCTTCAAGCCTTCCTCAGTCAAATAGATTTGCTTCATGCGTGCATCTTCCGGGTGACTTTTGCGTACTGCCCAGTTTTTCTTAACGATCCCGTTAACCAGGCTAGTAACGCTTGATTTATCAATAAGCAATAGCTTTTCCAAATCCGTATTGGTGACTCCAGGCGACATCGCCAGTATATAGAGCGTCTGCGATTGTGGGGAGGTGAGCCCCAAAGGGCGCAGTGCTATTTCAATTTCGCGCCGGACGGTAGTGAAAATCCATTTAATTAAATACATCGTGCTCTCTTCCTCCCAAGGAAGACAAACGGGATACACCTCGCTTCCCATCTCACTACGAACCTCCATATCTATCTAATTTTAATAGTTTGAATTCCAACTAATTTTAATCAGCTGTCTACTTAGTGTCAATACTTTCGTAACATGATGCTTTATTAGATAGGGTTAATTTTGAATTACAAATTCATCCTTTATGGAAATATAGGCACAATAAAAGACGAGTCCTTTGAAGGAAACCCGTCTTTTACTTCATTCATCATTCATTTCTGTTTTATAGTTGCTTAGTCCGCAGTTTTCACTTGAACTAGCGGATATTCTTCTCCATCAACGGTAACCGTGCTAGCATCATTCAGTTCCAACCGCTGCCAAAGGGTCAATAGCGTACGATAAGGATACTTCTTCAGATCATACTCCGATGGTGTGTCAGTGTCTGTGTCTGTATTTGCTCCATTGCCACTACCCTCAGTAGTAATCTCCGAAGTCAAGCCTCCGTCCGTGTTGCCAGTCACTGCTCCAGATTGATCACCACTTTTTCCACTGGATGTACCCCCACGAGCTGTGGAACCATTGTCCGTGGATTGTCCATCTGCTGTCGTGCTTTTTGTAGTGGCGCTCCCAGTGTTTACATCACCGGATGGATCATTGTTCGCCTTACTGGCTGCTTCCTTGTCGTTCTGTTCAGCAAGTGTAAAATTTTCGTATAAGTGCTCCTGCTGATCCGCACCGACAATGACGAGCTTCTTCGGCTTAAATTCTGCCTGCTCTGTCGATGTCTGAAACGCAAACAACAGCTTGACCATTTTCGTAGTGGACTTGGTATTAGGCACATGTGTCACTATCGCCGTAGGCTCCTTTTTTACGGGCACTGTAGGCTCTACAGGCTGTTGTTGTACAGGCTTCGGAGTGGCAACAGGCGCAGGTGTGTCAGCAGATCCGATCACCCCGGTTGCTTTCAGGCCGCCTAGCGTACCTGCAATGACAATCAGCACGATCCCGGAAATCACCCCACCTTTACGGAAACGACGAAGCGTTTTGACCAGAGGCGTGTCCGTCTCACGCTTTGCTGCCAAATAGAAATTTTTAAAGGCAGGCTTCGCAGGTTCAAAATATTGACGCCACAGCGTTTTTTTATGCAGTCCCTCTCGTCCTTCCTTTTGGAAGAATAGAAGTAGCGCACGTCTGTAGGATGGTTCAAAACCGCCGCGTGGAGTAGCAAACTCAGGGTGTTCCTCCGACCATCGGATAAAGCGGTACATCGTATCGTTATCCTTTGCCCATTTGCGAATCGAACTGACCAGGCGAGCGAAATCCAATATTCCCTCTCCCGGCCCGTCAGAACGATAAAAGGCAGGCAACAGACGGGCAAAATGGCCTTCCGCAAGCTGCTGGGGCAGCCAGCTGTAAGCCCAATCCTGTACCTTTTCTACTTCGCCGGGCTCCAGACCGTCCAGCACCGACGGTTCCGGGTCCTCCGTGTTAAACCAATCATAAGCCGCAACTAATCGCACAGCTTGTCCCTTAAGAGGAGCAGGCAGCTTTCCAACCCACTGCACCAAATCAGGCCGTGTGAAAAAAGGAATCTGTACGACCTGATCGGGTGATATTTCCTTTAGCTCTACTTCGGTAAGTAAATACCGATCCGACGCTTCCTGCAAGCGTTCTGTCAATCCAGATTGCTCCAGCGGGGACAGTTTGCCTACGGCAGAGTTGCTGTCCCATTGACGCAATCGTTGGTGAATGGCAGCCACAGCCTCTACTGGTTTTCTTTCCGCACGCAGTCGGCCCATCAGTGCAGATTCTGCCAAAAGCTGAAAATCGGCATTCGCCGACACTTCGATATACCTACTGCCCCATTCGTGCACAACAGCCAGCAGCCCCTTGGCATCCGGTGTTCTTTTCATCTGACTGTCCATGTAGGGAATGAACAGCATTTTTGTCAGTGCCGGATTACCCAACACTTTCGTAAAATATGCCTTGCCTAATGATGGATTCTCTTCAATTGTATGATAAATATACGTGACTGCTTCCGTATTTCTGGCAGTATAAGCATTGTTTAGCGAACGGATTAAATATTCCACCAACCGATTTTCGCTGCTGCGTGCATGAACTTTATAATAGTCCTTGAAACTATCTACCAGGCCTACATCCGGAATATATCCATCCTTCACCCGATCAAATTCATGATCAAAGAACGACAGAAACAGATCATTCAGCCTCATTTTACGTGGCAGCGCATCGGGTGGCGATAAATAATCAGTCAGGCTTCGTAACACAGTGATTCGTTGTTCGTTGTATAATGCCCGCTCTCCCTGCTCAATTCTGTACAACGTAATTAGCTCATGATAGCTGGATGGCGTCAAATCACGCCCGGCCTCCATACCTGTCAGCATTTGCTCGGCAAATTTGAAGAAATCGTCCGGCGTCTCACCATTCAACAACGTACGGACGATCCAGTCAAAATACGGCTGTCTCACCTGCTCTGCATCCACATTAAGTATTCGACTATGATTAGACAGGTCAAATACAAAGTCCTTTTCTACATTCCGATCACCGGGACGCAAACTAAAAGGCTCAACAAACATCAAGTGAATGCCTTTTCTGCTGTTTGGTTCCTGTGCATATGTAAGAAATCCGAGTCTGTTGCGAAATGCATAAGGCAGTGCTGCATATAACACACCAAGCAGTTGCTTGGCTGAAGATCCGACCGCTTCTACAGGAACATTCAGCGCTACGTATACCTTTTTGCGACCCGCTGCGGACATCATGACTGCGTATAAAAGCTGTTTGAACACTTCTTCGCTCAGCTGCAATTGAGCCAGCACTGTAGACGGGTCAACAGCCGGAAATACACTTCCACCTGGTAGACGCTCCAATTCCGGCAAATCCGTTCCCTGCTCAATATCATAAGTATCAACAAAGGAGGTGTTCAGCCACTGCTTATAGTCAGACGGAGATTCACCATGTCCGGCTGGAATCACATAGTTGTGCGTGAAAAGGGCGCTTCGTAGCCCAGTAAAATCCGCAGCCTTATAAATACTGCGGCCAAGTACTACATCCCCGGACTCCGTCCGTACCAGATGTATGGCTTCCGGATAGACACTTTCCTGTTTCTCGCCGCGCGCCGTCAAAGCAGCAGGCGCATCATATACACATAAGGGATGCAGCACCTTTTTAATAAAAGAAGCATCCAATCCTTTGGAATTAGCCACTGTATCGAAGCCTTCCGTAGAACGGAAAATACCACGCCGTTCCCGTGTGTACATCTGCTGTTGTATCAAATGAGAGGTAGCATAACTCACTGTGATTCTCTCCCCTCAATGTACTTCAACTTATAAAGCAGCCAAATAAATGGCTCATCCACACGGATCGGACTAACCAACCCTTGCAGCTTTTGCTCAACCGGATTGCTACCCAGCGCGGAAACCGCGAAATAGGCCGTATCCGTAAAATATACATCCATCGTGCCCTTGAACGGTTTATCCACCTTTTCGATGAAGCGCCGAACTTCGCCATCAATGTTCGCAAACTCATCCAAATCCATATATTTGCGATGCTCCATCGGATTAAAAATATTGCTGTTCGTCTTGATGTATGTGCCTTCTTCATCTGCCAACGCAGTAAGCATATCACTTTTGGTCAGGACGACAGCGGTCGGAATGTCCGTTTTCCCTTTTTCCTGATAGGCGATAAAATCACCGAACATCGTAAGTACAACGTCACGCGGTTCATCATATTGTGAGACCCACTCACCCGGCTTATCGCCAAGGTTAATCTTAATGCGCTCCCGAATAGAGCGGATTTGTAGTGGATCGACCATAAAGAGAATACCTGCAGAATTCTTAATATGCTGCCCATGCAGTCCCAGATAGTCCTGATCTACCATTCCCTCACCGGCAACATCAAAAAACACCAGCGTCAGTGGCGGCTTTTCCTCATCCTTAAACACAAACTGGAAAATAAAAGGCTCCTGCATCTTTTCTTTTTGTGTCGATGTAAGCAGATCGCCTCTTTCAAATAAGGGTTCCTCATACATGGTGCGGAACTTTCGGCTGATCTCTGCATTGAGTGGCATGCAAGCCGCGTCAAAATGATCGGCCGTAACATGTTGCAGCGTGTGAATCAGGGAGGTCATATAAACAGATTTCCCTGCCTGCGAAGCTCCAATAATCGAAATGATATTGCTAGGCACCTTACCCGCAGTCACGGGCAACTCGTTATGGCAGTGCGGGCACAGTCGGTGACGCGTCAGCTCGCCATAACGGTCGGTCAGTCCTGTCAGTACATGATCAGAATACAATCGATGTTCCTCAGGAACATCAAGGGGATGTAAAATCGCCTCCATATCATGCACACTGTCCAAGCCAAAACGCTCCCGATATTTGTTCAACAGCTCATCTTCACCCAAAGCGTAGTCCTCGTCATCTTCACGGTGATGAGAAGCACGGAATACTACTTCCTCCGGGGAGAATTTACTAAAGCAATAAGGGCACACAATATCATAAAATAACGGCCTTGGCGCTGCCTGTGGCTTTCTTCTGAATAAATTGCTAAGAAAACTCATCGGTTGCGGCCTCCTTTCATTCAGGAACTAATTCATATACCGTGCCATATTTCTGGCCGTCCGTAAAAAACAGCCGCACATATTCATCTCCCCCCACTTCAACAGCGGGTAAAACATTCCGTCCCGCAACAAAAGGTGCTGTGAACGGATACAAGGTTCCATCGTCCCGATCTGCGGGATAGCCCCCACGCTTCTTCACGTAGCAAAGCGCCTCCTGCGGGACAGGAACTTCGGCTGTCACCTGAATTTGGACGGTTTTGCGGCTGCGAAACCAGCCTTTTTTATGGTGAACCGCATATCTGATTTTAGCCCTTCCGGTGCTCAACTCCAGTTGGTTGGCTCCGTCTTGCTGACGGATCACGTAAGTGTCTCCATCCTCCCGAACAGCCGGATACACGGTATACCGCACGCGTCCAATGCCTTCAATTCGGTCACGATAGCTGCCAGCAGCCTTATACTCCTCGCGTGTAAAAAGTTTTAGGCTTGAAAAAGGCGGTAAAACTTCACCTTCATTTTGCCCATTCACACCTGCATCGGCTGATTGTTTCGCAATATATACCACGGCTGCGCCCTCAGGCCACTGCCAGCGTAACACAACCCGGTTGTCATCAATTTTGTGGCTCAGCTCCGAAATAATAGGATCACCGGGCTGTGCTTCCCTATACTGCATAAGTTCCAGCCTCCCGTTCTAAAATCCACTGCTGCGTCGATTGCGCGTCGGGGCTTCCGCTGCCCCTCTCCGGCGTCCTGACGACTCACCCTGACTTCCTCCACCGGAAGATCGGCGAGTATTTTCCGCAATCGGCAGAACAAGCGAAAAGATAGCAATAAGGGCTGCCAGTACGAGCGCTGCCAACAAACGAATCATCAAGTCTCCTATAGGCGATCCAGATAATCCTTTTTCCAAAATAAAGCCAGCGAGCAAGCCTGCCGGGACTCCACCAATGGCGAAGTTCCGTGCAAGAAAACGGTTATCGAACATCAGCCCAAGAGCTAATCCCAATAGAGCGCCGATAATGACCAGAGCCGTTACACGATAAATGGCAAAATACAGACTGTCGGCATATTCACCTGTCCGCTCCGTTACCAGTGTGCGATCACCGATTTTGTTATATATTTTACCGAACGCCTGAGTAAGTCCTTGGGCATTGGCTACATTAGAATAAGTTCCGCCTGTCAGGTTAGCAATATTTTGCAATAAGGCTATACCATCCGACTCTGCCAGTTTCAGCCCAATTGTATTGACCGGAATCTGGCGCGCGATATAAGGAGCCAATGCTGTCTGGGTATCCAACTCGCTAAAGCCATCAGAGAGCATAATAACGAGAGAACCTTTTTCTGCATTGCCTTGGGTTTCAATCTCCTTGATCGTCTCGTCCAAAGCAAGTCTGATCTCCGTACCGCCTGACATTATAGTCTGCATACTATCGATTTTGGAATAAACCGCTTGCTTCTCTGCATCTGTGCGAATGGGAGTAAACGGCTGAACCAACTGTGCAGTAGAATCAAATGAAACAATGGCTACCCGCTTGTCTCCATCCATTTGACCAATCAGACTCTTGGCAGCCGTTAGGCGTTCATTATCAGGATCTGTTTGTTGCATACTTCCGGAATTATCAATCACAAGTACGAGGTCCTGTACGCTCTTGCGCCCTTCAGGGTTAACCTGATAGCCCAACTCCAATAGCAGACCTGCCACGAACAACATCACCAACGTAGCAGGCACCAGTAACTTCCAGGATAACCCGGAGTAGCGCTGCCGCCATGAATGTCCATTTAACTGTGGCGAAATCAGTTCGCCAATCAGACAGCCTAGGCCAATGCACAGGGCCATGATGCCAAAATACAGCCCGATCACGATGATATGCGGCCAGTGCCCTATCAATTTGTGAAGAATAAGCTCTCCCAAGATGAAGCCTACTACAGCGCCCAGCAAGCCGAACAGTAATAGGAGAACGTTAAATTTACGCTGCTTCATAAGAATCGTTGCTTCCTTCCATCATTAAAGTAGGATGAATATGTGGCTACCGCAATTCCGGCAACCGGTCCACGTCGATTCCGTGAAACACGAAACCATTCGCAGTATATGTCTCATAATACGTTTTGCCGTTGCGGTAAACCATCAGATCCTCCAGATGGAAGCCGCCCATCAAATGCAGTTTTTCCACCCCGCTACTGCGACGCTCATGCACAAAACCCAGTTTGTAAATACGCGAAGTAATGTCCACATCCATCGCATAAGGAAGAAATTCGCCTTCGTAGTCACCAAAGAAGTACTTTTCTTCATACCGATGCTCATGGGTATAGTCGAGCAAACGTACGTTAATTCCGCCATGTTCCTCTAACGTTTGATACAGTTTTCTAAACAGCTCATCCTTCGGAACGACCAGCCGATTTTCATATGCAGCAGCTACATTCGCACGCCGCAATAATTCTTCTTCGAAGGTCTGATTAAACGGCTGTGAACTGAGAATCAAGGTACGACAGGTCAGCGTAAGTCGATCCACCAATGCGGACAGACCCCCGTCCAGCAATCCGGATACAGACCCCATATGCCGGGTATCAAAGAATATAGATTTTCCCCGCTTGCTTTCCAGCTCACGCATGACATCCTCTGTCACACGCTCGTAATACTCGAACAGGTTTTGACCTGTGTAACTGTCGGCCTGCCGAATACTGTCCGTTGCAGCTTGATGCAGTTCACGCTCCAGGCTGGCAAGCTGTACTGTAATATGCTTCGCTTGTGCATGCCATTTCTCTAGTGCCAGTTCATAGCGGCGAAGTAACTCCAAATCCGCTTGAATCCGCAGCATGTGCAGCTTGTGCCCGTAAACTGTCTCGGTCAGGTAACGGATCAAGCTGCGCACATTATGCTTATCCATGAGTGGTAGTCGTTGAAAAGGCTGGTCCTCCACCCGCCCGTTATACAGGGTATCCAGTTCAGCGGCACTAATCTGCAAGTCATTGGACGTATCCCGAATCAGCCCCCGAACAGCCGTAAGCACATTCCCTGTTTTATTTTCATCCGTCCAGTCTGTCAGCTCGAAAAATCCGATTTCAGGATATTCCTTGGCAGCTGCATTCACAGCCAACTGCAGACCTGATTCCGCCTGAAAATCTCCCAACCGTTTGTGCACAATCCGTTCACAATTATCACGGAAAAAGGCTTCGCAGCCCTGACCAAACAAGGCTTCCTCCGCCTCACGTAATGTCATTCGCTTCAACGAGCCGTAGCTGGCTCCGCTGGTCATCAGTGCACTCATGTCCGTGATCGCTTCATTACCAGGAACTAGATCATTTCGCGTGCGACCGCGCTCAGCAGCATCTAAACCAAAATAATTCAGCTTATCGCGTATGTCCCACTCCTGCTCTGTTCTCATACGCTCTAACAGCTTCACATAAAAGTGATACAGCACCGTAAGTGCGATTGACTGGTTAGGGCGGTTGACTCGGGAAAATCCAGCCGACACATAACCCTGCCGCCCGGATTCCGTCATGATGTTGTTTTTAAACGATGTATTGTTGTATCCCCCATCCTGTGACCGATAGGAATCTCCTGCCTGATAACGGTTTTTAAGAAGCTGAATGTGGCAAATGATGTCACAGCTTTCTCGCAGACTATTCGGCACCGTTACGCCGCGTTCGTTCTTGTCGGACAGCACATAGACGAGATCGAACAACGGCGATGGAGCATGGGATACCGGAATGGTCAATTTGTCCTCGGTCATATGAAGCGGTGCCGTAAACGTATACTCCGGACTCTGGATATAGTCCAACTCTCGCATGAAAGCAACGGACGTTGCACTACTGTAGCCAAATTGGGCAGTCTGATCGCTTTCATTCACCAACACATACAGATCCATTTGTACCGATTTAAAAGACTGTGCAAAAATATACTCCGCCAACAGCGTAACTTCAGGGATTAATACGTTCATGGGGTCATCCGCTGTCGTCAAGATCGACAAATGGACACGCTCGAACGAAGAATACAACCGACCGTAATCTGCCAGATGTCCACTAGCCCGGCGCAACGCGGTGTTAAGCTCAATTAGCTGCGATTCATGTGTATAAAAGGCTTGGTGTAAGTCACGGCGTATCGTTTGGTGGCCACTTTCCTCCGGTACCGCTATCGTATGAACAATAGCATCCACCGAACGATCTACAGCCGCATGTTCTTCCTGCGAGCGAATCTGAATATATGTTACTCCCGTGCTGTTATCCCACTTGGTTCGGTTGATATCTGCAATGGTGTTCATCACCGGGTTCATACGATCCCCGATAAAAAGAAACACAGACGGGAAATGGATGCTACTGCGTCCATCCCCGCTTCCGATTAATTGGTCCTCTGCGGCTGCATAGTCAGCCGCATAACGTAACAGCTGCTCTCTCATACTTTATTTCAACTTTCTGCGGATGTCGTTTAATTTTCCAGCCATTTGAGCATAGAATGCATAAAGTTCCGCTCCGTTAGCCAGCTCCACCTTTTCATATTCCAATTGATTGCGGGCCTCTGTGTAAGTTGCAGCCAGTTCATCCAGCTTTGCCAGCAATGGTGTAATATCCTCAGATGAAGTCAATACAACATCACGGCGATCCGCCTTGCGCATTAGAGCTGCAAATTTCTTTTCTTCCAAACCACGGAAGTTTGTAAACACTTCAAACTCCACATAATTGCGGCTCTTCATGACGTTCGCAAACGGCTCCCAAGCCTCTTCCTCTTCGTCACGATCATAGACATACAAAGCGCCTTTTTTCGTAATCGTGTCCGTATAGAGAGCCTGAATGAACTGATCCAGCCATTTTTCTTCATCCTGATATTTACCCAGCAAAGCTTCCAGTTCAGCGGCTTTCGCTTCAATTTGTGTATATTTCACCAGTTCTTCACGAACCACCTGTGTTAACTCTGGTGAACGGATCAGGTTTTCCTTCGCCATCTCTTCATTGATGCTGCCAAAGATGTCCTTGCTTCCGGCCTGCTCCAGCCCTTCAGCCAGCAGACGTTTCAACTCAGACCATGCTCTTTTCACCTCACCCAAATTCGGCTTGGATTCCTGCAAACGCATATCGTAGCCTGCCAGCATCGCATTCAGATCTAGCGCATGTGAACGGATTACAGTGAAGCGGCTGCTCGTATTCTGATCGACATCCTTTTCTCGAATCACGCCAAGTGACTTGGCACGGTCAAAATCATTACGAATGCGTGCATTGTATGCTTGCACACGCGAATTGACGTAAGTTTCGCCCCATGACTTTTCAGGAATCGGCGACGGCAGATTAGTCCAGTTGTTCTGGCCTGTTTGCACCAGATGGCGGCCAATACCTTCGCGGTCAAGAATCGTTTTTTCATAGCTTTCTTCATACACTTTGAGCGGCGTATATACAAACAGAGGAACACCATTACGCGTATTGAGCCAGAAAATCCGGTTACGAACTTCACTTTCTTTAATAGTAAAGTGTGATTTTCCAATTGCATTATTTTGATAATTGCGAACGCCTTTTAGGATATTAGGCGACTGTACAGGTACCGAAACGAATCCCCAAGACGGGAAGTACAAGTTGCCAGAGCTATTGCTCAGATGGAACACAGGTACAGCTTCCTCATCCAGTTTGCTCGCAATGTAGCGCTCCACAAATTTTTCAATGGCTTCATCTTGCCCGTATTTCATGACGAGGAAATCCTCCATGGAACGGGTAATGAGATCACCGAACTTATCAGTCAAGAAATTGGAGATTGAGCTGATGATGTCCATATCCTGATCCTTCACCCATTGATCTGAATTTTCGAGCAATTCTTGGGCAAAATCACGAATCAAATCGTCACCGTTGCGGTTATCCAGCAGCTTGGTCACAACTTCAGAAATATCCGGTACACTTACCAGATTCCAATAGTACGTTTTGTTACCTTTGTGATCGGACTGTTCCTCGCCGTTAATCAGCAGATCACCATTCTTCTCGAATATTGCGCTCAATGCGTTCAAAATTTCAGTAAATACATTATAAATGCGGCTATTTTCCTTATTCAACAGGTCATACAGGTCTTCATAAAATTCAATGAGCTGCTCTGTACGTTCCACATCAGCACGCAGCCAATATTCATTAATTTTCGCTTCAATGTACGCATTTTTCTTTTTATCCTTGGATACAAACGCGCTCTTGGCATCGCCCAACTTTTCGTTCGCCTGCTCACGCGCCCATTCAATGTCCGTCGGAATACGGTGCAGTGATTCACGCAACGTCTCCACATATGAAAGCAGCATTTTCAGCAAGCTAAATCCTTTTTCAGTATAAATCATGCGGGATACATAAAACGGTCCTTGCTCAGGATGCAGAAACATCCGGCGAATTTGATCCGTAAACTGTCCTGTAATTTCACCAGGAAGCTGCTTCTTCGCTTTGATATACTCTTCGCGGGCACGCGTCAGGAACGTTTGCTCCAGCTCGGTGTCCATATTGACAACTTGCATTTTAACGACATTGCTATAACTTAACCGTTCACTGTTTTCAAAGCCCGGAAGCGGCTCAGGTACACGGGATTCAAAGTTTTTGATCATGCTATCCAGATCCACGCCCAGCTTGCGGGCAAACTTCTCTACATCCTCTTGATTTGGCGATTGCTCGAACATTTTGGACATTTTGCCAAACATTCGATAAGCCAGATATGTCGTCATTTCCTCCATTGGCAGCACCGCCGAGGAAGCCCCGATAATATTGTAATCGTAGTTTGCTGGATACGCCTTATTCATTTGTGCGATATTGGTACGGATATTGCTGATATAGTCATGAATGGCAAATTCTTCGCCGGATTGTTTTTCCTCACTCGCCATAAAGTTGGTGATGTTTTCGGCGGTGACATTCATGCAGTAATCATAAGCATTTTCCAACAGCTTGCCTTCCGTATTCGTGGCCGAAATGAGATGGCACAGATTAAACGGCGGAAGCGGCGAGTTCACGGTCAAAATATTTCCGTACTGCTGCTTAAAGCGTTCACCACGGCTGTCTACATTCATCCAGTAGTCCAGCTCTTTCAGTGCAGCATAGCCGTTCTTTTTAATATATTCACGTGTATGCTCACTCAGGCTTTTGTTCGCCAAATTAATATCCGGTGTAAACAGATACCCTAATGTATTTACACGGTCTACACCTGCAGAGCCATAATCGCGCTCAATAATTCCTCGGACGATATATGAGATATCGAGGAAAGTACCGCTTCCTGTACCGCCGGACAAACCAGACAGCAGGAACACCATAAGCTTCTTATTGGTGCCCTCAGACAAGGTTTTGATTTTTTTGTCAATGCTTTGAACGACCTGATTAATTTTGGTGAACAGCAGTAATCGTCCTGCCTGACGTACCCCTGCCGCCCCGTTCATACCATCGGTAATGCTCAGCTCTGGAGACAGCCAATCGGTAATGTACGGCTCTAGAATGCTACGGTTTTGCAGCAATCCGCCGATTTCCGCATTGGACAGCAATACAAACTCATTGATGGGGTCCAAACCAATCCCCTTGTATTTTTTGTTGCGGTCTTGTTCATTCGTTTCAAAAGCGAGAAATTCCACATTGTCCGGTTTATCGCTCTTTTTCTTGGAGATCGGATCTGCTGGAAGCTTGAATCTGCGGTTAATTTGATATTTCAAGCGGAGAAGGGCATCAATTCCCGTACCTCCGAGTCCGATAATTAAAATAGGATTATCAATAGTATCCACTCTGATCTTATCGCTTACGATCCCCCCGCCGAGTGATACGTCTAATTGTTGGATATGCTCTCTAACTACTGGTTTCATAGATATGACCTCCTAAGGGTTCGTTTAGCTGTTTACTGAAATAAATTCCAGCAAAATGGTTTTGTCCACACTGGCTAACGGGATGGTCAGACGATCACCGTTTTTGAGTTCAAGACCGTTGCCTGTGTCTACAGCTCGCCCGGATTTTTCAATCGTAATCTCGGAGGTACTGCGCACAATGATACGATCCTGATTGGCTGGTGTGAACACAACCTTGTCGGTTCCAGCAAATTCCGGTGCCAGTTGCAGCAACTGGTGCAGATTAAATTTGCCCCGGAAGGTGTTCAGCTTCTTGTACTGCGGATACGTTTTTTCGCCAGTGTTCTCATCCCGGATTTCCAGTACGATTTGACCGACAAAGCCACGGTTGGCCTTTTTCATAGCCTTCCAGATGAAATATGCGGCAACCAGCAGAACGAGCAGTCCCAGCCCTAAAAGAATGAGTGGCATTAGCTTGGACTTTTCAGCAGGTGTTGTTGGCTGAGTCGTGCCCGTATTTGTACCGCTCGTCGCCCCTGCTTTAGCACTAATGGTTACAGGCTGTGTTTCACGGTAGAAGCTCTTCTCCTCTGCTCTAACGGTTAGTTCGTAGTCATGCTCATCTGGAATCGTATAGGAACCGGTAAAAGAATCCCCTGCGTTGGTTAACGGCACCTCATTCGTTGTACCGGAATCCAGATCCTTGACCTTCAGAACAGCATTCATATTCGCATACAATTCCTGATCCTGAAGATGCTGGCTATTGCTCGTCAGGTAGGAACGAATTTGAACTGCATCGCCTTTTTTGTATGATTTGGCGGGCGGTGCGTCCATTTTCAGCTCCAGATCATAGTTAAATACCAGATTAATATCAATCTGATCCTGCTGGACTCCCTTGACTTGGAGCTTCCAGTCACCAGCCGCAGGCTTGAGCAGTTTAATCAGTGAGTAGCTTTTGGACTTGGACAGCAGCACATCGCTCGAAGGAATCGGCTTGCTGTTGCCCGACGGGTCTATCAGTCTCGCATCCACCGGTTTCGAGGACATGATCGAAATGTTAGCCTCCAGCACACTATCGTTCGGTACGGTTACCGTTACGTCCTGATAGTCGCCGTTTGCCGTAATGGACTGCAAAGGCACCACTTTCAACTTCAAATTGCTGGCGAAAATTTCACTCAAAATGTTCGGCAGGTCATCCGCTGAGCTTGTAATAAAGGACTTGCCGCCCGTTTGCTGCGCTATGTCGGCGAGCTTGTTTTTATTCAGCTTCCCATCTGCATTCAAGCCGATGGTGTAGATCGGAACGCCGCTATTTTTAGCCTCGGCTACAGCCTGTGCCATATCCTGATCGGATTGGCTTTCGGTTCTACCTGTCGTCTTATTAAAATCGTTGTTACCGTCGGCCAGCATGACGATCATAGGCGCATGTCCAGCTGTTTTACCATCTTGCAAAATGCGGATTGCTTCCTTGACACCCACGGAGGTGTCAGTATACGCCCCCCGGTTCAGTCCGTCAATAAACGTCTTCAGTTCCTGCTTATCCGCTTCGGATGTAATATTAAGCAAGGCTTTCTCACGCTGTACGACATCCGTATACGCTACAATCCCGACCTTGTCATTTTGCGTCGACAGCATATCAATGAACATTTTCATGGCTTCATTGCCAATTTTCCCAGGATCACTGGTGTTCATTGAATTACTTACATCGACGACCAGCACCGCATCCACCTTAGAAGCAGAGGGTGAAGCGGCATTCGCCATCTGTGGCTGCCATGCCAAAATCGAGGTCATGATCATTGTACATATGATTCCGATGACTAAAAACCATTTTCTGTCTCTACTAAACATCGCTTGTACCCCTTTGCCGGTTAATTCTCATTCTAAATTACAGTTGTACTCCCCTACTATTAAATTATAATGAGTTTTACATGAGCGCCAGCTGAAAATACTGCCCGAATGGTCTGAATCCAACCCAAAAGCCTGTTATACCGCGAGATTTTACCAATATCCTGCAGTAATGATATAATTATACCCCAACAAGGGCAATCGGGCACCAGCCTTCTCCTTTATACGACAAAAATAACAATAGCGAAACCCGCCCATGTAAAATATTGAAGTAAAAATCCAAGTAGAAAGAGGAAATACACTATGATCTCATACGGATGTCTGGCGATTATGTTTCTTTTTGTCGCCATCAAATCACTAATTTACTATATACATAAAAAACGCGCCCCGTCGATTACACAAATCGACACCGAGCTTCTAGCGCTGCTGAACCGGAGAAGTGAGCACAATGAATAGTTCCAAACAAGCTGTACAATTTCGCCCATTTACCCGCACAGAGTACGCCTTCCAAAAGCTAAGAGTCTGCAAGCGTTGTGGACAATTTACCGCCCTTTGGGAAGAAGAGTGCACATCATGTGGTCGGGATACACTAGTCCCTGTAGAGCAATATGCCAGACTCAGAGCCAAACGTTATTTTCGTAAAGACCTTGTCGTTAGTGTCATATTGCTGGCCGCTACTGTCTTTTTCGGCCACTCGCCGCAACAAATGCTTCTGTGCGGTATCGTCGGTGCGCTTCTTCTGCTGCCCTTGGTGCTTCTACAGCAGGGTATTTATCCTTATGAACGGCGTAGGCAGCTTATACGTCTGTTCAGAGGCCGTATAGGGCAGATCCAGGAAGGACTAAACGTTAATCATAAAAACGCAGTTGCCCTGCGGCAGCTTAGTGAGCGTGTCTCCTATGAAATGCTGCGTGAGATGGCTGTACTCCTTCACAATGATCGGATAAGGCTCCAGCAGGTCGCTCTGCTGCAATCTTTTGTTCTCCGCAAAGACATGGAATTAACGCTCGATCCTCTCCTGATCAAGAGCTTTGAGCCGCTTATGGTCAGATATATCGGAGAGATTGCCAGACTCAATCGTGAGCTGATCAAGGACCGGACATTCCGATACGTAGTCTTTTATGAGCGCCGTATTCTGGAATTGGCAGGGGGCGAAGATATTCTCGTCCGCGTAGCCAGTGCAGCTGTCCGTAAAAAGCGCTACGTAGTCACCCATGCCGCTTTCATTTCCAGATATGTGCGCAAACTGCCAAAGGAACGAGTCCAGCGTTTATATCATATCATTCAAGAGAATCCGTTAGAACCCTTTGGAGATTTGGCCGATGAAGTAAAGATCATGTACCTGATGGAGCAATATAAAAGCTAAGCTGCCATAATGCCCTTCTTTATATGACGTCATCCCGATCACAAATCACTGCAATGAACCAGCAAAAAACCGTCAGGATCGCCAATGTGCCTCCAGACGGTTTTTTAAATTATGGATTATTATAACATTGTTACTTTTTTATTGGCTATTGGCCTTGCAGTTTTTGCTGCGTATGTCTAATAGAAGTAAAGTTAAAAGCACGCACTCCCTGGCTATCATACACAATAATCTCTTTATTCAAATACGGGTGTAGACCATTAAAGTATCCGGGCATAATCAGTCTGCGCATAAATAGGTTTTTACCCAGCATACGGGGAGAATTGGTCGCTACGACAAGCATTTGCTGGGTTGCAGACCATGGGCTAGGTTGAATATATGACAGGCAATACTCGCCAGCCATAAAATCGCCGCCCAATGTATACCCTTCCTCCGTACATGTAATTTGCAGATCGGCTTGGTGCTTCTGAAGCAGCTCATGTCTGGACAGGCCCGAAGTGACACAAATCACGTTGCTATCAGCCAGTGCTTCCTCCGTAATATCATTGGAAGACACCACCGGATAATGAACACCGATATACGGATTCCAAGTCGCTGTTCGTGGGCTAGCTAAGGCGTTCGCCGTCCGTCTCACCGCCTGCTCTTCCTCCGGTGTAGCGTAGCTGGACGGAAGGACAATGTGAAGACGATCCATATAAACGTCAAGCACACCCATACCATGGCTCAAAACGTTTCTTCCCACGCTTTTCGAATCCACCATTTTCTTTTTGGCATCCGATTCTTTTGTAAAGCATCCACTGCTTTCTTCCTCCCGTTCGGCAATCAAACGGTATTCAGGGGAGGGACGTTTATGTGACTGTGTCTTAACAAAGCGAAAGCGACTGTATTCCCGCAAATCCAACACGAAAATACGGGCTCCGATACGAACTTGGGCCAATTCCAAGGGCATGACCTCTTGAGAAAGATGAATGATAAATTCTTCGGCGTGAACTGCCTCGATATCTAACTCACCTGTGGCACTCATTTCACCGTACAACTCGGCATATTCCTCATTTACATCCATTCGCGTCAGTTCCAGCCAGTAAGCCCGGTTATGTCTGCCCCGTTCCGTCCGGTAGGCGATACGCTGAGGTACGACATCTCTTTTCCATTGCATAAGCCAGCCTAGTACACCGTCCAGAAGTCTCAGCTCATGCGTGTCCCAGTGATTAGAATGACGTTCTACGACACCTTTAAAATGATCAGATGGAAGCGCTGTTACAGGGGCTGTAAATGCTTGTGCAAATAAGTAATCCTGATCTCCACATACATTTAATATTGGCATATTCAACAGATTTATCAGATGCTTGGGATGTGGCGCTCCAGAGATAACCGCAATAGCCGCAAAACGAGAAGGATAAGCCTGTGCCATCGCCCAAGCAGCGTATGCTCCGTTCGAATAACCCGTCAGATAGACCCGATCTTCGTCCACTCGATACGCTTGCAGTATGACATCCAGCCCCTCCAAAAAAGCAGCTTCTCCAATATAACTGCCCAACGTTACACCACGGCACGAAAAAGTAACGAATATAGCTTCCTCTTCCCAGCCTCGCCCAAAACCTCGATTCTGAAAATCCGGCAAACCCAGCTCATATCGCTTGCCTGGCATCAGAACGATCAGAGGATACTGTCGGTCAGCCGAATAGCTTCTGGGAAGCTGAATGGTATAGCGTTGCAAACTATTGTCCAAACGGGAGACAAAAAATCCTTCCCCAATTCCGTCATTACACAAAAAGATGTGTTCTTCTTGAAGTAAGGATGGGGAATGTGACTGCTCGGTATGTCCATATGTGAAAATTTGTTTTAATAGCTTGATATATTCACGTACAACCCGGTAATCCCAGATTTCAAAAGGATCTTCTGGAGAATCCGTTAACCTTTTTAATTCTTCAAGCAGGCCCTCTATTTGTATTTTCTGCGCAGAATGAAGAATATCTATAGCGCGGGCTTGAATGTACCGGTCATACTCTTCCTGCAAGCCCTCCACGACGACTGACAAAGGCCGCACAAGTACCGAATACACAAAATGATGCTCCACAGCCTCATGATCCCGATATGTAACAGTGAAGTGCAGCATTCCCGTATTCCTGGCCTTTTCCTCATCCCAGTCATAGCTTTGCTCCTGCTCCCAATATGCTGGAAAGCGATCCAGCTTCATGCCCTCATCATCCGTTACCTCGACCCATAACGTTTGATCTAAGGGAAGATCTATCCGATCCTTACGCAGTAAATAAAATAAGATCGGGCTGTCTTCGCCCTCCCTGCCAGCACTTTCTTCAACCTCTAGCCATGCCATATGAAAACGTATATTACGCTCTACAAATTCTCGATGCAGTTCTGTCACATCTGATTCGTCGCATACCTGATTTCCACTGATACGAATAGAGCGGGCCTCCTCGGGAATAAACGCAGCAATGATAACTACCGTGTGATCGCCTTCCTCCAGATACAAGCGAAAAGGACCGGATTCCGCATATACAAGTGTGCCATCTATCCATATTTGTCCCGTTCCTTCAAAGGGTCTGAAAATCACTTCCTGTGCAGCCATACAACGAAGATTTGAAACCAGCAAAAGCCTTTCTTGTTCGGCCAAAGGCGGAAAAACACCTAGATTCAGTTCCGCAGTCCGAGGGTCCAGCTCGGTCAATAATCGGCACGCTGCCTTTCCTCCGGCTGAAAGCTCTACTCCTTCTTCACCACAAGCCTTTTCCAAATTCCAATCCTCATGGGCAAAATAACTTGACCATTCCCTACCCACACCGCAATTTTCCGGAAGCTCGACTGGACCGACTGCATAAGCAGACGCCAGACGTACCGGATGATCCGACAGCACAGTAGTTGCTTTTTCCAGATGTGTGAACCTCATAACATTCCCCCTCCAGGTTTTTGTTTCCTCAGAGACGTAGTCGCGGTTATATTCCGTTTAACATTCAATTGAACTATATAAAACTATTCGTTATTACCTCTACGTACTCCTCTGTGCTTTTCAAAAAAGAAGCTATTCTCACAACAAAAAAAGAGGCAGCTTCTGCCACCTCTCTTGAACATTACACTTATTTTCTTACAATGCTGCCTGCAAGTCTTCAATCAAATCTTCCAGATCTTCAATCCCAACCGAAATCCTCACCAAACCTTCGGTAATGCCTAACTCTGCACGACGTTCTACCGGAATAGAGGCGTGCGTCATACGTGCAGGAACGCTAATCAAACTTTCAACCGCTCCCAAGCTTTCAGCCAGTGTAAAATATTTCACCTTTTTCAGAAGTGCAACCGCGTTAGCGTCGCTACCTACATCAAAGGAAATGATGCCGCCAAAGCCTTGAGCCTGGATTTTGGACAGTTCGTGCTGCGCATGGCTTTCCAGTCCAGGATAATACACTTTTCTAACCTTCGGATGTTTTTCCAAAAAGGCTGCAATTTCCTTCGCATTTTGCTCAATCGCTTCCATACGCAGACCCAATGTTTTAATACCGCGGATCAATAACCAAGAATCCTGCGGGCCGAGAATAGCACCAATGGCGTTTTGCAGAAAATGGAGTTGTTCTCCCAGCTCGTCGCTGTTCACAACAGCCAGACCAGCTACAACATCGCTGTGGCCGCCCAAATATTTGGTAGCAGAGTGAATGACAATATCAGCCCCGAGTGTAATTGGCGTCTGCCAATAAGGGGTAGCAAATGTGTTGTCGACGATCAGTAAAAGATCATGTTTTTTTACAAGCTCCGAAACAGCGCGGATATCAGTAACCTTCAAAAGCGGGTTCGTTGGCGTTTCGACATACAATGCCTTCGTATTCGGACGAATTGCTTTGGAGATAGCTTCCAGGTCAGTCGTATCCACAAATGTGGACTCAATTCCGATACGGCTGAGCACTTTGCTTACAATGCGATAGGTGCCTCCGTATACATCATCGGTCAGCAAAATATGATCCCCTGCATTAAACAGTGAAAATACCGCATGAATTGCAGCCATACCCGAACCGAAAGCAAAACCACGCTTTCCTTCCTCCAGATCCTTGATCAGCTCCTCCAAAGCAAACCGGGTCGGATTGCCTGTACGCGAATACTCGTATCCCTTATGGACGCCAATTTCCTCTTGCTCATAAGTGCTTACCTGATAAATAGGAACGTTAACCGCGCCTGTATGGGGATCGGTAGGAAGCCCGCCGTGAATCAGTTTTGTTTTGCGTTTCATTTTATATCCCGCCTTCATATATTTTTTTACTCAGATAACGTTCGCTGCTATCCGGGAAAATGGTAACAATATGTGCACCATCCGGTGCATTTTCTGCTTCCAGTAAAGCGGCATGTAAAGCAGACCCTGAAGAACTGCCAACGAGAAGACCCTCACGTGCAGCCAGTTCCTTGACACGGCCAAAAGCATCGACATCACTAATGGTGTGGATGGCATTAAAATATCCTTTATCCACAAATTCAGGAATTAATTCCATGCCAATTCCTTCCGTTTTATGTGGACCTGACTCGCCGCCATTCAAAATGGACCCTTCCGGCTCCACGATGACTGTTTTAAGGGCTGCATTTTGTTCCTTAAGATAACGCGAGGTTCCCATAAACGTTCCCCCCGAGCCTGCACCTGCCACAAATACGTCCACTTTGCCGTCCAGATCGTTCCATATTTCAGGTCCCATTGTCGTATAGTATGCCTCGGGATTATCCGGATTACTGAATTGCCGCGGCAAGTATGCATCTTTTATTTCAGCAGCCAATTCTTTTGTTTTTTCGATAGCTCCTTTCATCCCCTTACTCGTCGGGGTATGAACGATGCGTGCTCCCAATGCCTTCATCAGGTCCTGTTTCTCTTGGCTGAACTTCTCAGGCACAGCAAAAATAACCGAGATATTATAATGAAGTGCTGCCATCGCAAGACCAATACCTGCGTTGCCTGCTGTTGCTTCAATTAATGTCCCACCTGGCTTCAGCTGACCTGTTTTTAATGCTTTTTCAATAAGAGCCTTACCCACCCGATCCTTTACGCTGCCGCCGGGATTCATAAACTCCAGCTTCGCAAACAGGCGAATTCCTCTCGGTAGAGAATAGCTGTTCAGCTCCACTAATGGCGTACGTCCGATGAGTTCAAGGGTATTTTGATATACATTCATAATTTCAAGCTCCTTTTAATGGCGAATCCAAAATAAACCAATGGTCAAAAATTAACGCCTACTGTCGGAGAAGTTCGCTATCATCTCCAAGAAAACATAGTAATGCGGTAAGTATTGATGCAATAAGATTTTATGTGTATTTGAAGCTTTTGTCAAATGGACCAGTCACAATACCCACACCCCCTGCCTGCTTGCTCGATAGGATAGAGAAGATGTCACAAAATATTCCCCGTGCAACATAAGGAGGAGTTCATATATGGGAAAGCAATTTCTAAAGATAGCTGCCGTATATTTTGCCCTCAGTGTGCTGCTTAGTGCCATTATTGGCGTGTCGGGTGATTACAGTCTGTCCAACATTCAGTCTCATATCCATTTATTGGGTTGGACAACGCTTGGAATCATAGGTCTGATCTATGTGGCCTTTCCCGCACTTTCAGTTACTATTCTGGCACATACCCATTTTTGGATGCATAATATCGGTCTGCCCGTGTTGATATTGGCGCTTACAGGTCAAAATTACAAGGTTCCAGAGACTGAAGTTTGGATCGTCACAGGGTGGGTGTTACTCGCAGGGGGGACTATGCTGTTTATGGTGAATGTGTGGGACAGACTGCGCTAGAGCAGATAAGTTCTCTTCATTTGACCATAAAAAAAAGGAGCCTGATCATGTCAGGACTCCTTGATATCTTCATCATATGTTAGCTATATACCAGCTGTACTAGCTAAGTGTCTTACTGTTACTTCACTATTTCATCCTGTACATGTTCTTTACAGAAGTTCTCAACAGCTTGCAGCTCATCCTCTTCAAGTTCAAGATCAATGTAATGATTCGTTACTTTTTCAATTAATTCATACTTCAGCAGTCCTGTCTTTTCTTCGTCTACTAAATAAAGACAACGGATATACAGTCCGTTTTCAGTGTATAGCTCGTCGTCCTCCTCTACCTCTACATCAATGATAAATTCATAACGCTGTCCAGTCAAAATACCAAAAGCATCTTTAATCTGATCTACGGTGTACGCTGTAAAGTTCAACATGTTTTTATTCCCTCCGGGTTTCCTTCAATTACGGTGCATTCTACGCCTGCAGGCAGTAGTTGTTCAACTTGTATACGTACTTCTTGACGACTCAAATCCTGGCCCATGATGGATATCCAGCCCCGATCATTGCGCGAACGAATTAAACGCCCTATGCCTTGTCTGAGTCTAAGTGCCATGTGAGGCATATCTATCTGAATAAACGGATCTGCTGCATCCTTGCGCAGAGCCGTAAAAACCGGATCATTCGGAGGAAATGGCAGTGACCAGATAATAACGTGCGACAGAGAAGGTCCAGGAATATCCAATCCTTCCCATAATGTGACAGCGCACAACACACTTTCCTCATCATTCTGAAAAGCTGAGATCAGATGGCTGATTTCAGCCGAACCTTCGTACAGAAAACGATAGGCAGACGCCTCCGGGTAAGCAACGAGACCCGTCTGGAATGCAGCCAATTCCTCCTGTGAAGGAAACAGGATAAGCGCTCTTCCCTGCGATTTCTCCAGCAGTGCCAGCGCTCTCTGGATTGGATCATCCCCCGCTTGCAACGGGTACAGTGCAGCTTGCATCTGATCGCTGTAGTCATAAGGTGAAGCAACAGAGAACGTTAGCGGATTTTCAATACCGAGACTCTGCGCCATATAGTCAAAAGAGCTTTCTACGGAAAGCGTAGCTGAAGAGAATACGATCGGTATATGCTGCGCAAATACTCGCTCTTTGAGAATCTCTTTTACCATCTTCGGCATAACCACAAGCGTTAATCCATCCTGATCCTCCATCACCCACGAAATGAGAAGTTCAGGACGCTTAAACAAAGCCAACGCGGTTTGAATCATTTCCAAATGTTCTTCCACAATTTTGACTTGATACTCATCCAAAGAGAATAGTCCGCTTTCAAATACAAGCTCTTCCTCGATCATGCCGATCAGTTCTCCAAAGCGGTTTACCTCTCGAGTCAGTGACTCATTCAGGATGAACTCCTTGCGATTAGAACCCTGGACAGGCTGACTGTTCTTATCTAGTGCAGCGAACAAAGCCTCACTTTGGGAGATTGCATCTTCAATCGTCATTGCCAGAGATTCTCGCACTTCTCCCTCCAGCAGTCGGGTAATTATAGACTCAAACTGAGCGTGCTTAAGCTTGTAAGTAAGCGCATTTTGTGCCGCTGTCTCCAGTAAATGCCCTTCGTCAAAAACAACAGAGCTGTGCTCCGGCAGCAACGGCAACTGACCCTCGCGCTTTCTCGCTTCATAGGTCCATACATGCTCCATATAAAAATCATGAGAGCAGATGACCAGATCTGCCGCTTTGCGATAATGATCACGAGACAACGTCTGACCACAACGATGCCGCTGATGGCAAACGAGACAGTCTTGAAATACATCCCATCCGAGTCTGCTCCATTGTCCATCTGTTAGCTCAGGATATTCCTTTCGGTTCCCGTAAGGAGTGAAGGACTGTAACGTATCTGGAAAATGAACAAAATCCGGTAGATCCTGATAGATATCACGGAAAACATCTGCGTCCTCATCCAGTCCGCTTCGCACCTCATCCAGCTTATTCAGGCAAATATACTGATCTGGCGACTTCCCCAATCTGGCATCAATCGTCAGACTCAAATGCTGTGCCAGCTTGGCGATATCCCCTTCCGGCTTTACCAATTGTTCAATTAACGATTCATCTGCACAGGCGATAATCGCCGGTTTTCTCATGTATCGGGCATATGCAATAGCGTACAGCAGGTATACCAGCGTTTTACCAGTACCCACACCTGCTTCTGCAAAAATGGTCTTTTTTTCCTTATAGGCACGTTCTAGCTGGAATGCCATATAAATTTGTTCATCCCGAACCTCAAAGCCGACTTCAGGCAAAACTTCATAAAATACATCCGCAATCCAGTCACTTGCCTGCTCAATAAACGGCTTGGACGGATCAAAGGCAAAAGGGTAAGTAGTCAATCGGGCTGTGCCTCCAATTCGTTCATAATGTGCATCCTTTCATTATAACGCAAAACAAGCTAAAAAGAACATGAAAACTGTAAGAGCAGCTTATATTTTTTTTATGTCGGTATAAGATTCCCTTTAAAATAAAGGGGCATACTTTCGTCTCGGTGAGATGCTACGTTATATTAATATTTCATAAAGAAAGCTACATAGACATCTACGATGGAAATTTTTTGAGAAATGTCTGTTTTTTCCGTAATAGTAAATGAAGAAAATTATCATGACAAAATAAAAGAAACCAGCTAATGTATTACAAGCATTAGCTGGTTTCTTGTTGATTGATGAATATGCATTAAGCAGAAGCTCGTTCTCCTTAACTCATGTTTAAGATTCGCCAATTAGATCCAATTTTCCCCACGCTTATTAATACATGGTTTTGTTCTTCTCCATCTATATAAAGCTTAACTTCAAGCACCCTTATTTCTTGTATATTCATAGTCTGCTCTATAACATTTTTGTTCTTTTCACTATGACTCGATATTATTTGAGGCTTAGAGTACGTGCTACTCACCTTCATTTCCTTGATTTTCTTTAGGTCCATAGCAGCATTCGCTTCTCCCATAACGATACGTTTGCCCACCATATCCGGATTTGAGTTTAGGAACAGTAACATATAAAATTTCTCCCAATACTGTTCATATTCGATAAAGCTTTTTAAAAAGTTATGGCTTTCAAAGGAAGGAATGGGAGCACCTGCTTGAAGCTCATAGGTATGGAGCAAATTGAAATGATTATCTACTGTATTCGCACGATACTTTTCCACAATAGGAAAACATTTTAACGCACTGTCGAAGTTATGATCATTTACAGCTTCAAAAAAGGCTTCTACCACCAATTCGGGCGTGGAAAATTGCGCCTCAGTGGGTTGTGGCAGATCTGCCTGCAAGTTCTCCAAATAAGTGCTTCCAGGCTGCTCTTTTCTAGCATCTTCAGAGCTGATCTCTCCAGAATGTCCTTTATTCGTACAACCCGCAACCACTACGAACAGCAGCAGGACTACAACTGAACAAAATATCCATTTTCGTTGTCGCATGAATTCATGTTCCCCCATTATTTTGAAAATCAAAGACTACTAAGCTTTCCTTAATAATCGGTGATCTCCTCCGTACTTACAGAAAAGACGATTGCTGATTGTATCGCTGCAACTCTTTTTTATGTACAACAAAGGTATTGGTACAAAGATCGTGGACTCCCTGTTTCTTCGCAGTAAAAGCGACCACAATATATATAAGACGTAAAATCACAAAAGAAACGGCTTTAATCCAATAACGTCCTGAGGCATGCAAGAATCCAAGACGCTTTCCTTCCTTGTCTACAACAATTAAAGAGAACACAAGCTTACCCGGTGTTGCTCTTACCTTCGATGATTCCCATAACACACAGTAAAGCCATGGTACTACGAGCCATAAGATCAGCGGCCAAACCATAAGCAGCACTTGTATGAAACCCGTCTCCTTTATACCCAGAAGATCTGGGATAATGTTAATTGCTCCCCCTACTAAAAGGACTATGCCAGTAAGGATGATCAAATCAATCAAAAACGCGGCTGTTCTTATCCAGAATCCTCCGTACATCCGTCTTTCAGTATCACTTGTTCCTGTCATGATATGTATAACTCCTTTTGAAACGATATTTAAAATCCAGTTTATTCCTTTACACAAGATGATATCATACGGTTACCTACCTATATTGTCAATTTACGAATAAATACTCTTAAACAAGTAAAAGGACCTATTTCCATGCATTAAAATGAAAATTTTTAGGAATTAAGATCTTATATACAATGATTTTTCTTTGATTGGGTACAAAATAAGCGCAGCTACAATCTCTTCCCCCTCTATAAGTAGTACTTTGGCATCGAATTAAATAAAGTCTTTTTTTGTGCATAAAAAAACAGCGTATATGTAAATGAGATTACATACACGCTGCCTCACTATTACTCTGTGGATTTGACAAGCAACAGCTCAGCTCGAATGAGCTTGTTCCGGATCATCTTACTCACTATACATCTTACTCACTATATTTTTTTGCATTCAACACTAAACAAACCTTCTTCACCGCGCAGCTTTGCCAATGCCTCGACAAAGAAATAATCGCCATAGATAATGGGAACGTTGATGTATTTTTGCTCAGGATAATGTACGGTCCCGTTCATCAGCAATCCCTCATGCTCCTCACCCCACGCCGTACACGTATGATGCAAGCCCTTGAGAATAGATTCTGCAGCTTCTGTAAAATGCTCCGCACGTGTCGAATATTTTGCCAGCTCTAGCAAACCACTGGCTGCAATCGCCGCAGCCGATGAATCCCATGCCCCTCGGTGCTCTTCTTCTGCTCTAAAATCCCACACAGGCAGGCAAGCATCGCCCAGTTGGGACAGGAAAAAATCAGCCGTGTTCTCGGCCACCTTCAAATAACGCGAATCGCGCGTGTACCCATACGAAAGCGTAAAACCATACAATGCCCAAGCCGTGCCACGTGCCCAAGCAGAACCGGGAGCAAATCCCTGTCCACCATGCTCGGCGACCTTTTTTCCAATCTCCGGATCGAATTCGACCACATGTGCGATAGAACCGTCCGAGCGGACAAATTCACGTGCTATGGTATCTGCATGCTGCACAGCGAGAGCGGCAAAACGCGGATCTCCGCTTTCCTCCGAAGCCCAATAAAGCAAGGGTAGATTCATCATACTATCTATAATCGCAACGCCCCGTGTATCCATGTCCTTCGAGGGGAAGTTCCATGCGCGAATAAAACGGCCATTCACGTTAAAACGGGCAGCCAGCAGATTGGCAGCCAACACCCCGCGTCTTCTGGACTCTGAATCTCCGGTCAGCCGATGGGCGGCTACACCGCTGAGCAGCCAAATAAAGCCAAGATCATGGTCTACAGCTTCGCTATTATAGAGTATTTTTTCCAAACGACCCTCGCACCGCTGTGCAATCCCGGCAGCCACACTGTCAGGACGCGCCCGATTGGTCAGCCACAGTAGCCCCGGATAAAAGCCTGCTGTCCACCACGCTTCTTCACGATTATCATAACGTCCACCCTCAGCAACATGTGGAAAAGCGTCCCCCAGTCTTGCCGCTAAGGCAAGGGTCTTATCCAAAGCCAGCTCCCACGATTGCTCCAGCCACGCTTCTGCTTTCGTCATTTCTTTTCCCTCTCCTTTTTCCACATGTTAAACCATATTCATGGCTCCAGCTCTAACTATTCAGGTAACCGAATGATAAAGGAAATGCGGTTGCCTTCATATTCCAGACGCGCTCCCTTAAGTAAACCATTCCGACAGGCTACTGAAGCTAATTCTTCCGGCCATACCACGTTCGTTCCTTCCGTCGTCGGGATAACTTCGAGGCTTGCGCCTGCGTATTCTACTCGAATGCTTTCCGTTTCTTTCCCGGCTGACATGACATGATGAATTACGCTGCGCTCCCGACCGTCATACGCCATTAAGGGAATAAGTGCCCCTACATTCTGAATATTGCCTTGAATCTCATACGCCACTTCAATTTTGCCAGGTACCTGACGATAATGCGTTCGGATTTCCCTCACTCCCGGGAAGGGACCTTCCCACAGGAGAGTAAAATCCGTTGCTCCGTTAGACGCTGAGCTTTGTTCCAGCTGTACGGTTCCTCCGCCATCCTGCGGGTCAATCCCTCCATCCCGATCGAACTCCAACGTACCGGGAATACCTTCCGACAAGCTGTGCCACTTTCCGTCCTCCGTTTGCCAGGCCGGGGTATAGCTCAGCGGGAAAATATCTCCCTCCGCGAAGCCTGTAAAGCCGCGGTCTGCATGACCTGCTGAGGACGGACCGATCAGCGACGGCAGCGCAGACTGCTGAATACGCACGATGCCCGGAACATTATACGGGTCGTTGACCGATGTTTGCACAAGCATTTGCTGCCCCTCTACGGCTGCAATGACAGTCTGGAACCAGCCATCCGTTGCCAACACCCGGCTGCCGATTTCCGCCGGGATGAAGGTTGGAGAAATGCGATCCATCTCCTCCCCATATAGAAGGGTGTGGGCCAGCACAGCCGCCGTCCACAGACTGTAGCAGGTATGATTTGAATACACCTCAAAGCCATGCCGTGCCTCGGACGAATAATGGTTGCGGACGATATGCAGCTTGCCGTCATCGGTCTGCCAACGGCTAATTGCTTGCCAGCATAGATCTGCTGCCCGTCGGAACGCACCTGCAAGCCCATGCTCTCCTGCCGTAATAGCCTGCTGAGCATGTGTTGTAAAGACAAAGGCAGCAGCCGCTTCGTTCCACTGATGCTGCGCGCTTCTTCCACGCGGCGGAATTTCCCCGTGCGGGGATAGCGCCAGTAATGTGCTGAGCGCCCCCCTGCGAAGGTGGTCACGCAGTTCGAGTGCGCAGCTGCCATCATATCCATTCTCCAGCATCACGCCCAGATGGAAGCGTGTAACGATATCGTAGGCAAATGGGCTATTGGGCCGATCCAGCGGTCCATCCTGATACAGGCCCAAACCGGTAAAACGAGGCAAATGGTAGCTTCGGATATACTTCTCCATCCATTCCGAATCGGCTGCAATTCCTTCCGCTGCACGCAAAAACTCGCCGGAAATCATAATTGCATTCCAGTTGATCATCCGGTTCGGGTTTTTCATTTTGCTCATCGTAAAAATGTAGGTCTGCTCCGGCTGAATTCTGCTCAGTTGTTGCTTCCATGCCGTGGCTTGTTCTGGCAGCAAATTTTTAAGGAGCCGATACGCTCCCATCATCATAATTGGAAAAAAGTCTGGGTGGTGATCGGGCGCTTTTTCCTCCACTACACAAGCTATGCTATGCGTCAAGGCCGCAGCAGCAGATTCCAGTAAATCATGCCGGCCTTCTTTGACCAATACCGCCGCAGCGAACGCATAGGACGGGGTGGAGTAGTACCGTTCACTTTCAGAATGGAGGTCAATGATAGCTCCAGATTCATCCTGATGCAGGGCATATGCGCGAACCAGCTTTTCCAGCACGGCCAGCTTATGTTGGTGAGTCCATCCGTCATTCACTTGGTTCGGTGCGCTTTCCACCTGTTCTATAAATCTCTCCAGTTCCGTCTGCCAAGGGTACGCGCTGCCTGTCTGCAGCTTATTCATCCTGTCTGCCTCCCATTCAAAATGAAAATTAATGTATGGTAAAAAACAGATTGCAATCTACGCTTGCAGAACCGTTCCAGTGATTGGAGCCCAGCTGCAGCGATGTTTTATAAAACACAAAGGGAACTCCGTCATGATCTATGTGCTTCACAGCCTCCACCCCCGCCCGCAGCACGCTGGCATCATAATCTAGCCTGACGACCGCGCTCGTTCCCTTCCATTCCACGAAGTTTGCTCCCAGATTAGGCTGAATGCGGCTGATGAAAAGCTCCTCCACATCCCATGACTTCATGCTAACGCCAGACGTTTCAAACTCAAAATGATCTGTGACGGTAAGCCTTGCTCCCTTGCTTCCCTCCAGCACAGTCCATGTGAAGGAGCGGGTGAAGACTGCCAATTCTTCTACGGGATAAGCAGATGTCAAATCAAGCTTAAGTCTTGTGCCTGGCTGTACCTCCTCCTGCTCATCCAAAGCAATATCCAGTACAACCGCCTTTGCCTTTGCGCCCGATTGCTGCATAGTCCCATTGATGACAGGCACGGAGTGACCTCCGGAGGAGATATTGATAATCGACTCTCTTCCCGGTGAAAAATAGGCCTTCGTGTATAAGCCTGCTCCCAGATCACACAATAGATTTTCGCCACCACCATGAAGGATGAAGTGTCCAAGATCGTTATGATTGTGCGGTTCATTGTTATGCCCAGCCTTCGCTGAAAATGCAAGCATGATACCTGATTCACCCTTTTGGCTTCCATATCCACTATGGCTGGAACTGCGGCTGCGGCACATCAGCCAACCAAGTTGCGGCAAATAATTGGCAACGGTCTCACCGCTCCCAAATGCCAAAGGATTCGTCCAGACCAGATTACGCAATACATGAGCCCAGCGGCGACAGGGGTCTTCCAACAGACCAGGTACGCAGAAAGGGAGTGTAGATGGTCGTTCTTGCAATGAATTCAAATGAGAGATGAGTCCGGAAGGCAAACGTTCCGTTTCACTACTGTCCGAATAATTAGCAAAAATGCCATCCGACAGATGAACCCGCTCTGCAAAGGCTGCGATTTGCCTAATCTTTTCCGAGTTCAGAATATCCACTGCTCCTTCGGTAAACTCACGCAGCATATCGGCAAAATAAATGAAATAACCAAAGCCGTACACCCAGTATCCTACGCCTTCGGGGCATCCCCCGTCCTCACTGTAGCCTGCCAAAAAACAATCCAGTGCGCCCAGCATGCTCTCGATGGCTACCGCTCTGGAAAAGTCATCTTCTACCAGCAGCAATGCTGCAATTCCACAACCCGAAGCACATACTGCCGACCAGTTATGATCTGCGGTTTCCCATCCAAAATGACGAGGCTGCCAAAAAACGGGTTCCAGTACACGACGTTCGATCTCTTCGTGCACCTGAGCGACCACATGGCTAGCCAGTTGTTCTCCTAGCAGCAATAAAATTTCAACCAGCATTTGTGCTGTTTCGGACGTGAATAAATCCACCTGCTGCCAAGGCGGTGTTACTGTGTCCTCTTCATTGACATGTGCAGGAAGCGCCCAGGTGTACTCGCTGCATATGTCCAGCAGACCGCTTTCCACCGCTTTTATCTTTCGAGGCTCCGGCTTGACAACCGCTTCCAGCACTATAGCAACCAGTCGTCCACGCCGTCCAAAGTACACATCCTCATACGGTTTGCGCTCCCCTGTATTAGCAAATTCCCGAAACAGAGACAACGGCAGTTCAGGCCATGATGTTTCCCGATTATCTTTACAGGCACGCTCAATATCCTTCCAAAACTCGGCGTATATCGGCTCAGAGACAGTCGTCCGCAGCCTTTTTGTCCAATTACTCCTTAACCGTTGCCTTGCTGAATCCTGCATACTACCAGCCAGCGCCTTAACGAGCCGCGAAGCAGGCCAAGCCTCCCTCAGAAGACTCATTTGCCTTTCCTCCCCATGAGAAGCATTCGTTTCACCCTCTTTTTGTTAACGCTTTCATTGTATCTAACAATCATCCTAAATTCAAAGGGGTAGAAAAACAATACCGCAAAACACAAAAGAACCTCCACGCCACGTTGCTGTAGTCATGGAAGTTCTTGTTCTACTCTTTTGCCAGACTGAGTCCAGATTGGCCTGGATTTATCGTTTCTAGACCTTTGGCTTTTCTGGTTTCCAGTTTTTAATTCCGTCATCCTCCAGAATACCCAGTGCTGCATCTGAGATATTAGGATCACGTAGCAAAGCGTCCTCGACTCTAAATTTAATATCGTCAGCATCTGCCAGCGTCATGCCCGGTGTAAGCTCAATCAACCCTTCCACGTGATAGTAGCGTCCTTCCTGCAAAATACGCATTTGATAAATATCCGTAACATGTGTGTCTGCTAGAATAATGGAAGCCACACGTTCTTCGATATCAGGAGGAGCAGATACACCGATCAAACCTACCATGTTGTCGTAACCGACCCGGAAAGCAACACCGACCATCAGACAACCGATGAGAATACTTGAAATACCGTCCAACAGTTTAAAATCGGTCAGCGATGTGACCACCACTGCTAGCAGGGCGAGTACTCCCCCCGTTGTTGCTACCAAATCTTCATAAAATACCAGACGGGTTGGCGGTGCAGCACGCCCCACGTGGCGGAACGCAGTGGTGAAAATGCTTAGCCCCTTCGCTTCTACTCTGGATTCATGCAGCACTTCTTTCATCGCTTTGCTCCATACAAATCCGTCCACCACTAGTGACAAAATCAGCACTACTACATTAATCCAAAATCCATGTGTAGATTCAGCCGGATGCTGAAGCAAATGAATGCCTTCCAATGCGGTTTCATAGGCCATGATCGTTACGACAATAACAGCAACCATACAGAACAGGTTAATCACCCGTCCAAAGCCGGTAGGAAAGCGTTTTGTCGGTTTTTTCTCTGCTAGTACACTGCCCGCGAACACAAACATTTGATTCACTGCATCCGCAATGGAATGCATCATCGTAGCAAACATAGAACCACTACCTGTCAAGGCAAAAGCAATCCCCTTAATCAAGGCAATGCCAGTATTACCTAACGCCGCCGAGCCCGAAGATTTGTTTCCTTTTTTGACCATACTCCAAAAGGAGTCCTCTTTCTGTTTCACTTCCATCTTGTAGCTCCTCCTGAGGTATACATAATCTGTTATATCATCGTTTGTTATGTATTATTTTTAACCCGTCCATATTCTACCTAACCAGCTGAGGAGAATCAATACAAACGATAATATTTTCCATGGAAAAGGAATGCCCCATGTCACCCTACGACATGAAGCATTCCCGTTACAGCCTTCTATCAGACATACCCTCAAGTTAACAACACAGATAATCTACATGCGCTGGCGATCAACATAAGTGCCTGTTTACCAGCTTGATTTCGTAATGCCTGGAATTTGGCCTTGATGTGCCAACTCGCGGAACGCTATACGAGACAGCTTGAATTTGCGCAAGTATCCTCTGGGTCTTCCTGTCAGCTCACAACGGCTTTTCAGGCGTGTTGGAGATGAGTCACGCGGAAGCTTTTGCAAAGCTTCGTAGTCCCCTTTTGCTTTCAATTCACGTCTCAGGTCCGCATATTTAGCTACAATTTCCTGGCGTTTCTTCTCTTTTACGACTTTTGACTTCTTGGCCATGTAAAGCTCCTCCTTGTGTTATATGCCAATCATGAAGGTTCACCATCACTACCACGAGATTGATGAACACGGATATGAACATGATTTCACACCATAAATAGTAATAATTACGATTACTATTTAATATAACGCTGCTCCAAGCGTGTTGTCAACCCAAGCGGTTTGAATCACAACAACATTAAAAAGCCGTTGAAACAGTAGACCCCTTTCACTCTTGTGATCGGTCTGCCGTTTCAACGGCTTTAAAATTTGTTGACTAGCTCTGTTCATTCAGCCAAATGGCAAGCTACCCAGTGATCTGGACGTGCCTCACGATAGAGTGGAATCTCTTTAGAACAACGCCCGATGGCAAAGGGGCAGCGAGTATGGAATTTGCAGCCCGAAGGCGGATTAACCGGACTAGGAATATCCCCCTTGAGCAAAATTCGTTCTCTTTTCAACTTCGGCACCGGAATAGGCACAGCCGACAGCAACGCCTTCGTATACGGATGCAGCGGATTGCCGAATAACTCGTCACGCGAAGCTGTTTCGACCATAGAGCCTAGATACATCACGCCAATACGGGAACACAAATGTTCCACCACGCTCAAATCATGCGAGATGAACAAATATGTCAAACCCCGTTCGGCCTGCAATTTGGCGAATAGGTTAATAATCTGCGCCTGTATGGACACATCCAGCGCTGATACCGGCTCATCAGCGATAATTAGATCCGGCTGAAGCGCCAACGCTCGGGCAATGCCGATCCGTTGACGTTGACCTCCCGAAAATTCATGGGGGAAACGGTCGATATGATATTCGGACAATCCACATAGCTTGAGCACGTCCAGCACAATCTGCCGGACCTCCTCTTTGGTAGCTATACCGTGATCCAGTAGCGCCTCACCAATGGCATCACCAATCCGTACACGGGGATTCAGCGAGCTATACGGGTCTTGAAAGATCAGCTGAATTTTAGGACGAAGCTCCTGCATCCCTTTGGCAGACAAGCTGTGCAGATCCACCCCTTTGTATTTTACGGTACCGTCCGTTTTATCCGTCAATCTAACAATCGTGCGGCCCACCGTGCTTTTACCACTCCCCGATTCCCCTACCAACCCGAAGGTTTCACCCTGACGGATTGTAAAGCTGATATCGTCTACCGCCCGCACATGTCCTGAAGTACGGTTCATAAACCCGGACTTCACGGGAAAGTACGTTTTTAAGCGGTCTATTTCCAACAACGGCTCAGCCATGAACAACCGCCTCCTCATATAGCCAGCAGGATGCTTTCTGCTGAGCTGAAACTTCTTTTAATGTAGGCTCTTTTATACGGCAAATGTCCATGCAATGCCCACAGCGGTCGTGAAAATAACAGGAAGTCGTCAGCTCCAGCGGATTAGGGACCTGCCCGGGGATGGAATACAGTTCCTCTTGGCGCTGATTAAGCACCGGTTTGGACTTTAGTAACCCCTGTGTATAAGGATGCTTGGGATGATTGAACAGCTGTACCACTTCGCCTTCCTCGACGATCTTGCCTGCATACATCACTATGACGTAATCAGCCATTTCGGCGACAACACCCAGATCATGGGTGATTAGCATGAGCGACATATTGGATTGGGCTTTAAATTCACGCAGCATATCCAGAATTTGCGCCTGAATCGTTACATCCAGCGCTGTGGTTGGCTCATCCGCGATAAGCAGCTTGGGACCGCAAGAAACAGCAATCGCAATCATAATTCGCTGCAGCATCCCCCCGCTCAGCTCATGCGGATAGCTTTTTAAAATCTGCTCCGGCCGGGATATACCGACCTGTTCGATCAGCTCCAGTGCTCGCTTACGAGCTTCCTTACGGCCCATTTTCAAATGCTCAATCAGTGGTTCGGATAGCTGTTCACCAATGGTCATGACTGGATTCAATGAAGACATCGGCTCCTGAAAGATCATGGATATTTCATGCCCACGAATCGTGCGCATCTCATTTCTGCTAAGCCCTAGCAGATCGGTTTCCTCAAAACGGATGCTTCCGCCTGTCACCTTACCACCAGGACTCTGGATGAGACCCATGATCGACATCGCGGTAATACTTTTGCCGCAGCCCGATTCACCGACAATGCATACCGTTTCCCCCGGCTTCACACGGAAGCTGATATCATCCACCGCTTTAACCGTTCCTTCTTCTGTATAAAAATGAGTGCTTAAATGTTCAATGGAAAGTAAATTGTCCATGGTGTATGATCACCTACCTCTTATGTTTCGGGTCAAGTACATCCCGCAGCCCGTCACCAAAAATATTAATAGCGATGACTGTAGCAAAAATAGACAGTCCTGGCGGTATCCACAACCACGGTCGTTGCTGAAAATCCAGCACATTGTTAGCGGCATCAATCATATTGCCCCAAGTTGGTGTCGTGGGTAGCACGCCAAGGCCAAAGAAGCTGAGTACAGATTCACTCAAGATAGCTCCGCCAATATTCAATGTAGCGATAACGATCAACAACGGTAAAATATTCGGCAGCAGATGCTTGAACAGCTTTCGACGATTCGAGAGTCCCAGTACCGTCGCGGCTTGCATAAATTCACGTTCCCGCAAACTAAGCATCTGGCCCCTCACCATCCGTGCAATCCCCGGCCAGTTGACCAGACTAAGCATCAGCATGACAATATACATCCGTTGATCGGGTGGAACCTTCCAATCAGATAGCAGCGCGCCCATAATAAATAGCAGGGGCAAACTGGGAATTGTCAGCAGCAAATCAGCAACGCGCATAATAATCTGATCTGCAATCCCGCGAAAATATGCGGATATGACCCCCAGCGTAGCCCCCAAAAAGACTGACAATACCATGGAAGCCAAACCCACGGTAAGAGAAATTTGACCTGCCTGCATCACACGTGTCAGCACATCCCGTCCCAGCTTGTCTGTTCCTAACCAGTGATGGATATTTGGCGCCTTGTTCATCATTAATATATTTGTTTTATTATCGGAATAAGGAGAAAATAGCGGGCCGATAAAACAGAGCAAAAACATAAATACCACGACGAGCAGACCAGCCATAGCAAGCTTGTTTCTGAACAGCTGCCGGAGCGCTTGCTGCCACATTGAAGATTTAACAGTTGCTTGCAGTCTGCCGTTGCTCTTGCTCAAATTACTGCTCACGGATGACATTCCTTAGCCCCCTTCTTACACTTTCACACGCGGGTCCGCGATGCGATACAAAATATCGGACAACAGTGTCCCGATCACGCTCAATATGGCAATTAGCATCGTAAAGCCCATAAGTAGCGGATAATCCCGGAGCGAAAAGGATTGCATGTACAACTGACCGATCCCCGGCCAATTAAAAATCTTTTCAATAATCAGGGACCCGCCAAACAGCGCAGGTAATTCGAAGCCAACGAGCGTAATGGCAGGCAGTAATGCATTTCTCAATGCGTGCGTAAAAAGTACCTTTCTTTCCTTTAAGCCCTTTGCACGGGCTGTGCGTATATAATCCTGCTGGATCACGTCGATCATATTGCTACGGAAGTAGCGGGTCAACGACCCCAGTCCCAGCAGCGTCATAACGATCACTGGCAAGGTCATATGCTGGAGAACCTCCTTCACATACTCCATACCTGTAGCGTTACTGCCCGTATTGAGCATGCCACCGGGTGGCAACCACTTCAGGTCAACCGCTGCGATTTTAATCAGATACAGTCCGATAAAAAAAGAGGGCACAGACATGGCAGCGAAAATCATTACCATTACCAAAGTATCAAACCATGAATACTGCTTATAAGCAGCAACCACACCAATAATGACCGCGATAAACCAGGTCAGGAAGGTCGATATAACGGCCAGCAAAAACGAGTTCCAGATATATTCATTAAATAAGGTCAGCACCGGCTTCTGCTGGGCAAGCGAATAGCCAAAATTGCCATGCAGCGCATTGCCTAGCCAATTTCCATAGCGTTCAAGAATAGGCTTATTTAGGCCGTAAATTTCCCTCAGCTCCGCCTTTCTCTCTGGCGACAGCTTCAGATTGCCGCTAATGAAATCTCCCGGTGTCATGGCATACAGGAAAAAAATCATCATCGATGCGGCCAACAAAATAATAACCATATACGTCAGTCTTTTCGTTAAAAACGAGCTCATGACAGACTCCTTTCAATTCAAGGTCAGGCTACTCATTACGTTTCCCCCATTTGGGAGGCCCCTTGATCCGAACCTGATGTTCTTCACAAGGGGCCCGCAAATGTGGCTTATTTAAGGGACCATTCGAACAGATTACCAGACAAGCCAATGAACGGACTGACCTTTACATGTTCCATCCGACCATTGTAGGCATACACCGTCTTCTTATAGTTGGTAAAAATAACGGGCAGTTCATCGTTTAGCAGCACATATAATTCTTTATATATTTTCTTGCGTTCTTCCATATTCGTCGTAGACAAGCCTTTTTCATATAGCTCTTTTACCTTTGGATTGTTATATCCCTTGACTTCTCCATTAACGAATTGCTCGATTCCATCCGATGGATCTGTCAGCATGCCTGTCGAGAAGGCGGCGAGATCATAATCTTTACCTTCTACTTTGGCTACCATTGCATTAAAGTCTGCAAAGATTTCCGGCTGAAGGTCAACACCAATCGCTTTGTAATTTTCAGCCGCAAGCGCAATAAAGGTGTCTGTTTCTGGACGTTTAGAGGTCAGCAGGTGAATGGTCAGCTTCTGTCCGTTTTTCTCACGGATACCGTCACTACCTTCCACCCAACCCGCTTCATCCAGCAACTTTTTCGCTTGCTCCGGGTCGTAGTTGTATGGATTGATTCCTTCGGTCGTGTAAGACCAGAATATTGGGGAAGCTGGAATGTTTGCGACTGCCCCTGCTCCCTGAGCTGCGTCGACATAAATACTTTTCCGATCTAGTCCATAGGTCAATGCTTGACGAACCTTTTTATCCTTAAGCTTTTCATTTTCTAGATTTACTTGCAAATATCCGTAAGTGCTAGGGGTATACGGCAAAATGTTTAAAAAGCCAAGCCCTTTCAGTTTGTCAATATTTTCCTGAGTTGCGGTGAAGGATGCAAAGTCGGTATCGCCCGTTTCAATAAACTGCCAAGCATCGCCTTCTGCTGTTTTGTAAATGAAATGCTGTGTTTTCGGCTTGCCTTTGAAAAAGTGATCATTCGCCTCCAGACGAACTTCTTGCCCCGGAATAAATTTTTCCAGCTTATAAGCCCCATTCCCCAGAGGACTACTATGTAGATTCTTAAAATAATCCAGCTGTCCAAACTTATAATCCTTGCCGTAGTAGGCTTTGGACAGTACATATTCACCCAGAATCGGCAGAGCCAACGCGTTAGGTTTTTCCAACGTCGCAGAAATGGTCTGCGCATCAATTACCTTGATTCCTGCAATTTGTTTTGCCTTGCCTTCCGTATAGGCGTTGCCGCCTTTAATGTTCAGCTTTCGGATTTGACTGTCGCCAGGATAGGCTTTGTCATAGATCAACGTCCAAGTAAAAGCGACATCTTCTGCTGTCAAAGGGGAGCCATCACTGAATTTAGTACCGGGAACCAGATGAAATGTATACGTTAGATTATCTTTAGAAATATCCCAGCTCTTAGCCAGATTGGGCAGCGGAAGCCCCTTCTCGTCTACTGTGACCAGCGGAGTCCACAATTGCGAAATCACGTTGCCGTCATAGCCGCTTTGGTTAAAATACGGAGTAAACACCCCGGCTGGGTCAGTCAGACCCACAATAATCGTGTCGCTTCTCTTTTTGGACACTTCCGGCAATTTGGACATATCAGAAGCCTTTACCAAACTTGTTAATGGCTGCGTTGTAGTAGCTGTCTGTGTGTCCCCATTATTTTGGGCAGTAGCATTGTTGGAGCTGTCCGGTCCACCGTTAGAGCAAGCCGCCAGCAAAATAGAGCTCGCCAGAAGTAGACTGCTAAGTAAAATAATACTCTTTTTCAACATAATCCCCCCGAGTTAAATTATTAAATTCCGATAGAACAAGTTGTGATTAAGAAGATAAACCTCATTATAGGAATTTATTGGGGTTCTGTAAAGGGAGAACTACATTTTTTATGTAAAAAAAAGACGTCAACTCATCTGGATTCCAAATGATCGACGTCTATTTGTTTAAAGTGTTAAAGTCTGACGGGTGCGTGCAGCCTAATTTCGCTCCATATAGCCAAAAATGCTCCGATGCATTTCATCCACAGCCGAAAGCCGTGCGCTATATCCGAGTAATGTTTCTCCATCAAAATGTGCATGAATGAAGCCGGAGGCCCGGAGCTTAAAAATATGGTCGTGCGTGATTCCCTTGGACAGCTTGAGATGACGGACAATCTCAATAAAGGTTCGTGGAGACTGGCTTTGATACAAATATTTTAAAATCCTAAGCCTGCTCTTCTCCCCCAAGCTTCGGATCATTCGATATTCCTGTGGGGATAAAAAATCTTCCTCCTGAACATAAATTCCTGCCGAGTAATGGCATAACAGGAGCGACCCAAATCGATAAATAATATTTATCGGCTGAAAATGGTATTGAGGCACCAGCAACACGCGCGTCAGTCCCTCGGAAGGCTCGAACCGGAAGCCATTAGTGGTACGATCCACCCACTCCATAGAGCTATAAACGCCCTTCTCCTTATTTCTTCGTTCAGCTTCCTGTTCCAGACCGCTTAGAATACTTATATCCACATGGCGAAAATACTCTTCGTCCCAGCCAGATAGCAGTTGCAAAGCAAGTTTGCGAAGCTTCTCCATGTCGTCAGGCAGCGGAATCCCATAGGCTGATGCCTGTTGTTTTAATTCCTGTAAAGTCTGGCTTTCCAAACGGTCTACGACCTCTTCAACGCCCCCCTGATCAGAAAGCATATAGACAAGTCCATAAATAACCTTCCAATCTGCATTGATTTCCATGGACTCCAGCAATTCGGACAAACCTGGAGACAGCGTTCCACTCACTTGCTCCGCCCATCCGGCTGATAAGTCGGTCTTCTTGTAAGCCTTGCGGCAAATAAAGGTGTGTAAGCTGCTGAGCAGCTCAAACACCGGTCCATATGCTACATGTACATCGTAAGGAGCATTCACGTCGTGACTCATCGCTTTCTGTCCTCTTTTCTATCATATCTGATGTCCATTATACATACTATCGTACACCCATTCATTCTTAGTGAGCCATTCGTACGAGAATTTAGCAAAACACAGACACAAATATGAAGGAAACAAGCGCTATAATCAAAGCGCAAAAAAAGCCTGATCTCACCAGACTTTAACTGTTCAGCTATGAATTCAAAAAGGTTATCTCCCACAAATATCGCAGGAGACAACCTTGGGTCAAATAGTATAATGTTTAAAGTTTGTTAGCTGCTACTTTCCACTCTAAAATTCCTGTGGATGCTGAACCTTTGGATACCATTTCAATTCTTAATTTCGTTGTTTTTACAGGCGTAAAAGTAGTTGTATTATACTGGTCTGCCGAAGCACCCAATCCATTAGCCTGCTTGACATTGGACCAGCTGCGACCATTCCAATACTTAATCTTGTAAGACTTAGGAACATCAATGCCACCGCCATCTTTAAACCAATAGACATCCGTTTGGGATACCGTATATTCTTGATCAAAATCATATTGGACCCATTGTGTACCTGTCTCAGGCCAATTGCCGTACACGGCATGACTTCGATCATTAGAATTAGCAGGTTCAAATCCATCGTTTAGCGCGCTTACATTTTCCCAAGTTGAAGTATAGGAACTGCTAGCCGTTGCCGCAGGCGCAATGTTTACGCTTTTATCAGGATCTATTTCAATTGGGCCATCGTCGTCTTTAGTCGTGATTGGGAAACGAGCCGTATCCTTTTTGATTTGACTCCAGGTATACCGCAGCATCCAAACATCCCAGTCGGTGATATGATCGGAGTTGCCAGCCCACATAATCGTGTTCGTTGGAAATCCACCTGGTGGACGCTCATGTTCTTCATAAAAATCGTTTAATCCAAATCCATGCCCAATTTCATGTTCAGTAATCTCAATCTCATCAGAATTCACCGTACTCAGAACGTATTCATCATTCATGCGTTGTCCCCAGTCGCCGCCGGCTCCCCCGCCAAAATTTTCTGTGGCCCAGAGATACATATCAAAGCGTTTATCCAATCCACCCGGATATGAATAGTTCGGGTCCGAAAAATGCTCAAATCGGGATATTTCATTAGGCGCAACTGGAAGTGCAGCAGGAATTTCCGGTTTTTCAGAAGCTAGTGTATCTAGAATGGTATCCGTATAAATGACCTCGTCAGGCTGCTTGTCTAGGAGCAGTGAAGGATCGGCAACAGCCCAGCCTACCACTTTTACTTTAATATTCTTATAGGGCCAGCCGTCATATCCTTGAAGATGATCTGTCCAATGGTTCATCTGCCGATCTATCATTTTAGCAATATCCTGGCGTTGCTTCAGTGTAACAGGCTTAGAGGATTGCCAGCGTATAACATAATTAAGAGTCCCTTTACCCGCAAAAATTTGATCAAAAATCGTATTTTTACGAGCCGTTGAGCCTTCGGTCAACATTCTATTCTTCCAAACCCATTCCACCGATGATTTGAGATAAGGTGGCATATCAGCCAATGTCGAATCACTCGTTGCTGCAACCACAGAATTCCGGTTTAGATGAGAATCCGCTGATATAAAACTAGCATTTCCCATCAGTAATGAACTAGCAATGACTACTGAAAAAGAAGCCATCATCATTCCTTTTCTGTTCAACATGTATGTACCTCCATATCCATTTGTATTATTGCAGTAGTTTTCCTGAAACGATGATCTCTATCAGCTCTCTTTTCGTGTTTGCGAACTAATCTAGGAGATCAAGAGTACACTATCAATCCTCCTTGTCGTTTTTTGTAAATAATCACAAATCATATTATCACTGGATTATTACATCGTCAATATTTTCCTTAATGATTTAAATTAGGATTTTTAATCGTATTTTGGGACATATACTTACTCTTTGCATGCACAAAACTGGTATTTTATAAAATGAAAAAACCGTTTATTCACTGAATCAATTCCATCGCAGAATTTGATTTTGGAATAAACGGCTCTATTTATAAGCTTTTTCACACTACTCTAGCATTTTTTAGCGGGTAGGAAAACGAGTAGTATCCTTCTTGACTTGGCTCCAGGTATACCGCAACATCCAGGTATCCCACTCTGTTATTTTGGGAGAATTGCCGGCCCACATAATAGTTGGCACAGGAAAACCACCGCTAGGCTCACGCTCCTAGTCTATGGATATCAATGCCGACTCGGCCAGTGAAGCCAGTAGCTTCGCTGTTCCGGGCAACGCACGTTCGTCCAGATCAAAGGCAGGATGATGCCATTCCTGGCTTCCCGCAGTGCCGACAAAGACAAATACACCTGGGATGTTCTTCTGATAAAACCCAAAATCCTCGCTCGCCGAGGACGGTACGGGGCGAACGACTTCCAGACCGACCGCTTCGGCCACCTCTTCCGCGATAGCGGTCAACTTACCGTCATTCAGAACAGGTGGCGGACCCTCGATCCAGCGGATGGTTGCTTTCGTGCTGAAAGCATCGGCAACACCTTTTACGACCTGCTCGAAGCGTTCAGTCACCTGAGCGCGAACATTCTCGTCAAATGTGCGGATTGTTCCGTCCAAATGGGCGCGGTCAGGAATGATGTTCCAGGCGTTGCCACTGTGCAGCTTCGTGACGCTAATGACCGCGCTATCCAGCGGATTAACGCTCCGACTCACAATGGATTGCAGCGCCGTAATGATATGTGACGATACCACGATGGGGTCAATCCCTGCATGCGGCACTGCCGCATGTGTGCTCAGACCCTCCACCTTGATGTAAAAACCATCCGCCGCTGCCATTAGAGGACCTTCTTTGATGCCGACCGTGCCTACGGGCAGGTCTGGCTTGTTATGCAGGCCAAATATGGCCTGCACCCCTGCCAACGCACCGCTGTCCAGCACTTGGGCAGCGCCTTTGGCCTTTTCCTCAGCTGGCTGGAACACCAGCCGAACCGTGCCTTTCAGCTCCTGCTCCCGCTGCTTCAGGAGTATGGCTGCTCCTAACAAGGACGCGGTATGAAAATCATGCCCACAAGCATGCATCTTGCCCGGATGCACCGAAGCATAAGGCAATCCCGTCTCCTCCTGAATAGGCAACGCATCAATGTCTGCACGAAGCGCGACAGTTGGTCCCTCCTGCCGTCCGCCAATTTCCGCTACTAATCCGGTACGCAGCGGCACATCCAGAATCGTTATGTTCTGTTCTTCCAACAGACGTCGGATAAAGGCGGTAGTTTCAAACTCCTCGTTAGATAGCTCGGGATTTCGATGCAGATGGCGGCGAATATCCACCAGTTGCTGCTCCAAAACCTGCTCCTTCGTTCCGGTTGATCCACTCATCCCTATTCCTCCTTCGTGAACCCAAAATAGTTACAATTCTCTCAGACCAACAATTTCTAGGACTGCACAGGCAATCCGGCAAAAGCTTCATGCAACAACTCGAACGAGCGCACGCGCTTGTGTATATCTCTTATTCCTGTCGTAACGATCAGCTCATCGACCTGATACTTCGCTTGAATTTCCGTCAGGACAGCATAAATTTCGTCTTTATTCCCTTTGTTAATTTGCGCTTGTGTAGCTTCAATTGTATATTCTTCACCCGATTGCTTGCCAAACTTTTCTGCACTTTCCAACGTGCCCACCGTAGCCGTCTTGCCACTGGCCAGATGAATTTTGTACAGCTTGTGCTCCCCTGCTAACTCTGCAGCTTCCTCGGAAGTGTCCGCTACGATGACTGAAAGCGCAAAAAGAGCTTTCGGCTCACGTCCATAACTATAATCGAAAGACGCCCGATACGTACGGAATGAGTCCAATGCAACCTGCTCATTACTATTGATAAATTGCGAGAAAACGTAGGGCAACCCCAAACGCGCAGCAATTCCAGCACTGTCTGTACTTGTACCCAAAACGTAAATATCTGCCGGTGTTTCTGGAATCGGATTCGCCTGTAACCCGACTAACGGTCCTTCTTCAGACGGAATATTATGAATATAGCGACTTACTTCATCAATTTTTTCTTCGAGAGAAGGCGCATCATGAACGTTTCGTTGTAACGCCTGTGTGGATTTCGGCAACCCGCCCGGTGCGCGTCCGATTCCCAAATCTACGCGACCCGGTGCAAGAGAGGACAGCACATTAAAGTTTTCGGCTACTTTATAAGGGCTGTAATGCTGAAGCATCACTCCACCAGAACCGACTTTAATACGCTCAGTGCGTGCCAGCAAGTGGGAAATGAGTACCTCTGGCGAAGAGCCCGCAACCTGCTCGGAATCGTGATGCTCTGATACCCAGAAGCGCGTAAAACCCAATTCCTCTACACGCTGTGCTAGCTTAATCGTATTACGAAGGGCCTGCGCTGCCGTTTCCCCCTCGTGTATAGGGCTTTGATCCAATACTCCGATTTTAATACTCATGTCTCCCTCTCCCGTCTAAATTGAATAGTTATATTCCGGTGTAATCCGTTTCAGGAATTGTTGGGTACGTTCCTCTTTGGGGTGGTTAAAAATGTCGTCCGGTGTGCCTTCCTCGATAATATGACCGCCATCCATAAATACCACATGATTTGAAACATCGCGCGCAAAGCCCATTTCATGTGTAACGACAATCATCGTAATGCCTTCCTTCGCAATCTTGCGGATCACCGACAACACCTCACCCACCAGTTCAGGGTCCAGCGCCGAAGTCGGCTCATCGAACAAAATCACTTCCGGGTTCAGCGCCAAAGCACGCGCTATGCCGACACGCTGCTGCTGCCCGCCGGATAGCTGGCTTGGATAATGATTTAGCTTTTCACCCAGACCGACCTTTTCCAGCACTTCAATGCTAATTTTTTTCGCTTCCTCCTGCTTGACCTTGCGGACAACGACAAGTCCTTCCATGACATTTTCCAGTGCTGTTTTATGCTTGAACAAATTGTATTGCTGGAAAACCATAGCCGTCTTTTGGCGTAGAGCCAAAACATCCTTCTTCGCAGGTCGCTTGCAGTTCACTGTAAAATCTCCAATGCTGACTTCCCCATCATTCGGCTTTTCCAGATAATTAATGCAGCGTAGCAGAGTCGTTTTTCCTGAACCGCTCGGGCCTAAAATAACGACGACCTCGCCTTTGTTCACGGTCAAATCAATGCCTTTAAGCACTTCATGTTTGCCGAACGACTTCGTAATATTTTGCAGACGGATCATGATGCTCGACCTCCATTAAACACATTGATTTTTTTCTCCACCAACCCAGATATTCGCTCGATCAATACCGTCAAGCCCCAAAATAGCAGTGCAGCTGCGATATATACCTCCAAATATTTCCAGTTGGTAGATGCCAGAATTTCAGCCTGTGCCTGGATTTCTGTGACAGAAACCGTGAAAGCCAAGGTAGAGCCATGAAGCATCCCAATAACGGAATTCGTCAGATTTGGCAAACTCACCACGAATGCCTGCGGAAATACAATCCGTCTCAGCACTTGCCACGTCGTCATCCCGACAGCATAAGCCGCCTCGATCTGCCCCTTGTTGACCGATTGAATTCCAGAACGGACGACCTCAGACATATACGCGCCACTGGTAATGGAAAACGAAATGAGTGCAAATACCATATAAGGAACATCTTTGGATTGCAGCGGCCAGCCGAAATGCTTCGCTCCCGCATCAATTAACAAAGGCAAACTGAAATAAATAAGCAGCAAATGCATCAGCATCGGTGTGCCACGGATAAAGGTAACGTAACCGTGGGAAACCTGGGACAACACAGGAACCTTATAGATTCGCGCCAGCGCCGTTATCATACCGATGACCAACCCTGCCAGTACAGAAACCACCGTAATCATTAAGGTGTTGGGCAACGCGGAGAACAACCCTAAAAAGGCAGTATATATAAATCCAAAATCCAGACTCATATGCCTTTACCTCCTTTACTCAGACGAGGACTTCTCAGGTAGCGCACCACAAAACTTTTTCGTTTTTCGGGTTCTTTCTGCACTTCATCCCGATGCTCATGCCGGAGAAGCGTATTTTCCAGCACCCTGAACAATTTTTGTAAAATCAGACTGATGACCAGATAAATAAGGGATAACGCGATGTAGGTTTCAACAAAATGCTGGGTAGCCGACCCTAATGTCTGTGATTTCCCTGTCATCTCCATCGCTCCGATTGTAAATGCCAGCGAGGTATCCTTCAGATTGCCAATCACCAGATTGGAAAATATCGGAATCACCACAGCCAGCGCTTGCGGCATTATGATACGTGTAAAGGTCTGATAGCCTGACATGCCGACGGACTGTGCAGCCTCGATTTGTCCTCGGTCTACTGCCTCTACTCCTGACCTGATAATTTCGGAAATAAAGGCTCCACTATTGAGTGCGTAGGTCGCTACAGCAAACCACAACACATCCCATCTGGAGGAATTGATATCTACCAGCTTTAGTAGCTCTGGCAGGCCGTAATACACCAGAAACAATTGGATTAGAATAGGTGTTCCGCGAAAAAAGGAAACATACACCTGAGAAACACGTTTGAGAAATGGAATGTTATACATGCGAGGCAGCGCAACCAACAGACCAATGATAAGCCCCAATACAAGCGAGCTTGCTACAATAAACAAGGTGATGTGTAAGTAAGACAGCATTTTCGGGATAAAGCTAAAAACATAGTCAATATTGAACTCTCTGCTCATATGCCTGCCTCCTTTCTATACATCAGCGGTCAGAATACATAGAGTACCCTGACCGCTGAAATGTCCAAGTCTATCCTTACTTTTTACTGCTGTTACCTTCCTTTTTCACATCTTCCAGAGACTTCGTGAAATCCTCTCCAAGCCATTTAATGCTCAGCTTCGACAGCGTACCGTCGTCCTTCACTTCCTGAATGGCTTTGTCCAGGTCATCCGCCAATCCTTGCTCATTTTTATTCAGTACATACAGTACATCCGATTGAGTCAAAGGATCACCAACGGTTTTCAGAGCTACTTCTCCTTTTTCATCGGTGTTAAAACGGTTCGCAAAGTCTGTCGTAACGGTAGCATCTATACGGCCACTCGTAATTTGTTGCACCGTATCATTGGCCGCACCACTCGTATAAACGATATTCAGGGCATCTCCATGGTTTTTGTTATATTCTTTTAGCACATACGCCGCATTACTGGTTGGGCTGGTAAGTACCTTTTTCCCTTTCAAATCATCAATGGAATGAATGGTATTGTTATCCTTCGCTACAGCGACTCTGTTCAGAAAAATGCTATATGGATTTTTGTTGAACAGATACTTGGCTTCACGCTCCGGGTTTTTTTCCATTTGATGCGATACCAGATCAATCTTGCCGGCATCGAGACTTAGCAGCAAATTTCCAAAGTCCATCGTTTTGAATTCAAATTCGTATTGAGGTAGGCGCTTGTCCAGCTCCTTGATCAGTTCCACATCAAAACCTGTTAAATTTCCGTTTTCGTCAATAAAGCATACATTTTTGAATTGAGTACCTGTGCCTACGATAATTTTTTTCACGTCTCCGCTTGAACCTGACGCACTGGACGCGTTATCTGAGGAACCGCAGCCTGCCAACACCAGGATGATTGCCATAACAGACAATATTGCAAACCACTTTTTCATATGAATCCCCCTCATCTCTTTGTATATCAGCAGTTTGCGACATACATGGTAGCTATAACATTCTATCATACATAATTCCTATAAGTTTAATCTGTTTTAGGATGTGATTAATTTAACACCTGGATACCTATACGTCAATCCACCAAGCTATAGAACTTTTCTATAACAAAACAGCACTCCGGAAACCTTCTGTCAGTGCATCTGCAAAATCTGAGGTTACTGCACAGTCTTCTTTGGTCGCAATTATGCTAATCTGCATCGACACCCTAGCTATCTCTGGAACATGGATACGGAACAGTTTCTGATCTTTTACTTCACGGTTCACACAGACATCTGGCAAGAAGGCAATACCCGCTTCTTCCAATACCAGCTTTTTGGCCGTGACCACATTGTCTACCTGAAAAGCAATGTCTGGTGGCTGCTCCAGTGATTCAAAAGCGCGATGAATTCTCATCCAATCTAGTGATCCGCATTCAAAAAACACCAGTGTTTCACGTTGAATATCCTGTATGCTGGCCTTTCCTGTCTTCATAAACGGATGGCCGTCGTATACATACAGGGAAATCGGATCTTCATAAAAAGCAAGCGTACGGATAGCCGGATGCATCACTTTACGGACAAAACTAATGTCTACCTCACGGTTCAACAGTTTATGTACCAGTTGATCCGTCGTTGCCGTCACAATTTTGTAGTTAACCTCTGGATAACGGGCACGAAGCTGCTTTAATATCTCTGGAATAATGTAGTTCGACACCGATATCGTGCAGCCAATTCGAATTTGTTGAGGGGCTTTCTTACGCTGTTGGAGCTTTTGCTTCCCTTTTTGCAGCACCTGAAGCATCTGCTCCGCATAAGGAAGAAACTTTCGTCCATACTCCGTCAGAACCGTTTGCTTGCTTTGACGGTCGAACAGCTTACATTCTAGCTCGCGCTCTAGCGTCTGAATCCGGGCTGTAACAGAGGGCTGGGACAAGAACAAGGCTTCTGCCGCCTTATTAAAGCTCCCATAATGATTCACGTATACAAAGGCTTCCATATTCTCGATATTCATACGCAAGTCCCCCAGTAAGTTTTATATACATTTATCCAATAAGTTAACTTGGTTTTTTGTATCATAAAACTCACTGAACGACCTGTCAATGGAAATATTGAAAATATCTATAATTTTAATAGCTCATTTAGTTCTTTAACAGAACGTTCCAACCGTGCAACCAATTCTTCGGACAACCCGTATGCTCCATCTGGCAGACGCTCGACCCACTGATCCACTGCATACACCCCGCCAAGAATATGTCTTCCGCCCAGTGCATTAATAACCGGCTTCAACGCATAGTCAATGACCAGCAGGTGAGCCAGTGTACCTCCGATAAATAAAGGCAAGACAGGTTTCCCTCTTAGCCCCTCCTGCGGAACCAAATCCAGGAATATTTTCAATAGTCCTGAATAGGACGCCTTATAGACTGGAGAAGCCACAATAACGGCATCCGCTGCTGCAATCAATGCAAGTGATGCTGTGACGTCGGGGCTGTTAAAGTTAGCTGTGACCAGATCCTCCGCTGGCAAGTCGACCACATTCAGTAATGTGACCTCCGCTCCAGCCTGCTGCAACTGCTCCGTTGTATAGTTAATCAAGCCGTATAAACGGGATTGTGTAGACGGACTGCCTGATAGGATGACAACCTTGGACATATTTTTTCCTCCTTCTGTTATGCGTCAACCTTCACTTTGGATCTGGCTGCTGTATAGCGGTTCTCAGGAATAGGCACTCCCAGATTTTCGCGCAGTGTACTAAATTCATATTCCTGACGGTAAATACCGCGTTCCTGCAAAATAGGCACAACCAAATTTACAAAGTCATGCAGACCCGATGGTACATCAGAACCAATAATGAATCCGTCTGCTCCTTTTCTATCAAACCACTCCTGCACTCGATCCGCCACCTGCTCAGCGGTTCCGATAAAAGAGGTTCTCGGTGTAGCTGAACGCAACGCAACCTCGCGTAAGGTCAAGTTTTGTTCCTTGGCTACTCGTTTGATTTTATCTGTACCGCTGCGGAACGCATTGCTGCCAATACCATCAAGCTCAGGGAATGGCTCATCCAGCGGATATTGTGAGAAATCATGATGATCGAAGAAACGTCCCAAATATTTTAGCGCAGCCTCAATCGTCACCAGATTCGTGATCTCTTCATACTTACGTTCCGCTTCCTCCGTTGTATTGCCAATAATCGGCGATATGCCCGGCAAAATGACAATATCCTCTTCGGATCTACCATAGCGTACCGCACGTTCTTTCACATCACGATAAAACTGCTGCGCTTCCTCTAACGTTTCATGTCCTGTAAATACAGCATCCGCTTCCTTAGCGGCCAGGTTTTTGCCATCCTCGGAGGAACCTGCCTGGAAAATAACCGGCTGTCCCTGCTTGGATCGTCCAATGTTCAGCGGACCCTGCACAGAGAAAAACTCACCTTTATGGTTCAATGTATGCAGCTTTTCAGGATCAAAAAATACTCCAGCTTCCTTATCACGAACGAACGCATCCGCTTCCCACGAGTCCCACAGTCCTTTGGTAACCTGTAAATATTCCTCTGCAATTTTATAGCGCTGCGGATGCGACGGGTGCTCGCCTTTGCTAAAGTTAAGGGCAGAGCCTTCCAGCGGGGAAGTCACCACATTCCAGCCTGCACGACCTCCGCTAATATGATCAATGGAAGAAAACTGGCGTGCTACCGTGAACGGTTCGCTATAGGAAGTCGACAATGTGCCGACCAGTCCGATATGCTTCGTCACCCCAGCCAAAGCGGACAAAATCGTAATTGGTTCAAAACGGTTTAGAAAGTGGGGAATGGATTTTTCGTTAATGAACAGGCCATCTGCGATAAATACGAGGTCAAACTTTCCTTCCTCTGCCTTTTGTGCCTGCGTTTTATAAAATTCAAAGTTAACACTCGCGTCCGCAGGTACTTCAGGGTGACGCCAAGTCGTCATGCTTCCCCCAACGCCGTGAATAATCGCACCAAATTTAATTTGTTTATTCTTAGCCATAACTCTTCCACCTCTCTTGAACATGATTGTTATACCACTTGATTGTAACTTTCCAGCACTTTACCCAACTCTTCCAGATCCGGGTTGAGCAGGGCTTCATATTTGTTATCCCCGCCTACTTCGACGACAGGAACATAACGAACACCATATTTGGTTTCCAGCACGTCACGCAGCGCATCATTTCCGTCCACTTGGATATTTTCATACGGCTGATTTTGGGATTCCAGGTACGATTTGATCTCTCCACAAAAATGACAGCCGGTTTTGCTCCACAATACAACTTTAGGTTTGGACGACATATACATACCTCCGTGAGCTTAATGTTTATAATTCCGATTAATTAAATAAGGATTATATTTATAATGTATCCTGCCGACCCTTTTCCGTCAATCGCTTGTGTAATAGACATTGCTAATTCAACGATAGAAAATTTTAATCTTATATCGTATTTAATCGGTTTATTGGTAGCTCAGTTATTTAAATTTAGGGGAATTGGAGTTTAAATGTGCCTTGACGCGGATATCCTTGGAATAGTAGCGCCCTTGTGGCGAAATGAAATGGGGTTGAGTAAATGCAGGATTGGGCCGAGGTTGCTATACGCACATTAATGGCTGTCGCTATATTATTTTTAATCACCAAAATTCTTGGAAAACGTCAGGTATCCCAGCTTTCCTTGTTCGAATATATAACAGGAATCACGATAGGTAACCTGGCTGCTACCATTCCTATGGAGCGTGAATCCACCTGGTATCTAGGCCTCATAGCCTTGTCAGTATGGGTACTGACAACACTTGGCATTGAATATTTGCAAATTAAAAGCAAGAAAATCAGAGATATAACAGATGGAAGGACAACAATCCTGATCAAAGACGGCAAAATTTTAGAGGATAATCTGAGAAAGGAACGGCTCACCCTGGATGAACTCATGGAGCAGCTACGAAGCAAGAATGTATTCAAAGTATCTGATGTAGAATTTGCTCTCATGGAAACCAGTGGCGAAGTCAATGTGCTGTTAACCAAAGACAAGCAGCCTGTGACGCTTAAAGATTTGAATATGTTTCAGCTACCGGAGAAGGAACCCACAGCAGTCATTATGGATGGACAACTTATGGAGCAACAAATGGCATATATGGGGATTACTCAACAATGGCTGGATGCCAAGCTAAAGGAAAAGAGCCTGACGGTCAAAGATGTGTTTTTCGCGCAGGTGGACACGCAAGGGGAGCTATATATTGACCAATACAGTGATAATGTACAGATGTCCAAGGCACAGGATTCGAATCAAGCTGTGCTGACGCTGCTGCAGCAATGTACAACCGAGCTGCAAAAACTGGCTACGAATTCCAGCGAACAGCAAAGGAAACAGTTGTATGAGCTATGCTCACACAACTTGAAGGAAGCTATCCAGGAAATGCAGCCGGTAAATTCATCTAAATCCTGAGCTTATACGTATATAACATAAGAGTATAAGCATGGGAGTTAAAAAGGAGCGTCCTTCAGCCGCTTATGGCTTTGAAGACGCTCCTTTTTATATTACTGTGCCGGTGTACATTTCACAGTTGTTGCTGCCTTTCATTCCTTGCCGGCGCAGCGGCAGCATAACCGTAAATACCGTTCCTTCTCCCACCTTGCTGGATACAGAGATAGAACCGGTATGCATCTCTGTTATTTTATAAGCAATGGACAGTCCCAAGCCGCTGCCTCCTGCAGTTCGGGCCCGTGACTGGTCTGCTTTATAAAACCGTTCAAAAATGCGTTGCTGATCCTGTTCGTTGATGCCCTGTCCCGTGTCCGCAATGCGGATAACCGCCTGTTCACCGTTACTTGAAAGAGAAACAGATATGCTTCCACCCTGTGGTGTAAATTTAATGGCATTGTGAAGGAGATTTACCCAAACCTGGCCCATCAGATCCTCGTCCGCGTTAATCTCAACGATATCCACCTCAACAGTCATCTCGATTTTTTTAGCCTCCCATTGCGGTTCGCAGGCGAGAATAAGCGAAATTAGCTGCTTGTCCAGCCGATAAAGGGACGGACGAAACGGATGCCGCTCCGAATCCAGAATCGCCAGCTTCATGAGATTATCGCTTAGCTTGGATAGACGAATACACTCCGTCTCGATGATCGTCAAATACCGGTCTCGCTGCTCACGATCCAGATTCTCGTCCTTGAGCGCCTTGGCGAATCCGATTATCGAGGTCAGCGGTGAGCCGATTTCATGGGATACGTTTGAAATAAACTCCTCCCGCAGCTTTTCCATAGCCTTCAGATTTGCAGCCATATCATTGATACTGTCCACCAACTGTACATAAGGATGCGGCCTCCGATGTTTTCCGTTCCTCCCGCCGAGATCCCAATCCAGATTAATGTGAAAGTCTCCTTGCGAAATACGTTTTAAAGCATCGATCATTTCGGTAAAAGCGTGCTGTTCTCTAGGCTGGAAGAAGCGCCTTACCGTCATACTGATAATACCGAAGAAGAAAAAGCCTAGCGTCGTATTCATAAGAAAGACGAACAAACCATGGGGAGCCCATGACATGTGCGAATAGATCGCCTCCATAATAAAGAACGCGGCAGTCCAGCTGAGATACAGCACCAATAACACCAACATGAGTCTCGCAAGGATATGGAGGAATCCCGGTTCTCGTTTCATTGCCTTACCTCCAGCCGATAACCCAATCCTCGGATCGTACTGATCCGGAAGGAGTGGCTTGCCTCCAGAAACCGTTCCCGAAGGCGTTTGATATGGACATCAACCGTTCTTTCGTCTCCCTCATAATCATAACCCCAGATCTGTTCGATCAACTGGTCGCGGGTAAAGGTTTTGCCAGGATAGCTGGCCAGCTTGAAGAGCAGCTCAAATTCCTTGCGCGGCAGGGTAAACTCCTCTTGCCCAGCCCGGCATTCAAATGTATCACTGCGCAGGACAAGATCTCCGACAGTCACTGATTTGGAAGCCATGATACGATAGCGTTTTAATAAAGCCTTCACGCGTGCAACAAGCACCATGGGGTCGAATGGCTTGACAAGATAGTCGTCCGTTCCGAGCGCGAAACCTTTCACGATCTGTGACGTCTCGCCTTTAGCTGTAAGCATAAGCAGCGGCAGGTCGGTTTGCTCTCTCAGCTTACGACACAACTCCCAACCATCCATTCCCGGCATCATGATATCAAGAACAAGTAAATCGACCTTGATTTGATCAAAAATGCGCATCGCGTCCAATCCATCCACCGCCTCGACTACCTCCAGACCTTCCATCCTCAAAAAGTGTCCGACCAGTTCGCGAATATGCGGATCATCATCAACGACCAATACACGCGCCATTTCAATCCCCCCTAACTAGTTCTGCCTTAAATCTCTCATCCTCGTCAAGAAGACTGCCATCTTATGCTTTACGCATATATGCACGCACCGTAAGCGGCGCGAAGATCGCCACAATGACTGTAGCGCCAAGCAGGGAGATCGCCAGTTCCCCGCCAATCGTTCCCGTATTCGCAAGCTCCCTGACTGCGTTCACAAGATGTGAAATCGGGTTAACGTTCACAAACCACTGTAGCCAACCAGGCATTGTGTCCACAGGCACAAATGCGTTGGAAACAAAAGTGAGCGGAAACAGAACAATCATGGAGATGCCCTGTACACTGGAAGCAGTGCGGGCAATCACGCCAAAGAAGGCGAAAATCCAGCTGACTGCCCAGGAACACACGATGACCAAAAGCGCGGCGATAGCAACACTCAGCAGCCCTCCCTCTGGCCGATACCCCAAAATATACCCCATGGCGAAGGTAAGTACAGTCGCAATAGTATACCGGATACTGTCAGCCAGCAGAGCTCCAGCCAAAGGCGCAATACGTGCGATTGGGAGTGACTTGAACCTGTCGAACACTCCTTTGTCCATATCCTCACGTAGTTGGACGCCGGTAACGACGGAGGTCGAGATCACAGTCTGCACGAGGATGCCTGGAATAATAACCGGCAAATAATGCTGCACGTCTCCTGAGATGGCGCCACCAAAGATATAGGTAAACATAAGTGTGAAAATGATCGGCTGGAGCGTGACATCAAACAATTGCTCGGGAGTATGCCGGATCTTCAGAATGCCCCGGTAGGCCATCGTCATGGAATTGAAGAACGCCTGTCTGAAACTCACAGACTTCTTCAAAGTGCGATCAAAACCTGTCATAACCGTAGTGCTCTTCATGCTCTCGCCCCCTCCCCAGCATGCGCTCCTTGGGACGTCTGCTGCTCGTTTACTTGTGCCCCATGACCAGTGATGGACAAAAACACCTCGTCAAGCGTCGGCTTTTGCACACTCATTTCTGCTAGACGAATCTCTCCAGTACGGAGGGCAATCAGCAGGTCCGTTACCCGATCTGCATTGGCCATCGGAGAAATAATCTTTCCAACTTCCACTGACACGCTGGACTTGACTGAAAGCACCTGTTCAACGATCTGAACAGCTCTCTCAATGTCCTGTTGATTTTGCACTTTGAGTTGCAGAGTCGACGCCCCCACTGCCGCTTTCAGTTCATCCACCGTACCCTCAGCGACTACCCGGCCATGATCGATCACCGCGATTCGGTCAGCAAGTTGATCCGCCTCGTCGAGGTACTGGGTAGTGAGCAGTACGGTGGAACCGGTCTTGACCAGACGCCGGATCGTGTCCCACATCTGGACACGCGTGCGCGGGTCTAGTCCGGTAGTCGGCTCATCCAGGAAGATCAGCGGCGGCTTAGCGATGAGACTGGCGGCCAAGTCCAGTCGGCGGCGCATGCCTCCCGAAAAATTTTTTAACGGTCGCTTGGCTGCTTCGGCCAAGCCAAATTCCTCCAACAGCTCCGCTGCCTTATGACGCGCCTCGGCACGTCCCAGTCCAAGCAGTCTAGAGAAGATGATCAAGTTCTCAGTAGCGCTAAGCGACTCATCGACCGATGCGTATTGGCCTGTTACCCCGATTAATTGACGCACAACCTGCGGCTCCTTTACTACATCGTGCCCGAAGATACGCGCTGATCCACCATCAGGTCGCAATAACGTTGACAGCATTCGGATGGTAGTCGTCTTACCTGCTCCATTAGGGCCGAGCACACCGTAGATCGTGCCAGCATGGACATTCAAATCGACACCGTCAACCGCATGCTTATCACCAAAAGTTTTAACGAGTCCCCTTGCTTCAATGGCCAAGGTCTCTTTTTTGTCTGTATAATCCACATTCATATCCTCCCTATACGGTTTCTATAGCGAGAATAACCCACGTTTATGAACTGAATATGAATAGAAAGATATTGAACCTATTTACACTGTAAAAAAATAATCTCGTTCTACCTTGCTCACTCTTAAACCAAATGTTTTATACCACTCGGATTTCCCTTTTTCCTGCGCTACCTTGTGCAGCTCGTTATGTTTCCAATTTTTTATAGCGTCTAGAGACTCCCAATAGGAAACTGTGATGCCTACTCCATTGTGATCACGAACACTTTCCACACCTAGAAAACCAGGCTGCTCGGCAGCCAGTTCCACCATTTTGTCTCCCATCACTCCGTATCCGCCATCTCCTTCCGTACGTTCAGAAGTAAAGATAGCCGCATAATAGGGTGGCCGAGGAGTTTTAGCAATTGAGTTCATATGTTCCTCCTAAAACAAAAATATATAACCTTTCTTTCATTTGATTATAATCATAAATATTAAATAAAAAAAATGAATATATCTGATATGATACATGAATATATTTCATTAAAAAAATAGGAGTGAACAGGAATTTGTTTAAATATAAGATTTTTCTTTGCGTAGTTGAAATGGGAAGTTTCACAAAGGCCGGGGAAGTTTTAAATCTTACACAATCGGCAATCAGCCATGCGATCTCTGGATTGGAACATGAATTAGGGTTGACTCTTCTGATCCGAGGTCGTTCAGGCATCAGATTGACCAATAACGGAGAAAGATTGATGAAGCAATTTAGAGAGATCGTACAAATGGACGAAAAGCTCTACCAAGAGGTAGCTCTAATTAAAGGATTGGAAATCGGAACCGTAAAGATCGGCACATTTTCAAGCGTCTCTATTCATTGGCTGCCCCGTATTCTAAAAAAATTCAATGAGCAGTTTCCTCTTATTGAAATAAAACTGCTCGATGGGAACTACCATGAAATTGAGAGCTGGATAATCAGTGGGGAGGCTGATTTCGGCTTTGTGAACCTCCCCACGCTAGACACATTAGAGGCGTTGCCCTTAAAAGAAGAAAGCATGCTTTGTCTACTTCCTTCCGATCATATTCTGGGAAAGCAAGCCTCCATTCGAGTAGAACAGCTCAGAGATGAGCCTTTTATTATGCCTGTTGCAGGCTGTGACACCGATGTAAGGAATATTTTTTCACAGCATAATATGTCACCTAAAATCAAATATGAATTAGAAGATGACCATGCGATTATGGCTATGGTGCAGAATGGACTAGGCGTGAGTATTCTTCCTGAAATGATCCTGTCTCACATTCCTTACGACATCTCTATTCGTCCATTGGATGAGAGGCATTCCCGTACTATCGGTATCGCTACCGCTTCCTTAAAAAATGTTTCTCCAGCAGCTAAAAAATGTATGGACTTTATTAATGAATGGATCAACTAGCTTCATCATGTCGGCCAAGGAAGCGGATTTTCAAAACTGGACCAGTCCATATCCATTTCATTATCGTTCAGCAGACATTCATCTAGCTCTTCTTCCAAGTCCGGTCGATTCATTCCGATACCGATCATGACGATTTCGTTCATGCGATCGCCCCATTGTTCATCCCATTGGTCCAGAGCCTCAGGGTCAGCTGCAACGATCTCCTGCCGTTCTTCTTCGGATAATGCAGCAAGCCAGCTTCCCGCAGGGCCAAATTGAATAGATGGTCCTGCCTGACTAATACTCGCTGCCCAATCCTGCGGGGTGGCAATCCAGGCCAAACCTTTGGCGCGAACGATCTCCTCCGGCCAATAGTTCATAAATTCAGCCAATCTTGCAGGATGAAATGGTCTTCTACGACGATATACAAAGGAATTTATCCCATATTCGTCCGTTTCCGGTGTATGGCTTTCAAGCTCCAGCTCCCGAATCCATCCAGCGGATTGACTAGCCTTGTCAAAATTGAACAGCCCTGTATTCAAAATGTCCGAAGGAGCGACCTTTCCCTTGGAAGTACGAATGATTCGGGCTTCAGGCTGTAATCTCCGCAGCACACCCTCCAGCTTATCCAGCTCAGCAGACTGAACCAGATCGCACTTATTCAGAATCAATACATCACAGGTTTCAATCTGGTCTATGAGCAAGTCCGAGATATCACGCGTGTCGTCTTCACCAGTAGCCTGCCTGCGATCCAGTAACGTTTCTCCTGATTCAAAATCATGCCAGAAACGGTTCGCATCGACTACGGTCACCATGCAATCCAGTTTTGCCAGCGATGCCAAATCAATGCCAGTTCCTTCATCGGCGTACGTAAAGGTTTGAGCGATTGGCACAGGTTCACTGATGCCTGTAGATTCGATTAAAATATAATCAAACTCGCCTTGTTCCGTCAGCTTCTTGACCTCCACCAATAAATCTTCACGCAATGTACAGCAAATACAACCATTAGACAACTGGACCAGTTTTTCTTCTGTTCTGGACAAGCCGCCCTCTTTTTTAACCAGCTCAGCATCTATATTCACTTCACTCATGTCATTGACGATGACTGCTACTTTCATTCCGTCCCGATTGTTTAATACATGATTCAAAATCGTTGTTTTTCCTGCACCCAAATATCCGCTCAACACTGTTACTGGTATTGCTTTCTTATTCATCGCTGGTACGCTCCCTTGAATATCGGCTTTTCATTTTCATTTTCTTTTTTAAATCGTAATAATTACTATTAACACCAACTTTCAGTAATATACAGCATCCCTTTTGCCTTGTCAACCGTAAAAAAACTCTTGAAATGAATGACCTAAGTCATTATTAATATGAGAAATAACGATATTTAAAGAGTTTTATTTTTTAAAGCTATAGATCAGGTTCGTGGAAATATGCAAAAACTGGCGACCGTAGAAGCAACACAATCTCTGGAAGTTTTTTTTGCATTAATGGGAGAATTAATCTTTTTGTTTTAGCGCATATATATTTTTTCCATGGTCGTTCAAATGTGGATCAGGCACCAGAAAAAAGCAGCAGATCAAAGAGAGGCTCCTGATCTGCTGCTTTTTGCCGATGATTTCTAACAAAGAATGATGCTTTATGACGAGTACAAAGTATTATTACCAAGCGTAGGCTTCTGGCGCAGGTTTTCCCGGACCCGGGAAAATCTCATTCAGCTTGGCAAGCACTTCCTCGCTCAATTTGACCTCAGGTACCCGTAGTGCATCCTCTAACTGTTCTAAGGTCCGTGGTCCGATAATTGGAGCCGTTACAGCCGGATGGGAAAGTACCCAAGCCAGTGCAATCACGTCTTCCTTTTCACCCAGCTCGCGGGACAATGCTGCAAATTGCTCCAGCTTCATACGATTCTGCTCCACCTTTTCCTTGGCGCGTGCGCTGCGGGAACCTGTACCAGCTAACGCATTCCGTCCCAGCAGTCCGCCCGCCAACGGGCTCCATGGGATCACACCCAGCCCCAGCTCCTGAGCTGCCGGTAATACTTCAAGCTCGGCGGAACGTTCGTTCAAGTTGTACAAATGCTGCTCGGATACAAGCCCCAAAAAACGCCGTGCCTTCGCTTCGGCCTGCGCCACCGCAATGTGCCAGCCCGCAAAATTACTGGAACCGATATAACCAACTTGTCCCCGATCCACCACGGACTCGAATACGCCCCACAGCTCATCCCATGACACGTTTCGGTCAATGTGATGCATTTGGTATAGCTCTACATGGTCGGTCTGCAGACGTTTCAGAGACGCATCCAAATGGCGGCGAATTTTGTAAGCAGACAAGCCTGATCCTGCATTGGGTCCGTCATGTTCATTTTTCATATCTCCGTATACCTTCGTTGCCAACACGACCTTCTCGCGTCTTCCGCCGCCCTGCTGGAACCAACGTCCGATAATTTCCTCTGTCCAACCTTTACGGTCATGGCCATATACATTAGCCGTATCAAAAAAGTTAATGCCCGCATCCAGTGCGGCATCCATAATTTTAAACGCATCCTTTTCTTCGGTTTCTGGTCCGAAATTCATCGTCCCCAGACATAACCGACTCACCTTTAAGCCTGACTTTCCTAAGTATGAATACTCCATACTACCTCCCGCCTTTGCTTAAGGATTTTAAAATTCCGCAAAATTACATGCCAAAAAAGACCATACTCCGTTTATTCACCAGAACAAACCGCATTGAAACACCCCCAAATGCAATTTAAAGTTTGGAGAGCGCATGCAAAAAGGCCTCCGCACCATGCCGAAGCATAACATGCGGAGGCCACCTCCCCGTACTACCCGCCGAATATTAAAAGAAGGTGACTTTACGGCGGATGCCAGCAGAGCGGAGGATTTGAATCTGGAGAAGCGGCGCGTTCGCCTTTGCCACGGGATTCTTACCTTTTCATGTCTATCTAATCCAAAGAATCCCGTGGCAACAGCGATCGTAAGATCAAATCCTTCGCGGAGCGCGTTTATCCACCGTAACTCACTCTCTATTTAACAATCAAGGAATTAATTTCGTTTCTTTCGCTCGCTCAGCCATTTTTTTCGTATGCTTGCTGAGCGGCTTCTTCAACACCAATCCAAACAGGAAGCAAACACCGATAAATACAAACAGCATCACCACATCCCGTATCACCGTTGAAGCCAACATCCCTCCTACTGTCTCTCGTAACAGACTAACCGCATAGGTAAATGGTACAAATGGATTCAGCGCCTGAAAGAATGGTGTACTCGTCGCAATCGGAAACGTCCCTCCTGAACTGGAGAATTGAAGCACCAGCAGGATGACCGCCAGTCCCTTGCCGATATTGCCGAACACAGAAACTAGTGTATAGGTCATCGCCGTAAACACCAGACTGATCAGCATAGAGGATAGTACAAAGGCTACTTTGGCATCCACATACGCCCCGAGCAGGAACAAGTCACCGAGAGATACGCTCAGCGCCTGAAAAATACCAATTGTGGAGAATGTCATCAGCCGTCCGAAATACACTTGGTAGCTTTTAAATTGTCCTTCCGGGTCATCCACATCTACCCTGAACATTGATACCAGTAGCATCGCACCTACCCAAATCGACAATGTAGTGTAAAAAGGTGACATCGCAGAACCATAGTTAGGGATTGGATATATCCGTTCCTGCTTCAACGATACCGGACTGCCGAGAAACTCACTTTCCTTTTTCACATCCCCCTTGAGCAATGCAATAGCGCGTCCGAGTGCATTTTCGCCCTTAAGCTTGCGAATGGTGTCTGCAGCCTGACGTATGGAATCCTCGGCAGCTGGAAGATCGGTCCTTACAAAATTGGCCACTTGGTGCACCGCTTTTTCCGCTTCAGGAAATTTATTTTCAATTAAGTCAGCCATTTTGACAAACTGTTGTTCCGCTTTGGGCAAATCATTACGCACAAAATCTGCCGCCTGATGAATTTTACTTTTAACCGTCGGCAAATCGTTATTTACGAAGTCTGCTGCTTTGTTCACAGCATTCGTAAACTCGCCCATACGTCCCTGAATCATTGTCGCCGCTTCATGCAGTTTCTGACGGTATTGTGGCAGATCCTGCTGGAGACGTGTTAGCTCTTGCTGGCCGAATTCTGCTGCAGCCTGTGCGTCATTTAATAGCTTTTCAATATTCGGTAGCTGCTCTTGAGCTGTAGTCAGCACATTGGCAGAATTGCGGGCTACGGATTTGATCTGATCTAGCGCCTTTTGAATGGCGGGTGCATACTCCGTATCATAATTGCCCAAAATGTTGTCAATTCCGCTACTGATTTCTCCAGCAAGGCGATCAGTGTCATCCAGCAGATTTTGCGCAGGCTTTTCACCGCGCTGGATGGCATTCCCGATACTAGTTACTGTGCTATTCAGACGGCGGAAACGATCCTCCACCCCGCCCACACGGGAAATAAGTGAATCCAGAGGTTGACTTGGCAAGTATCCGTTCACACGGTTCAGCAATTGAGAAATATGATCCAGCACCCCCACGGCAGTTGTCAGCCTACCGCTGACACGATTCACCGCAGCTTGTGCTGCTTTAGGATCAAAATCCACACCACGAATGATGTCTGTAATCTGAGAAACCTCATTCGCAATTTGTTGTACCAGTTGTAAATCTTCTTTAACTACTGTACCTATCGAATCAAGCGCACCCTCATTTTTGTCCAGAAATTCAAGTAAACCGGTTGTAAAGTCCTTGCCTGTGTCCGCTATCTGCTGTACTTCTGGCAGTGCCCTCTGGGCAGCATTAATAACTTTAAGAGCCGTTTGCGTATCCTCCAGGGCGGTGGTCAGTGCGCTTTCTACCTTGCTAAAATTTTGATCCAGTTCAACAATTCGATCACCAGCCTTTTGAATATCAGGTAGTCTTTTTTGGATATCTAAAATAACAGCGGCTACCTTGTCCAGCTCAGGCATGTTTTTGTCAATTTTGAGCACCAGGTCACCGGCGCGGTTAATTTCAGGAATTTTCTCCTTCAATGCGATAATCTTTTGTCCCTGCGCCTTAATTTTCGGCAAATTTCGCTCCAGCTCCAAGGCCTGTTTGCCCAACCTATCGATATCCGGTAGTCGATTATTTAGCTCCAACACCCGGTTTTCAATGTTACGAATTGTCGGGAGTTCCTCCTCCAACTTTACTCCAGCATCCTTCAACTTCGTCAATACCGCCTGGCTGGCAGTTTCAATAAAGTTTTGGCTAATCTGGTTCGTCAGAGAGGTTGCCCCCGAAGATGTAATTTTCGGAGCTACTGCATTAATTTTTTCATTTACGGCGTAATCAATTTCCGGCTTTTGCGGATTTTCCGTCAGCACACTCGTAATTTTCTCTGAAAAGTCTTTCGGGATCAGCAGGCTGGCATAATAATCACCATCCAACACACCTTTCCGTGCTTCCGCTTCATTCACAAAAGTCCAACCCAGCTTCTTGTTATTTTGAAGGTTATGCAAAACCTCATCGCCGATATTAATCTTCTTACCATTCACTTCTGCACCCTGATCTTGGCTGGTAACTGCAATTTTAATTCCAGATGTATTCGCATATGGATCCCACATCGCTTTCAAATTCACCCATGCATAGACGGAAGGCAAAAGAATGATGCCAATGACTAATAAAGTCCCGGTCGATACTTTGAATACATTTCTCCAGTCTGTTAAGTAGATTTGCCATATCTTCCGCAACTTCATCACTCCTTGTATGTACATTAACCTGTCGTCCAGTGTTGTATGCACACGTATTGTAAACGATTCGAGCAAATGAAGCCAATCCTGTTACAATATATGCCAAAAGCGTATGGGTCTTATAGAGATCATAGGCTTTTTCTTGCCCCAACTCAAAGAAGCCCTTCAGACCTAATGAATAGGCTCGAAGAGCTTCTTTCTTATACATAGTTATCCATTCTTCAGCAGTCTGGCCGCCGAAAATGCTGCGCCATGACGCAACTTCCGCTTCTCCAACCGTTTGTGCAGCGAACGATTATACAGAACCTGAATGACAAAATACGAGATAATGCCCAGCACCACACCGAAAATCGACATGCCGATCAGGATGTGCAAGCCTCCGTGCAACAAGTCTCTGAATACAGACCAGTTGCCGTGAAACAGCTCCATAAAAGAATGCTCGTGAAGTCGTCCGCCCCTGACATGTACCGGATAATGAGATGGATAAATCCAAGCCCCCACTTGCTTGGCGAATGGCATTAGTACAATTGGCAAAAAGGTCAGCTTACCTACAACGTTACCCACAATGGCCGCAGGCAGCGAGCCGCCAGAGAGACGAACAATCGGATAAAAAACAAGGTATACCAGAGAAGCCGTGGAAATCACAATCATCTCCAGCGCAAAGCCAATGGCGAAGCCCAAGGAGATCTTTTTAACTCCTCCAGGGGCGCGCAACAGCTTGATGAAATTCAGCCGAATCGCACGCCCTATATTTTGAAACATATTATAGTTCTTCTTCGATTTATGAGGTTTGAGCCTTTTCGGATTGAGCTTTATCAATAGGAGGACTCCTTCAACAGTACAATTCAATTTCAGGAATGAGTATTTACAGCTCCCATCCTTACTTATGTCTATACTGTCATTATAACCCTCAGCGTTCGAAAAGCAATGCTATTCCGCCTGTTTCGCCGTTTTAGGACAGAATTCGCTTGTAGACATCGTTCTGGAGAGGTACAATGTCCCAAATCTCAGCCGCGTATTGCTGAATCGTACAATCACTAGAAAATTTACCGGAGTGTGCCATATTGACAATAGCACGCCGAGTCCACTCCGAGGGATTCCGATACACCTGTTCAATATGAACCTGCGTATCCACATAGGCTGCGAAGTCCTTGAGCACAAAGTATTCATCATTATGATCAATCAGGGATTGATAAATGGCCTCAAATTCCCGTTCATGCCGCGTAAAAGGAGCATCGTTCACAAGTTGATCCAGCACTTCACGCAGTCTTTCGTCACTGTTGGCTGTTTTGCGCGCCGAATACTGGCCGTCCCGGTAATATGCCTCGATCTGATCCACCTTCAATCCAAAAATGAACATGTTGGCATCGCCTACCATTTCATGCATTTCAACATTGGCTCCGTCCAATGTACCTATTGTGAGCGCACCGTTCATCATAAATTTCATATTGCCTGTGCCTGAAGCTTCTTTGCCTGCCGTGGAAATCTGCTCACTGACATCCGCCGCAGGAATAATCAGCTCCGCCAGTGAGACCGAATAATTTTCAAGGAAAACGACTTTCAGCTTGTCCTTGACTTCCACATCTCGATTGATCGTGTCCGCCACGTTATTAATGAGCTTGATCGTCTGTTTGGCGAGAAAATAACCGGGGGCGGCTTTGGCTCCAAAAATAAATGTGCGTGGCGTCACATCCAGGCCCGGATTACTTTTAAGCTGGCTGTATAGATGCATCACATGCAAAATATTGAGCAGCTGTCGCTTATAACCATGCAACCGTTTGACCTGTACATCAAAAATGGAGGACGTATCCAATCGCACGCCCTGTTTTGCAAAAACATACTCAGCAAGCCTGACTTTATTATTTCGCTTAATCGCATGTATCCGTTCTTTGAACGTCTCGTCCCCACTGTAACGAAGCAGGTCGATGAGCTCCCTTGGACGGGTCCTCCAGCGTGTGCCGATCGTCTCATCGTACAAGCTTGCCAGCTCCGGGTTGGCGTGCATCAGCCAGCGGCGATGGGCAATCCCGTTTGTTTTATTGTTAAAACGGTCAGGGTACAGCTCGTGAAACGACTTCATCTCTCGTTCCTTTAATATTTGCGTATGCAGCGCAGCCACCCCATTAACGCTGTAGCTACCGACGATTGCCAAGTGGGCCATACGGATTTGTTCACCGTGAATAATCGCCATTTCACCAATTTTGATGTCCTGGCCTGGGTAACGCTCCAGTAGCATAGCGCAATAACGTTTGTTAATTTCTTCAATGATTAAAGAAATACGAGGAAGCAGCTCCCGTACCATATTAACAGGCCATTGTTCCAACGCCTCACTTAATATCGTATGATTCGTATATGAAACGGTTCGCGTCGTAATATCCCATGCTTCGTCCCAGCCCAAGCCCTTCACGTCCATCAGAATACGCATCAGTTCCGGAATAACTAGGGTCGGATGTGTATCGTTAATGTGCAGTGCTATTTTATCGGGCAAATGGCTATAAGGTAAACGAAGCTTCTCAAACGTACGCAAAATACTTTGTAATCCGGCCGAGCACAGGAAATACTGCTGCTTCAAGCGAAGCAGCTTTCCCTCATAATTGGAGTCGTCCGGATATAGAAATGCGGAGATAGATTCCACCGATCGATTGTAGTCGAGAAAGCGGTAATAACCGCCTTCGCCTCGAATCGGTCCTCGAACGGGATCAAGCGCTGATTCCGCACTCCAAATCCGCAGCGTATTCACCTGTGTATGACCATAGCCTACCAGCGGAATATCGTAAGGGACAGCCCAGACCGTTTCAGCATCCTTTGTCTCGAATACAAGATGTCCCTCCTGTTCATGGGTTTCCACTCTTCCCCAAAAATGAACCTCGACCTTTTTATCAGGACGACGTTCCTCCCAGACATTCCCTTTCTGTAGCCAGTAATCCGGCAGTTCAACCTGATTGCCGTCCACAATACGCTGTTCAAACAGACCATATTTATACCGGATGCCGCACCCATGTCCTGCATAGCCAAGGGATGCCAGCGAGTCCATGAAGCAAGCCGCCAGACGGCCGAGACCCCCATTGCCTAGCCCCGCGTCCGCCTCCTGTTCTTCAATTTCCTCCAGATCCCAGCCCAGTTCACCCAATGCCTGCCGAACCATATCCAGGACGCCCAAATTCAGCAGATTACTGCCCAGTAGACGACCTATCAAAAATTCCAGGGAAAAATAATAAATCTGCTTCTCTTGTCCTTCTTTATAGGCTTGGTTCGTTTCTGCCCAATTCTTGCCGACTTGTTCACGAATCATGCCACCCAAAACCTTATATACGTCTTCCGACTGAGCCTCCTGCATCGGTTTGCCCAGCCTTCCGACCAGTTGCTCTCGAAAAGCCTGCTTAAATGCTTCTTTATTGCTGAACAAAGTTGTACCTCCTGTTATTTCCGTTTTAATGGCTAAGTATATCCTTTAAATTACGCTATTCTTGGCAATGACATAGGGAACTCTAATGTCTCCAATCAGAGTTCGATCTGGTGAAAGCTGTACATCTTTATCTAAAACCACATTCTCCACAACTGCCCCTTTACGGATGACACATTTTTGCATAATAATCGAGTTGCTTACCCGCGCACCCTCCTCCACCCGCACTCCACGGAAAAGAATACTATTCTCGACCTTGCCTCCAATGGTGCAGCCATTGGCAACAAGTGAATGATCCACCTCGGCGCTGTGCGTATAGCGGGTCGGGGCTTCATACTTGATTTTGGTGTGCACCGGCTGATTCTGAAACAGGGCTTGATACTGCTGCTGATCCAACAGCTTCATGCTATTTTTATAGTAGCTCTCAATAGAATTAATAACCGCATGATAACCTTCATAACGATACGCATAAATACGCAGTCCACTTGGGTTTTTCTGGATGGCATCACGAAAGAAATGATTATCCTGATGGGCAATGCAATGCTTCACCTGATCCAGATACAAGTCTTTGTCCATCACAAACATCTCCAGATAAATGTTATGATGATCCTGCTCCTGATGAATACCCGTCACTCGTCCGTTCTCATCAATCTCCAGTCGTGCACAAGGATCATGCTCAGATTCTAGCTGGTCTATGGGTTTATATACAAGGGTAACATCTGCATTTTTCTCCTGATGATAACGATATACATCCTCGATATCCACCTTATTGACATGCTGAGTTCCTGCGTGAATAATGGTTTGCCCCGATGAGCGATGGAAAAAGTCCAGATTGTTGTGCACATGCTGCAAATCTCCACGCGATGCATCCGTCGGATCATTCCAGTCCGGTGGCAAAATAAACAACCCGCCCCGTCTGCGGTCTAAATCCCAAGGCCGACCTTCGCCCAGATGATCCAGCAGCGAACGGTATTTGCGGCGGATAAACAATGCAATATCATGCACCCCTGCATGCATCATATTGGATAAGGTAAAATCAATGAGCCGATATCGACTAGCAAAGGGGACTGCGGCCCCGCACCGGAAATAGGTCAACTCCTTCAACTGATCCAGTTCGTGATCCAGGTTGATAACTCCAATGAGTCGACTCATAGCAGACACCGTCCTTATCCAGGTTAAATTCGTGCATGAAGCTGGCTTTCCTGATCGAACAAAATAATCTCATCAGAACTATCTTCAGGTCCAATAAACGCGTTGTCTTCAATAACGATGTTCTCATTCACGATAGCCCGGTGAATACGTACATTGCGCCCAATTTTTACGTTCGGCATGATGACAGAATCGGTAATGACGCTCCCTTCACCTACTTCGACCCCATAAAATAGTACAGAATGCCTTACTTCTCCATCCACCATGCAACCTTCATTTACAATGCTGTTTTTGAGAATCGCCCGTTGGGTTATATACTGGGCCGGTTGATTGGGGCTGCGAGTATAGATGCGCCAGAAAGGATCATTCAGATCCAAAGGCGGATCCTGAACCAGAAGATCCATGTTGGACTCCCACAAGCTCTGAATGGTACCTACATCCTTCCAGTACCCAGCAAACGGGTACGCATACAGCGACCGGCCATGCTGAAGCAACAATGGAATGATATCCTTGCCAAAATCATGTGAGGATTCAGAATCGCTTGCGCTTTCCAGTAAATAGCGACGCAACACCTCCCATTTGAACAAATAAATACCCATGGAGGCCAATGTACTTTTCGGCTGTTCAGGCTTCTCCTCAAAGTCATATATTTTCAGATCATCGTCAGCGTTCAGGATTCCAAATCGTTTAGCTTCCTGAATCGTGACATTGATAACAGAAATGGTGCAGTCTGCTTCCTTCTCCTTGTGATAGTGGAGCATTCGACTGTAGTCCATTTTATAAATGTGATCCCCTGACAGAATGAGTACATGCTCCGGGTCATACTGGTCCAAGAAATGCAGGTTTCGATATATTGCATCCGCCGTGCCCCTATACCAGTTGTTTCCATCTTCTTTCTCGTGCGGAGGTAAAACGAACACTCCTCCATCCAGACGATCCAAATCCCAGTCGCTGCCTACGCCGATATAGGAATGGAGCACCAACGGCTCGTATTGGGTCAATACACCTACAGTGTCTATACCAGAATGAGTGCAATTGCTGAGAGGGAAATCAATAATGCGGTAAGTTCCTCCAAAAAATACTGCCGGTTTGGCTAGTGTACGAGTAAGTCCTTTGAGTCTTTTGCCTTGTCCGCCGGCGAGCAGCATGGCAACCACTTCCTTCTTTCTCATAACAAAGACCTCCCTGTCATGTGCGTCTGAAGCCATTGTGGCGGGATATTTGATAATATCCATTAAACATGAAAAGACAGTCGTAATCGTTTCATTGGCGAAGGAACGGGTAAGATGTGATGGAGAAGGGTAAATCATAGTTATGCGGAACGAGTGCAAGGAATCACTAAATCGTAAAATCCCGTTCATCTTTTCACATTTTGGATGCTTTTAAGCATTTGGGTATGACAACATGATCATAAGGAGGCGTACTTTATGAAGAATAAGAAATGGGTGGTAGCAGCATTGGGAATGGGTGTGACGTATCTGATGAAAAATAAAGGGGCACGCGATAAGGTATTGAATAAGGTACAGACTATTGTCAATCGTGCGAAAACCTCTGCAAAATCGTAAAATGTTAAAGCTAGAAAAAAGCGAGCCTCTCTGAATCATGGTTCAGGGAGGCTTTTCTCTGCGTCTACAAACAAATTATTGTTCGAGGCTGTATTCGTAGACGGTCAGGCATTCTCCTTATGTTCTTCTACTTCCATGATATGTTCAACGGTAAAGGTTCGATGCGTCCATTCGGAAGAACGGTAAGCCTCTAGGAGACCGAAGGTACGAATTTTCTCCTTGTCCACCTTTTTAAAGGTATGAGTAATCCCTACCTTGCCCTTGAAAGGAAAAAAGGAGAGACCTACAGTCTGATCCGATAGCCACTCGGCCCAAACTCGCCCGCTTTCATGACGAACAGCCGGGAAGCTCAAACCTTCAGCAAACCATTCATATTCTACTGTAGGCGTACCCGGCTCTCGACTGCACAAAAACAGACTCAATTCGTCGCAAAACAACATTCTCCGTACATCCGTCCGCACTTGATGGTCGAAGGTTACGCCACATGCCAGCTCCTGTTTGAGCCTCAGACGACGCTGTTCCTCCGCTTCCTGATAAGCATGCGTAATCTGCTTGTCCTGAGCATTTTGATGCTCGGTCCGCCCGACTAGCTCCTTGTACATCAAGCTACACAGCAACGCAGCATACGTGTTTCCTTGTTCGACTTCATCAATCCCAAGACGATAGAAAACAAAACGTGGACTGAGCGGAAAATCAATAAATGTATAAGGTACTGACATATGATCATTCCAGAAAGGAGCAGCGTCTAACTGTATCCAACCCCGATCATGCTCCCTTGCTGCATATACAAAATCCTGCTTATGACGTCTATTCTTGAAGGCACTCTCTTCCCATTGTAAAGCCAACTCACCTGAAATATGGGCATGGTCATGCTGCGTCGTCATGATATAAGCTTGGTCCGTTTCATAAATAACCATATGCTCTCCCCTTCCGTTCGGCGATTCGTGTGATTGTGTACAAACTCTCTGATTGAAGGTCATGGTTATGCATACGTTTATTATATCAGGATAAGGGTAAAAAGGCAGTGGAGTTTTCCCCCTCTTTATATCTAATTACCCCTTTGATTCTGCACTCGAAACTGCTGCGGGCTCATCCCCTCCAGCTCACGAAACACTTTGTTAAAGTGCTTTGCATTGTCAAAGCCCACGTTAGCCGCAATTTCATAGATCCTGCCCCCTTGACACTCCAGCAGCTTTTTGGCTTCTGAAATGCGCAGCCTTTTTACATATTGAACAAAGCTGAGGCCTGTATAAGCTTTGAACGCCTGACTAAAATACGTATAATTCAAGGATACTGAGTTGGATACTACTGCCATATTCAAATCCTCGCTGTAATGAGCGTGGATATATTGGATAGCACGTGTCATACTACCACTTCTATCGACGTTGGCACTCGCGCCAGCTAGTCTATCTTTCTCTACGCCGACAACACTATCGTATGTGAGGGGGTTCCTCTCCTTCAATTCCTCATTCAAAACTGCCAGCGCACCGAACAGTTCCTCCCTTACGATCGGCTTGAGCAAATACTCTCGTGCCCCACAGCGAATCGCTTCGCGCGCATACTGAAACTCGTCATATCCACTGAGAATGATCACCAACGGCCTGCGTTCCGGCTCCAGCTCACGAATATGCTGCATCAGCATAATGCCATCCATAATAGGCATACGGATATCCGTTATCACCAACTCGGGCAAAAACTGCTTCACATGCTGCCAGGCTTCCCTTCCGTCCTTGACCAGTACACATTCATAGAGACCGGAAAATTCCCGTTCGATCATAGCTTGAAGTCCCATTCGAATATTTTTCTCGTCATCCGCAATCAACAGCTTGGTCGTCATGGTCCGTCCCCCTCATCATGTAACGTCTAGGCAAAATCAGGGTCACTGTCGTCGATTGTCCGTGGATGCTGTCCAGTCTTATGCCATACTCTGCGCCATACTGCATACTTAAACGGCGATGCACATTATACAAACCGATTCCCCCATTCATCCCGGGCTCGAGGGAATCCATATCCGTTCGCGCTAGACCAGCCATGATGGCGTTTCTTCTTTCTTCAGAGATCCCCACTCCGTTATCCTGTATACGCAATTCTATGATATCCTGCTTAGAGCAGGCTTCAATCGTGATGCTGAATGGGCTTTGCAATGTACTCCACCCGTGCTTGATAGCATTTTCGACTACAGGCTGCAGCGACATTTTCAGCATCTCCAGTTCCATAAACGCCGACGATAGATGAATTTCCAATCCAATTTGGTTATCGTGGCGAATGTTCATGATGGCCACGTAATGCTGGATATGTCGGATTTCATCCCGCAACGTAACACACGACCCGGACCATTGGAGATTATAACGCATCATCGAGCCAAGGGAGGTAAGGGCATCCGACAGCGGATACTGCCGTTCTATCTCCGCCATCATTTTTAAATTTTCCAATGTATTATAGAGAAAGTGGGAATCAATCTGATGCTTGAGCGCTAGCAGTTCAGCTTCTTGAGCAGTGGCCTGCTTGTGTACTGCCTCGGCAATGAGCCCGTTAATTCGACTCAGCAGACTGCGAAAATATAAAGCCAGCTCAGCCACTTCTCCCCGTCCATATACTGGAATCTTAAGCTGAAAGTCACCCTCCTGCTCTACTTTTTTCATGGATTCACGCAGGGTATGTAGCTGCTTGAGAATGAAGGCATGCAAGGTATAGGAAATGACGGACATAAACAAAATCAGCATACTAATAATGAGCAGCATAGCATTGCGTTTCTGACGGAGATCACCCAGCGGACCGTCCAGCGCCACCACATTTAGCAGGTAGGCGTCCAACCCTTCTATATAACGATACAAACCAAGATAAGGCTTATTCCCATAGGTAAAGTCAAAAACACCACCCTGTCCCTGAACGCGGGACTGTAACAGATGGTGCACATGGGACAGAGGGATCGGAATGGGATCAGGTTGAAAGGAAGCTGTAGCTATATCGGTAGAAGACACTAATTTTCCACCGTTTGAGATGGAATCCCCGCCGTTCAGAATGAACATTTGCCATGCGCGATTACGTTGCGGGATTCCAAATACCCTAGGTGAAAATAGCTCCAGCCTCATATTTGTTTCTACCAACCCCGCGTGTCTTCCTCCAGTAGACTGAATTTCACGCAGCAGTGCCATATACTGCACTGTCTCACTTTCCTGGCGGGATTGTCCCCCAAGTAAGCTTTTCGGCCCCTTGTACATATCCCACCATATTTTCCCTTGTCGGAGTTGAGCCGCTTTCAGCCAGGAAGCCTTAGGCAATCGTGATTCTTTGAAAATCATCGGCCATATTTCATGCGTCTGGGGATTATTGGTATACAGTCGAATGTTCTCTACATTGGGATTACTGTACAGCAAGTGCTGTAAATTTGGAAACACATTCAAGTTGAATTGGACTAGCTCATCGCTGCTTATTTCACGTTCCTCGGTTAGATAATGAAGCACGTTGCGATCTGAGATCGCAAGCTGTGCGGTTCGCTCCATAATTTCCATATTGCTATGAATATGGGCCAGCTCTGTATCCAACACATACTGATTTTGTACGGTAATGTCTTTCATTGTATTCTCGTACAGTTGGTGAAAGGTATATAGCGAGAACAATACCACCGGGATTAAAATGACGCCGATATACGCGACAATGAGCTTAACTTGAAGGGAACAACCGCCAAGCCGATCGGTCGTTCCCGTCATCCACTGCCATATCGTGCGGCGCAGCAGGCTCTTCATCTGTGAACGTGCACGGCCTGGCATGTAATCACATCCTTAGGGGTTCAATAGATTAAGTTATTGAATTAAATCATTTGGTGAACTGTTCAATTTTCTTAAGGTTTTCCTCATAGGCTTTTTGCTGATAAGCCAATACCTTGTCATAGCCTGCTTTTCTGCGGTCTTCCAAAAAGCGGGCAAACAGCCGATCGAACTCCTCATCCGAGGAAGCCAGCAACAGTTTCGGTAATGCCTTGCCCCAAATTTTGTCTATCTGGCCTGACGCAATGCCTTCTGCCGAGGTTCCGGTCGGTTTGATATTCTCATATTGAGAGAAGCTGTGGGTCTTGCCTTTCGTCCAATCTTCAGGCTGCTTATACGGCTCGACACTGGGCGGCGCCCACTGCAAATTCATATTTGTATCCATCAGCATCCAGAAAGTGAAGGAGGCGCCATACTTTTTGTCAAATGCAGACCGATCCTTGTTCAGCAGCTCCAGTACCTCCGGCTTGAAGGCTGGCTTACCGTTAACTGTGTCCCACAGCTTTCCCTGCTCCCCCAGATACAGATCACGATTCCCTTCCTCGCTAATCAGATAAGTCAGAAATTCAATAGCCCGCTCCTTGTCTTTGACATCCTTCGAAATAAGCGTCACCGTCCACCCGGAAATGCCCGGCCCGGCCAGCGTCGGCGGGTCCAGCTTACTGTTGGAAGGTCCATCCACCGCAATGTAGACGGAGTTGGGATCTTTCGCATGCAACGTCACCTGTTGTGTAGCAAAATCAGAGCGCTGATATAGCATGGCAAAATACCGTCCCTGTGCCACCTTCTCCTCCATTTGCGGACGTTTGTCGATAAATACGTCCTTGGCGATCAGACCCTGCTCATTGGCTTGACGGAATGTTTTGAGCCAGCGAATGTACTCTTCGTCCGATCGACGGTCGTACAGCTTTCCGTCCTTCTCATGTGGAACGGCTAAAAAATTAAGTAAATAGTCTTCAAAAGAATAATTTCCGTTATCCGTAAATTCGTGGAACCCTATCGGGATCAGCGGTTGACCGTTTATCTCCGGGAATTTCTCCTTTGCTTTTTGAAGCGCTTTCAGAAATCCCTCTGGTGTTCTCATATCCGGCTTGCCAATCGCCTCGTACATATCCTTCCGAACCATAAACGTTTGATTGGAGACAAAATTTTGGCCGTATTTTTGGTAATCCTGTGGTGAAGAGGACGCGTTAGGATACCCATATACATTCCCGTCCGTTTGACGATACCATGACATTTTAGCTGGGTCTGCCACTTTAATCAGATATGGATCATATTTCTCGGCCAACTTGTTAAGTGGGAGCACCATCTTGCCCTCGATCATTTTTTTGATCGCATCTTCCCCCCAACTGAGCGTGACAAAATCAGGCAGTTTGCCCGAGGCGAGCATGGTATTCAGTTTTTCATTTTCATTCCCTGCGGGTACGATAAAATTAACGCTGACCCCAGTCTTTTGCGTCACATACTTCGAGGTCATATCCGTTCCCCACTTGTTCGGGAACCAGGAAAAATTCAAATACCAGTCAAACGTAATCGGCTCTGTATCCGCCTTCCAGCCTGGCGTATCTGCCGAAGCCTTAGTTTTCTCGTCCTTCAATTCCGTGACAGCGCCACTTCCACCGGACGTACACCCCGCGAGCGGTCCTATCAGCAGCACGACGGCCAACAGCCCTTTCTGCCATTTGCGAATATTCATCATAAATCTCCCCCTTGGATGATGTGCTAACCCTTGATCGATCCGATCATCAGACCCTTGACGAAATACTTCTGCAGAAAAGGATATACCAGTACAATGGGCAATGTCGTCACGACCATCGTCGCCAGCTTGATCGATTGCGAAGTGACAGACTGGGCAACGCCCCCCGGTGCAGCAGCCATCATTTGATTAGAGCTGGATTGGGCAACAACCCGGTACAAATACGTCTGAATCGGCTGAAGATCCGTATTATTAATATAGATCATTCCAGTAAAATAATCGTTCCACTGGTATACCCCATGAAACAACGCAATCGTCGCTACTACCGGCATGGATACAGGGAGCACGATTCGGCAGAAGATACCGAAATCATTCGCACCGTCTATTTTCGCCGCCTCTTCCAGTGCATCCGGCAGTTCTCGGAAAAAAGCCATAAAAATAATAAGATCAAAAAAGCTGAACATCGCAGGAATGATGTACACCCAAAAGCTGTCCAGCAGTCCGAGATCACGAATCAGCAAATACGTTGGAATCAATCCCCCACCGAAAAACAGGGTAATGGTACCAATCAGCATATACAGCTTGCGCCCGATCAGCTCCTTACGGGAATATGCATATGCAATCATAGCGGTAAAAAACACATGAACAATCGTGCCGATAAGCGTCTTGGCAATAGTCACTCCCATCGCAGTCATAATACCGTTGTTAGCAAATACGGCCTGATAGCTGCCCAGACTGAAGACTCTCGGCCACCAGTAAATGCCACCCCGCATAGCGTCTGCTCCTTCGTTAAAGGAGTTCACCAGCACATACCACACGGGATACAATGTCACAAAACAAATGATCAGCATGAAGACGTTGTTCATGAAATCGAATATCGCTTCGCCTGCTGTTCTACGTTGCAATAGCTGCATGCACCCGTCCTCCTTCAAAATAGGGATGTATTATTCACCCGTTTGGTCACCGAATTGGCAATTAGCAGCAAAATGAGAGCAAGAACCGATTTCAGCAAACCCACCGCGGTAGAATACGAGAAACGGCCCTGCTGAATGCCCACCTGATATACATAAATATCAACTACATTACTTGCACTTTCATTCAGCGAGTTACGCAGGACGAGAATTTGATCGAAGTTGGAGTTCAATATGCCGCTGACCGCCAAAATAAACAAAATGGATATGGTCCCCTTGATAGCGGGAAGTGTGACGTACCACATTTTCTGAAACCGTCCGGCCCCGTCAATGGTGGCCGCTTCGTACATGTCCGTAGATACCCCCGCCATGGCTGCCAAATAGATAATAGCTGACCATCCAAGCTCTTTCCAGATATCCGAGCTAACGACGATAGCCCAAAAATAGCTCGGCTCTGCCAAATAACTGATCGGCTGGTCAATCCACCCCCAGGCTAGCAACAGTTGATTGATCATCCCGGTATCTGCCAGCCACGTCGTTAAGATCCCGCCAAGAATGACCCAAGATAAAAAGTGCGGAAGGTACGAAATGGTCTGAATAGATTTTTTGAACCGTGTAGACCGAATCTCATTCAAAAACAGAGCAAATACAATAGGTAACGGAAACCCGATCGCCAGCTTGAGCAGGCTAATGCCCAGTGTGTTTTTGACAATGTACCAAAAGTTATCATCCTCCAAAAAGGCCCGAAAATGCTCTAACCCTGCCCAAGGTGCGCTTGATATGGTTCCAATGATGTCAAAATGTTTGAACGCAATTAAAATACCGTACATCGGAATGTAATGGAAAATAATCATCCATACCACCCCAAGCAGCGCCATAGTCTGCAAATGTCTTTGTTGAACCCATTTGCGCGCTAGTGATGCTCCTCTTCCCGATCGAACCGGCGGCTGTGGCTGCGGATTCTTCCCTCCTGTACTCATACGAAGACCTCCTTTCTTTGTAATGTAAGCACTTACATTTATTATTTTAAAGGCTTCTGCTTCGTATGAGTAGTACTGGATTTTTTGATTTTGGTATCTAAAGTTCAGGTGGGGATCTGACTATAGGCGAGAATTTTCTTCCATACTTTGGATTTTCATATCTATTAATTTACGAAAAAGACTATCAGATGGTACGATAAGACTATATGTGATTCCAATCATTACCTATATACCTAGATCAGGAGGATTAAGAATGGAAGAATTGGTTCGTTCGATTCAGAAACAGGTTCGAATTAAAAAGTTTGCTTGCTGGGCGGGGCTCATCATGTTTGGTCTGTGTACTTTAGTTGGCATTGCAGCTCAGGAATGGCTTATGACGCTCCTGTCACTCGGGATGACAGTCTTATCAATCTATGGGTTAACCATGATGCGTGGTATGACGAAGTTTACTAAAGAGTATCAACCGGGAAAGGGCTACGGTTATTATCGCCGTACGGTACAACAAAAGCTGCGCTATCTAACTTGGGGACAGTGGTTAGTAGGCGGCCTTATTGTCCTGATGTTCTTTATATTTAACGTCCGACTTAGTGCTTTTCTCATTGCTATCTTGGGTATCCTGACTATTCAGTTCAGTATCAAAAAACGAATTAAAAATCATCAGGAACCCGATGTCACTGAGCTGGAGGAGTTTGTACGGATGGGGATTGTTTCTCCGCATGAGCAGACTATTGGTGTATATAAAGATTTTCTACACCTGAGTCATACATTTCGGGGTAACCAAATTGTTATCGTTACAGACAAACGCCTGATTTCTGTATTTGTGGAGGAACAGGGGCGTGCGGTGAAGACGGAAATGTTACTCTCGGGTATAAACAAAATACGCGCCATCGGTACGGGTTTTCAAGGTCAAGGTATATTGCTGTCCGTAAGCAACCGTGACCATAACGAGCTTCACATTCATATGGTCGGAAAAAGCATTTTCTTTTCTCCAGAGCAATTTATAGGTTCCTTGCTACGGGCACTGGATGCAGCGTTAAAAAGCAGATCATACAGTACGGAAGAACCATTCCCGGTTTACCAACAGACAAGGATTTCATTGCATCCGTCAGAACAGGGTTTGCTGCATAAACCTACGACAGCTTAAATATTGTTGGGACATGTACCGCGTTATATATACGGTATGATCGGTCTTCATCATACGCCAAATAGCAAGTAAGCCCTGACCTAAATGAGCTTACTTGCTATTGGGTGTACTTCCACATCATATTTTCCAATCAACTGCCTACCTGCTAAAACAACTAATTTTCTACTGTACTTCTGCCTTCTTAATGATTGGCTCCATGATAAAACACCGTGATGAGATCATGACTTGTAACAAACACTAGCAAACTAAACAGACTGAGCGACAGAGAGCGTGAAATCAATTTTTTCATCCTTTAACACTCCTTTTAAAATAGTTATATATTGGTCTTGCTGTGTTGCTGTAGCTTGGGATCTGAAAATTTCAAATACAGCGGTACATTTCCTAAACTCATGTTCATGTTCCATACCCAGGGTATCGGACAGCATGAGAGATTGCAGGATATAGCCCAACGCAACCGTAAACTGTTGTTGCTTGATATAGTAAAGAGCCAGTTGATAGCAGAAGCGAAAATAATAAGATACATTCACAGGCTCTTCAAAATATTTAAAACCTTCAATTTGTTCGGCAAATGATTCCAGCACAGCCTCTAAAGAATAGTCGTATCTCGACGCTCCCTCAACGATGGAAAGAAGCCCCGGTAACAGCTCTTCCGGATTGTTACGAAGAAATTGGATATATTCCTGCAACACTTCGGCATGGCCTGACAAAATATCAAGGGCATACAAATTAGCTCTGGCAGCATAGCGGTAATATTCCACCTCTGCTTCCCCATATTGATCAAGACCATTAAACCAGCCCAATTCTGCATATTTTTCGATGCAATCGCGAGCGGCCTCATACTTGCCCTGTTTTTGGAAAGCCATGCCTTTCATGAGATGACTGTAGCCGTAGTAGTAGACTAGCGGCCGTTTGGTATGTATGGGTTGTATAGGTTTCTTGCGCGCTTTGTAGAGCTGCAATTCCTGATACTTTTGGTTGACATGGCTATACAGCCGGTCGCATAAAGCAATCATATTGGCACCGTCCGCAAATGAAAAAGACAGCTTAATCATGTTGACAAGTGTGTCTAGATCTGTGATGTCGGAGTGAACAAGATCATCCACTATTCCCGCCTCCTTGTCTGACTTTTTATATTCACCAAACAAAAGCAAGCTCTAAACCTTAACCAAAAATAACTTAATTACGTATTTATTACGTAATTAAGTTATAACATGAATTCAAACATATGACAAGTGCATTATGATAATATATTCCATTTTTAAAATACCAACGAAAGTAGATCGTTCACTTGTTCAATTCCATGTGAAGCAAAGGAAATGCCCTACCTGATCCATCCAGTGCAGAACGCGCCGTTTGTACAAAGCCGTAATGTCTGTAGAAAGCATACGCTTTCTCGTTCTGCTCATTCACGTCCACTTTGAGGTGTTTCCCTTTTATTTTTTCAGCATGCTGGATGAGTCGGCTGCCTATGCCCTGCCCATGGTGTTCAGGGTCCACAAACAGCATCTCTATTTTTAATCCGTCCAGCCCGATAAAACCTGTTGGTTCTTGACTTGTATTCCATTCCATCCAAACTTCAAGTTCTCTTAAAACACCATTGCGTACGATATGATGATAAAATTGAATGTCCTCTTCCGCCAAAAATGTGTGCGTCCGGCGTACAGCCCGCTGCCAAATATCAACGAGTTGATCATGATTTTCTTCCCGATAAGCAACAATTTCATTTTGCACGGTACTTCCCCCTTATTTAAATATCGATATTGCATGTTTTGCAGTAAGTCTAACATGCCTATTTAGAAGCATACAAACACAAAAAAGGAAGCGGAGTAATTCCGCCTCCCTTAGACTACAGCCTTTTACAACGTAACACCGTTTTTAAAAATAGCGAGCTCCCTGAAATTGTTTTTCTCATTGTTCACCCATGTTCCGCTGGCTACATCGACGATGTAATCGACAAAGTTGCGGAGCGCATCTTCCATACTGACATCCTCCACCAATGAACCGGCGTTATAGTCGATCCAATGAGGTTTAGCCTTATATAACGGCGAGTTGGTTGATACCTTCATCGTCGGAACAAAGGAGCCAAACGGCGTACCGCGTCCAGTTGTGAAAATGACGAGTTGGCAGCCCGCTGCGGCGAGAGCTGAAGATGCCACTAGATCATTGCCCGGCGCGCTGAGCAGGTTGAGTCCCTTGGTCTTGAGACGTTCCCCGTACTGAATGACATCAGTGACCGTGGAAGACCCGGATTTTTGCGTACAGCCCAGTGATTTATCCTCCAGCGTCGTAATGCCCCCTGCTTTATTGCCCGGTGACGGATTTTCGTATACTGGCTGCTTGTAATCCAGAAAATATTGTTTGAAATCGTTAATCAGATGTACGATCTTACCAAATACTTGCTCATCGGCAGCGCGCTCCATTAAAATCGTTTCCGCGCCGAACATTTCAGGTACTTCTGTCAATACCGTTGTTCCACCTTGCGCTGCCATATAATCCGACAATCGTCCGAGTAGTGGGTTGGCAGTAATACCCGATAAGCCATCAGATCCACCGCATTTCAAGCCGATGTTCAGCTCAGACAATGGTACAGGTTCCCGCCGATCTTCTTGCACGGCCGCAAAAATTTCATGAAGCAACCTTACCCCTTCCTCTACTTCATCCGACACATCTTGGGAAAGCAAAAACTTTACCCGCTCCGAATCATATTCCCCGATGGCTTCCTTAAATTCTTTCATTTCATTGTTTTCACAGCCCAAACCCAGTACAAGTACGCCACCTGCGTTCGCATGTTTCACGGCATCGATCAAAATCGTGCGCGTATGTGCATGATCGTCACCCAACTGAGAACAACCATAGTTATGCTTGAGCACAAGTGCATTTTCAAAAGGTGAAATATCTCCCACTTCCTGCTTGAAACGGTTTAAAATAAGTTCAGCGATCCCGTTCACACAGCCGACCGTCGGCACAATCCACAACTCATTGCGAATCCCCACACGACCGTCCTTTCGCCGAAAACCTTGAAACGTACGACTCTCCTGTTCATATAAATGAGGAGCTGGCTTAGGCTTATAAGTGTACTCTTCTACGCCTGTCAGGTTCGTCTTCGTATTATGCGTATGCACATGCTGACCTGCCTGAATGGGCTGAATGGCATGACCGATGGGATATCCGTATTTCAGAACATGCCCACCTACAGGTACATCCTGCAAGGCGATTTTATGCCCACGTGCTACATCCTCGGCTAGCTCCACCCGTTGTTCTTCTTGTGCTCCCCATGCCAGTGTTTCTCCCTGCTTGTAATCACGCAAGGCGACAGCCACGTTATCTTGATTATGAATTTGAATGAATTCCAGCATTCCGGTCTCCTCCTTGCTTATGCTCTGGGCACGCTGTTCCCGGTTAGAGAATCGAGCGTCTCCTTCATTCCTCTGCTTGTAATTTCATACACGTGCTGTGCCGTTTGTTCAGCCAGCCCTTCGATCTGGTTCAAATCTTGACCCCACCATGTTTGCTTGCCGAGTACCCGCTCAGTCAATTGCTTCGCCCCGGCGAGAGTACCGTCATATTTACTCCACAGTTCACCAAACGTGCTCAACACTTCAGCTTCGTCTGCCAACGCAATCGACTCGCCATTTCTATCACCCCGGTAAAATACGAGTAAGGACGCCAGTGAAAACACGATTTTGGCAGGCAGCTCCTTACGTTGTTCTACATACTGGAGCAAGGATGGCAAGTTCCGTGTCTTGAACTTTGACACCGAATTCAACGCAATACTCATAACATAATGACTTACATATGGATTACGGAACCGCTCAATAACATCGTCGGCATATACATTTAATTCCGCTTCTGGTGAGTCCAGCGTCGGAATAATTTCTTCTCGAATCAGCGACTGGATAAAACTGCCCATAATATCATGCTCAACCGCCTGCCCCACTGTGTCCAGGCCATATAAATAAGCTACAGGTGTAAGCGCCGTATGTGCTCCATTCAAAATACGCACTTTCCGTGTACGATATGGCGCCATATCGTCGACAATCAGGACATTCAATCCGGCCAAATGAGCAGGCAATTCCTCTTTAAGCCACTGTGGCCCTTCAATAACCCATAAATGATACTGTTCGCCCACAACAACCAAATCGTCCTTGTAACCCAATTCCGCTTGGATTTCATGAATTCGGTCTTTGGGATAACCAGGTACAATTCGATCCACCAAACTGTTGCAGAACGTATTTGCTTCCTCTATCCATGCAATAAACTCAGCTCCAAGCTTCCATTGGTCCGCATATTTCAGTACGATTTCCTTGAGAGCGTCTCCATTACGGTCGATGAGCTCGCATGGAATGATGACCAATCCCTTGCTCTGATCGCCCCCAAAAAATTGAAAGCGCTTATACAGAAAGGCAGCCAGTTTGCCCGGGAAGCTCTTTTGCGGACGATCTTCTAGCTGATCGTCTGGGGCATAAGCGATCCCCGCTTCCGTCGTATTCGACACAACAAAACGCAGCTCCGGCTTTTGGGATAGTGCTTCATACTCCAAAAAGTCCGAGCCGTACGGATTAATCCCACGAGAGACGCACTCCACAACGGTATGCTCCTTCATGGCCTTCCCATCCTTAATCCCTTCAAGAATAACCGTATACAGGTCATCCTGCTCGTTAAGCTTCTCCACGAGGCCTCCTGGCTGCGGTTGTACAATCACAACTCCCGTATTCCATTCTGCCAGCTTATTCATTTTGTCAAATTGCCAGTCTACAAAAGCACGCAGAAAGTTCCCTTCCCCGAATTGCATCACCCTCACAGGATGCGGGTCTGTAACGATAAAGCTTTTTCTGTTTAATTGATCTAATGCATCTACTTTTTTCATCCGGAGTATCCTCCCACTATTACCATAATGATTTCAACGTTATTTTAGCATAATGCACACGTTAACAAAATAGTTTTCTCAACATTTTTACTTTATAAAAATAATAATGACAATAATATGAACACGTTAACATAAGAGTTTTGCATAACAACCAGCAAGTATATGGACCTCTTTCTGTTGTTTCGCTGCTGAGCCAAGACGGTTAAGGCTAACTATCACCCTATCCGAGACCTTGTCCTTATATACTTTTCAGGAGAATAGACGCAAGAAAGCACGGGCAGGATAACACTACTTACTAGGCAGGAGGAACATCTATGAAGACAATTGCAGATACTATTGTACAAGTTTTGGTCAATGCAGGGGTCAAGCGGATTTATGGCATTGTTGGAGATTCTCTAAATAATATGGTGGATTCCATTCGCAGCAATGGTCAAATCGAATGGATTCATGTAAGGCACGAAGAAGTGGCTGCCTTTGCAGCCGGAGCGGATGCTGACCTTAGTGGCAGCATTGCTGTATGTGCCGGAAGCAGTGGTCCCGGAAATTTGCATCTGATTAATGGTTTATATGATTGTCACCGCAATCGTGTGCCTGTACTGGCTATTGCCGCTCACATTCCAAGCGACGAAATCGGAAGCGAATATTTTCAAGCGACGCATCCTGAACATCTTTTCGGAGAATGCAGTCACTTCTGTGAAGTTATTACGACACCGCGTCAAATTCCCAGAACGGTGACCATGGCCATTCAACAGGCAGTTTCACGTTCAGGTGTCTCCGTCATTGTTCTTCCCGGTGATGTAGCAGCATTGGGGGCGGAAAAGGTACCCGTCCCTGAACATGTCTACCATCCCACTACACCTGTAGTGCATCCGTCAGCTTCCGAAATTTCCCGACTGGCCGAATATTTGAATCAAGGCAAACGAATTACGCTACTATGCGGCGCCGGCTGTTCACAATCTCATGAATTGCTCATGCAGCTATGTGACAAGTTAAAATCCCCCATGGTATCCGCTCTGCGAGGCAAGGAATATCTGGAGTATGACAACCCTTATTATGCTGGATTAACGGGACTGATCGGGTATTCTTCCGGGTACCATGCGATGATGGATTGTGACGTCCTACTTATGCTCGGAACAGACTTCCCTTACAGACAATTTTACCCTGAAGATGCGATTGTCCTACAGGTAGATATAGAGCCAGCCCATCTTGGCAGACGTACTCCGTTAACGTATGGTTTATGTGGGGATGTAAAAGCCACGTTGGAAATGCTGCTACCGCATTTAACATCAGAGCATGATTCCAAGCATCTAGAGAAAACCGTCTCCCACTATACCAAGGTACGCCAGGAGTTGGATGACCTTGCTGTCGGTAAACCAGGTCATACGCCGATCCATCCGCAATATCTCGCCAAGGTCATCAGTGACGCCGCGCAGGAAAATGCTATTTTCACCTGTGATGTCGGTACTCCCACTGTATGGGCGGCGCGTTATTTGCAGATGAACGGTCAGCGCCGGCTTCTCGGATCGTTCAACCATGGTACGATGGCAAATGCGTTACCACAAGCGATTGGAGCACAGGCCACTGAGCCTGACCGACAAGTGATTGCCCTCTCAGGCGATGGCGGACTCACGATGCTGATGGGCGACCTGCTCACCCTGAAGCAGCATCATCTGCCTATCAAAGTCATTGTTTTCAATAATGGCGCTCTCGGTTTTGTCGAGCTGGAAATGAAAGCGGCCGGATTTCTGGAAAACGGTACTGAACTGGTGAATCCTGATTTTGGTGCTGTAGCGCAAGCCATGGGACTCAAGGGCATCCGGGTTGAAGATCCGACCATGCTGGAAGATGCCATTCAGCAAGCATTGGCTCATGATGGCCCTGTTGTGGTAGACGTGGTGGTGAACCGTCAGGAGCTATCCATGCCACCCAAAATTAATCTTAAACAAGCAGAAGGATTTACACTGTGGATGATGAAAGCGATGCTAAACGGACGTGGTGACGAGATTGTAGAACTGGCTAAAACCAATCTCTTTCGTTAAATATAGACGAAGCAGAACGCATTTCAGCCTAAAAGGGGCAGAAACCATAAGTCTCGCATGGTTTCTGCCCCTTTGGCCTACCTGTTAATCAAACGAAACTTAGTGTGGTCTGCCTGCCGTTGATTTCCGCTTCATGAGCGCGGTCTCCATAAATATAAGCTCGCCCTCATTGGACGGTGACTGAATTCGTTCCAGAATGCAGGCGGCTCCGCGCTCGCTAATCTGCTCAATCGGTCTTTTGACTGTTGTTAACGGTGGAGTCGTATACATTGAGAACCCGATATCGTCAAAACCAATGACAGAGATATCCTCTGGTACCTTCAAGCCGTTTTCGAATACCGCATTCATTGCCCCAATAGCCATATCATCGTTAGAGCAAAATACCGCTGTCGGCGGCTCCTGCAAGGAAAGCAATTGCTTCATTGCCTGGCTACCACTTTCAGTATCATAATGACCTTGCACGATATATTCATGTCGAATGGGCTTACCACTATCAATCAACGCATTCATAAAACCCTCGCGGCGTTGCTGGGTAGACTTGAAGCCTTCTACCCCTTCGATGATCGCAATGCGTTCATGCCCACTTTCAACGAGAAAGGAGACCGCTTCATAGGACCCTTCTTTATCATTAGAAATCACGTTTACAATCCCCGCCCCGGACACCTGCCGATTCAGAACAACAAGCGGAATGCCTTGACCGAGCACATGATAAATAAAAGGGTTGTCCGCCTCGCTCTGGCTCATCAGAATGATACCATCAAAACGCTTGCGGTGTATGGCCGAAAAATCAGCGTAATCGTCAATTCCTCGCACAAACAGATTGTAATCTACCCCAATGACATGATTAACACCGCGGATGGTATCGGCAAAAAAACTGGAGCTTGTGCCTTCTGAAATACTGGTGAAAAACAAGCCAATCGTATGCGAGCGCTGGAGAACTAGGCTTTTGGCATTAAAATTTGGAATGTAATTGAGTTGCTCTGCCAACTCCATAATTTTGCGTTTCGTATCTTCTTTAATCAGCGGGCTGTTATTGAGCGCCCGGGAGACGGTTGTATGGGAAACATTAGCCAATTTGGCAATGTCTTTAATGGTAGCTGCCATATACGTATCCTTTCCTTAGTGAGGCTCTAAAAAAATTATATACCCACCATACCACAGGAGCCGCCCGGAAAAGAAGACTTTCACAAATTATACGCGGTTGTCCGCATGTCGACGCTGTAATTCTTGAACCATTTCTGCATGTCTGCTGTCCGTCAGCTTGTACATTTTACCGATGACCAGCATGGCCAAAGCCAGGGCAACAGCCGGATAGAGACAAAGTAATGCTTTGATCCCAAGCAGGGTTCCAGAGGACTGAACCACATTCGGAACATACCCGATGAGCGCTAGTCCAATACCCGATAGAAAGCCAGACAAGGATTGAGCCAACTTACGTGAAAAGTTAAATAACGAGTAAGTAATCCCTTCCTTACGCTCCCCGGATGACCATTCGCCATAATCAATAATATCGGACACGAATGCCCAGGTCACCCCGTTAGGAATACTAATACCAATGAACGAAATACTGGCCAAGATTGTGAAAATGTATACATTTGAAGGCATAAAAAAGTTAATGGAGTCGGCAATGACACTAACCAGCATCCCCAGTATGGCTGTTTTTCGTTTACCGAAACGCCGTACCAGCTTGGGCAGGAACAATACACCCAGTAGCGACGAACCGATAATAATAAAATTCATATAAGCCATTAACTCTACATGCCCCAAGTTATATTCGGCAAAATAGATCAGCAGAGCGGACTTAATATTGTACGCGGATATAGTGAAAATCGTCATCAAAACGAGCACCAGCAAAGGCTTGTTATTCGTAAAAGTATGCACAATAACGCCTATAGATAGCTTCTCTTTTGGCCCGGACTGGCTAATAATACGTTCTTTCGTTCCTCGGTAACATATGATGAAAGCGATCACACCAATGAGTGACATAATCCCCATCACAACCGGATAGCCAACATGGTGGTTAGGAAATAGTAAAATAAGCGGCATGACAACGACACTGGTGACGAATAATGCGCCCAGCGATCCCGCCTGACGGAAAGATGACAATGAAGCACGCTGATGAGTATCCTGTGTAATAGCGGCACCTAGCGAGCCGTATGGAATATTTACAATAGAGTAGCCGATCCCCCAGATCATATAGGACGCATAGGCGTAAATGAGTTTTCCTGTGGGTGAAATATTCGGCGATATAAAGGTTAGAACCGTAAGAATTGCAAGGATAACGCTTCCAACAATAAGAAAAGGTCTAAATTTTCCACGTGTACCGATATGTTTGCGATAATCAACAAAGGACCCGACAATGGGATCACAGACGGCGGCAAATAGCTTGCTGACCAAGAAAATGCCTGCGGCGGCTCCTGCAGAAACCCCTGCTACATCTGTAAAAAATTTCAGCAAATACAACTGCCCCAAATCAAACATGAATCCGTTTCCAAAGTCACCCATACCATACGAAATCTTTTCTTTCAGGCTAATATGCTCGCCTGTCTTGTTGTCAGTTTGGACGTTCTCCTGCACGATAGGCACTCCCATACCTACACACTCCTCTTTGTTTGTAATTAATTTCACAAAATTAGTTCTGGATTTTGCAAAATCCTCAGTTGATAACTATTTTATTTTTAATTGCTCTTACCGGGAGTTTTGAAACAAGCTCCCGGTAAGAGCCCTTTCTTATGAAGTTAGTGAGTCCTCGCCTTAGGGCGTAGTTTCACTTACTATGAACAACCGTTGGGAAATTAAAATATTGCTCGGCGTTGTTGTAGCAAATGTTTTGTACCATGGCTCCGAGCAGCTCCAGATCCTCAGGCGCCTTACCCTCCTGAACCCACGTTCCAATTAAGTCACAGAGTATACGGCGGAAATATTCATGGCGTGTGTAGGAGAGGAAGCTGCGGGAATCCGTCAGCATACCAATAAAGCGGGACAGCACCCCGTAGTTAGCCAGCAACTTCATCTGCTCCTGCATACCTTCGATATGGTCGTTATACCACCATGCCGTGCCAAACTGGATTTTCCCCACATTTCCACCGGATTGGAAACAACCCGCGAGACTTGCCAGTACTGGATAATCAACCGAATTAAGCGAATACAAAATGGTTCTCGGTAATCCTCCTGCCAGCTCCTGTGCGTCCAGCAATGCCGCCAATGGACGAGCGATAGAGCCATCATTTACGGCATCGTAGCCTGTATCCGGTCCCAATTGACGGAACATAGTAGTGTTGTTATTACGCAGTGCGTGGATATGGTATTGCATAGCCCAGCCATGTTCTGCATACTGTTTGCCAAGGAAAACCAGAACGTACGATTTATATTTCGCCTCCTCTAAAGGAGTCACATGGCCTTCCTCCAGCGCCTTATTGAATATGGCTGCAGCTTCCTCCCGTGTCGTTTCTTCATAGACTACAGTATCCAGCGCATGATCAGATACTCGGCCTCCGGCAGCATGGAAATGGCGCACCCGGCTCGCCAGCGCATTCAAAAATCCTTCCAGGCCAGAAACATCCAGTCCGCTGACTTCACCCAACCGAGCCACCCAAGGCCGGAAAGTTTCGCGATTTATCTCCAAAGCCTTGTCGGGACGAAAGCTTGGCAACACTGCGACTGGGAAATCGGTCAGCTTGCTGATTTGTTTGTGGTATTCGAGATGGTCTGTCGGATCATCCGTGGTGCACACCACAGTTACCTTCGAGTTCACAATCAGATCACGTGCGCCAAAGCCTTTTCCCTGCAGCTTTTGGTTTACCTTTTCCCAGATCACTGGTGCGTTCTGTTCATTCAGCAGCTCAAAGACACCAAAAAAGCGTTGAAGCTCCAAATGCGTCCAATGGTACAGCGGATTGCCGATTAGTGTAGGTACGGTTTTGGCCCAAGCCATAAACTTGTCATAATCTTCGCCATCCCCCGTAATCAGGCGTTCCTCAACCCCATTGGCCCGCATAAGTCTCCACTTGTAATGGTCTCCGTACAACCAAGCTTCCGTAATATTCTTGAACGCTTTATTTTCATAAATTTCTTGTGGACTTAAATGACAATGATAGTCAATAATCGGCATATCCTTGGCGTACTGATGATACAAGATTTCAGCCGTTGGATTGCTCAACAAAAAGTTTTCGTCTAAAAACGCTTTAGTCATTACTTTCTCATCCCTTCTATAATCGTGTTTCTCAACAAATTGTTAACGTTAACAAAAATGCTTGTACTGTACTCGTTTTCAATAATAGCATTCTCCACCACATAGCAGATCTCGTGATTAGGCAAGATGATATAGCTGTAATACGATACCTGCACATCATTTCAAGCCGGATTACTTCACTTTAAATTTAATGTTTACGTTAACAACAATTACATTGTAACCGCTATCCTTTGTAGACGAAAGTGATTTTTATCATGTGAGCGAATAAAAAAAATGGCCTACTGCCATTTGGAGCAGATCTGTTCTATATTTTCCCGATAGCTGATACCAAAAGAAATTTCTACAATTTTTAATTTTCCCCGATAAATCAAACTTTGAAAACGTTTTATGTGTTTTTCTCTTTTTTTCAGAAAATTTCTTTCTTGAAAATACCAGTTATTGCATTATAATTGTAATATACATCCATTGTTTTACATTGAAAGTATTTCATTGGTTTATTTCAAAGATGAAAAGAAGAGGTGGTAGCATTGAGTACCAAAGTTCAAGCTGTTCAAACTAAAACTAAAACCAAATCCGATACAAAAGGAGCCGACCTTGTTGTCGATTGTTTGATCAAGCAAGGGGTTACGCATATTTTTGGCATTCCAGGTGCCAAGATCGATTCTGTTTTTGATGTTCTTCAAGATCGGGGTCCAGAATTGATCATATGCCGTCATGAACAAAATGCCGCCTTTATGGCAGCAGCGGTCGGTCGTTTAACAGGTAAACCGGGCGTATGCATTGTTACTTCCGGTCCAGGCGCGTCTAACTTGGCGACAGGACTTGTCACCGCTAATGCAGAGAGTGATCCTGTCGTCGCCATTGCTGGTGCAGTCCCAAGATCAGAACGCCTGAAACGCACGCATCAATCTATGGATAACGCCGGACTTTTCGAACCCATCACCAAGTACAGTGTAGAAGTAGAACATCCTGATAGTGTACCGGAAGCAATTACTAATGCATTTCGGATTGCGACCTCAGCCCAGCCTGGAGCCACATTTGTCAGTCTGCCGCAGGACGTGTTGACTTCGTCATCCGAAGTAACCGCCATTGAGAAGGTTTCCCTTCCCCAGCTTGGAACCGCACCCGCCGAGCTCATCAAACAAGTTGCAGGCCAAATCAAAAAAGCCAAGCTGCCCGTACTCCTTCTCGGTATGAAAGCCAGCACACCCGAAGCTACAGCAGCCATCCGTGCACTGATTCGAAACACGGATTTGCCTGTGGTTGAAACCTTTCAGGCCGCTGGAGCCATTTCCCGGGAGCTGGAAAGCCACTATTTTGGGAGAGTCGGTCTGTTCCATAATCAGCCGGGTGACATGCTTCTTGGAGCGGCAGATCTGGTACTGACGATTGGCTATGATCCTATTGAATATGATCCAAAAAACTGGAATATTCCTGCGAACCGAACCCTTATTCATCTGGATGATCATCAAGCAGATATTGATCATGATTATCAACCTGATCACGAGCTTATCGGGAATATAGCCCTGATTGTGAGTGGCCTTGCAGAAGAATTGCCTACCTTAAAGCTACCTAAAGCCTCCTGCGACCAATTAAATCGTCTTCGTCATGATCTAAACGAGCAAGAAGCTGTTCCTGTACACAGTCACGATTATCTGATTCATCCATTACAATTTATTCGTACACTGCGCAGCCTGATCGACGATAATGTCACTGTCACCTGTGATGTTGGTTCACACTACATTTGGATGGCACGATATTTCCGTTCGTATGAACCGCGGCGCCTTCTATTCAGCAACGGAATGCAGACGTTGGGCGTAGCACTGCCTTGGGGGATTGCTGCCACACTCGTCAACCCCGGTCAAAAAGTCGTTTCTATTTCTGGAGACGGAGGATTTCTGTTTTCATCCATGGAGCTCGAAACCGCTGTACGTCTTAACTCTCCGCTAGTGCATATCGTATGGAGAGATGGTACCTATGACATGGTCGCATTTCAACAACAGATTAAATATGGCAGAACTTCCGGTGTAAAATTTGGAGATGTTGATGTAGTGAAATATGCTGAAAGCTTCGGGGCCACCGGATTACGCGTGCACTCTCCTGAAGAACTGGAAAGTGTATTGCAGCAGGCACTTCATACGGATGGTCCTGTGGTTGTTGATATCCCGATTAATTATCAAGATAATATCCAGTTGGGACGTAAACTGCTGCCAAATCAATTAAACTAACCTTTACCAAGACTTACTCGTGACGTTTTCGTGACAATTATGGAGCAAAACGTTATTTTTTATGATTTTTTTGAGTTATTCTCGTTATTTACTGAAAATTTACGTTTATTATTGAAAAAGAAAGAAAATAAATGCATACAATTACAAAAGGAAGTGTATTACCATGACCGTTGCAGGACTGGAAACCAAGCAAGAAACTGACCATGATATTTACCAAACGTCCACTATGCTCGCTCTATTAGATGGTCTTTATGACGGAGTTGTTGCCTTTGAGGAGTTGCAAAAGCACGGGGATTTTGGGATTGGTACCTTTGATCAACTGAATGGCGAGATGATCGCGTTCGATGGTGAATTCTATCACTTGCTTCCAGACGGTACGGCCCATCGTGTAAAACCGGAAGAAACCACACCTTTTTCCACCGTCACCTTTTTCCATGAAGATTTCACATATACTATTGACCGCCCCATGCATCGTGAAGAGCTGGAAGCTCTGCTGTTAAAGTTGTTTCCAAGCCGTAATCTGTTCTATGCCTTCCGTATGGATGGCACTTTTCGTGAAGTAAAGACACGTACCGTCCCTCACCAGGTGAAGCCTTACAAACCTTTTATCGAAGCGACCAAATCTCAGCCTACGTTCTCTTTTAACGACGCTTCTGGGGTGATTACAGGTTTTTGGACACCTGCCTATGCTCAAGGTATTGGGGTAGCCGGATTTCATCTGCATTTTATTAACGATGAACGCACTGGGGGTGGGCATGTCTTTGATTTTATCGTCGAAAAGTGCACCATCCGCATTTGTCAAAAATCCAATCTGCACCTGGTCCTGCCCGATACCCCGGATTACTTGAAGGCCAACCTGTCCAGAGAAAACCTGGAGAAGGAAATCGCCGTTACTGAAGGTGCGCAGTAATCGCAGCTATTTAACTCATCAATTTACAGACCCTATAGCCAAACAATAAACAGCAAAAGATCACAGTCAGGAAAGAGAATTACTGCTCTCTGACTGTGATCTTTTTATGTACGAGCGTATATATACGTTACTGCTTATGCTCTCACTCCGGTCCACCTATGTCTCGATCTGATCCAGTTTATCTGCATAATATTGAATGGCACGTGAGTACTCTTGTGTAGATAAATCCGAGGTCGTCTCAGCCACCTCCATTAGCAGCTCCTGCATGGCTTTCCCGAATTCCCCCAGATTATATAATACCATCACGTAAAATACCCGAAACGGTCTGTAATCCGGAAATTCGTCCATTCCTGTGTCCAAGCGGTCTGATACCACAATTCTGCATCATTTTGCTGCTGTTCTAATGCCTTCAAAAGAAGCTTTCGTGCTTCCTCTGCTTGCCCTGTTCGTCTAAGCTCGCCAGCTTGCGCCATGATATCGTTCATATTAATCCTCCACTTCTGACTCATGCCTATCTTTGAGATATATGTTACCCGACATTTGAATGCAATGTAAATGGAGTTTTTCCTAAGATTTAAAATCCAAAAAAACGACTCTCCTTACAGGAGAGCCGCTATATATCCGAAGTTACGGTTTATTTAACCTTCAATGATCCTGCAGTTAGTATTCCTGCTACACGCTGTGCGTCGAAAATACGCGAGAGCTCCTCTACTGCCGTCAAGTACAATAGACCGTTGCCTTCCAGCTTAGGAGAATTGCCAAGTGGAATCGTGCGTTTGATGAGTTGTGCATATAATTCCGGTTCGGTGAGATCACGCTCAAAGCTCGCACTTACCAGCTGCTTAATCAACGCCAATGCACCTGCTACGTGCGGAGTAGCCATCGAAGTTCCGCTAAAAGTCGCATATTTGCCGCCCGGAACGGTGGACAAAATATCTTCTCCGGGTGCAACCAAATCCACCTCATTATTAGAATTACTGAATTCTGAGGCGTGCCTGTCAAAATTGATAGCGCCTACGCTAATCACTTCATTATAGCAGCCGGGGTAGCCGAGCTCGTCCGTTCTGTCGTCACCGTCTCCCTCATTTCCAGCTGCACAGATGACCAAGATTTGGCTAGCTACAGCCTTTTTTACTGCTTCATGCAGCTCTGGCACATCTTCAGGACCGCCAAGTGACATCGATATGATATCTGCCTTTTGCTCAATCGCATAATAGATGCCTTGAATAATCCAGTCATATTGACCGGAGCCCTGCTTGTTTAGCACTTTGATGATGAGCAGGTCTGCCTCTGGAGCAACACCCACGACACCATCCGCATTTTCTGCTGCCGCAATGGTTCCTGCCACATGCGTGCCATGACCGTTATAATCCTTGAAAATTTCCGGATCACCTTGATCATCATCCGTGAAATTCCGTCCGCCAATAATGCGCGCCTTCAAATCAGGATGGTCCGAATCACAGCCCGTGTCCAGCACCGCCACCTTCACGCCTTGGCCTCGAGTCTGGTTCCATACCGCAGGAGCCTGAATCAGCTCTACACCTCGCGGTATTTCATTCACTTGTTGCTCCTGCTTGATCACTTGGTAAGGAATGATATGCACTTTACGTTCCATCCTATTCCCTCCTTCATGGATTCAATCGGAAACCACCCGTCTTTGAAACTATGAAACTTTGAAAACCTCTACTACATTCGAGGTTACTATATTCTAGCAATTTTTGAAAACTTTGAACATCCCCATTTTGCTTATTTTTGTAAAAAAACAGACATCCCCCAATTCACTTGGAGAATGTCTGTTGTAGGTTCTCTATCAGCCTTAGACGGATTCCGCCTGAAGTTCAGCCTTGGATAACAGCGATTTGTGCTGCCATTTCCGGCCCTTCCAGCGTAAATAGTGGAAAATGCCTCGTACCCACTCATCGCAGGCATGTGCAATCCACACACCCAGCACTCCATATCCCATATGAATGCCCAGCACATATGCTAACGGGATTTTAATCCCCCACATTGAAATTATGGCCATCATTAACGGGAACTGAACATCTCCCGCTGCTCGCAAGGAGTTAATGACAACATGATTAAACACTCGGCCCGGCTCCAGCAATATACAGAAAAGCAAAATCGCTGCCCCTAATTGAATGATCGCCGGCTCATCTGTAAAGATCGCCATCACTTCATATCGGAAAAAGGATACTACCACGATTACAGCAATCGTAATGATCAAAGACCATTTCAGGCTCCGTAAAAGTTGATGATAGGCCTTTTCCTTGTCTCCTGCTCCAATCAGGCGGGCAACAATAATTTCCGTCCCCTCCCCTACAGCCATTCCAAATACCATAAAAAAGTACACAATTGTATTCGAATAAAAATGGGTTGCGATTGCCGTTGTACCCATAAAGCTGACAAACCGGGTCACCATCATTTGGCTAAGCTGATAAGACAACCATTCCAGCCCGGCAGGAATACCAATCTTCAGAATGGCTACCAGCTTACTCCATTGTAGCTGTACATAATACCGGATGCGAATCGGCGCACTTACACGCTTGTACAGCAGTAGAAAAATCCAGACACATGCTACAACACGGCTAATAACCGTTGAAATCGCTGCTCCCGCCACTCCCATCTGCGGCAGACCAAACCAGCCATAAATGAGCAATGCATTTCCTGCAATATGTAAAATATTCATACCAATGCCCACGATCATCGTATCTTTAGTAAAACCATGCGATCGAATAACCGGACCTGCGGTTAGCATGAGCGCTTCCAGAAACAGCGAACCCCCTGCCAGCATCATATAAATCTCTGCATTTTCCTTAATCGTCGGAGTAATATGGTAAAAGGATAGCAAAAAATCCCGACTGACAATAAACATCAAGCTCAATGCCAGACCAAACACCAGATTAAAGGTTAGTGCCGAAGCCGTAACACGGCTTGCATCCACATGCTTTTGCGCCCCCAATAGCTGAGCAATGATCACACCTACACCAAGACCAAGCAGATTGAAAAGTATAATCGTAAATTCAATCAACTGTCTGGACACACCCACAGCCGATACAACCTCATCAGAAACATGGCTTAGCATGAACGTATCCACGCTACCCATCAAAATGTGAAACAACATCTCTATAAAGATCGGCCAAGTGATTGCAAAAACCGTCATCGTTTTAATGACTTGCGCTTGCTTGGAAGCGTTTTCCTGAGACAGTGACATCCTTTCGTATTCCTCCTAAATGCGAACCCAATCATTACTTACTTATTACTTATATCATTTATATCGATAACAATTACTCATTCAAAAAAAGTCATATGCTTTTTCATTTTATAATATTCCAGGCGGTCCCGCAATTGTCCTGTGTGGAATTCATACTTATGTCCGTCTGGATCTGTAAAATAGACTGGCCTTTTGTCCTGTTCATTCCGTTCTCGTACGGACAAAATGATGACATTAAAAGTTCTCAGCTTGATAAGCGTGGTATTCAACATGATTCGATTGTCCATTGCAGAACGTCCTTCTTGTGGTTTTCGTTCAGGTAGACCTCGTTAAAATAATAATTTCTTATCAAAAAAAGACTATAACATCATCAAGATTGATGTTATAGTCCTTTTTTTAAAACTGGTCAAGAAAAAAACATCTTGGTTTTCATAGTTAAATTCTAGACTACCGCTCTTTAATTCAGCTAACGTTTCCTAAGCCTAAAGTATGGGCTTCTCAGACAATGAGCTTCATAAACTTAGTTGACCTACCTTGTAGTTCTGATAAATATGAGATTCAAAGAATAGAAACTGAAAAGGAAGCAAAGAATTCAGGAAAAATTTTAGTGGATAATGGTTTGAATACGGCTTCTTTCCACCATTTCTTCTCCATTTGCTTTCCTCTCCTTATTTAGCGTTTTTTAAGAATTCAAGCTCTTTGACAATACCGGGAAATAATTTATCTAGGTTGTAAAATGCCAGCAATACAATTTGCAGGGCAGCCAAGATAATTGGAACGTAGATAAACATGAAATGAATAGACGCTAGCGCTGTGGCACTGATTGTAGCTTGTCCACCAGCATATCCTCCCAATGCCAGTCCCCAACCGATGAGTGCCGCTCCGAAACCGCCTCCCGCTTTTGTGCCGAAACTACCCGCACTGTACACCAGTCCTTCGGTGCGCATCCCTGTCTTCCATTCGCCATACTCAATGGTATCTGACAACATGGCAAAGAAGGTTCCGAGAATAGCGGCATGTCCAAGCGCTTTAATAACGAGTCCCAGGCAGACCGCCATAAGACTTGCGGGACTGACGGCAATAACAAGCGATCCCACAATCAGGAGGATACTTCCGATAATGGATGAATTTCGTTTCCCGATCCGCTTGACGACGGGAGGCAATAACAAATAACCAAGCAGGGAAGGAAGGAGTAAGGATATGCCGAGCACCCCAATCAGATTGGCGTCTTTTAACACATAACGTGCGTAGTAAATATTCATACCTGTGCCCAGTGAGTTATTTATGAAATAGACCACAGCAAACCCAAGAATCAATTTCCAATACTTATTACGCATCAGCGCTCCAAAAGCACGTCCAAACGGAATTGGCTTCTGTACAACAGATGGAGTAACCCTTTCCTTGGTACTGAAGAAGGTAACGAGAAATAAGAAGGTTCCGAGCAAACCAAACAGAATAAAGGTGAAAATCCACCCCTTTTGACCGCCGCCGAACGACTTCACTAACGGGAGGGTGAAATAATTAATTAGCAAGGCACCAATATTCGCTAGAGACATACGAAAAATATTAAGCAGAGAACGCTGGTAAGAATCCTGCGTTATCATGGAATTAAGCACACCATAAGGGACATTAATGCTGGAATAGATAATGTTCATCAACAGATAGGTAACGTAAATGTATAGAATAGTGATCGTCATATTTCCACTTGGAACCGTGAACAAGAGAACTCCAGACAACGCAAATGGCCCGGACATCCACAGTAACCAAGGACGGGCCTTCCCGTGTCTGCTCTTCGTTTTATCGATCAAAGCCCCAATCGCGACATCAATAAACGCATCCAGTACACGCGCAACTAGCATTAAAGTACCAATGACCCCGGCGCTGATCCCGATTACATCTGTGTAAAAGTAGGACAGAAAAGTCATTGCGGCGGCAAACAGCAACTGGCTGGCAAAATCACCGAATCCATAACCCATCTTTTCTTTTAGCGAAATATTTGAACCGGTTTGCTTTGAAGCCTCATTTCCCATTACAACAATATCGCTCGAACTTCTCATGCTCATGCTCCTTTTCCCTTGTTATTCTCTACAATTCCAAGCCATAAGGAAAACGTTTTCTTGATAATCAAAAAACAAGCCGAAATACCTTGAATTCAGCTAGTTATTTGGTAAAAACAATCATTTATGTCCAGAAAATGCTAGAAAACGTTTTCCGGAGTTGATTATACTCTCCCTATAAACCAAGGTCAAGCGCTTTCTTTGCCCTGGAATCTTTGTTAAACTCAATAAACAATTCAATAAACTGATATAATAAATTCAATTCACTTTGAGAACCTTTTTCTAAATAAATACTTGCTTGAAAGTCGGTGTGTACAATGAAAATGACTATAAAAGATGTGGCTCGAATGGCCAACGTCTCCATTTCAACGGTTTCCAGAGTGATCAATAACAGCCAGACGGTGAACAGTGAAATACGCAAACGAGTTCTAGATGTCCTTGAAGCCACTCAATTCCGTCCAAATGCCATAGCACGGACACTGGTAAAGAATAATACATCTCTGATTGGAGTACTTCTGCCCGAGATTAAAAACAACGTCTTTGATAACATGGTTGAAGGCATCAATCAAGTAGCGCATCTATACGGTTTCGATGTCATAATCGCCTTGTCAGGGGGGGACGCGGACTCTGAAATACACTATTACAATATGTTCCGTGAAATGCAGGCGAGCGGAATTATCATATCGGTAGACGGAATCCGGGATGCGCTATACGCGCTCATTGAAGCGGCGGGAATTCCCTGCATCCTTGTCGGACGGGATTTTCGAGACAAATCCATTCCTTCCGTACATGTTGACAACATAACGGCTGCTTTTGAAGCGGTAACTTATCTAATTCAGCAGGGACATCAGGATATCGCGATGCTGCGGGGAGCTGCGGGAGATATTTCAGTGGGCAATCAGCGTTTTTTGGGCTATGAACAGGCATTGAAGGCCGCTCACCTGCCAGTACGTCCCGAACGTGTGTTGGAAAGCGGCTTTTCAGTTGAAGACGGCGTAACCTCTATGAGAAAACTTTATCATTCAGGCCCATTGCCCAGTGCGGTGTTCTGCGCGACGGACCGAATTGCCATAGGCGCTATGAACTTTCTGGCCGAGAATGGGGTGAAAATACCTGAACAGGTCTCTTTCTTGGGATTTGACGACATTGATATGGCTACAATAATCCGGCCTAAATTGTCAACTGTCCGATATTCAGCATCCGAACTGGGCATGGTCGCCGCCCGCAATCTCATTAAGCTTATTAAAGGAGAGGAATTGGCTGCTGTCCACTGGTCCATATCGCATCAGTTAGAAATTCGGGACAGCAGTGCAAAACATGGGCTATCCTAATCTTTGCATGTTCCTACGCGGTTGCTGGAAGTGCTTCACCGGCTAGGATGGATTTTGTCAGCTCCGACGCTGAATAATGGAAACGTTCTCTTGCAAAGTTTTTCCCAAAAGAGCTTACTACATTCCCATGATTATAATAATAATTATATGGGGGGCTGTTTTTACCGGCGGTCTGATTGTAAGTCAAACTTGGTTAACTTCGGAGGCCTCAGAAGCACCTGAATTTGCTAATAGCTTGTTTGTCTCCTTTGCAAATTTAGGTGTCACGATTGGCACCACCTTAGGCGGATGGTTTCTATCACAGATGGGAACACACCTGATTACCTGGAGTGGAGTATTATTTCTGTTGCTTGCATCTATCTGCATTGGGTTAAAAATCAAGTTTTTTGATATGCTCTAGTACTTTTTGATAAAAATGTATCTATTTCTCCAAATCTGGTACCGAAAAGCAAATATGATTCCATCCTTGTATGCTCATATTCCCTCTTCCTTACAGCGAATCCTGTTAAGCCAATAGGTCCACGCTTCTGTATATTGATCGAGATCTTCCGGATGACGACAAATGCAGGTGGCTATACGAAAATATAGTCCCAGTAACACTTCCCTGTTTAGCTCGTATTCCCCTGTCATCTCCGGCTCAAGCTTCTCTAAGGAAGGCAAAATGGTATCTATGGTCAGCCTATCCGGTGAAGAACAAAAGGCGTATATCAGATCATATAGGGGTTCTCCCACCACGGGATCAGGATCAATAATACCCGTCAATGTGCCATTTTCGTTAAACACAAAATTATGTACTCCACAGTCGCCATGAAGCAAATATTTAATATTCCGTTGCGGCGATCCAGCCACAAGGGTATGAACGAAACGATGATCCTCACGGGGTAAAATGTCTTGTATGATCTTTCCAGATTCCTTCGTTCTGTGCAGCAGAAAATCTTTCCATTCCACAAACGGGTGGTCCGGATAACCATAATGACGTTCCTCACCAAAAGGCTTATAGTGCGAGATCACCTCCGTCGCCAGATGAAGCAACAAATTGCTTTTGTTTCGTCCATGATACTGTGTGAGCCCTGACCTGAACGTGTATACCAAATAACGGTGCAACGGATCTACATAAACCAAACGCGATAGTTTCTCAATCTGTACATAGGTATGTAAAAACTCCGCCTCGGCTTTTACAATCGCATGATCATTTTGCTTAATCACATATCGAGGCCTGGTACCATCCATGACAACAACCACTTCGCTCGAAGTACCGCCGGTCAGCGGTTTGAGATTTTGCATATGGCCTTCAAGCACGCCTGCTGCATAAAGCTCATTCAGGATTAGTTGAACGTCCATTTCACGCCTCCCTCCGTGCGTCTGATCCACAATGCGGCTGGCGATTTTTTGGATAATTTCATTAAGATAATCCCACACGTTCGCCAGCCGCTCTTCTTTTAAAAATAAATCTTTTCATGCTCCGTATAGATTTCAAGCGCCCGCTCCATCTTACGCACATAGGCCTCATCCTGACTAGAACATAGAAATGTAATGTGTCCCGCCTGCGATGGACTGGATTTTGGCGAAGGTTCCAGCAAATTACGCTCAGACAACACCTGTTTCAACCGTCTAACTGTTCCCTGGCTCCCGTCAATTAACTGAATATGAGAAGGCAGTAGTTCCCTTAGAATTTCCTTATAAAAAGGATAATGAGTACATCCCAATACCACCGTACCATATATGTCGAGATTGAACGAAGACAACTCACGGTTAAAATATGCGGACATTTCTGCCCGGTCAAAATTCAACTGTTCGCAATAATGTACTAGCTCCGGCAGAGGTAGTGAGTCCACGCTCCCATGATCGTCAACTCTGGATACGAGTGCTGCATAACAAGATTGTTTCAACGTCAATGGTGTGGCTAACACCAGAACTCTTTTACCATTAGCCCGGTTCATCTCGACCGCTGGCTTCACAGCTGGCTCCATACCAATAATCGGAATAGGATATTCCTTCCTTAGCTCCGCAACCGCGATACTTGTAGCCGTATTGCAGGCAATCACCAGTGCCTTAACATCTTCTTTTAGAATCGTTTGCACTGAAGCCTTGACATAACCAAGCACCTCTTGGGGAGTTTTCGTCCCGTAAGGCACATGAAGGGTATCCGCCATGTATACAAAATTTTCGTTTGGCAAACGTCTTAGTGCCTCGGACAATACTGTAATTCCACCCAATCCTGAATCAAAAAAACCTATCTTCAAGCTACTCACCTTTTTTCATTCAACTATGGTGCCAAATCTTGCTGGCACCATGTTCATTTCCTTCTTCGCCTACTTAAACTATTCTCTTCATTAGACTTTACATTTAAATTTTACCGCAAAACTGATATTTTGCAAAAGAAACACTTGAATTTTACAGTGTAAAAAATAAAGTAGCTTTTCAAAGTAAATTTAATATAAAAGCGTTGACAGATATTATCTTTATATTGTAATATTACATGGTAACTTACTAACTTAACTTACTTATTCAACTTACTTAGGGGGAAATAAATTATGTCTAAAGTATTATTTGTCAAAGCTAATGATCGTACAGCTGAAGAATCTGCAACAGTTAAATTGTATAACGCATTCGTGGAAAGCTACAAATCTTCCCACCCATCTGATGAAATCACTGAGCTGGACCTGTTCTCCGTCGAGCTTCCTTATTTGAACGCTAACATGATCAACGGCACGTTCAAATCCGCTAGAGGCATGGAGCTGAACGCAGAAGAAGCTCGCCTGGCAAACATCGCTAATGGCTACCTGGATCAATTCCTGGCAGCAGACAAAGTCGTATTTGCTTTCCCGCTCTGGAACATGACGATTCCAGCTGTACTGCATACGTACATTGACTACCTGAACCAAGCTGGTAAAACATTCAAATACACTGCTGAGGGTCCTGTGGGTCTTGTAACTGAAACTAAAGTAGCCCTGTTGAATGCAAGAGGCGGCGTTTATTCCGAAGGACCAGCTGCTGCAGCTGAAATGTCCTTGAACTTCATGAGTAACATTTTAACCTTCTTCGGCGTGAAAGACATCGTGAAGGTTGTACTGGAAGGACATAACCAAGCTCCAGATCAAGCACAAGAAATCGTTGCTTCTGCTGTACAACGTGCAGTAGACACAGCAAAATCGTTCTAATCATATATTATGAAGGGAAGAGGATATCCGCGCCCTATATGGGCTGGATATCCTCTTTTTTGTTATAAAATATAAAAACACGTGCTCCCCTGATCTGTAATCAAGTGAAGCACGTGTTTGTGATATGAGATTACGATTACTTCTATTTTAAGGAATGAATTGCTGCACGATTTTTACAACTTTACCGTCACGAAGCGTAACATGGTATGGAAATTGACTGAGGTCCAGAACGTCCTTTTTTGCAAAATCCTTCTCAAACTGTGTCAGCGGAATCGATTCGTTCCATTGTACGTCTGTATCTTCTATGTTACCCGTGTGATCATAAATCTGCACCTCTACCGAAGCATCTGGTGCAACCTGATACACGTCATTTTGCACGGAATTGTTTACGATGTAGTAGCCATCCGGCGCTCCATCCAATCCTGTATTTCCTTCATGCTCCACAAATGCTTTGTCTGCCGCCGCGCCTTCATACCATTCAATCGGGTCTGCCGACAAATAAATTTGTCCGTCACGAATCTCCATTTGGTTTATATATACGGTCTCCTGATTTTCAGCAGCTGCGACAGGCGTGTAGCCTTGCGCTGTTGCTCCTGCCGTCGTAATCAGCATCATCATTAAAGCCAATACGGTCCATTTCGAAGCTAGTTTCATCATGTCTGATCTCTCCTTGCCGTTTGGGTATGTACACGGTGTCTGTAAGCTTCATTACCCTTGTGTACTTATCATAAACGTTGCACGGTTAAAAAGTGTATCAGATACATAAAAAAGAAGTTACGATTTTTTAAGACTTGGTCTTAAAACTTGATAACATGTCCTATTTATCTTTGCTATCTTAATAACCCGACCTGACGTGCCTGTTCTTCGGTGAGAATAAACTCCTCATTTTGCCATACTTCGTCCTCTTTGGTTACAGCAAACATCCCCATGATCTCTGTCCATATTCCTTTGTCGACGGCTTCCTTTTGTGTAATGATAATTTTCATGAGAATTCCTCCTCCTGTAGAAATACATGCAATCCAACGCTGTCGATTTGTGTGGCCCACTACGCGAACAGATGGTAGGTCAAATATAATATTTTATTTAAAGCCTCTACCTCTTATATGGAACTCACAATGCTTGTCCTAGATTTACATTATCGGAGTGCTTGAGGGCTTCTTGTCCCGCTTATAACATATGTACCCTTTTCCTACCGATATTATTCGTATCTTATTTGTAACCTTAAAATTTTAGTTTATTTTCGTAGTTAGTGACTTCTTTAGAAATGACTAAGCCCTAAAATAAAAACGGCTGTAGGTTATCCTACGAGCCGTTTTCACTAACAATTTTTCTATGCTTGGTTAATCTATTAGTACCATCAACATATACATATTCAATGGCTGTCAAAGCATTAAAGCAGCGGAGCGTTCGCCTTTGCCCCTGGATTTCTACCCTTGAACATACAAACAAGAAATCTGGGGGCATTTCCTAATTTTTATACAGAAAAGTAAAAAGGCTGTACGCATACTGGCTTGGACACGGTTACTTGTTGCCCGGTGTAGGTCAAGCGTCCACTTGCCTTGTCCACTTTGAACGTAACGATGTTATTGGTGTCGCGGTTGGCCACGAGCATATGGTTACCATTTGGAGTCAATGCAAAATGGCGTGGATGCTCTCCTTCGGCAGATACATGCTCCACCAATCTCAGCTTGCCAGTTGCTCCGTCTACAGCGTATACCACAATGCTGTCATGCCCACGGTTGGAACCGTACAGATAAGCTCCATCCTCCGAAATTGCAACTTCAGCAGTTGTGTTTTCACCTGTAAAGTCAGACGGCAATGTCGGTACGCTCTCAAGCTCAGTGAGCTTACCAGCCTCTGCATCATATGCAAAAGAAGTAATGGAAGAATCCACTTCGTTAATGACAAAAGCAAATTTACCATTTGGGTGGAACGTCAAATGACGTGGACCTGCACCTGCATGGGTTTTCGTTTCACCATGAAGCACCAGTTGTCCTTTGCTGTCATCAATGGTATAAACACGGATCAGATCCAGACCGAGATCTTGTACGAACAGGAAGCGACCATCTGGACTAAAGAAACTGGAATGTGGATGTGGACGATCCTGACGTTCAGGGTGCGCTCCTTTGCCCTCGTGCTGTTTAACATCCAGCAACTCACCAATACGTCCGTCCTCAGTCAGAGACACCAGTCCCACCATACCTCCGTGGTAGCTGACTACAATAAGGTAACGATCAGATGGATCACGCTGAATGTGGCAAGTTGTTGCACCCACGTTTTCCGCACGATTCAGCAATGTAAATGTTCCTTTAACTGGATCAATTTCGAAAGCAGAAGCTTCGCCTACTTTTGCTCCTGCAGCAGAAGTCGTCTCCCCAATGGAATACAGCTTCCGATTTTTGACGTCCACATTCAGGAATGTAGGATTTTTCAAGCCGGAGAACTCATCCTGTAGTGTAAGTGCTCCTGTCTGTTCATTAAAAGTATACGAATAAACTCCGTTACCTTCCAATTCGGCGTAAGAGCCTGCGAATACGAGCAATTTTTGTTGCGCTGTCATGGTTGTGTCCTCCTTGGATTAAAAAAATGATGGGCAATTAGAATGATTGCTCCTGTTACAGATATCGCTTTAAGAGGCGCGCTCCACCACGGGCTCTGTGGACAACGTCACATTTCCCGCTACAGCACGCGAGATCATGCATGAGGTTTCTGCCTGCTCTGCCAGTCGCAATGCTTGTTCGATCTGTGATTCTGTCGCATCGGCGGCCAATTGAACCTGCGGACGATGCACAATTCGGCGATATGTAAAAATATTGTTCGTTACATCGACAATCCCTTCGGATTCCAGCGCCAGTGACGCCACCGGGAGACTCGCGCGCTCCATCATCGCCGCCAAAGTAATCAAATAGCAGGTAGCGGCGGCACCGAGCAGCATTTCATCTGGATTGGTGCCCACACCAGGGCCTCCCATCTCGGCCGGGATCGAAATTGCAGTCCGCAACTGTCCAGCCTCAATACGACCGTCACTGTTGCGCCCCCCGTTCCAGTCTGCCTTGAGCAGAAAGGTATGCTCCATTTCAGGTCACTCCTCTCTCTTATATTATGAATCTTCACACAGGTGAATGTAAAGGTTAGTCAATCTCCTGATTTTTGGTTTCCGTACCCAGCAACCATACAGCCGCTGCTCCGATCAAGATAGCTACGAAGAAAATCACAAAGATAGATGGTAACACTACGCCCTGTCCTACGAGTATACCGACTGCAAAAGGCCCGATAACGCCTCCAATACGACCAAACGCAGCCGCCATACCCACACCGGTTGAACGGACGGCTGTCGGGTACAATTCTGGTGTATAGGCGTACATGGCTCCCCATGCACCGAGATTAAAAAAGGACAAGCAGATACCAGCAGCTAGCAGCATTCCCGCCGTTTCCGAGGTGCCAAACCAAATGGCAGACACGGCTGTGAGCAGCAAGTAGATGATCAGTACGAATTTGCGGCCCAGCTTTTCAATTAGATAGGCGGCGGTAAAGTAACCTGGGAGTTGGGCAAGCGTCATGATCAGCACATACTCAAAGCTTTTAACCAGTTCGAAGCCTTTCATAAACATAATGCTAGGTAGCCACAGGAACATGCCGTAGTATGAAAATACAACTGTGAACCATAAAATCCACAGCATCAGCGTAGACTTGCGATTAGGTCCCGACCAAATCGAAGCCAATCGTGCACGCAGCGGAAGTTTAACGCTTTGCAGCTTGTAACGCGGTGAATCATCAATAGCTCTACGCAGATAAAGAGCGTACAGCGCAGGTACTGCGCCGAGAATAAATGCCATTTGCCAACCATACTTTGGAATAACAAAATAAGCAATAAGAGCCGAAAGGATCCAGCCTGCCGCCCAGAAGCTTTCCAGCAGCACAACCGCTCTCCCTCGTTCTTTCACAGGCACTGATTCTGACACCAGCGTCGAAGCAACCGGCAATTCCCCGCCCAAGCCTGCACCAGCAATAAAACGCAGCACCAGCAGCATTCCGAGGCCTGTCGCCAAAGCTGATAAGCCGCTGGCAATAGAAAAGATCAACAATGTCCACACTAAAATGGCGCGTCTGCCGTAACGATCAGCCAAAATCCCCGCCATAGCGGCTCCGAACACCATTCCTATCGAATTCATTGCAGTCAGCAGTCCAATTTGCTCAGATCCCAGATGCCACTCCTTTGCCAACGCTGCGACTATAAATGAAAGCAGCCCTACATCCATAGCATCAAACAGCCAGCTAAGCCCTGCACTGAACAGCAATTTTCTTTTTTTGGCTGGTGGTAATGAAGTTAAGTCACTCATGATTCGCTCTCCCTTAAAAATATATCGTATGTAGACGTATATTCAGGTGTCTTGTCACCTGTATCCTAGCATCTATTGTACCGTAAGCTTCCTTAATCTGCGAGCTTTTTAACACAGAAAAAAACGGAAGATTGCCTACGGCAATTCTCCCGCCTTCTGGAACCTGCCACTTACCGGTTTTGGACCAGACCGATGATCGTCACCATGAGCACCAGCAGCTGGATGAGTGTATCGTTACTCATTCCAATCGCCTCCATCCCATATGAGATACTCCTTCGGCCGTTTCCCCTCTCCCCGGATCATGACGCTTGTTCCCCAATACATACCTATGCAGGTGGCGGGAAGCTTATGATCAATAATGGATGAAAATCTCCATACATTTAAGGTTTAATCCAGGACCACTGCAAATCCATTTCCTGAATACATTCACGGTTATCATGTTCATCATTGGCCACCAGCGGGGTCACTGGATAGATGTTCATGTCGCCTTGCTCATACGTGCGCAATAGAGGCAGCAGCTCATCTATGTTCTGGACAGACGGATCCAGCCATGAATCTATATGATCAGCTTCCAAAATAGCTGGCATGCGGGTATCGAATTCACGTATATCCGTATTAGCATGAACTGTCATCATCGTACAGGTGCGTAAAGGCTCCTTACGACTATCATGCCATACTTCATATAGCCCCGCGACCGCAAACATCTTCTGTTCCGGCAGTACCACCCTTACAGCACACATGCGTTTGCCTAATTTTCGCCAATAATAAAATCCATTGCATGGAATGATACAGCGTCGGGTTTCCGCCATCTTGCGATAACTCGGATTTACCCGAACCGTATTTAAGTCTGCATTGACACAATCCTTGCCCCAGTAGGGAATAAATCCCCAACGAAATTCATCAAGTACCCGCTCTCCATCCTGATGCAGCACAATTGGAACATGCTGAGTAGGACTCATGTTATAGCGTGTTTTGTAATAATACATCACCCGTTGTATACCAAAGTGATCCCTCACCTCATCTAAATCAGCCGATAACGAAAACCTTTTGCACATATGCTATTCACCCTTCCGCCTTTTTCACCTATTGTGCGGATATACAAGGAAAAATATGCATATGCAGGTTATGCAAAAATCCAATAAACGCCAAAACATATAGCAATATCCCCGCAGTTGTGAAGCTACGGGGATAGATACTAACTTATATTGTTATTACTTCTTTTCTACCGCGTGACCGCCAAATTCATTACGCAGTGCAGCAACCACTTTCCCGTTGAACGTGTCCGCATCAAGAGACCGGTAGCGCATCAGCAGGGACAAGGCAATAACTGGTGTAGCAGCCTGAATGTCCAACGCTTCTTCAACCGTCCATTTTCCTTCACCAGAAGAGTGCATAACCCCACGGATTTCGTCCAGGTTTGCATCTTTGGAGAATGCACGTTCAGTTAAGCCCATCAACCAAGAGCGGATAACAGAACCGTTGTTCCACACACGCGCTACTTGTTCATAATCAAAGTCAAAGTTGCTTTTTTCCAGCACTTCAAATCCTTCACCGATGGAAGCCATCATGCCGTATTCCACACCGTTATGAACCATTTTCAGAAAATGTCCGCTTCCGGATTTACCTGCGTACAAATATCCATTTTCCACTGCTGTGTCGCGGAAAACAGGCTCAACAACCGCCCAAGCTTCCGGATCGCCACCGATCATATAACAAGCGCCATTGCGTGCGCCTTCCATCCCGCCTGAAGTTCCAGCATCCATGAAGCTGATACCATGTTCTTTTAAGCGGGCATGACGAGCAATAGACTCTTTGTAATGAGAATTACCACCTTCAATAATGATGTCCCCTTTGGACAACATCGGTTGAAGCTGATCCAGCACAGAATCAACAATTTGGTGAGGAACCATGATCCATAATACTCTAGGGGATTGAGTTGCCTGTACAAGCTCTTCCAATGTAGAAGCACCTTTAGCTCCATAATCCTTCATTTCTTGGATTGCGGCTGCATTGACGTCGTAAGCGACAAGTTCATGCTTATGATCAATCAAATTTTTCCCGAGATTCAAACCCATTTTTCCCAAACCAATTAATCCTACTTGCATAGTAATGGCCTCCTGCCGTAGCAAACATATTTTGGATATACTTTCTTGTTACTGTTAAGAACGAACGACTGCTTTCTCAGAGCTTTCGGACTTTTCGTCCAGCCACCATGTAAAGCCTTGCTCCTCTAACATTTGATCTGAAGCTTCTGGACCGTAAGAGCCTGCTGCATACGTGTGTAGTGGAACCTCACCACGAGCAAAAGCTTCCAGTACAGGTTGAACCCACACCCATGAAAGCTCAACTTCGTTCCAATGAGCAAAAAAGGTGGAATCTCCGCGCAGTGCATCAAAGATGAGGCGTTCATAGGCTTCTGGTACATCCTTGGCCTCGGAATGATAATTCATCAGAACCGTTTCCAGTTGACCAGCGTTTAGCGGGTCTCTACTATTCAGACGCAGCGTTACCTTTTCATCCGGGTTAACATGGATGATCAGCAAGTTCGGGTCAGTCGGTTGCCCTTGAGCGGCATAAGGATCTGTGCTATCCTTTTTGAATTCCACGACGATACGAGTAGATTTTTCTTTCATGCGTTTCCCGGTACGAATATAGAACGGCACACCCGACCATTGTTCGTTGTCAATCCATAGGCGAGCTGAAATAAAAGTATCATTTTGCGAATCAGGTCCGATATCCGGCTCTTCTTTATAGGAAGGAACTGCTTTTCCGTTGATCTCACCGTTGGTATATTGGCCTCTAACCACGCTGGAAGCAATATCAGAAGGATCAAGTGCACGAAGCGCGTCCATAACCTTGCTTTTTTCGTCACGCACCTGGTCAGCCGTGACATGTCCCGGCTTGTTCATAGCCGCCATCATCAATACCTGCAGCATGTGATTTTGTACCATATCACGAATAGCGCCAGAGTGATCATAGTATCCTGCTCGCTCCTCTACTCCTACAGTCTCAGAAGCGGTAATTTGCACATTGGCGATGTACTGATTGTTCCATATCCCTTGAAGCAACGGATTAGCGAATTTTAAGGCTTCAAGGTTTTGAACCATAGGCTTGCCTAAGTAATGGTCAATACGATAAATCTCATCCTCAGCAAAGGTTCTACTCAGGCGATCATTCAACTCACGTGCGGATTCCAGATCGTGCCCAAATGGTTTTTCGATAATGAGCCGTTTCCAACCCTTTGTTTCAGCTAAACCACTCTCCCGAATATTGAGGGCAATCACATCAAAAAATTCCGGTGCCACCGATAAGTAAAACATGCGGTTCCCCGGAATTCCCAAGTCATTTTCACGTTGCTCAGCAAGCTGTAGCAGCTTTTTATAATCTTCCGGGTAGTTGACGTTCAATGCGCTGTAACGGAAAGCACTTAAGAACTGATCCATCTGTGCACGGTCTTCATTCACGTGTCTGGAAAAATCCTTAATGGATTGCTCTACATTACTTTGAAATTGCTCGTCTGCCACTTCACGACGCCCCATCCCAATTACAGAAAAGGAAGCCGGAATTTTACCTTCTACAAACAAATTATACAAGGCAGGGTAAATTTTGCGTTTAGCCAAATCCCCTGTCGCTCCAAATAAGACAAATGTCATTGAATCCATGAAATATTCCTTCTTCCCATTATAAAGATGAGGTTATTAAAAGTTACCTGAGGAATTAACGTAACCCATAATACACCCAAAATAAGGGGCAAGTCAATCAAATTTTAGCGAAATCGTGAACATTCGATATATCCTGTAATGATAACGTTTTCTGTGGTATGATTGACGAAAGGAAAGAGAAAAAAATGTTAAATATGTCACAGTTGACACAAAGCGTTATAGTTACTATTGGTATACAGAGTTACTTTTAGTATACTGTTTAAAACAACAATGAAATTGAGGGGATTCAGATGAGCGACGACAGGCAGCCTAAGCTTTTGTGCGGTAAGGTGGAACAGTCCTTTCAGATCATCAGCAAAAAATGGACCGCTCTCATCATTCATACTTTGATGGAACATCCCAAACGATTTAGTGAAATTCACGTCTCCATACCCGATCTTAGCAAACGCATGCTGAACGAACGCATCAAGGAACTAGAGCTTTCCGGCCTGATCCTTCGCAATGTCATCACAGAGCGGCCTGTGCGTACCGAGTATTCGCTGACACGCAAGGGTAAAGAGCTAGGTGATGCATTGAATGGTGTGGAGAGCTGGGCCGAGAGATGGCTTTAACTTCTAACAGGAGATCGTCACACATGTTCTCCTGTTATTGTGTTACCCCATGTGGATCATAATACAGACTACAGTACGAAAATAATGGAACAACCACGCAGCAGCTCATGATTTCAGTCTGAGCCAAGGAGGGAAGAGAACGATGGCATTTGGCATTACCCGGCAGGAGCTTATGGCCTGGAAAAGAGAGGTCAGTCGTGGTGAAATTGCTTTTCTGACACATTACTGGGTGGATGATCGCTTTCCAGGCATTACAACCGTCACCAAGGTGGGATGTTCTAATTTGGACAAGCTGCGCTTATGGTGCAACCATAACGGATTGGACCCCCAATATATTCATCAACGTCAGCCCTATCCGCATTTTGATCTTATCGGCAACAAACAGACAGAAATTTTACGTAAGTACGGCATGAGCGATCAATTAAAACGCTTCGAACTTCATCTCCCAACGAGTACACGCCCATCGTTCTAAACCGCAGCTCTCAGAGCTGCGGTACTTTTGTTTTCATACCCGTTAATACCTTGTGTATCCAAATCGCTGACATAGCTCCTTCTCCCATCGCTACAGTCGCTTGTTCGGCATGAGCCCCTAAGTCCCCGGCTACCCATACATTTTCCACATTTGTCATTTTGCTGCGAGGATGAGTTTCAATGTGCTTATTATGCAGCAGATGTACACCCAGTTGCTCTGCCAGCTCTGAATGAACATGATTGCTGCCAAAAGCTAAAAAGCCCCGCTCTGCTCGAACTACTTGTCCATCGGCCAGCCGCACTCCTTCAAAACAGCCCGGTTCTCCGGTTATAATCTCAGAAATAGCGGCTTCCTTATAGCCAATCCCTTTTTCCCGCAGCTTTTCGCTCAGCTCGTCCGGCACCTCTGAACGCTCATGATTGACATATACAAGTTGATCGGTGCGCTCTGATAAAATCAGAGCCATGGAAGCTCCTGCTTTGCCAGCCCCCATGACGACCGTACTGCGATCCTGAACCTCATAACCGTCACAATCCGGGCACACATATACACTGTTGCCCAAGCAAGCTTGTAACCCATCCAGTTTTGGAAAACGATCCGTTAGCCCTGTCGCCAACAGCAGCGTCTTTGACGAATACATGGAGCCTTCCTCCACTTGAATGTCAAAAAGCTCATCCCTTTTGACGGCTTTGACCGCCTTTTCTTCAACAAACTCAGTTCCTAGTTTCGTAGCCTCGCTACGTCCACGCCGTCGCAGCTCTTCACCAGAAATTCCCTCAGGAAATCCCAAAATATTATGATATTGATGACACAGCGTAGACCGACCATAGCCGGAATCTATTACCAGCACCCGATGACTGCTGTATCTTCCCAATTGAATGGCTGCTTGCAAACCGGCAATTCCCCCGCCAACAATAATGCAATCATAGTTCATCACTTTTCCTCCTTTGAATGCGCGTTATCCTAGACAGCTGCATAAAACCGCAATCACATCTATGTAAACTTCTCATCCAATTTTAAACATAATATCACCCACTAACGGATGAATTAACCGCTGTGTCTGTATATATCAAAGCTTACATATCTTAAAAATGGAATGGCAAAGAGCACTGTAGATACCCACAGTGCTCTAATCAGGCTGAACTTGAAACGTCATTTTATCGTGAAAATTATTTAAATGTTTTTACACGTTCTTCAATAGGCTGGAATTCTTTTTCACCTGGTTGGAATGTCGGTTTACCAAATGGCATTTCAGCAATCAGTTTCCAGTGCTCAGGAATGTTCCATTCGTTTTTCACTTTTTCATCAATCAAAGGGTTGTAATGCTGAAGGGATGCGCCCAATCCTTCTTGTTCCAGAGCTGTCCATACAACCAATTGCAACATACCATTAGATTGGTTAGCCCAGATTGGAAAATTGTCCGCATAGGCTTCGAATTGTTGTTGCAGACCAGCTATCACGTTATTGTCTTCAAAGAACAAGACCGTTCCGTAACCGCTGCGGAAACCGTTCATTTTCTCAGCAGTAGATTTGAATTGTTCTTCATTGCCTACCACTTCCCGCAAAATATCTTCTGTAATATTCCACAGTTTGTCATGATGTTCTCCAAGCAACACTACGGCGCGTGAAGTTTGGGAGTTGAACGAGGTAGGTGTGTACTTCACAGCTTCCTCTACAATTTCTTGAATCCGTTGGTCAGAAATGACTTGTTCTTTGCTAATACCATAATAGGAGCGTCTGTCTTTCAGAGCTGTGAAGAAGTCTTTAGTCATTTTGTTACCTCCTGAGAAAAATTAATTACTTTTCGTAACTTAATGTACATTACACATATCTTAAAGTCAAGAGATTTCTTTTTAAATATTACCAGTTAGTTGATGATTATATGCCACCATTGTATTTTTTCTCACTGGAAGAGGTATGCTTGGTTGCATCCTTGTCTTTCTCCTCCTGTCTTTCCATCTTCAAATCCTCTACAGGAATGGCATCTACCGTCTGCTCGATCTCAAAACGGTCAAACAAGCTTTCCTGCTCTGTTGGATACTGCTCTGCATGATCTCGATTGATCGACTGTTCCTGGTGTTTAGATTCCGTCGTTCCTTCCCCCGTCTGTCCTTTCTGCTCATTCTGATCGTGCAGGTTATCTTCAAATGGGGCCATTTTACTTCCCTCCCTATCGGATTGGTGTCCACAGTATACTTTTACCTTTCACATCGGGGATTAAACGCAAAAAAGAGAAAATCTCCGCAAAGATTTTCTCTACTCGTGTACTTATAGATGGTTGATTGGATTATTCCGAGCTGGATTGACCTGTACACTCATAAAAAAGATGAGGTTCCAGCTTCTCTCCCGTTACGAGCTTCCGCACTAGTTGAGTCCCCGAGTCGGGGGTCATTTGACCATACCAGTCCCCTTGAGGATAGACGATCACAACCGCAGCATCATGACAACGCCCATTACAGCGAGTTCTGGTCGTGTGAATATATGCCTCTGCATTTTGTTTACGAATTTCATCCCGAATTGCCTGTGTAACTTCTTCACCCTCATGTCGCATACATGTGCCTCCATTGCAAATCAATACATGATGCTTCATTGGTTCTAATTCAAAAATAGCCATAGCTTCCCCTTTAATCAACAGTTGTTGGTTTTAAATCAATGTTTATCTGGATAAAGAACAAGCTGTGCTTCCATCTGACCAGCTTCAATCGTCAGCACGATAAATGAATATTCGTCTTGACCGCGTTTGTCCGTCGGAGACCCCGGATTAAGGACAAGCTGACCGTCAATCGTTTTGAGCACCGGAATATGAGAATGTCCATAAATCAGGCAATCCAGCGTTTCTCCCTTAAACGTATTCAATGCGATATTTTCTGTCGTGCCTCGCCAGCCGTGACCGTGAACCATGCCGATTCGCTTGCCTTGGGCTTCAACGATTCGCTGATAGCCTAGACGCTCCACGATGTCCACTCCATCATTGTTTCCGGCAATGCCTTGCACAGGCGCAAATTCAGCTAGACGTTCATATACGAACCAATCCGTCCAGTCTCCGGCATGGAGAATGAGGTCACTGCCTTTTAACTCCTGTACCAGTCGACTAGGCAGTGTTTTGCCTCTGTGCGGCATATGAGTGTCTGAAAGTACGATGATTTTCATATTAATTGCTCCTTACCAGCGTCTTTACACAGATGAACTTTGTTGCCCCACGCGCTGCTGAAGTGCCTGCTCCAAATCTCGCAGCGTAACGGTCTCGAAAAACGTCTGTATTTTCTGCTCTGCCACGGTATATAAACCATCCAACAATGCGTCTATGTTCCTGCCTACCTCACAATTAAGATTGCTATCGGTGTGGATGGCGAACAACGGACCTTCATCCTTAGTCGCTTCATAGATCATTTTCAGATTGATGTTTGAACTGGACATGCTTAGACGAAAGCCGCGTGCTCCAGGCGATGAATCAACCAAACCCGCTTGCTTGAGGCGGCTCATAATCCTTCTCACAACTACCGGGTTTGTATTGATGCTGGAAGCTATAAGTGACGATGTCATTCGCTCCGGTGCCCCTTCAGCCAGAAGAAGCAGACAATGGATACTAACGGAAAAATGGGTACTCATGTTAACCACCTTTATGTGTGTGCCTCATTAAATGTTTGATAAAATACTTGTTTCCATCATACCACAATAGAGGCACCAACACAGTGCTAACTGCACCTTACTCCGGAAAATAGTCATTTTCAGGACGTACTCGCACCTTTAATTGGCGCACACTATATTCCAACTGTTTTACGATATCCTCCAGTTGACGACGGTCAAGTCCATTAAGGTCGGCCGCTGGCTTGGGTGCATTTTTCAAATCACGTATGGTTGCCTGCTGCTCCTGCCACTTGTCCATCAGGTCGGCTATATTCGCATAAAAGCGTTCATAATCCTTGATCACTTCATCCAGAAAGGCATCTACCTCGTCCGGATCATAGCCGCGCATTTTATTCTTAAACTGTTTCTCATGAATGGAGAGCGCGTCCAGCTGAATGCCCAGTTGTTTAAACAACTGCTTTTGCTTATCCAGACGACGCTTCATATGTTCATCCATCGGTTATTCCCTCCTTAACACACTATTCTTTTTATATCACATTCTAGGCTGGGAATAAAAGTCTCTGCTGATTGCCCGGCCCTATGAACGGGTATAAAAGAGCATACGTGTCACTTATACAGACCACGAAGGGGAGAGATGATCATGAATCATTTGAACGATTCGCAGCTTGCAGAGCTGAAACATATGTTGTTGGAGCAGAAAAAGGATTTAGAAAAGCATTTTGAACAAAACGGTCAGGCAAACGCTCAATTGGGAGAAACACTGACAGATTCCACAGGTGAGCTCTCGTCCTATGACAATCACCCCGCTGATATAGGGACAGAAACCTTTGAACGGTCCCGTGATATGGCGATTAATGATTCGCTGCAAGACGAGCTGGAGCAAGTCAATGCAGCCCTTCAGCGGATAAAGGATGGGACATACGGAATTTGTGTGGAGAGCGGGGAAGAAATTCCTTTTGAACGGTTACAAGCCATTCCATATACAGCCTATACCGTCGAGCACACGCCAACTCGAGAATTATCGAATGACCGTCCGGTAGAGGAACAGGTCATGACTCCGCCGCCCAAGGGTGCAGGTGAGGTTCGCCAACGGAATGCAGGACGATTTGATGATGCGGGCGCATGGGACGCCGTGGAAAAATACGGTACATCGAACTCACCTGCAACTGCCGCCAAGCGTGATGTCACAGATTATGATGAAAATATGTGATGCTCGAATGCCCAAAGACTTATTGAAAATACCTATGTATTTGTCATCTAAAAAAGCAGCTTGTCCTTTTGACAAGGCTGCTTTTTTAGATCTTCTAGGAATACGGTACACCGCTTATCCAATTTCTATCCGTTTCCGACTGCGAGCTGACTCAATACAAGCATCGATCACCTTCATATTGCTCACCGCATCTTCTGGCTCATACGGCAACGGGACACCGTCAAGCACTGCTTTAGCAAAAGCATCCGCTTGCAGTTCAAAAGAATTAAAACCTTTCAGACGTTCCTCACGCGTAACCGAACCGACGTGGACGAAAATTTGCGGTACCACAGACGTTCTTTCCCAGCCGAACATTTTGGGCATCGCAATCGTACCCTTGCTACCGAGAATTTCCATGTTGGAACGATTGGCTGCCCACATGCCACAATCGAAAGTAAGATTGATTCCACCCGGAAATTCCAGCAAGCCGGAAGCCATCATATCGACGTTGTCATGCTCCGGGGAAAATAAGGCATGTACCGTCACTGCCTCCGGCTCCCGATCCAAATACATACGAGCGGCTGATATCGGATAGACACCCACATCATATAGCGAGCCGCCGCCCATGTTTTTATTAAAGCGCACATTATCTGCCTGATCGGTATTGTTAAACGTAAACGTGCAATGGATGCCGCGAATGTCACCAATTTCCCCACTATTGATAATTTCCTTAATTCTTCGATGTTTGGGATGATAACGATACATAAAAGCCTCTGCAAAGATCACTCCTGCACGTTGACATGCTTCAATCATGCGGCTTGTACCGGCCGAGCTAAGAGAAGATGGTTTTTCACACAAAACGTGCTTCCCAGCCTCCGCCGCCCGAATGGTCCACTCTTCATGCAGATGGTTTGGCAACGGAATGTACACCGCTCCGATTTCGGGATCAGCCAACAGTTCATCATAGCTTCCATAACTTTTTGGAATATCGAACTCCCGGGCGGCCTCAGCGGCTTTATCCGCATTACGACTAGCAATCCCAAGCACTTCTCCGCGTTCGGATTGCTGAATCGCAGGAATTACAGCGATTTGGGCGATCTCCGCAGTGCCTAAAATTCCCCATTTCAGCTTTCTACCCATCATTCTCATCCTTTCGTGGTTAGGAATAGTTGTCTTGTTCCGCTTTGTGCAGCATACCTAAGCAACGGTCCAAATCAGCTTTGACCTGCTTCTTGTACAGTCGGGCTTTCTCCTCCCCATCATCTGTAAAGTGATAGAGTACAATCTCCTGAAAATCCACGCGCGGGTCTGTTCCTTTCAATCGCTTGGTACGGTAAAAAACGCCTTCCTGTACCAGCTCATGCAGCGCCCGGTAAACTTCGCTCTGAGGCGGAACATATCCAAACCCACTAAACTCATCCTTCATCGATTCGAGCATCTGATATCCATAACCGCGATGCCTCTCCACCATTGTGATCAGATAAATTTTGATAAAAGCCCGCTGGGATATCATAAACGCCATTTCACAGCCTCCTCCACACCTTATTCATACACCTTACCTTCCATTATAAACCACTCTGCGTCCATAGACTATTTCCTTTGATGATATGAGAGCTTATGAGAACTCTCCATCCCTTGTGACCTGTTTTAAGATGGCGAGAGATATAGAATGAGGCGATATAGAGTAGTGTGCGAAGTGCTGAGAAATGAGTTTATGGTTTACTATTATGAACTTTTCATATGTTGAAATAATATAATATCAGTTAAAAAAGTATCCCTTGGCCTTATTTCTTGGCTTTGGGATACTCTTGTGAACATATGTGATTGGATTATCAAATCAAGCTTGCTTTTGTACGGCTGGCGGACTCCCAGTCGGGCGAGGACGAACCCGAAGCCCCACGATCCATTTGCCCAGAGGCAAACGTGCCAGCAGCCATGTTCCGGCAACGGAAAAGATCATACAGAGAACGAATGAAGCCAGCATACGAAGAACGTGGCTCCAGTCTGCAAACAACGTCTCGTCAAAATAATAGGTCACACGCAGCATAAAGGCATGCATGAGATACGCTCCATAGGACAACGTTCCGATGGCCGTCAGCATACTCGCCGCACGTCCCCCCTTATGAGCAATCCACGTCGCTACCCGATAAGCTACAAAAATAGACGCGACGCAATATACAGCCATGACCGGACGCAGCAGAGACAAATAGTTAAAGGAAAGAACTGTACCTTGCGGTGTCTGGAACTGACCGATCATCTCATACAGCAAGTAGCCAGTAATTACGATAAACAACGGCCAGTATATCATTTGTGCTTTGGTTACCCATGCATTCCAACGCTTGACGTTCATCCCGGCTGCCGCTCCCAGCACAAAATAAAAGAAAAAGTAGATCACATTCCGGTCAGCATACAGGGTAAACCAAGAGGTAATGACCGGAAGCTGGAGCTTATCCATCGCTTGGTATACGGGTCCAACGGCGAACATGAGCAAAATATATAGCACGCCGAATACAGCCAATGCAGCGGGTCGCCATGTTGATGGCAGTAGCGCAGACAAACGACGGACAGCATAACGAAACACAGGAAATAACACATAACATTGAATAATCATTACGATGTACCACAGATGATAGCTACTTTTCCCGTTCAACAGCTTCTGGAAAAAATCCAGCGGGTGAATATATCCTCCACTTTGAGCAAGCTGATTTCCCAATTCGTATAAAAGAGACCATATGATATAAGGAACGATGATGTCCAGGAATCTTTTACGTAAAAACGTTCCGTACTTTAAGGCTCCATCATAATTGTAAAATAGCACCATTCCAGTGATAAATACAAACACAGGAACTGCAAATTTGGAACACAGCAGTAAAAGTGTCATCAATACCCCGTCCTGGACGCGCGCCCCCTGCGCAACCGCATAGTGTGCGACGGAATGCTGAAGAACAACGGCCGCAAAAGCCAGCCCTCTCAGCAAAGCGACTTCGGAAATTCTCTCTTTTTGACTCATGCCACTCTCCTGTTACATCTAGCAATTTATAAATCCAGGATTTTTTCAAAATCCTCAATCTATTATAACGACAATTCTGTAAAAATATATAGAAGGTTAAACGTGCCAACGGCAAGCTTAGCATCATTTATCTCAGATTTATTCTATGATCCACAAATATGTAAAAACAGCAGTCCTCCCTCTCGGGGGGACTGCTGCTGTAGAAACAACCCATATACAAAGGAGATAGGAAAGCCTGTTAAATCACGTTCTCAACTAGCCGTTAGGTTTTTACAGGTTCCTTCTCGTATCTGTGTATGCATCTGTACGCGGCGTGTCTGCCAACGTATCATCATACGTTCTGTAACGATCCGCATTCAGCGAACGGTTGGTGCGGAAAATATCATAAACATCCCTGTTATGGTCAGCGGAGTCCACCAGCACTAAAATCTTGCCCTGATCGACGTAAGTCTCGTATTGACGTGCATCATCTTCCGGAATACCCAGCCCGACCAGTCCACCGACCAAGCCACCTGCTCCCGCTCCGACAGCTGCTCCGGTAAGGGTAGCCGCGATAGGTCCAGCAGCGAGGATTGGTCCGATACCTGGAATAGCCAAGGCCCCGATGCCCGCCAGCAACCCAGCAACGCCGCCTACAACGCCGCCGGTAGCCGCACCGGTCGCTACACCCTCCGGTGCTTTGGTGCCTGTCTCTTCACTAATCGTCCTCAACTCGTCACGGTCACGGGTGATCACAGAAATTTCACTGCTTGGGATTCCTTTGCTCTGCAATTGTCCTATCGCACGAGATGCTTCCTGCTCTGTATCAAAAACACCAACAATCTTCTTTTCATTATAATCGTTTAAGTTATTAGCCATGATAGTTGCCTCCCAATATTTTAGTGTTGAGTGGTTCGTTTTTCATTACCCCGCTATTATGACGTTTAAACGATTTTACAAAAATTCAAAAAGTCGATTAGCATAAAACAGCTTCTATTTAACGCTTTGGCTTTGCTCTGTTGGTCGCCACAGCTTCCAGTGGATCATCCGGCCAATAATGCTTGGGATATCTGCCTTTCAGGTCCTTTTTGACTTCAAAATAAGCCTCGCTCCAGAAGCTGGACAAGTCGGATGTCACTTGGACAGGTCGCTGGGCAGGTGACAGTAAATGCAATACAATGGGCACACGTCCGCGTCCAATACGAGGCGTATCCCTCATACCGAACAATTCTTGTAGTCGTACGGCCAGCGCTGGTGCCTCAGGATTCGAATAATCGACAGGAATGCGGGAACCGCTGGGTACACGGATATGCGTCGGCGCTTCCTGATCAAGCTGCTGCCGCTGTTCCCAGTCCAGCCTGCCAAGCAGCAATGCAGCACTGTCCAGCCGTTGCAGATCGGATACGTTTTTGGCTCCTAGAGCAAAAGGCAACAGCCACGATTCCAGTGAATCCAGCAATGCCAATTCCGTGCAGTCCGGCCAGTCTTCAGGCGCTGAGAAGTGCATAAAAATCAAACGAGCCTGCAACTGGAGGGTTTGCCGATTCCATGACAACAGCTTCAGACCGCGTTCACGGACACCCTGCATCAAGGCGGCAGCAACTTCCTCTGCCGGAGGTCGCTCATAGGACGTTTCCTTTAAGACGAGTGAGCCCAGTCGCAGTACCTTGCGGGCTCTCACTGCTGAGGCGGAGCTATCCCAGTATACGCTGGCTTGTTCCAGCAACAAATCGCTGCAATGCTGGGTCAGCTCTTGCAGTTCAACCGGTGCCGCCAACTGAATGGCACCATCTGCTCCCTCGTCGTCCACTTCGGCGGCGACGAGATAGGATGAACGCGACATCCACTCCACTTGTCGGAGTCGCGCGCCCCGGCCGCCGCTAAGCAAAAAGCGGCCGTCCCCTCGGCCCTGCGCGATCCGATCCGGATACGCAAAGGCCAATAGCAGCCCGCAAGCCGCGGAGCCGTCAGGCTCGTCCTGCGCTGCGACTACTGTCGGCAGCGAGGCTAGCAACTGCCGGCTCTCTTGCACGATACGGCGAATCACCGTATCGTCTGCCGTCCGCAGCAGGCTGTGCGTGCTGCGGGCATGGGTCGCCTCGCGCAGGGCATCCAGCCGCGGGCGCAAATCCGTTCCGCCATGGGCGCGGAACGGGTCCCGCTCTTGCAGCAGCGCAGCCAGACGGCTGGCAATCAGGGCCAGGCCAAGGGCTGCTGCACGCAACAGCATGTGCCCGAGGCGTGGGTGCGTGCTCAGGGCGGACACCTCGCGCCCATGCGCGGTGATGACGCCTGTAGTGCCATCGGCTGCTTCATCCAGACAGCCGAGCTGGTGCAGCAGACCTGTGGCCTGGCCGTACGCGGCCTCAGGCGGGGCATCCAGCCAGGCCAGCTCGGCGGGCTCGCGCACGCCCCAGGCCGCCAGCTCCAGCGCGAGCGGGGCCAGATCCGCCGCCGCGATCTCCGGGCGGCTGGCTTCGGGGAGCGCTGCATGCTCCTGCGCGCTCCACATCCGGTAGCATACGCCCGGCTGGAGACGCCCCGCCCGTCCGCGCCGCTGGTCGGCGGAGGCCTTGGACACCTTAACGGTGGTCAAACGGCTCATACCGGTCCGCGCGGAAAATACCGACTCCCGCGACAGTCCGCTATCGATCACCACCGTGATCCCCGCTATGGTCAAGCTAGACTCGGCAATCGAGGTGGCCAATACCACTTTTCGACTGCCCGAAGCCGACGGGCGTATTGCCTCATCCTGCTGCTCCAGCTTCATGCTCCCATACAGCGGAATGACCTTGACATGTGCTGGTAAATGCTTTGAAGCCAATTCTCGTTCCGTTCTGTGAATTTCTCTAGCCCCTGGTAAAAACACCAGCAGATCACCTTCATGAGTATGAAGTGCCTTTTCTACCGTCTCAGCCGTAAAGGACTCTAATGAAGTTGACGAAGGTTTGGACATATGAAAGGTTTCTACCGGAAATACAGTGCCTGGACATTCCAGCAATGGCGCATCCCCTAATAGTCTGCATACAGGCTCTGCCTCCAGGGTGGCAGACATGATCAATATCTTCAAATCCGGTCGCAGCAACGCCTGGCTTTGTAGAGCAAGTGCCAATCCCAAGTCTGCATGCAGGCTGCGTTCATGAAACTCATCAAAAATAATCAGCCCGACTCCCTCCAACGCCTGATCATGTTGCAACATCCGGGTGAGTACGCCTTCCGTAACCACCTCAATCCGCGTGTTTGGCCCTACTTTTGTATCCATGCGAACCCGGTAGCCCACCGTCTTTCCGGTGGGCTCTCCCAGCGTTTTTGCCATTTGTGCTGCTGCTGCACGTGCTGCCAAACGCCTCGGCTCCAGCATAATTATCTTTTGCCCTACCAGCCACGGCTCATGCAGTAGCTCCAGCGGTGTTACCGTCGTTTTCCCCGCTCCCGGCTGTGCAATCAGTACCGCCGCCGAATGAGATTGCAGTGTATGTTTAAGCTCGGGGATCACTTGCATAATAGGCAGTTGTTTATCTGTCAATGAAATCTCTCCAATGATACGCTTGATGCGTAGAATCTAAGTTTTAGTTCTTTTATTATTGTGAATTTTTCATTACCTGTAATTATTGAATAGAAAAGGTTAAGCTGCCCTCTGGAACTTCTCCTCGGTCTGTCATACATAATTCTTCTAAATCTATTATACAGATATTTAAATTTCCCGTCTGATCATCGCGGCTATGTATGCTTCGTCTTTAGCTTCTATACCTATCGGGATGCACTCACGGCAAGATCGTTTTATAATATATTTGATATGGATTGCTGAAGGACGGAACACAGAATCGAGGTCACTTTCGTATGGAATTACAGGCCCAACCCATCAGAGGGCGATTTGCCCCAACACCATCGGGATGGATACACTTAGGAAATGCTCGTACCGCCTTATTATCCTGGCTGCACGTTCGTTCCCTGGGCGGAACCTATATTTTGCGCATGGAAGATATTGATATGACGCGAGCTCGCAGCCAGTTGGCGCAAGGGAGTATGGAAGATTTGCGCTGGATTGGTCTGGACTGGGACGAAGGACCCGACGTAGGCGGTCCCTACGGCCCCTACACTCAAAGCCAGCGGCTGGAACGCTACCAGTCTGCATTGGAGAAACTACAGAGGCAAGATTTACTGTATCCTTGTTTTTGCAGTCGAGCTGACATTCTGGCTGCCGCTCATGCTCCGCATGGACTGTCTGGTGAAGGGCCTGCGTATTCGGGGGCATGTCGTAGCCTTAGCTCTCAAGATGCCGTAGCCAAAGCACAATATAAACTCCCTTCACTTCGCTTTAAAGTACCGCAATATCCAGATGCCGTTATTTCGTTTCATGATCAGGTAGCAGGTCATGTGGCCTTCGGTGCGGCAGAGGGGGGCGATTTTATCGTCAAACGAGCGGACGGCATGTTTTCCTATCAGCTGGCTGTCGTTGTCGATGATGCGGATATGCATATGACCGACGTACTCCGCGGGTATGATCTTCTCGATTCAACGCCCCGTCAGCTATTGCTGTACCAAGCTTTGGGGTTGCAGCCGCCACGTTTCGCACACGTTCCCCTTGTCCTAGGCCCTGATGGACGAAGGCTGGCCAAACGACATGGTGGTGTAGCACTCCGAGCTATGCGCCGACAAGGGGTCACACCGGAAGCAGTCATTGGCTGGCTCGCCTATTTTTCCGGGCTGCTGGATTCACCGGTGCCTGTGAAGGCAGTAGATTTAATCGATGACTTTCATTTAGACAAACTGCCCAAAGAATCCGTCATCCTGACGAAGCAATGCCTCACGAGATTATCTGCACTGCAACAGTAATGAGGTAAAGCGTAGAAATTAAAGTGTACGGGCAAGGGCCTTCCGCCCTTCGCTCCTCTCGCTTCTATTCCTCCAGTCGCTTACGCATAGCGGACTCATATTCATAAAATACAGACGACGTATCCAGCCCTCTTTCCTCCAGCAGCATACGGAGACGAAGTGATTTTTCAGTCAGCCTGCGACTGATCCGCTCTTGCTCTCCCGCCTCATGACAAGCGTGAAGCAAATCACGTAACTGGACACATTCCTTTTGCAGCTGAAGCTCTTTCGGTAAAATGCCTGCATTCTTCAACAGCTTGTACGACATCCGCAGCTCCTCTGGAACATGTGACAAATCCTCGATGACCAGTGGCTTGCCCGCTCCCGGTAGATGATCAAACTCACCTTTGGCCATTGCCTCGGCAATCTTCTGCTCTGCCATTCTGGAGAACATTTCCATCGATCCTTTCCACTCTTGTATTAAGCTTCCTATGTACACTCTATATTAAAGAAACCTGGAGTCCTTTGCCACTGTAGCTTACATATCATTAGGATGTCCTGTATCCATAAAGGAGAAAGAGGGTTATTCTTCGATCCCAAGCAATTGAGATACTTGTACTCTATATTTTTTGGCCTTACGTGTTCCATGAATGAGATTAGACAAGCGGCTAGCAGGAATATGGTAGGTATCACAAAATGTTCTCTGATCCATTTGCCTCTCGACTAGCTTTTCTTTGATTTTCCACCCAAAAGGGGTTACAGGATTTCTTTTGTTCAACAACGTTATCACCTCTTCATAGTATAAGATTTAGGATTTAGGATTTTGATTGGGGTTTGGAGATTGGATTTCACGCTCTTCCTTTAGCAATATGGCATGAACTCATTTGTTAGGATTTCATTTTGTATATTTGGTATTGATTCAATAGTTCATCCAGTTTCATGGATTGTTCAATCACTTTGGGATGCGTTAAAAATCCGTATTTCTTCTGGACTTGGTACAGTCTTTTTCTGGCCCGTTCGACACGAAGTAAAGTCACACCTGGATTCATCAGCATGATTCCCCCTTCTGTGTCATATCTTAATGCAAAACGTAAATTTTTGGATTTTTTTAAAATACGCTTACCAAAAAAAAGCGCTTCTGGAATTCCAGAGGCACTTTTTTTTGGTATATGTTTATTTTCAGTTGGTTTCAAGTTGTTCAAAGTTAAACTTTGGAACCCTTATAATCGTCAGTTGTAAAGTTAGCAGAGCATTGTTTGTGTTTCTCCTCTGTTACATACCTCCAATTTGATCATTAAGTTGAATGTGACTATGCGATTGAACTGGCACAGTAGCAATAAACAAAAAACTAGTCGCGATGATCAGCAGTACCATCTTTTTCAACATTCTCTAACCACACCTTTTCAATAAGATTTAAAAAATCTGCTTTGGTTTCAAGAACCGCATAATCCCGAAAATGTAAAAACAGCCCCATACAATTTATAAAATAAGTCTCATTATTTAGTGTATGATAACTTACCATTGCATACATCAAATATTTAAAACCATCACTATATATACCTTGATGTAAATAATAATAAGCCAATTCATATCCAAAACGTGCACATTGCTCTGGTATTACTTGATTAGTATACATATCATCAAACAACGTTTCCGGCTGAGTGAGAGAACTAACTTCAGTTTCAAAACGCCGAAGTATTTTATCTACATCAATCTGATATCGGTTAGCAGCCATCAAAACATTTAGCAGTTTGGTGACCATTTCTTTATTTGTTTTATTTGTTGATGCAATGTATTCAACATAATCCGCAAGCACACCTGTATCTCCAGATAAGAGTTTATTAACGTAAGTATTACCTTCGGACCAATGTTTGTACAAATTGACCCAGTGCTGAGTATCCTCGTCTGTCTCTATGACCCAATCTAAATTAGCGTAGGCGTATGTATATTGCAGAGCTTGTTTATAATCGCCTTGAGCTTCACAGACACATGCACACAACAGGTCAGCATAAGCGATGTAACCGAATAATGGACTCCTTGTTTTCTTGCCATAATCCTTTCGCTTTTCCTGCTTATGCTTCATAGTGTATTGAATTTTCGCTTTATCCCTCATTTTACAAGCTGTTGCATCAAGCTTGTCCCATTTACGTAAAGACCTATACACATTCGCCAAATCCTTTAATGCATCAAGCTGAACTATTTCATCCAGACGCTCGACATAAGGTTCAAATAGTATGGCTGCCTTGAGATTTCGGCTTTGATCAGCTCCAACTTGAATCGTGAATATACGATATTGGCAGGTGGCCAAGCGTTCAGAATGCTGATATTTCTCCACTTCTGCGACATTCTCATAGAGAGGCAGCGCAGCAGCATGTCGTCCCTGTTCAAATAATGCTTCTGCAACATCAAATAGCCTGGACGCATACAGCGGATTATCCATGATATGCCCTATCATTCGACGGATTGCATCCAGCTTGTCCAGTTCTGCACAACGATACAATAATGGCTCGATTCGCCTAAAATTCGGGGAAAGATCAATGATGTAATTTTCTATGTATAGGTCATAAAAATAGCCTTCTGGCAAATCCATAGCCACAGTAATTCGGTCCAGCTGCTGTACGGAAACAGGACGATGCTGAGTAATCCAATTACTAAGCGTTCTTTGATGTACCCCTGAATATTCGGCAAATTGACTCAACGTCATATCATTTTGTTTTAGATAATACTCAAACTCCGCTGAAATCGTAGGTGTATGCTTCAAGTCATAACCACCCTTCACATAAAAATTCCATTATTTTAAAAATCACCCTCTATTCTTCTCCATAATTAACCATCTGTCAATATATTATGCAACTAATGTTCATAACGAAAATTCAGCATAACTTACACATATTGAGACATATTGGACGAACGACATCCTGAAATGATTGGATGGTTCCAAGTAAAAGGTTTCACAATGTTGACATGACTATAGCATTTCCCTATGTGCATTCTCACCAGTAAATGATATAGAGATCCCATGCAGAAACTCTGTTGGACCTTTTAATTACATGAAAAATCCCCTGATGTTGATGCAATCAAGGGATACATAGGTCATTTCTCTCGCTTTGATAATGCAAAGTTGATTATTTCTCCAGTCACAATTCCTGTCAAAATTGCATAGATTCCCATAGCGCTCATCTTATATCCCAAAGCGTAAAATAACCCTATACCTATTGCGTAGCCCAATAAAATCGCTGCATAGCGTTTTAGTAACTTACTCATGGAAATTCTCATAAGCAACTCCCACCTAAATTTATACTTCAACCATTGTAAAAGTCTGGTATCAATTATCAACACAAACTGAACAACATAAGATTTTGTTCGGTTTGTACAAGAGCGACGCCGTCTTCCTTGAATCGCTTTAAAACGATCATTTCTTGGTTGAAGAGGTCGCATATAAGCATAACGTAGCAACATTCTCTTTCAGCCCTTTGTTGGCCACAAGCAATCATTAAATATTCAAAAGTAAATCTATAATGTTGATAGAGTGCATTAAAGTCGAAAAAAGTGGAGTTTAAAATTATGACTATATAGATGATACGGTTTCAAAATACTCTCTCTGTATATGTCAATCAAAATTTCGGTGTTAATTGAGATATCTTCTGCTCATCATTCTTAGTTAAAGAACCCTTCTTTAAAATTGATTTTTTTGTTTCTGAGTAAGTATAGAGTACTGCTTGTGGAGAATCGTCACCTTTACTCACAAAGTCAAAACTTTTCCCATCTTTATGCCAAACTATAGATGAAATCAATGTAAAGTCCTTATCGGACACATGCATATAGCTCTTACGCTCAACATTGTATAGTCCGATATAACTTGAACCTAGATCACCGATTCCAAACGCAATCTTTTTTCCATCAGGCGACCAGTTATAGGCATCAATCTTTTCGCTCCCGGCTCCGTCACTATTCATCTCAAACATGTTTACAATAGTTTGAGTCCCATCGGATAAATTAATTAAAATAAGTCTACTCCCCTCGTGATCGCTTACATGAAGAGCTACCTGGTTGCTTTTAGATAAGGAAAGTGAGTTAACTCTCAAAGGTCGTGGGTTGAGCTTAACGAGTTGCTCTCCACGCTTACCTTTTATTTTCATAGAATTCACAACTTCATTGGCTTCGGCGGCTTCTTCCCCTTTAGCGTTAGTTAATTTTGCTGTAAAAGTAACGTCTTTATTTTTCCATACAATCTGTTTCCCCGAAACTACAACCTTAGATTTGTCTTGGTTATTATCATACTGAGAATAATCTAAGGTATTCACCTTTTTAACAGTTGCTCTAGATGTTTCTACAGTTGCTTTTTCGTCTACTTTTTTTACACCTTCCTTTGTGCTGTTTACCCCGGTATTATTCACTTCGGTCTGAGGTAGTTGATGATTTGAGCTTGCCTTACCACTACACCCTGAAATCACTAACATCACTATCGCACCTACAGACATAATCTGCACGAATTTCATAGTTTCCTCCTTACAATACAATGTGTCGTTATCCCTGCGTTCCCTTTTATAGTTGTTCTTCTTCTGGAATAGAGAAAAACATTTGCTTCGCCTGATCTTCAGTCGCTTCCCCCAGACGAGTTTTTTTGCCAGCTTTATCAATAGTCCCGAACGTGGTGCCACCCGGAACGCTATAATTATAATAAACTACGCCCTTTTGGATCGTTGGCATTTTGCCGCTTTGTTCAACAATTTTGTTGGTGAGGAACGGCAGGCTTGCATTTTTAGCTTCCTGTTGCAGGTTCAGCCTTGCAGACCAGAGCAGTTCTACATGTGTGTCAATGATACGATAGTAATTCACACTGTCCATGTGTTGTTCAAAAAATTCACTGGATTGGTTTTTTTGGAAGTAGCGAATATAAGCCATACTATCCCCTTCTTTACCTGACAGTACATTAACTTTGGCAATACGTGGAAGACTGTATGCACCATGACGAGCTACAGAAATATCGCTAGATTGGATTTCTTTCAGCATCTCTTCTGTCGGCTTAGCTACGTAAACTGTACGATCTGGGGCATCCCAGTACACTTGAGAACCGGACGCATCTGCAATGAAACGCAGCGGTACCATAACACGACCATTTTTCATTGCAGAAGAGGTAGACAGCGTTACTTTTTTATCACCTACCATTGTCTCTTTTTTACCAGCCACCAGTGTTGATTTTGTTCCGTTATTATCTACAGTTACCGTTTTAGAAGTATTGTTCCAGTTGATCGTTACACCAGGAATCGATCTTATCATATTCAATGCTACTAATGTGGAACCATTCTGAACATAGGGGTCTACATCCCCTTGCATGGGTACGTTATTCACTTGCACAATAATGGACTTGGAGGCTGCTCCAGAAACACCGCTAGCAAGCATACTAAAAGATATTGTTGATGCAAAAGCCGCTTTGAAAAATGTATTCATAATTATATTCACCTCAATAGTGTCTTCTTGTCAGCATTTCAAACTAAATTGAGCTTAGTAGTATTAATACATCGATTCAGTATTAGCTAGTGTTTTCTCGTCTCATTAGGAATAGGTTGGATAATATCTGTATAGGATTTCGCCTTTGCAGTGAGATCTTTTTGTTGACCTTTATCATCTTTGTATACAGCTTTGATATTTCCATGCTCATCATTAAACATCAAGATATCAGTCACCCATTGAACGTAATTATAGCTAGGTCTCTTTCCAGCACTTGATGCAATATCTTCCAGACCCCTGGATACAGTAAACTGCCAGACTGCCTTGGCCACTCCATCTTTAACTTCAACTACCGTATTACCAACATTGTTTCCATACATGTATCTGGAAGAATCCCCTCTTGGGAAAATGTAATTGTATTCTTTATTAGCCCCAGGTTTTTCTAAAGAAGAAAGCGATTTGAAAGAAAATTGAACCGGCAACGATATAGCAGCCTGACGAGCGGTTTGTAAATCTTCTGCCTGTAAGTTCTCTTGGTCTACCTTATAATTACCGTCTTGAATAAATAGAATAGACCGAAGCTTCTCATAGCTTGCCTTATAGCCAAAATTCTCCGACACAAAACGAATAGGAACTAATATCCTTCCCTGAGTTACTTGGACAGGAACATCTACCTGAACCGTTTTGTTATTTTTAAATGCTTCTTTTTTGTTGGCCGTCAACTTAATTTGATCTGTGCCTTTTGTGATGAAAGCAGATTGACTTTTACTATCCCAGTGATAGGTTACCCCCAGTGAAGCAAGCGTGCGTATAGGGACCAAAACACGCCCGTCCTTAATAATAGGTGAAACATCGGTTGCTATAAACTTCCCATTCACATTCACCGCGTTAACGGATATCGGATTGGCAGCATCAGCAATCGCCCAGGATTGAAACATAAGTACGAAGAAAAACACAATAACCTTTTTCAAGATAAATTACCTCCTTTTTCAATAAGCACCCTTACATAAGACGTATGAAATAATTCGAAAGTTTCTAATCTATACCAAAAAATTCATATGTTTTGAGATGATGAGCGAAATGTAGCGTTCATGGTGTTTTTTGCCCTCCCTAATCCCTTTTCAAGGTCCTTCGCTCCGTGGGTTGCGTTAAGCGAGCGCCAGGAAAGTAGAGCGCCTTGGCCGGACGCTTTCTCCCGGCGTAGGCGCTCTAGTTATCGGCGTGAGTAGCGGCCCAGCGGTGCGTACTGGCTCTTAGGTGGCCGCTCTTGCCCCCTTAGAGCCAGTAGCATGAGCCTGTTTCCCCTTCTTCAGCCCTATCAACTTCCTGAAGCTTACGGATAGGAAACTAAATAGGAAAATATAATAAAAGACGTCCCTTATCGCTTGGGACGTCCAAAATGAAGTGAATAATCTATTTCATTTGATCTTTCCTTACTTCGCCGGAAATAGGTACAATAATATCTGCTAATCCTGTAGTATTTTTAGGCAAAGCTTGCGTTACTGGCTTCTCGGTCCCCACTTTACCATATGTGACACTATGATCCACACGTTCTTGTAAAAAATAATATTGTGTTTTGTCTTCCGATGGACGCTTTCCTTTTTCTTTCATTTTCTTCCTCGAATCTTCTTCTACACCTTCCCAAACTATATGTTTAACATCATCCTTAATTTCATAGTAAGTATATAAATTCCCAACAACATAATAATATCTCAATGCTTCTCCTTCAGGAAAGATATACTGATAATAAACACCCTCCTCGGTATTATGAAGCGCATTTTCATCCTTAGAAGGAAGATTTACAGCGATTTTACGTGCCGCCACCAAATCCGTACCTTGATACAGCTTCTTATATGTTTCTACTTGGTCAGCACTCCGGATAATGACAGTATTTTTGTCCACTTTCCACTCCACCTCTGCTTTAAAGGCTTCGCTGATGAAGCGCAAAGGCACAACAACGCGATTCTTGTTTAATTGAGCAGGCACGTCCAAAGTAAGTGTTTTTTCTCGATAAGAAGCTTCTTTTTGGCCGATCGTAAGCACAAGTTTCTCTTTTACCCCAGGAGCATTGACAGTCACCGTCTTCTTGTCCGCGTTCCAGACTAGATTAAGCTTTAGCGGCTTTAAGGAAGCTAAAGAAACCATAGTCCTTCCTGCAACGGAAACAGGTGGAGCATCTGAATTAGCGACCTCACTATTGATCACCAATTGAATGGATGGTGCAGCAGAAAGCGGAATAGCAAATGTTAAAAGCATACCTAAAGTAAGCATAGATGAAAGAAAGATTTTTTTCATACCCAACTAACCTCCAATAATTTGTAATTCACTAAAAACCCATTGCTGCTTAGAATTTGAATTCATAAGCAAAATAAAGAACATCCCTTGCTAAGGATGTCCTTAATAAACTGATTCAGTAACTATTGTTTTCTCGTCTCATTAGGAATAGGTTGGATAACATCTTTATAGGATTCAGCTTTTACAGTGAAATCTTTCTGTTGACCTTTATCATCTTTGTATATAATCTTGAAATTTCCATCTCTATCATTACCCATTGTAATGTCTGTTACCCATCCGACGTAATTATAACTTGGTCTTTGGCCAGCACTGGATACAATATCATCCATACCATTTCCTGAGGTAAATTGCCAAACTGCCTTGGCTATTCCACTTTTTATTTCAACTACCGTGTGTCCAACATTGTTTGAATACATGTATCTGGACGAATCCCCTCTCGGGAAGGCGTAACCATAGTCTTTATTAGCACTGGGTTTTTCTAATGAAGAAAGCGATTTGAAGGAGGATTGAACTGGTAACGATATAGCAGACTGACGGGCTGCTTGTAAATCTTCTGCCTGTAAGCTCTCTTGGTCTACCTTATAATTACCGTCTTGAATAAATAAAATAGACCGAATCTTCTCATAGTTTGACTTGTAACCAAAGTTCTCCGACACAAAACGAATAGGTACCAATATCCTTCCTTGAGTCATTTGGATAGGAACGTCTACCTGAACTGCTTGGTTATTTTTAAATGCTTCTTTTTTGTTGGCCGTCAGCTTAATTTGATCTGTGCCTTTTGTGATGAAAGCAGATTGACTTTTACTATCCCAGTGATAGGTTACCCCCAGTGAAGCAAGCGTGCGTATAGGTACCAAAACACGCCCGTCCTTAATAACAGGTGAAACATCGGTTGCTATAAACTTCCCATTCACATTCACCGCGTTAACGGATATCGGATTGGCAGCATCAGCAATCGCCCAGGATTGAAACATAAGTACGAAGAAAAACACAAACACAATAACCTTTTTCAAGATGAATTACCTCCTTTTTCAATAAGCACCCTTACATAAGACGTATGTAATAATTCGAAAGTTTCTAATCTATACCACAAAATTCATATGTTTTGAGATGATGAGCGAAATGTAGCGTTCATGGCGTTTTTTGCCCTCCTTGATCACTCTTTCAAGGCCCTTCGCTCCGTGGGTTGCGTTAAGCGAGCGCCAGGAACGTAGAGCGCCTTGGCCGGGCGCTTTCTCCCAGCGTAGGCGCTCTAGTTATCGGCGTGAGTAGCGGCCCAGCGGTGCGTACTGGCTCTTAGGTGGCCGCTCTTGCCGCCTTAGAGCCAGTAGCATGAGCCTGTTTCCCCCACTCTTGTCCTGCTCGCTCCCTTACTTGCCGATCAGCGAGTCTATTTTTTACAGATATCCCGGCTGGTTAAAACCAGCATTTAGGGTTTCAACAGGCTCATAAAAAAAGACTCTTCCGGTTTCACAGAAACGTCCTTAATAATCTTCAACCCACAAAGATACATATATAAATAATACGTAAGCTAAAAGGAAGAACCCAATCACACTAAAAAGGATAATCCAGATAAAACGTTTTTTTAATGGAGACAGGATTTCCCCGCATCGTCTTAGGATTCTCTGACGGGTAGGCAACAACTCATATTCTAATTTCTTTATAACATGTTCTGCTTCTTCCTCATCTCTAACTAAAAGTTCACTCCATAATTGCTCATAGCGTTCTTGAATTTCTTCTTTTTTAGAACTATCTTCTAGAAAAGCCATTTAGCACCTCCATAATAATTCATTTATGTAGAAAAAATTCAGAAAATGTACAGCGACATTTTCCGAAGTCTTCTATTTTCCAACCTTACACATTGCCCACGTAACATAAAGAAAAACACAGGTTCCTTTTTGTTGGACCCGTGTTTTATCGTTTATTCAATTAGTTGTGGTCGATGGATAAGGCCCCGCTTATGGTATTAGCACTGTTATATGTGATACCAAAGAAATAATTTTTATTTTTATTTAAATTGTAAATGCGTACAAAAATGCGCTCACCTGTTTTAAAAGTGGAACTGGACACAGCGTTATTACTGCCTAATTCATATACATTAATGGTATAGATTCCCTAATGTGGGTAATCCTCCATTCACAGTTCCTCTAATTTTAATTTCTCCTGAGCTGTTTGTAGGGAAATAGTAGTTAGTATAAATAGTGTCTCTTACACCTGAAAATTCAGCAATATAAGTACCTTGGCTGTTAATGTTCCAGAACAAGGTTGGGTACGTAATGCTGAATAACCCTAAGCTACTTGAAGTGCTTATTTTCTTAAGATCAAGAGCAGACGTCTTATCTGTTGCTGGATCTAATATTTCGACTTTAGCATCACTCGTTGTTTCTATAACTGGTTTATTCATATTATCTACAATACCAATTTTATCTTCCGCTTTTTCGTTACTTCCAGTTCCTACTGGCAGAACTTCGACAGAAGGAGTCGCCTGATCTTTAGTTATTTGCTAGCGGCAGGAACCGAAGCGGCGGATACAGAAGCACCTAAAGCAGCAACCATTGTAAGTGTAGCAAGCATAGTAAACCATGTTTTCTACATTTGTAATTCCCTCCATCCTTTAATTTTTATTCTATTGATGTATAATCTTTGTATGCAAATAGTTACTAATCTTTTTTTGTAATTTACAACTATTTTTTTATATTTTTTGGAATATCCATGTTAATTATACAGGTAACTTGATATTTTTTCCAACATACTCAATTAATCAATAGCGAATATACCGGAATTGAATATATAGCACTTGTTTTTGTTAAATGCGCAATTTAGGAAGATTCACCTTCCCCATGACAACTTGATTTTTCAACAATTATAATCTCGTATATTTTTTTCAGGGAGGAATTTACATGGGCTTTTTGATCTTCGTACCACAGCCTTCAGTGTCGAATAGCCTTCCGTGGAACAATGCAAAAAAGCAAAGATTTGGCCAACTGGCTGATCCCCGCTTTTCTATGTCCATTTCCGAAAAACGGCCTTATTCGGGCTTATCCTTCGGCGGCTCATGGACATTTACTTCTCCAAAAGCTTCAGCACGTTGTCCCAATCACTCGGCAGTCGGATTTTTGCCTATTCTGCCGGCATTTCTTCGTCTTCAAATTGACTCAAAATGAACTTTCCCTTCTGTATGAATGATGACCATAAACAACCAACCCATGCCCTATTTTTTGACTGTAAAGAAGCCATTATTGCATTTCGAATACAATGTAAGAATATCTAAAAAATAAAATACAGGCGCCATTTCTGGCGCCTGTATTGTCTTCCTACCAAGGCGTTTCCGTTTTGTGTTCAATCACTTTCAATACTTTGGGTTCCAGAATCCGTTTCAATAGTTCCAGCGTACGATCGTCATCAGTAGCTCCACCATGCGGATCGGCTTGGATTTGTTTTTTTGCCTGCGTACTTGCGATTACGTCCATGACTTGTTGTTTGGAAATCTTTTTAGATGCTGCGATCTCGACGACAGATGCCCCCTTTGCCAATTCTTGTTTCAAGTCTGCTGGACTCATGTGAAGTAAAGAAAAGAGCTCTTCATCGTTTAAAAAGGCATCTGCAGTATAGTCAGGCTTGCCGTTAGTCATGAAAAAGCCTTCCACGGATGGAGCAGGGCCGCCTCCGATCAGAGAAATGCTGATCGTATTCCCTTGAACGAATGCCTGATAAAAAGGCGTTGTTGATCCCTTTTCGGTGTAGTTCAATATAAATGTTTTTTGGTCCGGGTTCTGCATCGGCTCCATGTTACATTCGTACTTACTGGAGCTGCCGTACAGTTTGTTAATGAGGTCATCTACTTTCGATTTGATTTCTTGATCGGTTAAGGAGATGACCGGCTTCTCCTGGGGCTCCCAATTCTCTTGGTTCACTTGTTCGATTTCACCCGTGATACCGTTCAAATCAAGTCGGACCTTTTTGCCGTGAGCTCCCTTTTCCTGCAGCACGATGCTTGTTTGAATGGCTTTCCCCTGACTTGTATTCGCGGGGTCTCCTCCAATCTGGCTGGCGTCGATAATTTCAAACGACTTGGTTTCCGGATAAGAGCGATACAACTTTTCAAGCGCTGCTTGGCCAACCGCATCCATCTTGACTTGTTGGGCTGTCATCGGTGTCCTCGTAATCATTTCAATCAGGGGAGGGGCCGCGAATGCCGCGGTTGGAATCATAATTACTGCAGCAACAATGCCGCCGATCAATCGTTTTTTCATCGTTTTTTTGCTCCTTTGCCGTTGTACGTATTGAGAATAAGATTGTTCGATTCGTTTGGAAACAGCCGGGGGACATTCCATGGTCTCTGCCTCTTGGTGCAGGTACTCGCTGATTTGACTTTCAATAGGCATTGTTCTTTTCCATCCTTTCCAACGGGAGATTTCCCAATTGTTTTCGAAGCGACTGCAGGCCGGCATGATATCTGGACTTGACTGTACCCAGCGGAATATCGAGTAATGTCACAATCTCCTCCAGCGTATAGTCGTGATAAAAGCGGAGGATGATCACCGTCCGCTGTTTATCGGTCAGCTTGTGCATGGCCCTCGATATCTCGGGGTCTGTCCTATCCGTCCTCAACGTGGGCTGATCCCAATGATACTCTTCCCGAGAAAAGACACGGATGCGTTCGAAAATTCGGAATCTCCTCCAGCTTTTCACCCGGAATCTTTGCACTTGTCGGATGACCAAGCCGTGCAACCAGAAGTGGAAAGGACGATTCGGATCGTAGTTGGGAAGCGAGGTCCACATTTGCATGTAGATCTCATTCATAATATCTTCGCGATCCTGCGGATGATCCACCAGAAAAGAGACGGTCCGGTAGACATCCTTATAGGTGGCATCATACAACGTATGAAACGCCTGCTGATCTCCTTCTATCATTTTTGTGAGCACGTGGTACATAGATTCACTTTGCATTCAGAGGGCCCTCCTGAGTAAGCAGCTTACACACTATATTGTCGCTCGATGGAAAAAAGGTTCGGTTTTTTATGTTTTCGGTTGGGAGCCTATGGATTGTGGGAAGGCGAGCAGCGGCATGAAAGCGTGGAAGACATGTTGTTCTTCCGTCAGACTGCACGGTGAGCTCAAGGAATTAGGCCTTTGCAGGAGCTATCTGATCAAACCCAATAAAGATGAGTTCTGAACAATAAAGTTGAGTTCTAACTGAAAAAAATACAATAAAGTTGTGTTCTCAAAATTAAAGAGACCCGACGATAGGTTACATCATAAGAACTCTTTTAGAACAATAAAGGTAATTGGTAATTAATTCAAAACTCAATATTATTGTATATGCTCGAATGAAAATGATGATTTTGTGAGACCAAGAACTCTACTTTATTGTCCGTAGAGGGTTACAGAAGAAAACACCAATTTTTTTACTCTAGGATCTCCAAAAGAAAAAGTGATCGATGTTATGGGTACTTCCACGTCAATCATAGAAACTCATGGTCTATAGCAATAATGAGGTTATACTATAAATCTTAGTTATTGACAGACAGGTTACTTAATCAATTTAGGAGTGGCAATAATGGTGAAACAAAACTTAGAATATATCTCTCAATTGATCTATGACACATATAATATTCCTATTTTTATTTTCAAGAATAAAAGTCATCGTATTACTAGAAGTGGAAAACAGCTAAGACATCCTCTTTTTGATTCAATAGAAACATTTATAAACAGGCTCATTCAACCTGGCGATCAACAAAACGTTCCTTTGATTAGAATAACAAACTATCTAGAAACGCTCATTGTATTTCATTCATCTTCCACAGAAACGATAATAATCGGACCTTTCACTTCCTTTGAGGTTACCGAGAACACCGTAAATGGTATTATGCATGATCATCAAATATCCTCTAGTTATCAGCAAGAGTTATGCCATTATTACAGTCAATTAGAGCTGTTAAACCAAAAACAAATTGTATCGCTTTGTTCACTCACGTATTTTTTAATCTACCAAGAGCCTATGGATGAAGAAATAGTGAGATCTCAATTAATGAATTTTGACGAAATTGAACCCACTCATATTGAACAAGCAATACGGCATCTTCGTCTGGAAACGTCTTTTCATTTAGACCATAAAACTGAGCAGAAAATATGGCAATATGTGAAAGAAGGAAAGAAGGAAAAGCTGTTACAGCATTTAGAATCAATTGAAATGGAGGGATTGAGTCAACTTTCGAAAAAAAGCCACCTTCGTAACATTAAAAATCAAATCATCATTTATATTGCACTTGCGACGAGGGCAGCTATTGAAGGCGGTCTTTATCCTGAAATTGCCTATACAATGAGCGATATTAGCATTCAAAAAGTTGAAGAAACATTTGACCTACAAAAAGTTTTATTAATTGGTGATAACTTATTATTTTCATTAGTTGACCGTATGAATGAAAATAGGGAAAGTGCACATTCTAAGGCTGTGAATACTTGTAAAAACTATATATTCAATCATATATTTGAACAAATTTCGATAAAGGATTTAGCAGATCTCGTCCATTTAAATCCAGTTTATTTATCGCAGCTCTTTAAAAAAGAAACAAACAAACCTATTGGAAAATATATCCAAGGAGAAAAAAATAAAAGAGGCACAAAAATTATTGATCCAAACGGACTATTCTGTAGCCGACATTTGTATGTTGCTTCATTTCAATAACCAAAGCCACTTTTCAAGCCTATTTAAAAAATTTACGGGTGTAACACCAAATCAGTACCGAAAAAATACACTCAATCATTAATTGATTGTTCACGAAAAAAACTGCTAATCCATTGCAGATTAGCAGTTTTTTCTTATTAGATGCGTCTATCTCTCCATTAACCTATACCTATTAATAGCATAGATCGCAATATGCACCATCTATTTTATTTAAGGTATTAAGCGTTAATAATGACACCGCCATCTACATTGATTGTTTGTCCCGTAATGTGTCTAGAGTCTTCACTCGCTAAAAACAGTACGACAGGTGCAATATCCTCGTAAGGCGTGCCAAATCTTCTTATAGCAGTTTGTGAGAAACCTAAATAAAGTGGATCTCGTTGACCTTCAGGCATTTGGTCTAAATATGCTTGAATCGCATCTGTAATGGCACCTGGGTTTACGACATTTACATTAATATTGTCAGGTCCCCATTCACGCGCAGCTACTCTCGAAAGACCACGAATTGCTTCTTTAATCGCTGCATATGCTGCATAGCCTTCTTGTCCTTCATTCCCACTTCCAGAGCCAAAGTTAATGATTTTACCACTATTTTCTTTCAGGTATGGATAGCAAAGTTTCATAAAGTCCCATGTTGTAACAAGCCCCGTCTGGTAGCTTCGTTCTAGAGTCTCCCGCGTATGATCTAAGAACGAATGAGGTGGCTCAATCGCCATCGCTAAATTTACTAAAATATCTACAGTTTGATATTGTGCAACCGTATCCGAAATAAATGCTGTTGACTCTTTAAGATCAGTAGCATCAAATGCTTTTGCAAATACATCTGCACCTTTGCTTTTACATAATTCAGTAGTTTCGTTAAGCCCTTCTGCATTGATATCACATAATCCCAGTTTAGCACCTTCTTCTGCAAAACGAAGTGCAATATATTTACCTAATCCGCCACTTGCTCCAGTAATAACAGCAACTTTTCCAACTATTTTGTTCATAATGTCTTCTCCTTCTTTGCTAACAATTGCTTTAGAATCGATGAAGTAGCCTGTTAGTCAATAACAAAGATTTGTAGTACGGTTTCATTTTAAGCAAATTTTTTAGTGTAAAATATGCATTTTTAAAGATTTTTATAAGGATTTATAGGATGTTTACTTTTTGTTATTTCAAAATATTTAATTTATTTTATCAGGGTTACGTAAGACAATTGAAAGTGCAATTCGTAATGGAAAAGTAAAATCCAGTTTGGAAACAATCAATAATACTCCTGTTTTTAAAATCTTATTTTTGTGCTTAACGATGTAAATGCAATACCTAGAGTCATCCCTTATACCACAATCGGGCGCATTTGTGGAGTAACGCAGGATGAGTACTATTTTTTCTAATGAATAAATTTCAAATTATGGAATTCAGTACACAACTTTATTGTATGTACACACTATCAGCACCAAATATTAAGTTGGCTATAATTTTGTATATAAATCTGTTTGAGTGTAATGGACATGGCCGCAACCAATTTTAGAACTGAAAAATTACTAAAGGAGCTGGAGGCTCTTTTCCAAAATTGATTGAGTCACTTGCAGAGTAAATGGGATCAGAACACCAGACCACTTCAACCTTGAAGTGGTCTTTTTTATATAGAGAATAAGCTCTACAGGAATGTTTAGCGCAACAAGGCAGCTGATCCATGAGTCTGTGGTCAGCCAATCTATGGATGGAAACTTTTTCAAGTTCACCCGCGTCTAACATACGAATAAAGATTGCTGGTATGCATTCGGAAAGAACGCTGCCGTCATGAGAACAGGAGTGGATACTATGAAAAAGCTTCTATGCACATTCGCCGTCATCGGTGCATTATCCGTCGGTACAACCGCGTTCGCCACCGTGGATATTGGCATTACGGTGAGGAGCAAGCCGATCGCGACCGACAGTCCGCCCATCTACGATCAGGGACGGGTGCTCGTGCCGATTCGAGCTGTCTCCGAAGCACTGGGCGCCGCCGTCGATTGGGATGCGAAAACGGACACCGTGGTCGTCCGAAAATGGTCGCAGACGATTAAGCTGACCGTCGGGAAGAAGACGGCCGCGACCGAGACGTTTGGGAATAACTCGTCCTCGTCGGGTCCGATTTCGCTCGACGTGCCAGCGAAGGCCGTCCATAATCGCGTCTACGTGCCTCTGCGCTTCGTCTCCGAGCAGTACGGCTACAAGGTGGAATGGAAAAACAACACTGTCGCCATCGAGTCGCCACTCTCCGATAAGCAGCGGGACGCGCTCTATACCGGCGATCTGGCCGCAAGCAGGAATCTGGTCATGGAAGCGATGTTCTCTGGAACCCATTATGAGCATACGCCACTGCGGACGCTCCACGAATCCGAGGATTACAGCACCGCCTTCCTCTTTCCCGAAGGAGAGGCACTCCGCTTCTTCACCATCGAGGGCAATGAGACGGCGACCTATTACGAATACAAGGACGATTTCCTTGTCGCGACATGGCAGGCCCATTTTGACGGAAGCATTGGAGATAGCTTTCAACTGCTGCTGGAGGAAAAGCTGAAGGACCGTACGGGTCCGACGCCGAAAATCGACAAGCCGCTGGTATTCTATAGCAGAGGCATTGCCGGAGATTCCAGCACCGAGGAAAGCGGCCTGATCGGACTGGACGGGAAGGTCACCCGGATCGGCTTCGAGCATACAGTCGGCGGTTCCGTGACCGACTCGTCTGGAAAGCTAACCGTGACGCAGCCGGACGAGGTGCGCAAGGAGGTCGTTCCCATCCCGCAAAATTAACAGCCTCAACGGATGTTCAAGTCTATTGCTTCTATCAGGAGGCGCCGGTAGGCAAAAAGGGATGGGATAAGATTATAAGTTCTTGTCCTTTTCGGATACCGATACATGTCTTGGGAAAGAACATGTATCACGAAAAAACAAAAATCCGCGAAATCCGCGAACCCGATACGTAATATGTTCTTATCCTCCGACACATCCGTCAGGAGCATCGGAGAATTAACTGAATAGACCAGTGAGTCTTGGCGTTTAACATGATTTTTTCGGATAAAAAATAAGTTGGGGCTACCGTGTGGCGCAGCCTCTTCGAAGTTAAACTAACGTTCTCCGTTAGCTTAGTCTTTTCTCAGGTTTTGAACAGGTTGTCCCCGTACTATGAATTTCTTAACATCTGTAGACTGGAATTGCTTAATAAAGCGGGTATTATCTCGTGAACGCGCACCGGATTTTGATGTTAGTCTTGTCTCTGCTCAATGCTCAAAAGGTCGACAATAGACTTGACATAGGAACGGGCGAGTCCACTTGTCGTCGAGATGTGAACAACGCCTGTTCCAAGCTTCTCTAATAAGCCTTCGTTCATGACGACGCTTTCGACAGATGCATCATCCCATAAAATGGTTGCAACAATTCACCCGCTCATTACTGTCTCAACCGGCCGGGACGCCAGCTGTGCGCCCTGAGCAACTAGGAAAAAATTAATGCTACTCTCTTTCCTCGAACCAGCGCTCGAAGCGTTCGATATTGGCCTGTAAATCAGCGCGGAATTGCGGTAACCCACCGATCTTCTGGTCAGCCTCTGCGAGATGCTGCCGCAGGATAGAGAGGACTTTCTGCTTAGGTTGTACTCCACTAGGGTCAATGAAATAGAGATCAATAACGTCCCTTATTTCTTCCAGGCTGGCGGTTGATGTTGGTTTGCAGCATAGTACAGAATATAATGACTGGGCTCCTTTCATGCTCATTGAAAGTGTAAAAGAGCCTTATACTTTTAAGCCACGCTTTGAGCCTGATCAAGAAGTACAAATGAAATTTTATGTCCCTTCTGACTACAAGATCGACAAGACTATAACGAGGCTCTTATATCCGGAAAGTTCGTTGGGCTACATCCTATATTGGTACAAATTCAGAAGATAATATCCCTTGGCGAAACAGTCAAACCTATGACTATTGTTCTATGCCACGGAGTAAAGTTGTAGTGGATTATGTACATGGAGGAGAGGAAACAGATAATATATTCTTAGATTGACTTTTGTGAGGGGCTGCTATCCCCTCTCTTTTAAGGAGGATATTTTATGGGAAAGATGTTGTTCAGAATTATGCTTATAGGTGCATTGTTCCTTTGCTTTTCTCAAACCTACACAGGGAAAACGTCAGCTCAGAGTATAGCTCCAAATACTCCATTTTTGAAGATTAACAATTACTATGTTTTGTTCACAGCTCCTAAAGCACCTTATATTGATCAACATAATCGCTATATGGTGCCCTTGAGATCCATTAATGATTTGTTGGGGGGGCAGACTACGTTTAACCCAACTTCTAATACGGCTACAATTAAGTTTGGAACACACAAGGTTGAGTTTAAAATGAACTCCACTGAGATTGTTACCGACTCGAACACGTCCATGATGGATACCGCCCCTGTGCTTTATAAAAATGCGATGTTTGTCCCTTTAGGGGTACTTACTAAGCACTTAGACATACACCAGGAATGGGATCAGCAAAATAAACTGTATTCCCTCTCTGGGAAAGAATTAATGAAGACACCTATGATGGAGAATGTAGAAGATTTGGATCATTTTAGAGAACAAGTGGATAATGAAAATGCATTCCAGTTGTTATCGTACAAATTGACCATGGGAGAAAAAATTCATCTGGCCATTACAGCTAAGAATATGACAGGGAAAAAGATTAGTGAGGGCATTGAAGATTTAAATACCACTTTTATTTTTTCTGACAATAGCACGGCCGGGGAAAATAGAAATCGTAAAAGGCCCAGTATAGATAAGGATGAAATTGTAACTCGCGAAGATGACATAGATTATGTGAAAACAATAGAGAATAATAAAATTATCAAACATGAACTGTCGTATATTCTCTTTAAGGGCAGAACGCTAAAGACTCACAAGTAAAAAAGTACTTTTACTTGTAGAGTGGAATGGGTCAACAGTAAAGCTGATCCTAAAAAGGATCAGCTTTTATTTGACTGATTATTTATGTATTAGAAAGTTTATCAAGAGTATGTCTATATTTTCGACTGCCTTCTTTATTCTGGGGTGTTATCATGACGATCATCATTTTTATTCATATAATCCTCCTCGTGCAAATCTTCGTTTATAAAATAAAAATGCTGACTGTACTGAACCACGACTTGTTCTAAACCAAACCTTTTACCAGCCAACAAATTCGCAATCCACGCACTCATATAGAGTGCGACGACAGCGAAAATGAAGGAATTAATACCCTAATGATATCAATTCCATGCATTTCCGAAAAAAACGATGCCAAAAAAGCTTGAATCGACTATTGACTTCTAACGAAGAAAGCTAATTTAAAACCATTTCGACAAATTTCGAGGTGCGAAGGATCCAGGTTTTTTATGTGAGCTTCACATTCGCACCGTAACCAAGACAATACACTCAGGATACCACAAAACATTTCTCTGTCCCAGACAATGCTCTATTTCTAAAACAATAACGACTCTGCCCCATCAATGACAATTTGTGCGCCAGTAATATGACGCGAATGATCTGAGGCCAAAAATGTTACCAAATCAGCTACCTGCTCGGGTTGACCTGGTCCATCAGCCAACGGTTGTCCTCCTTCGGGAAACTTGACGGGGATGGTAATTTGCTTTAACCCTTCCGACTTCTCCGTGGTTTCATCAATATTCGTCGAAATGGCACCCGGATAGATGACATTGACACGAATACGAAACTTAGCCAGCTCCAGCGCAGCCATTTTAGCAAAACCAGTTTGACCCGCCTTCGATGTGCTGTAGGCTGACATCCCAAAGCTGGTAAAGCGCTGATTTCCATTAATGGAACTGGTAATAATAATGCTGCCGCCACCGTTCTTTTTCAAATGTGGAATTGTATACTTCACCGTCAGGAAGGTACCGTCCAGATTCGTGGACAATGTTTGCCGCCAATCCTCAATGCTCAGATCCTCGATCGGTCCGACGACCCCGTTAATCCCCGCATTAGCAAAAATGATATGCAGACCGCCAAATAATTCAACCGCTTCCAGAACTGCTTTTTCCACACGCACCGGATCGGCAATGTCCACGTCAAATGCCCGCGCTGACCCTTCACGTATAGCATTAATTTCTCTTTCTGTCTCCAAAATACGCTCATTACTTACGTCAAAAAGAGCGACATTCGCTCCTTCTCTAGCCATTTGAATGGCCGTTGCCTTGCCAATGCCAGAACCAGCCCCCGTGATCAGAGCCGTTTTTCCTTCAAAGCGTGCGCCTCCTGCATATGTGTAGCTCATATGTATCGCTCCCTTTCAGTAATCTGTATAATCACAAGATTACCCAAAAGGATATACTTTATAATCACCATTTTTGCGCATTTTTTGCTATTCCTTTGCGATATTTAAGAAAAGTACGAATATTACGCGCATTAGCGCGTCTTTCCTTCTCCTCCTCGTTACATTCTATAAATATCTTAACGAATCGTAATGTTCTATGTATTCATCAAAAAAAGGACGTATACATCCATATCCATGGTTGTATAACGTCCTTTTGCTTATTCATTTACCACTGCAGCTCAATAAATGCAGCATCATCATCAAGTCCCCCGGTATGGGATGCATCCAGCAGTACCTGTATCTGCTCATCAGGGACAGGCTCGCGAATGGGGTCCAAATCGGATAAACCGTCCGTATATACCTGTAATCTCATCGGCATATCTGCGGGAATGCTTCTTTCATACCAATGAGGCTTCCCTCCAATCGGCCCACGACTTGTGGACCAGCGCTCCGCTGTAGAGAAGGTATGATCGAACAGCTCGCTGATTTCTTCGGCATCGTTCCATAGTCGCAAACGTGAATCCCCTTGCCAGGCAAGTCGGAGACGGCCACGGCTGCCACGCTTCGGCAGTTCGATTTTACCGCAAATATACATGGACTGGCTACCTTGACGACGTTTATCTTCCAATACCGAACGCATTAGGCCTGATTCGTGATCCAAAGGCTGCCGATCCAGTTCCTCTGCCGCTGTACCTGCCAAACGTTCAAGGTACACTCTCAATTGATCAGCAGACAGATCTTGTCCCCGTTCCATCCAATCCAGTAAAGAAGAACCCAGATAGCGGGCCGCAAAATCTCCTCGGTAACTGAGCCCGACACCATCACACAAGACAAAACAACAGACGGATTTATGAATACGTACTGCGGCGAAATCCTGTCCGCTTTCTCCCATACTGGCAGATTCGGCAGACCTTCCATAGCCATAACGACACATAAAACGACTGTGATGAGATGATAAAGGCTGATCGCCTGTCTGAGAGCTTATGTAAGCAAATTGCTGAGTCAGCCTTGCATTCATTCCCTTTTTTTTGCTCGCGGGGAGCAGGGACAGCGGTGGATTCATGCTTTTACCTCCTTACCGTACAGGCGTTGCGGCCGACATTTGAAACCCAATGGACACCAGCTCCGCACAGGTTCCGGGCAGCATCATAATGGCTCCTTCACCTAACTGATAATCTGCCTCAAATAGCATTTCCCGATAGCTTTCAGGCAGCACAGAAGACATATCACGCAATTTCACAGCATGTTCATCCTGCAACGGCGTATTATGTGTCAGACCTTTCCAGCGACGGGGGTCCTGAATAGGCGTTTCCAGCAACCTGTCGGATAAAAATATATTTTCCACCAGTACATTACCGTCCGGTACGCTCATGCTCATAATACGCTTCGCAATCGGTTCGGGATCATCACCTGTGGAAACTCCATCTGTCATATGACAGACCAAAGGTGCAGGACAGTCCTGCATCCCTGGTAATTCCGCTTGCAAAATACGCTCAGCTTGCAAGAAGGCCTTTGCTGAATCTGAAAACCGTTTGGGTGTCAAATCGGGCAACGAACCAATGGCCGCGATTTCATCAATTCCCTTGACACCATTCAGCAGGTCATACACATCGTCACTATAAGCCAAAATCGCAATCCGATAGCGCGCTGTCAGCCGATTTCCTTTGGTTGATCGAAAAACCATCTGCCGGATCGCCAACGATATAGCTTCATATACAACGTCAATACGCCGCCGCCCCTCCATCAGCATGTTCATCGACGCGCTGATGTCAATCAGGTAAATGATCAGGGCGGGAGTGCGTTGTGAAGCCTGTATTGTATAATTCATGGTTTGTACATGCTCCCCTCAGTTACCTTCTATCTCCATCTGTTTCGTATCTATCATTCCGCCTATATATAAACATATGAAATATTAAATTTTAGGCAGTCTAAAATTCGTATCTCCTAAAAAATTATAAATAGAGGAGGCCCGATATCCTACTTCACCTACCGAACGATAATAAGAAGGATTACTATCATATAGTGTTCTAAAACGCTTCGCAAAGCTCTTTGCCTTCGCAGCGCTGCCACCTTCCTGAGAGGCATACGCCTTGTTGTACAGGGAAATAAGCTGAAGAACGTTCTCCTTGTTTCGTGCATGCATGGACTCTTTTTGCTTTTGTTCCGCCTCGGCTGCTGCCTTACGAGCTGCCTCTTCCTGGGCGGCACGAGCTTCCTGCTCTTTTTTCAAAGCCAAGTATTTTTCATACTTTGCCTGTTGATCATACGCTTTTTGCTTCGCCAACTTGGCAGCCGCCTGCTTATTTTGTTCCTTTTGAGCGAGATAAGCTTCATATTTAACCTGTTGAGCGATAAGGGCTTGCTGTTTCTTCTGCTCTTCCTGTTGCTTTTGAGCAGCAAGTGCCTGTTGTTTGGTCTGCTGTTCCGCTTCCTGTCGTTGTTTCTCCGTCAGCAATTTTTGAGCCGCTTTCTGCTCGGCTGCCAGCTTTTCCTCGGCCGCCTTTGCAGCCTTCGCTGCCTCTTCCTGCTTGGCTGCCTCGATTTGCCGCTGATTGGACTGATCTGCAAGAATATTCACGGCTGGGATTCCAGCTGCCAATAGAACGACTGCGGCCGCAGTTGTCACGATAAACGCTTTGGAGCGATACCAGGCTTTTGTTTTTTCAGGTTGCTCTGGCGTCATGGGATTCAACTGCTCCTCTAGTCCTGTGATCGCAGCTGACACCTCCACATGCAAAGGACTGCCGTCTTCTACAAAATGATACAACGACCGGTATACTTCCAGCGCTGCAGCAGGTTTGTTTTGCTGCTCCAAATCACGTGCCTGTCGGAACAGCTTGTCCGTTACCCCACGCTCTCCTTGCTCCAGGGCGGCCTGATTTAGCAGTGCAGCCTGTTCAGTCTTGAGCGGTGCAGGCGCTGACAAAGAGGATGCAGCTTCACTGGAAAGGCCACCCACCGCTGCCGATTCTATTGTTTCTGTCGCAGCAGGTTCCGGTTCTATAGCCTCAACTGAAATTTCCTGCTCAGTAACCGCATTAAGTACAACCAGCCATTCGCCAAAAGTAGGGCAACTGCTTAAATCCTGACTATCCCAAGCACGGCTGAACAATTCTACCACCTTGCTGCCCCAACGAGATTCCAGCGATTTTCGTAAAATAAAATAACGTTCGCAAGGCGTCTGCATTTCATGCTGATCAAAATAACTTTCGCCCCACGCTTTGTCGACTACTACACGGTCAGACCAGCCTAACATTTCTCCTATAATGATTGCCCCTGCAAAACGGTCTGCATACGCACTCCACAACCCGCTGTGGACGGTACGATGGGCGGCATACCCTGGCGAACCTGCCAATAGAGCGTCTGGACGATCCATTTTAGTACTATACATTTGTTCCACGTCCACCAATTCCACAGCTGACGTGCCTTCAGGCAGTTCCACTTCAGAAAAAAACGGAAGCATCACATTCGGCGCCGATAAATCGCAGTGCGCCAATCCTTTTTGCTCCATAGCTGAACCGATCCCTGCCAATGCTCTGGCTAAAGCCAGACTATCGGAAGCCTCAAGCTGACGCTGATCTGTGAGACAATCGAACCATGTCATACCGTGAACCCATGGCATCAGTACCGCATACAGCAAATCAGGCTGCTCGGCAATCAGACTTCCGTTTTTTTCTGGAGTGAGCACATCACGCTTGCATACCTGCAAACCGGGAATATCCCCGTATGCTTCCATATGCTCAGATTGATAAACCATAGCCGGGATGCGGAACTTCGGAAAAAACACCTTAAGGGCTTTTGCCTCATGTGGCGCTCCGTTATTGGCATTTAGCTGGTATACAATTCCCTGACGCCCTGCTTGAGCATAGGCTAAACCGGGTGCAGCGGGATGTCGTCCAACCACATAAGCTGTGCCGTTTATGATCAATTCGTCTCCCGGATTCGGTTGAAAAGACATGAAACATCCCTCTCCTTACATCATTCAGTATGCTAGTTTTCCTCACCTTATTATATACATCTATGGATGGCAAGAAAACCGGGTATCCGAAGATCGCCCGGTTTTTCCTGAACATCCTGTGCCAAACCGTGAGGAATGGCTCACATATTGCTTCTTAATAGAGTGGTATATGATAAGTTAATGCCTATCAGGCAAGACAACTTATTTCGTTTGGTCAACCGTGCGGAATTTGTTAGCGATAGCTGTCAATTCTTGACTGATGCTGTTCAAAGTCGTTACGAAAGCTTGCATTTGTTTGCTAGCTTCCTGAAACTCTTGGAAGAAGCGTTGTTTAGTCATACCTTCCCATTGACCTTCCATACCTGAGATGGACTGTGTCAAACTGGAAACGATCTGCTGGCTTTGCTCACCACTTTGTTTAAATTGGTTAGCCACCTGATCAACCTGTTCTGGGGTAATTAAAATGCGTCCTGCCATTTTTTGAGTCCTCCTTGATGATAAATAATGTTTTTGTTTATCTGGTTCAAATTGTACTATGGCTATTTAATTCCCTACAAAAGGCAAAGGACCTAATTGTAACAATCCCACTTTTTAACTATAAAACAGCACCTAACAGTATAATATTAACAAAAAAAACACCTAATAAGTCCCATAAAGCCGGGAATTGTGGAACGAGCTCAAGTAATTTTGCAATCGATCCAGATTGTCCCGGAACGCGATCCCAACTAAGCGACAGGCTGATCTCTTACTGTAGACGGATCAGTAAAATACCAATCCTGCGGACTGCTAGAAGACGCCTGCATCAGAATATCCTGATGCAACGTTTCTACATCCGAAGACTGTACACCAGAAATGGCATGTACGACAGACTGCGGGTTAGAAATCAGGCTGCTTCCTTCCGAAGCTTGCCCAGGCAGAATAGACGGTGATTGCTGATTCGACCAATCGAGCATCGTGACGGGTCGTCCCAATGGTTGGCTGGCAAATGACAGTATCGTTTGATAGTTGTGGTCAACAGACTGAAACTGCTCTGCCTTTCGGTTCAGTTGTGTACCTGATGTATGGAGGTAAGCATGGATCTGTTCTGACATCCGCTTGGCCTGCATCCAATGATTCAAGATCGCCTCGCGTGCAGATACATCCCAATCCAGCGATTGTAACGCCTGCTCCAAACCTGCTGTTAACTGTTGAATTTGCTCCGCCGCATGCTGTAGCTGCCCGCTAAGCCCCCGAAGCACATCCGGTTCAACTCGAATGCGCATATCCATCACCCTTCTTCTGTCACTTCTTCATTCACTGCCGACTGTTTCAACCAATTTAATAATAAATCCACAAACTGATCTCTTGAAGCCATAGCTGCAATCAGCCAGTCCCCGTTACCACTAGAGCTCATCCGAAATATCCAGTTCATTGCAGGACACAGGACAAAGGCTGCCCGTTGTGATTCCCACTCCCTGCCGTTCCAAACCAGCAATTGCAGTTCTCCCTCAGCTACACGGGAACTCAAAGACTGAGCCAGTCTTGCAGACCCCTCTGCATCTCCGCTAGCCTCGGTCAGTTTACTGCTGATCAAAGACACACTTTCCCCTGCCGATTGCTCGTAAATTTTATTAAACGCCTGCTTGGAGAACATTAGTGCGGGGGATTCAGGCACAAGTCGATCTACCCAACCCATTTTATCAATCAATGTCTCGCAAGCCTTTTCCACATTACCCAGATCGTACAATCGATACTCATCGGGTTCATCAGCGGATTTCACGAGTTCCACTACACGCTCGTTCGTGCAATGGAGATAGCCTTCAAATTGCTTACCTCCCCGCACATAGCGTATACGGCAAGCCCTGTTGGATAATCCCGCGATAGCGACTCTTGAAAAAACAGTAGGAGGCATTGCTAGCTCTTTGCCCTTATCTACCCGCTTTAGATAACCCTTTTCCAAAAGAGTAGCTTTTACTTGCTCCCACTCTTCCGCCAACTCCTCTGCTAGATAGCCCTTAAACGGATCTTCCACCCCAAGCAGTCGGTCAGAACCCAATACGCCTGCCAGAAAAAACAGTTCCTTCGCCTTGAGGGTTATTAACTTCTGCTTGGAAGCTTGAAACGTTAACATTATGAGCCACCTCCCTTCAAACTACAACATGCCATCGGTCACGAATTTTCGTTATCCAATCCTCACAGCTCACTTGCTCTGAGAAGGGAATTGCCGCTTTTATCCTGGTAAATTTGCGCCGTACGTAGTACCCCTGCCCAGGTGGCAGGACTTTTAGTCCACCAGTAGCGGCGTTCGCCTCCGAATAAGGGATACGAAAGAACGATAGATCATTCGAATCTAGTGTTCCAAATAGCATACCGCTTTGGCTTGCCTTGACATCATTAAACCAGTCCACACCAAAGGTAGGAAAATCAGATGGCACACCCGAGAGCACGACATGCACATTGCGATCACGTCCCAACCGTACAATGGCGGAGAGCTGATCCTTTATCATAAAATCATTCAGTTGCTTGCTTAACATATCCGCATCATCAATGACCAGGAGCAATTCGGGATCATTCCCCTCCTTGTTCCGTTGTTGAACAATATCATACACTTGCTGTACCAGAGGTCCCATTTCTTCCTCACTTTCAGCAGCAGCCTTAACATGAGGAAGATGTCGTAATCTAGATAGTCCCCCGCCTCCATAGCGTGTATCGATCGTATAGACTTCCAATTGATCGGGTGATGTGTAATAAGCCAGCGATATAATCCAGCTCATTAGAAAGGAGGTTTTTCCACCCTCCATTGGACTACCCACAATAAAATTGGGCCCTTCTTTCAGATTCAGGAGAAAAGGCTCAAGATCGTCACTCTGTAGGCCTACAGGTACTTCGTAAGGTAGTGCGCCCGATGGTCCACTCGTCCGATCCCACTGCTGAAGCAGCTCCGATAGTGGAATCCGCTCAGGTAATGGTAGGATAGCTGGTGCGTGCTTGCCTTTCCATTCCTGCACAATGCCAGCAATATTGCGGCGTAGCCGTGCTGATCGCTCCGCCTCATCTTCTCCTGGTGAAGGCAGTGCCGTCTGGAACTCCAGCGGAGGAACATGCCCTTTAACCAGAGCGCGACCTGGAATTAACGGTCCTGGCGTTTTGGCTGGTCGCCCTACCGCATAGTAATAGTCACTCGGGTCGGACATTTCAAAAGAAACAGCATTCGGTATGTTACTGCGGAATTTCTCAAACACATCGGTAATCCGGTTCGCTGTAATGATAAACGTGATGCCTAGACTACCCCCTTCTCGCAAAAGAGATTCCAGCAGTTCATTTTCATCTGGATAAGCATTACGGAAATTAAGATATCCATCAATAACTACGACAATTTGCGGAATATCCTCGACAGCAGAACGTCGATAAGAGCTTATTGTTTTGACTCCAGCCTCGGAAAGCATTTCCTTGCGTACGGCCACCATCTTGAACAGATAACGGAACAATCGCTTGATCCGGTCATCCTCCTCAGCCATCATAACAGCCCCGATTTGGGGAAGTTCCCCAAAGTCGCGCATCGTTCGACCCATGTCAATGATATAACCGTTCCAATGATTCGCAGCAAATCGCTGAGCCGTGGACATCAGCAACGTATGCAAAAAGGTTGTTTTCCCCATGCCGGGCATGCCATACACAGCCCAATGACCATGATCTAGCGATGCATAAATTGGCTCCTGTCGCTGATTCGGCAAATCATCCACTAGACCAATAAGAGCCTTCAGCTCCAAAGGTGATGATGTACTATCTATTTCGGTGCATGCCGGCAAATTTGTTAAATCCAGCAATTCAGGCAGCGGCGGAAGCCACGGTCCCTGAAGCCGTTCGATCCCTGCCTTAGCAGCCTCATTCGCAATATAATCAATAAATACTTGAAGCTGTTTAGGGGCTTCTTCTCCTTTTAAGCCCGAGCTTGCCCGTTCGCCGCCCGTCAGTAGCGCTTCACGTTTTCCGTTCAGTCTCACTTCATGTACAGGTAGTGCAGAAGAAATATCGCTGTTGCCTATATACGGCGCACCGCTCCAAGCAAACTGCATCTCTTCAAATACTTCGTCACTACCCACTTGGAAATATCCTCGTCCCGGCTTCGTAATCCACGCGGCATTCGGTATTTTCAACATGTCACGGCTATCGCCTTCGCTTTGCACCCGTAAGCAGATGCGGAATCTGGAGTTACTCCAAATCTTGTCATCCACGACACCTGCGGGCTTTTGCGTCGCCAAAATCAAATGGACACCTAGTGTCCGCCCAATCGCAGCAATACTGATTAGCTCGTCCATAAACTCTGGCTGATCCCGCTTTAATTGTGCAAATTCATCAATAATAATAACCAGATGAGGCAGCGGTTGTTCCTGCCGCTGCCGGAGTAGTCTGTAATATTCATCAATATGCTGTAAATTGCCTGCATCGTTCAATATCTTCTGCCGACGAACCAGTTCTGCTTTAAGAGATATTTTGGCACGTTCAATCAAATTATTGTCCAAGTTCGTGATCGTACCCACAACATGCGGCAAGTTAACGAACGTGTTGGACATGCCTCCACCCTTGTAATCGATCAGCATAAAAGCAAGATCATGCGGATGAAACTCGGCAGCAAGCGAGGCTACGATGGACTGGATAACCTCACTCTTTCCTGAACCCGTTGTACCGGCGATCAAGCCATGGGGACCATGCCCTTGACGCTCTATCTTATCATGCAGGTTAATCATAATCTTCTTGCCGCCTGCTCGCACGCCCATTGGCACAGGTAAGGTATCAGGATGGCGGTTACGTCGCCACCGATCTGCCACATCCAGTTCTTCCACACTTGCTACGCTCATCATATCAAACAGAGGCAGCACAGCGGGAATATCAGAAGCAGAGGAACGCTTCAAGCGAATAGGAGCCATGTACCGCGCTAATGCATCGGCTTCCTCTTTTGACAAACGATCCGGTTTAAAACTTTGCTGTTCAACCTCCGCCGACTCTGATTTACGGGCATATACGCCCTGCTCTTTGGAAGCCTCCACAATCAGCTGACACTGCATCGGCAAAGCCTCTTTACGAGAAGCCAGCACAATCGTACACGCATCAATGGTTCGGCCGTCTTCCAATAACAACGGCAGTAACGGTTCTTCCTCAATCAGCTGGGTGTCAGATAAAACAACGACATAACAAGGGACTTCCATCCCTTTGCCTTGACGCTCATTACGATTATTTTTACGGCGGTTCAGTCTGGCAAACAGAAAATCTGCTAATTGATGTGCACTACTACTGCGGTCTGACATCATTCTCTGGATTCGGTCATCATCCCACACATGTGGAAGCCAGCGCATCCAGGTCCATTCACTTTCCTCTCGCTCGTCATAGAAGGAAGCAATTTTCACTTCATCTGGCGAGTGACGAACCGTCACTTGTGCCAAAATGACTCTTAACGCAGCAAGGGTATGTTCCCGATCGCCGACCAATCCAACCACTTTGGATTGAAACAGCGGTAATGCAATGGAAGCAGCGTCTACCAGACGAAATTCTTCTTCCAGTTCATCCGCAGCTCCCAACAAAGGATCTCGGTCATAACCGTCTGGGCGTGGAATTTGCAATTTTATATGAAAGGGAACTTGTCCAGTTCCAATACGCACCTGCAAAAAGTCCTCATCCTCCGGTGATCGTTCCCAAAGTGAACTGTTGCGGTTTTTGACAATTTGAGTGCATATTTGCGGGTCACCGTGAATTTCATATAGTGTGCGAATTTGCTCCTCGCGTTTCATTTCAAGTTCTTCACGATGCTTTTGGAGCTGTTCCCGGTACATGCGGTCCCGTTCCTCTAGCTTGCGCTTGTATTCCTTCTTATTATTTAGATAGACAAAAAAAGGAATCGTATAAGATGTAAGCATCATGACCACAGTGACCATTTGGAACATCAAATAGTTACTGTTGCCCATCTTGCCTGTTTTGCTCATATATACGTAAAAGCCTATAGTCACCAACGTCATCATTAACGGAATAAGTATAGATATAATAGAAAAAGACGGCTTGCTCGGCTCAGCCGGAGGCCGTAAAATCTCCAGCTTCTCCTCTCGGAGCGCCGGCCTTAATCTCGGGGATCGCTGGTATAATGCATTCAAGACAAAAGTCCCCCTTTTCGCTTACTATTTCATTTTACCAAGGTTTCATATAATTTCATGTGTGTATTTACCCATTTTTTTCATTTTGAAACAGAGAACGCCTTCCATACACAGGCGCTTCGTCCTGAGTTGTCGAAAAAGCGCGCTGAATACGCACAGTACAGCCTTCCCGCAAGCCGGATCCTGTAAGTAGCTGGTTATCTCCCACCCTGAACCAGAGCCCTTCCGGGAACTTTGCTTCCATAATATATTGCATGCCTTCCGCCGGAGGCTCGCCGAAAATGCGCACACCCAGCATCAGCTTTAAATGTTCCACCGAGTATTCATCAGCTACCTCGATGTCAAACCACTCTGTTTCCTGTCGTCCTGAAAGCACGGTCAGGATCATCTGTCATCCCTCCCGATCCTTAATATATAGCAAAGTTCACGCAAAAAGCCTATTTCCACGGAAATATGGCTATCGTAACTGTAGCATCCGACTATTAGACTGTCAATTTGTTACAAAATACCCACTCCAAAAATAAAATAGTGACTTTGGTCATAGTTTCTCATATTAGTAGAGTCATTGGTATCAATAATATGTATTGGATCGGTTCTAATATGGGTATATACGTCATTTTGTCGATTAGTTAGAACTAAATTCGATTGTTACCTAGATTGTTGTGAACACTTTGTAAATTTTTCAGACCTTTATGTTTTTATAAGGTGTTTTTAAGGTAATTTTAAGAAACGGGCACTACAATTAAGCCATGAAATAACTCAGGCGAGGTGATTTTTGTGAGAACATTAATTACATTTCAAAACAAACGTATTCCCGTATACTTCAATCAAGAAAATAAGCAACCAGTACAAAAAACATTAAAACTTCTAAGTAACACTTTGGAGAATAAAATCTCCAGCGGCAAGCGTGCCCTTCAAAAATGCCTTAACTCTTTGATCAGTATAGAGATTGTCGGTTGTGAAGCCATCCTGCATAGTGTTAGTGAAAATGATTCATTGGCATTGTCCCTCTATTAAGAGGGACTTTTTTTTGTCCACTTTAGACACACAAAAAAGAGAGGGACATTTCAGCACCCTCTCCATATCAGCAGCTTTAAAACATGATACATGTGACTTACCGCAGCTTATGGATTGATCAGACTTTATTTAAAGTATTCTGCGATAACCTTTTTTACCGCCTCGTTCCTTATTCTGCGCCTTCTCAATCCGTATTCTAAACAGTTCTAGTAAATTAGCGCGTGTATGCTCTTCCCGGCAGTTGTCCAGCTTTTTTAAGATAAAACGGTCAATGGACATATGACTCAGGCTCCTTTACAGCAAGCTGCCCCTGCTTTTCAAGGGGATGATCAGGCTATCCATTTTTAACCATTCTGCCTGTTGTTTAAACAGGTACGTTCCTTATAGGATAAAGCAGGCGGGATTACATACCCTTTAATAAGGGTAAATACATAAAGTTTCGATAATTTTATCACGTTAAGCCTGGAAGCTATGGACAAGGAGCGAACAAAAACCATGAGTAAACACATGATTACCAAAATAGTCTGCAACCTTTTATTCGCATTCTTAATTCTAACGATGCTGGCTGCATGCAGCAGGGAAAAAGCTTCAACCCGGAGTATAGCCCAACATGAAGCTGAAGCACGTGCCTACACCGTAACGGGTAATCCCAACCAAGGTGCATCATCCCTTGATGAACGAGCTGCCAATCATACACCTGTCCATCAGCAAGGCAGCAGCTATGTCGAAATATCAGGTGGCGTCAGCATTGATAAAAATACCGTGAAGGTTACAGGACATTCCAACCTCCCGGCCGGAGCACGGATCAAAGGGAATCTTGCGGTCAAAAACTCCCTGTTAACTGGGTACACGGATGAGACAACCGTTCAAAAGGACGGAAGTTTTGTACTCCAGGTACAACGCCCCGGAATACAGGGCAGTATGGATCTGACTGTTCTGTTCCGTCCAGATGACCAAGACAATGAAATACGAAATCTGTATGGCAGCGGTGGCAACAAATTGGAAGGTCCTTATGTATATCAATACGAAGAAAACAAACAGCTTCTGCATGAAGTTCGGATTGGGGCTGAATTTGATCCTGAACAAGAACGCAATACCCCTTTAGTTAAGCCCGTCTGGAACAAACCTAAGGACTACGGCAGCCCTCAAGTGTGGATTAAGCCTGATGTGAAGCAAGAGGGTAACTATTATCATGTATATGCGCGCAGCAATTTGCTGGAAGGGTCGGACGTCAAACTCAAGATTGATTTTCCGGGACGATGGCAGTTTGGCTACGATGATCAAACCAAAGTTATGCCTGACGGCTCCTTCAGCATGAGGGTCAAAAAGCCGAGCCTTGCCAACCGCTACATCATAATCATAAGTTTCGAACCAAACGAAGATATGTGGACCAACGCCAAACAGGCGTATGGTACACAAGGAGAACGTCTTTCGGGACCGTTAGTCAAATCTGCAGACGAAAAAGAGGGCTCCAAACAGATTGAAGCCCGTATCCCTATCCAACCCAAATCGTAACTAAACGCAGCATCTAACTTAAAGTTACGGCCGTTCGCCATGAAATACGCTTCACAGATACAGTCTATGACGCGGTTTCCACGTATGAGTAGATACAGAGTCTCATGTCGTCTAGCCGCTACGGCTGTATCGTGACTGGCGTGCCTATACTTACCCTCTCCTGAAGCTCAAGCACATCCTTATTCTGCATTCGAATGCAGCCATGTGACACCATCTTGCCAATGGACCATGGCTCATTGGTGCCGTGAATGCCATAATGCGGCTTGGACAGCCCCATCCAGAACGCTCCGAAAGGTCCGCCCGGATTAGGTTGTTTGTTAATAATCGTAAATTGCCCATGCGGTGTCTGTGTAGCCAGCTTGCCAATACCGACTGGATAATTAAGAACAATCTGATCTCCATCCTTCAAATATAAACGACGATCCGATAAATCCACCACAATGCTGTAGTTCGGCATATATTCACCCCTTTATACCATATGCCGACTACAACATAGATTTTCGTATATTTTTACATTTGATACTTCACTGCAGTTCGGCTCACCACTCCACATCACGTCGCCAGCCACTTCGCTGATCCCTACGCCCCGGGGTTGTGCTTGAACGGCTATCTTTCCTGCGCCGGTCTGCTTCCTTACGCGCCTGATATTCCAGCTCCCGCTGCATTTTGCGATAATTGTTCACTCTGGATTCCGACAATTCCCCTCTCTCTATAGCTTCCTCCACTGCACATCCAGCTTCGCCCTTATGCTTGCAATCTGCAAAACGGCACTGCTGCGCCGTTTCCATAATATCCGTGAAGGTATGAGCGACACCCATGGAATCATCCCACAGATTAAGCTCGCGCATACCAGGTGTATCCAGCAAAACGGCTTGCTTTGCGATAGGAAAAAGCTGTCGGTGAGTGGTTGTGTGCCTGCCCCGACTGTCTTCCTCCCTCACATCCTGTGTCAGTTGAACCTCAGACTCGGAGAGCCAGTTTACTATCGTGGATTTGCCACTACCGGAAGAGCCTGTCAAAGCAACTGTAGAGCCAGGCTGAAGAAACGTCTCCAGTTGCTCTCTGCCTTCATTCTGCAAAGCAGAAATAACGATAACAGGTACACCAGGGGCAACTCCCTCCGCTTCAGCAACCCGTTGTTCGACATCTTCACAAAGGTCACTCTTACTCAAAACGACAACCGGGTTTACCCCGCTGTTCCAAGCCATAATTAAATACCGTTCCAGTCTGCGCATATTAAAATCATGATTCAGCGCATTAACAAGGAACAGCGTATCCACATTGGTAGCGATCAGCTGCTCCCTCGTCTCAAAGCCCGCTGCCTGTCTAGATATTCGACTTTTCCGCGGCAAGACGGCATGAATTACTGCATCCGACACTTCATCTGGCGTAGTGATTGCTAGCCAGTCCCCTACAGCAGGCATTTCCGCCGGATCGACAACAGCATGTCGTAGCTTACCTGAAGACACTCCCCAGCGTTCTCCATCCATTGTGATAAGCTTCACCTTTTGTCCGTAATCGGCAATCAAGCGAGCAGGACGTACCTGTGTATTTCCTGTGCGTTCCTCAAAGCCTTGCTTCCATTGGTCCCAAAAAACGTTCCAGTAATCAGACCAACCGTATTCATGTATACTCATTGTTTTCCTCCTGAATTCATTGTTCATTTTTGATCGTAATGTTATTTGATAGGTGTACATTTTCTCCCCGCATGCGAACAACGCGAAAAATCCGCAGGGGTTTCCCTGCGGAGGGTATACGATTCAGGTCGATGCGATCCGTTCGTTCACTTAAGCAAGCAGTCTCTCACAGACCACTCCCCAGAACCAACAACTGGATAACAAGACGCCTAACCATAAAAAATCCGCAGGGAATCACTCCCTGCGGATTTTGTTGGTTCTACTGTCCAACCAACTGCTAAGCCAAGACTATAGATCTATACAGTCTTTAACTGTGCATTGTCCGTGCGGGAGACAAGTCATTCTGCTGCTGAACCCATCCATTCATGTTCGTACGCATATAACATCGCCTCCTCCTAAAATTTCCTTTATCATACAAGTCCATCAATTGTCTGTCAAGGCAGCTACGAAACTTTTTTGAAATCTTTGTCAAGTTTCGTTTAGCGTACCTGATCCCAGCGCGTCCACATCTCACGCGGGTTCAATTCGTACATTTCCCGTTCCCTGTACATAAACTGATGCATAATCAGCTCACGCCGAATCGTTGCAAAATCCTCATGGTATTGCTTGATCCACTCGTTTAATTCACGTTCAGGATACATGCGGCCTGGCTCCAGCTTTTCTGCCAGCATCTGAAGTACGATCAATTTTTTCTTATACTGCGCAGGGATTTGGCGCAACTTGCCGTCCTTGGAAAAAAAATTGCGTAAGACCGATGCCTCCAGCGTTTCATTCAACTCTGACATCTCTTCCTCCCCCTCTCCTTTTTCGAAAATAAATCGCACCGTCGCCTCGGCATGCTGCCGGATCAATTCTGGATTCAGTGTAAAATACACCGTGTTTTTATCACGTCGTTCCTTAATCAACCCAGTCTCACGAAGTTTGGAAGCATGATGCGTAACAGTCGGTTGGGACAAATTCAGCTTTTTCGCCAAAGCTTGGCCATGCATCTCCCCACAGGACAAAAGAAGTAGTATCCGCATTCGCGTTGGATCAGCAAGTGCTTTATGATAATTGACCATTTTATCCAGTTGCATCGTTATTGCACCTCTTTTCACTAGTACATACTTGCTATGCAAACGAATTCAATCACATAAATTAGATATATATATAATTATATGTTCACTAAATGTGGCTGTCAATCTTCACCGTCTGTCATCTTTTCTGAAAACGGCTGGATATTGTGTTCGCATTGCGGTAGGATTATTATTTGAAAACTTCTCACATACTGAGCGATTTGCTTCAATCCTGAGATCCGTTTTTAATCGTCAAAATAATGTTAACCCTACAAAACTGGCGTAATAAACCAATACAACTGGAGGTTCAACCAAATGCACGACGTAATCATTATCGGTGGCGGACCCTGCGGACTATCTGCTGCAATCGAATGCAGCCGCAGAGGTTTGCAAACTGTCATTATTGAAAAAAGCAACATCGTTCACTCCATTTTTCTGTATCCGACGAACATGCAGTTTTTTAGCACCGCTGAACTACTTGAAATCGGTGATATTCCATTCAGTACCCCTAATGACAAACCTTTTCGTCATGAAGCACTGGCGTACTATCGTAAGGTAGCCACTCATTATAACTTGAACATTCAGCATTATGAGGAGGCCCAGTCCATTCATCGCCAGGACGACGGTACATTTACGGTACACACCCTGAGCAAAGGAGAAATAACCAAAACGTATTCGTCACGCTATGTCGTTGTGGCTACAGGATATTTTGATCATCCGAACTATTTGGGCATTCCCGGGGAACAATTGGATAAAGTCACTCACTATTTCAGCGAAGCCCATCCCTACACAGGAACCCGGGTTGCAGTTATCGGTGGCAGTAACTCTGCGGTAGATGCTGCGATGGAATTAGTGCGGGTCGGAGCTACGATTGATATGGTATATCGTCGAAGCGAGTTGTCCCAATACATCAAGCCGTGGGTTCGTCCACTGTTTGACAGTATGGTACAAAAAGGGAAGATCACGCTGCATTTAGGCGCACGCATTACCGAAATTCATCCAGACCATGTCGTAGTCACTCCGCTGGACACTGAAGCATTCCGACTCGAAAATGATTTTGTACTGGCACTGACTGGATTTCACCCGGAACGAAAACTACTGGAGTCTGTCGGCGTTCATATGGCTGAAGATCTGGACAAACCAGAATTTAATCCTGCCACGATGGAAACGAACATCCCAGGTATATATGTCGCGGGGGTCATCGCTTCAGGCAGCAATGCCAATGAAGTGTTTATTGAAACAGGCCGCTGGCACGGGCGTCAAATCGCGGAGCATATCCAAAGCTAAATAAACGAAGGAGAACATCTGTATGGATTACAGCTCACTTATCTTACTGGTATTGGCTGGTCTTGGGATTGTTAGTGGCAACTCTACCGTGACTATTGCCATGGTTGTATTACTGCTACTGCGGGTAACCAGCTTTCACACTGCTTTCCCCTGGCTTGAAAAGTATGGCCTGACGATCGGAATTATTATTTTGACGATCGGGGTCATGACCCCGCTAGCCAGCGGTAAAATCAGTATCAATCAGGTGATGGAGTCTTTCCTGCACTGGAAATCTCTGCTCGCGATTGGTATCGGAATTCTGGTAGCCTATCTTGGCGGCCGCGGAGTAACTTTAATGTCTGGACAGCCCATTATTGTGACAGGTCTACTGATCGGGACCGTCATTGGCGTTGCCTTCTTTAAAGGAGTTCCTGTTGGACCTCTAATTGCTGCCGGATTGCTTTCCTTGTTAATCGGCCGCAGCTAAATTCGTACAACAAGTATAGGAATACATGATAGCAATCTGCATGTCGGGCTGAATTCAGTCCCGCTTTGTGGTATACTCATATCGCATAATTTGGTAAATGCAGGAGGCTTGACCGATGTCTCGACAATTTGTAACGGAAGCTGTAATGGTGGCTATATACGGCCAACTACTTACATCTCCCGCCCCTGTGGAATATATGGTGCCTTACACATCACTGCTAGAGCTATACGAATTCCAGGATAGCACAGAGCCGCTCATGGATAATCCTATGGACGATCAACATGTGAAGCAGAAGGTAAGCGAGTTGATCAGTTATTTTGAAGAACCGTTGAATCAGAAAAAAATTCGGCGTGCCCTTCAGATGCCTTGGGCCAAGAGCTTGCCTATTCTATTCGATGCCAATACATCACTCATTATCATTAATGCTGTTGATACAGCACATTACGGAGAATATTTTGATCCAATTGAGACTGAACTGGTGTTGACAGCTCAGCGTGAATCATTACCTATTCTGACGGATCAATTAGACTGGATTCACCGCATTATCGAAGCTTCCGTACCCGTACATGTGTACGACATTGATGATTTTGATTTTGCACTCGATGGCCCGATACTTAACAACCCTTAACATACGACATACCTGCCTTAACCACAAAAAAGCGGCGGAGCATCATGAACAGGTTCATCTCCTGTAACACGTTACTCCGCCGCTTTTCATGTCCAAGAACAACTATTTGCACGCTATGATTGACAGTGGAGCACTAAGCTTGTCCATCCTCAACATAGGTATAAATAATGTCATCATGTTCCTCCAAATACTTAACTTCCAGATGATGGCCCTTCAGATACCAGTAATCCTGGTCCTCCATATAAAACGTAATGCCAGCCGCTTCATGCTGTAATACGGGGTGCTGCGGAGGCTCTACGGCAATTCCCAGAGAAAAGCCTGGATGCAACCCACCGCCAGAGCTATAGCGAACAAAAAAACGGATCGAATCTCCAGGTTTCAAACCAAGCTCCTTAATGTACCACTGTGCCGCAGGTTCAGTTACCTGTATGCTCATACGTTATGCTCATCTCCTTGTACAATGACGTCTGCCAACTATATCATAGCATCTTTTAGAATGACCACCAACCGTCCCAACCCAGCGAGCTTCTTGGACAAGTCATATACATTTTTTTGAAAAAGGTTTGACAATTCGCAAAAAAGGGTGTTAAGATTCAACCATACGAGATCCATTTTGAAATTTATTACCAATTTGAACGATTACTCATGTTAGAATGAATCCATTTTGAGGAAGAAAGGAGTGTTACCGGTGCTAAAATTTCCTATTGCATTTTACCCACATCTACAAACACAACAACTTCATACCGGAGCATCTCCCCTGTCGCATCCTTCAGAATTGGGCCATTCATGTTGTATGGTTTAATACGAGTGGCTGCCTGCGTTTGAGCAGTTTTTCAGTGGTGAGTGTGCTGAAAATACCTGCGCGCCATATGATATTGAGATTTAAGGCATATCGTCTGCGGACGGTATGCCTTTTTTGCGCCTGTTGTCGGATCATACTTGTGGCAGCAAGCCCTGTTGTTTCTTCAAAATGGTACACAACTCTCGAATGAACTTGTCATGAAAGGATGGGATTCCTCTTGTTTTCAGTACTTAAAAATTTAAGCTGGTTTTTTAAAAGAGAACGAAGCCGATACTCCATTGGACTGTTTTTGCTGATAGCTGTTGGTGTACTGGAGCTTGCTCCACCTCGGCTGCTAGGTAGTGCCATTGATGAAATTGTGCGCGGTTCGATTTCCTGGTCCTCACTTTGGCATTATATTTTGTACATCATAGGCATTCTAGCCGTCATTTACTACATTACGTACATATGGATGCACAAGCTGTTTGGTGGTGCCAATCTGGTGGAGCGCTTACTGCGCACACGCTTTATGAATCATCTGCTGCGGATGACCCCTCCATTTTTTGAACGTAATCGCACTGGCGATCTGATGGCTCGTGCTACGAACGACCTTCGCTCCGTAGCAAGTACAGCGGGCTTCGGCATGCTGACACTGACAGACTCTACGGTCTATCTGAGCGTGGTATTAGTTGCCATGGGCACCCTAATCAGTTGGAAGCTGACACTGGCAGCTATCCTGCCCCTACCTTTTATTGCACTGGCTATGAGCATTTACGGTAAAGCCGTTCATGAGCGTTACACACTGGCACAAGATGCATTTGGTGATATGAACGATCAGGTGTTGGAATCCGTGGCTGGTATCCGGGTCATTCGCGCCTATGTGCAAGAGCGAATGGACGAAAAGCGTTTCGCTGATATTACTGACGATGTATTTCGTAAAAATCTGGCTGTCGCCCGGATGGATGCCCTCTTTGAACCAACAATCCGTTTATGTGTAGGACTTAGCTACGTCATTGGACTCGGGTATGGTATTTATCTGGTATTTCATAACGATATCACGCTAGGCGAATTGGTCTCCTTTAATATGTATCTAGGAATGATGATTTGGCCGATGTTTGCCATTGGAGAGCTGATTAACATTATGCAGCGCGGTAGCGCTTCACTGGACCGGGTCAATGAAACGCTCGATGTCCAGCCAGACGTTCAGGATGCCGCTAAACCTGTTCCAGTAGACCGCCTCGAATCCATCAGGATGAAAGATGTTACTTTCCGTTACCCTACCTCCACTATTGACAATCTGTCACATGTGAGTCTGGATCTCAAACGCGGAGAAACGCTAGGCGTCGTCGGTAGAACTGGCAGCGGAAAATCCACTCTGCTCAAACAGTTACTGCATGAATATCCGACGGGTAGCGGTGATATTTTAATCTCCGGCATACGTTTGGAGGACATTGCAGTAGAACAACTACACAGCTGGATCGGCTACGTGCCGCAAGAGCAAATTTTGTTTTCCAAATCAGTGCGCGAGAACATTCAATTCGGGAAACCTCATGCAGATGATGACGACATTATGGAAGCAATCCGTACTGCTGCCTTCGATCAGGATTTAGGTACCCTGTCTGACGGGCTGGATACACTGGTCGGAGAAAAAGGTATCGCCCTGTCTGGCGGCCAGAAGCAGCGCGTTTCGCTGGCACGCGCCTTTATCGGTGACCCGGATATTCTATTGCTCGACGATGCACTGTCTGCAGTAGATGCCCGGACGGAAGCTAGAATTATTGACAATATCCGACGCAAGCGCTCAGGTAAAACGACTCTGATCTCCACCCACCGCCTCTCCGCTGTAGAACATGCAGACCGGATCGTCGTGTTGGAGCAAGGACGCATTATTGAGGAAGGAACCCACAACGAGCTGCTTCAGACTGACGGATGGTACCGACAACAGTATGAACGGCAACAAGTGGAATCTGATCTGACCTCAGGGGAGGTATCCTAATGAAACCCAATATCGGCAAAAGGCTATTCCAGTACGCGCTGACGAGCAAAGCAGGTTTTATCGCCGCTCTCATCGCTTTGGCTATCGGAGTAGCTGCCGAGCTGGCTGGTCCCTTCATCGCCAAAACGATGATCGACGACCATATGCTCGCTATTGAAAAACCATTTTATGAAACAACTCGTGTGGACGGCACTGTAAGCTATGCGGGAATCCACTTTAAGCGTGAAGATCGCTTTGAGTCCGGGGAGACTAAAGGTCGCGAAGCGAGAATTTTACAAGTTGGAAAATCTTTCGTATTTGTGGATGGCTCGGTTCAAGTGGCTGACGGTAATCGCTCCTTTACGAACGGAACGCTGACTGTGACACGCGGCTCCGACACCTTTCGCTATGAAGCCAAGGCTCTGACAGCTGATGAACTGTATAGCTTTTACAAACCGGAAATGCCCGGTATCTTTCAGCTGATTGGTTGGTATTGCTTCTTCCTGGTTATTTCCATTTTTGCTGAATTCGGCAAAACATACTGGCTGCAATCCTCGGCGAACAAGGTCATTCAAAAGCTTCGGCTTGATCTCTACGCGCACATCCAGCGGTTGCCAGTTTACTTTTTTGATAACTTGCCTGCAGGCAAAGTCGTATCCCGTGTTACGAATGACACTGAGGCAGTCAAAGATTTGTTTGTGGCTGTGCTCTCAAATTTCACTTCAGGGATTGTGACGATGGCAGGAGTATATGTTGCACTCTTTTTACTGGACTTCAGACTGGGCCTTATCTCTCTGTTTATTGTACCGTTAATGATCTTGTGGATTGTATTGTATCGCAAGGTCGCCACCCGCTATAATACGATTATTCGGTCCAGACTTAGTGAAATTAATGCGATTATCAATGAATCGATTCAAGGGATGTCCATTATTCGCGTGTTCCGCCACCAGAAGCAAACGCAGCAAGAGTTTGAAGAACTGAATGATGACTATATGAAGCATCAGAATAAAATGCTGAATTTGAACGCCTTCACTTCGCACAATTTAGTCAACGTGTTGAGAAATCTCGCCTTTGCCGTCGTGTTGTGGTATTTCGGATCTGAGGCGCTCGGAACGACAGGTAGTGCTGTTTCACTAGGCGTATTGTATGCCTTCGTCGATGTGCTGGGTCGACTGTTCCAACCTATGACGGGTATGGTCAACCAACTCGCCGTACTGGATACTTCTATCGTATCCTCAGGACGCGTATTTGAGTTGATGGACGAAACTGGAGAGCCGGTGACCGACGGCATGATGCCGCGCTACAAAGGCCAGGTAGAGTTTAACGACGTTTCCTTTGCCTACAAAAAGGATGATGTACTTAAGCATATCTCCTTTACAGCACAGCCCGGGCAAACGGTTGCCCTTGTCGGACATACCGGATCAGGCAAAAGTTCGATTATCAACCTGCTATTCCGGTTCTATGATCCGCAAAAAGGAACGATCACCATTGACGGAACGTCTGTCAAAGACATCCCTAAGCAATGGCTTCGCCATCATATGGGTATTGTTCTTCAAGATCCATATTTGTTCACAGGTACGGTAGCCTCCAATGTCAGTCTCGGAGACAGCCGAATCACGAGAGAACAGGTGAATAAAGCGCTGCATGATGTTGGAGCTGACAAATTGCTGGCCCATTTGCCGCAAGGATTCGATGAGCCCGTTATTGAGAAAGGTAGCACCTTATCAGCCGGACAACGCCAGCTTATTTCCTTCGCTCGTGCATTAGCCTTTGATCCGGCAATTTTAATTCTGGATGAAGCTACTGCCAATATTGACACCGAAACAGAAGCGCTCATCCAATCCGCTCTTGAGGTACTTAAGAAGGGACGTACGACCTTTATCATTGCTCACCGTTTGTCCACCATTCGCAGTGCGGACCAAATTTTGGTGCTGCATCGGGGTGAAATTGTTGAACGGGGTAGCCATGACGAGCTTATGGCCCAAGGCGGGCGTTACTTCCAAATGTATCAGCTCCAGTCGGGAACAGTTGCAACAGAATCCGATTCAATCTCTGCTACGCCTCCTGCGCAAAATGATTTACTTACTGGCAAAGTCAGCATTTAAAGCTAGAATAGCCCTATTGCTCAGGACTAACGATGAACATTTGGCATGAAAAAACCAGCAAGTCTCCCCCACAAATTGGAGGCTCGCTGGTTTTATTTATATCTATAACATATGGCTTGTAATTTTATTTAGCTACAGATGTGCCTGTTCCTGTGGGCGGAAGCACTGTTCCATCTACCGCTTTAAGCGTAACCTTATACTTACTGTCTACCATTGTACTTGTGTGGGTATCCGTAATGACCTGAATATTCATTTCCCCTGGCTTTGGACTAGTCAACTTGTAGTAAATTACTGCATTTGTATCACCTACGTAGTCGATGTGATCCACTTCAATGCCGTAACCCGGATTAGGTGCCTGCAAACGAGTAATTGTCACTTTGTTCTGCTGGTCATTCGCCTTCTCTATACTCATACTAATGTTATTTTGGTGAACCGGATCTGCAGGCTCAACCGGATTTTCAGGAGTGGATTCAACTGGTTTATGATTTTGCACAAATTCGGATGCGTTATAGACCATTTCTGCTGCCTCCATCCGGGTTACTTTACGATCCGGGTTAAAATTGCTCTGTTCGTCCAATTTTGCAATTTTGGTCAACAGCAGGAATTGAACTGCTGCGTTAGATTCCTGATCTAGTTTTTTGCCATCCGCTACATTAATGTACATACGGACAGTTGGATATTCACCCGTTGCACTCACTGCTTTATACAGAATATTAGCAAATTGTTCTCTTGTCATACGAGTGCTGGGATCAATATCTGGTGACAAAGGGATTTGGTGTTGGGCTGCAATCCGATAGGACTGAGCATACCATGCGGAAGCCGGAATGTTTGCAAAGGAACCCGTTGTGAAATCAGGCATCACCTGAAGATCCATTGCACGAACAACCAAGTGTACTCCTTGTGCATACGTGAGCGTTTGATCCGGTGCAAATTTATCCTTGGTTATTCCTTGAATAATTCCTTTGTCCTGAAGTGAGTTTACGATCTTCTCCTGTTCAGCTCCCTTTATATCCAGAAAAGCAGAAGCCGACGTAGCCACTGCCAATGAGCAGACGACAAGCAGGGCAGCTGTCACACTTTTGTTCTTTTTCATGAGATACACCTCCATGTTTACTTTGCTTCTATACTTACCGACGCAATAGAATCATCAAATGTTTCAAATATACACAAATTGGTTGCAAAACGGTGGAATTCCTGCGATTAGTGTACCCGTCTAACTCTTTTCTGCTCACAACATTTATGCATACCCAAAAGTGGCTGCAACAGATTAATCTTTTACAGTATTCCTTTGGAAGAGCCAGGTATGGGTAGCAGTCATCCCGCCAGCAAAAACTCGCTCCCTTCGTTCGCTTTGCTTACATCCGATTCGGTGCTTTCAGACCAAGAAGTTGCAGCGCGCATGCCAGAATATCGGCAGTTTGTTCCGCCAACTGAATACGCCATTGTCCACCATCGACAATCCTTTCCTTGGCGTAAAACCGGTTAAACGCCTGGGCCGTATCCAATGCAAATCTCGCAATTACCGAAGGCTCTAGTTGGCGAGCCGCACGTATCAGTTGCCCGTGATAGCGACCCAATTGCTTAAGCAGCGCCCAACCTGCGTCACCCAATATTTCATCCGATACGCCATTCAAATCACGAGAATGGCTATCTTGGACAAGGTCATTGTCGCTAGGGTTAGTATTAACATCAACATCGGCGCGAGCGTGAGCTTTCTCCAGAAGGCTGCGTATGCGCGCATGAGTATACTGCACATAAGGCCCGGTCTCGCCTTCAAAGGTCAGCGCCTCCTCCAACGAAAAGTCCACTTCATTCAGCCGGTTGTTTTTTAAATCACCAAAAATAATCGCCCCGATGCCAACGTCCTCCGCTATTGCCTGTTGTTCCTGTAAACCAGCGTTCTTCTGAGTAATGATGCCTTGAGCACGCGCTACAGCTTCATCCAGCACCTCCTCCAGCTTCACAACCTTGCCACGTCTTGTGGACATTTTCTTACCCGCAAACCGCATTAATCCAAACGGCACATGCTCACATTGCTCCGCCCATGCCTCCCCTGCATGCTTCAGCACCGCAAACACCTGCTGGAAATGCAACTTCTGTTCTCCACCAACGACGTACAGCAAACGATCAGCCTTCATCACTTCATGACGATAAATCGCTGTTGCCAGATCACGTGTCGGATAAATGGTGGTTCCATCCTTTTTCAGAATAAGACACGGAGGCAGTTCCTCGTCTTCCAGGCGAACTACGAGCGCCCCATCACTTTCCTCCAACAATCCTTTTGCTCTTAATTGATCAATAACTGCCTGCATCTATCATTGTAAAAACTTTCTCCCAGCACATGGTCAAATGCAATGTTTAGACGCTGGTACATACGATCAAATTCACCCAGACTGATTTCAACAAAAAACTCCCATAGTTGTCGAGCCTCCGCATCCCCATGTTCCAAACGTCGGAACCACTCGCGCCCTTCATCCTCCAAAGTCGGATCATGATCGGCCTCCTGATGAAAACGCACATATAGCTTTAGCGATTCACCAATCGGATCATGTTGTAACTGCTCCTCATTTCCCCATCTTTTATAGGCCGCAATTTGCTTACCAAACTGTGTTCCCCAATCCCCAAGATGATTCACACTAATAGGTACATAACCTGTTTCACCAAGTATGCGATACAAGGCAGCACCGATAACCGTAGAGCGAAGATGACCGATACCAAACGGTTTGGCAATATTAGGCGAGGACATATCAATAACTACCCGCTGCCCGTTCCCGATATTAGGCCTGAGGAAATCAGCCTTGCTCAATTCAGCAAGCATAAGCGGAATATGAACCGATCGATCCAAGGTTATGTTTACATAGGCACCCGATGCTGAAGCGGTTAAACCTTCTTTATGGCCTACTAGTTCCGCCAATTCCAGTGCAATGTGCTGCGGAGACTTTCGAAACTTTTTAGCCAGCATAAAACAGGGAAACGCCACATCTCCCCATTCAGGCTGCGGAGGCACCTCAAATAAAGATAAAATTTCTTTTTCCTCCAAGCCCGTATGGGCTAATATCGCTTGAGCAGCAATCCTCATTAACATGATGATCTCTCTCCTTCTTTTTATAGAATCTAACAAAAAAAGCCCCCGCCTCTTGAAATCATTCAAGAGACGAGAACTTCAATATCCCGCGGTACCACTCTTCGTAAATCGGTTGTGCAGCTAAAGCTAACTACACAAATCGCGATTTCACTCCAATGACTAATAACGGTGTCTGCCGGGCTGATCTACTAGAAGTTCTGCTCGTTGGATCAACCGTCTCCCGGGTGCGCTTCACATCGGACCTCATACCGGCTTCCACCTCTTCCGGCTCGCTGTAATGATACGGCTCAGCTGCTACTCTCCCGTTCCGTGACGTTAATTCCATTCATTATACAAACCTATTCAGTAGAAAGCAACCTATTATTTCCTCTTCAGGCACTAGTTCCATATATGTAATTACACTGCCACCAATTGGCGGCATGCCTGAACGCAACGACGGCAGGCTTCTGCACAATGATTGCAATGATCATGGGAATGCTTGCTGCATTCAGCAGCACATACCTCACAGGCCTTGGCGCACAGCTCACAGATTTGCTCGGCAAAATCCGTTCCACGCTGCAGCATTTGGGCAGCAAATCCGCATATTTCTGCACATTCCCTACTCACTCGAATACATTCACGCAGCATAGCTAAATCATATTCCTTCAAACTCGCTACGTAACATACATTGCAAGCGTTCATACATTCCAGGCAAGCATCCACGCATTGTTGGTATGAATGATTCATATTACATTACCTCCCAGTTGTTGACCCTGCTGTACTATTACCCGCTGTCCCTTGAGGTTAATCATTTGATGTGCGCGCTTTCAATAATAAAACAAAACAATATAATCCCGACTTATGTAAGGAAGTGTACTATATTCCAGTGTGCAAATGCAAGGATATTAATCACATAGATTTTTAGCCCCTGTTTCTGACTTGCATACGCTCAGTCATTGCTCTATTGTAAAAAGTGTATGTCTAACCACCGATCAAGGAGTGAACATTTTAATGAATATGTCTTCTGTAGAGGAACACCGTCAGGAATCCCCCCAACAAGTGAATTGCATGGTCGTGACTGTCTCGGACACACGCACCGTGGAAACAGATACTGGGGGACGACTGCTCATGGATCTACTAGAAACCAATGGATATACAGTTGTTCGATATGTCATCGTCAAGGATGACTACGAAGGTATTCAGCAGTTAGTATCCGAAGCAGCGGCACAGGATGACATCGAGGCTGTTCTTTTGACAGGTGGTACCGGTATTTCTCCACGTGATACTACATATGAAGCTGTCTCTTCTCTACTGGATAAGGAACTACCTGGCTTTGGGGAAATCTTCCGTTATTTAAGCTTTGCTGAGGACATTGGTTCAGCAGCTATCTTAAGCCGGGCTGTAGCTGGCACTGTGGGCCAGACAGCTGTATTTTCTATGCCTGGCTCACGCGGAGCCGTTCGTTTGGCAATGGAACGCATTATTGTCCCTGAGCTACGACATGTGATGAGAGAAATTTATAAATAAGCTCCTATTTCCTACATGCTTCAACACAAAGAGGCACCCCATGCATTCATGAGGTGCCTCTTCCAACTATTCTTTTTCTTCAACTTCGGGCTGCATATAGCTGTCGATCAGCTTTTGCTTTAGCTCCCATACCTTCTCGCTCAGATTTACACGATAAATTTCAGGGTTCAGCTTCCGCAAATATTCTGGCCAGAACAGTTTCAACTGTGAAGTATGGTAGGCACGAATTTCATCCAGCTCGGGAAGCTCATATACCTTCTGTCCATTTATAAAAATAGGCTCAAGCATCGGCACGGCTTCGTAATTTTCTACATACTTCTTCATATACGGATGCAAAGGGTTAAACAGCTTCAGGCGCTTACCATTACGCGGACGCTCTTCATCCGGAAAAGAAATATAATCGGCTACAGCTCTCCCTTTCTTCTTATCCACAATGCGATATACATCCTTTTTGCCTGGTGTGGATACTTTTTCTGGATTCCCCGAGATCTTGATCGTCGGCAACATTTCGCCATCCACTTCACGTTCAACCAGCTTGTATACCCCGCCAAGCGATGGTTGATCTGAAGCCGTAATAAGCTGTGTTCCTACACCCCATACATCAATACGTGCCCCTTGGGCTTTCAGGTTAAAAATCGTATTTTCATCCAAATCATTGGAAGCTACAATTTGTACGTAATCTAATCCTTCAGCATCGAGCATTTCTCGTGCCTGAATGGATAGATAAGCCAAGTCACCGCTATCCAGACGGATTGCATTCATACGCTTGCCCTGACTCTCCAGCATTTTTGCTGTCCGAATCGCATGAGGAACACCGCTTTCCAGCGTGTCAAAGGTGTCTACCAGCAGTGTAACCTGATCTGGCAATACCTTCGCATACACGTCAAACGCCTCCTGCTCCGTCATAAAGGTCTGCACCCATGAATGTGCATGTGTCCCCTTCGTCGGGATTCCAAAATGTTCGCCTGCCAGCATATTAGAAGTCGCGTCAAAACCAGCCACATAAGCTGCTCGTGCTCCCCAAATCGCTGCATCTGCTTCCTGCGCACGCCGTGTTCCAAATTCGAGCAGTGTATCATCACTTGCCACCTGCTTGATGCGCGATGCCTTTGTCGCAATAAGTGTCTGATAGTTCATAAAATTCAGCAATGCCGTTTCGACAAGCTGCGTTTCCATAATCGTTCCTTCAACACGGACCAGAGGCTCGTTGGGAAAAACAAGGGCCCCTTCTTTCATCGAATGGACCGTTCCACCAAACTTAAACTGGCGAAGCGCCTCCATGAACATGGGATCGTACTTCTCCTCCTGTTCAGACAGGTAGCGAATGTCCTCTTCTGTAAACCGCAAATTTGCAATATAATTCACAATGCGTTCCAGACCCGCGAACACGGCATATCCATTACCAAAAGGGAGTTTACGAAAATACGCCTCGAACACAGCTTTACGCTGGTGACTTCCGTTCACCCAGTGGGCGTACATCATATTAATCTGATATTTATCTGTATGTAATGCGAGGCTCGTTGACTGCATTGTAATCATCCTCTCTGACTGTCTCCAGGTTTGTGGCGCTACCGCCTCATCTGCCCAGATTCAGCAATATCCGGCTCCATTTTGTTATCGGACATTGGTACACAATCGTTAAGTTATTTTACTTCTTCTGGCGTAAAACCGTATCCTCAGCCGATCGTACCGCGGCTCCAAGACTTCCCTCAAAATGACCCAAAGCCCAATCATGTCCAGCTTGATTAAAGCTCGCCACAGCGTCCTTGTATACAGTAATAGCAAAACCTTTGTTATAAGCATCTACAGCCGTATGCAGTACACATATATCCGTACACACACCAATCAGATGAACTTCCACAATACCACGTTCACGCAGCCTGAGTTCCAGATCTGTGCCCGCAAAAGCACTGTACCGTGTTTTATCCAACCAGTAGATAAGATCACTTTGTTGCTCATAGAGGCTATGGAGCTTGCCATACAAATGTCGTCCGTTGGTTCCACGTATATTATGTGGAGGAAACAGCTTGCTCTCCGGGTGATAAAGGTCGTTCTCCTCATGCAAATCCACAGCCATGACGACAAAGTCCCCTTGATCTACATATGCCTGCGTAATTGCTGCGATCCGTTCATCCAACTCAATCGCAGGTTGTCCTACAGGCAAACTACCGTCCACAAAATCTTTCGTGTAATCAATCACAATTAGTGCTTGCATCGTACGGTCAGCTCCTTATCCTCAAAGTGAAATTGTACGTTCTATGCGTGACCTATTACATTAGACGTTACGTGTAGATAGATAAACGCGGTACTCTGTCACTAAAACGGTACAACTGTGCCGGTCTTTGTGAATACTGGTTGGAACTGAGCGGTTTGCCGTTCTCATCACGCACCTCTTCCAGAATTCCCTGTCTGCTACGAGTCGATGTTATTTTGCGAATAAAGTTTGGCTCTTCGAAGTCCGGTACGACACTCTGTATCACCTGATATAATTCACCCAGTGTAAAATGTAGCGGTAAAAACTGTTTGGCGATCGTCGTCTGAAGCATCTGCAACTGAATTTTGCGATAAGCATCTACTATGATATCCCGGTGATCGAATGCCAGCTCCAATTCCTCCAACGCTTCGCGGATTGTGAATAGCCCCACCTCGGAAGCATCATCGGCCGCCTGACGCTGTTCCAACATCCATTCTTCTACCAGCGCAAAAAATGCATGCGATATGATCCAGCCGCGCGGATCACGTCCCGGTCCACTATATACACCCAAATACTCCAGATGCCCGCCGTCCACACCCGTTTCCTCTAACAGTTCCCGCTTGGCAGCTCCATACATGGATTCATCTTCCTGACAAAACCCTCCAGGCAACGCCCAGCGTCCTGCAAACGGCCAACTGCGGCGCTTGATGAGCATCACTTTCAGCTCCCGAATCGGCAATGTCTTTGTTACCGTCTTGCGCTCCCGCTTCGTTAAGGTAAACATAACGATATCCGCCGGAGCTCCATCTGGAGTGCGGTATTTCTTAATGTTATACGACGCCTTTTGCGCCTCTTCGTTTATACGATTGCTATCCATTGGCATCACCATATTATATCGTTTTGATAAATTCATTATGACATAATAAAAATTTTTGTCAAGCGTCAGGCCTTACCTGAATCACTTGCTTGTGTACGTAATACTCGGAAGGTTGCTGTAGATGTAGACCCAAGTGTGCCTTCACTATCCCTTACTTCCGCCTCAGTGGTTATAGTCCGACCTCCCTGATGAAGAATCCGCGCCCTAACCTCCAGTCGGCCTTGCCTCATGGCTGACAAGAAATGAACATTCAGGTTCGTCGTTACACATGGATCCATATTTCGTGAAGCCATACTGACCATCCCCATCGCCTGATCCATCAATGAAGTAAGCACACCCCCATGGACAATACCCATCACATTGGTATGCTCTTGTTTGGCTTCCAAAGCGATCTGTACCTCGTTTGCATCAGCTGCAATCAGCTCACACCCTAAATACTCCCAAAAAGTATTATTTTCGCCCTCTAGCATCTTACCGAACTTATCCATTCCCTTGCTTCCATCCCTTCTATGTTGTCCCATTTCTCTTGATGTCTTATAAATATATACGATGGCAAATTGCTTTCGAAAAAAAGGCGTGGAAGCTACGCCTCCACACCATAAATTTCATTAATCACTGCAATTCGACGAGGAAGTACTTTTTCCCTCTTCAACGTTCACCTTCTCAGCAACGGTATCACGAATCGCCATGATCACCATTTGCAGTAGCTCATTAATTTCCACCTGACTCTGCTGAAACTCCGTTACAATTGGAATACCATCAAGTTCTTCCTGTAGCTCCTGTAGCTCGGCCTCTATTTTGGCAATCATTTTTTGATTTTTTAAGGATTCAAATGCAACAATTTCCTTTTGCTTCTTTTTCATCGTTGCAATCAGTTGCTGAATGCGCCCATGATCCTGAATCTTTTCTTCTGCTTTCCGGAATACCTGTACTTCCTCACTGCTACCCAAAATACCTGCTAATTCTTTGGCTTTTGCCAATATCATTTCGCGATTGACCAAATGATCATGCTGGCGCGCCGCCGATTGAAGTTCTGTTTGTTGCAACCGCTCCTCTGTCATTGTCCATCGCTCCTTTTCTCACTTAGACGGCCCTGCACACAACCTTACTCAGACCGCATGCAACCCGCTAGAATATTCTTTTATCCGTTAACTGCTACAGCCGTTTCAACCAGATCACCTTTGATGTAAAAGGTCATAGGTTCCGTAATTTTCACTTGAACAAAGGAACCAATCAGGTCCTGAGAACCCTCAAAATGTACAAGCTTATTGGAACGGGTCCGACCGGCAAGCACTTTGCTGTCATTTTTGCTCTCGCCTTCCACCAACACTTCAACCACTTCGCCACGCAATCGACTATTAAAGCGAAGGCTGTTTTGGTTCACCGCAATGTTCAGACGCCGGAGACGCTCTTTTTTGACCGACATAGGCACATTATCTTCCATCGAAGCAGCTGGCGTACCTTCACGTGGTGAATAAATGAATGTGTAGGCAAAGTCATAGCCGACCTCGCGCACCAAAGATAGAGTATCTTCAAACTGCTCGTCTGTTTCGCCCGGGAAACCTACAATGATATCCGTTGTCAGAGAAACATGCGGAACAGCTGCTTTAATCTTCGCTGCCAGTTCCAGAACACGCTCACGGGTATATTTTCGGTTCATTTTCTTCAATATATCCGTATTACCGGATTGAACAGGCAGATGGATATGCTCCACCAAATTACCACCCTTACCGAGCACTTCTACCAAATGGTCATCAAAATCACGTGGATGTGATGTTGTAAAACGTACACGCGGGATATTGATTTTGCGCATATCATCCATCAGATCCCCGAATCTGTAATTCAAATCTTTCAAATCCTTACCATAAGCGTTAACATTCTGCCCCAGTAAGGTGATTTCTTTAAAACCTTGACGTGCCAAATCCCGTACTTCAGCGATAACATCCTCTGGACGACGGCTTCTTTCCTTACCACGTGTAAAGGGAACAATGCAATAGGTGCAAAATTTATCACAGCCGTACATAATGTTCACCCAAGCCCGCATACCCTCGCGCTTCTTCGGCAAGTTTTCGATAATGTCGCCTTCCTTAGACCACACTTCGACCACCATTTCTTTGCTAAAGAGTGCTTCCTTGACGAGCTGAGGCAGACGATGAATATTATGGGTACCAAAAATCATATCGACAAAACCGTGTTTTTGCATAATCCGGTTAACGACGTTCTCTTCCTGTGACATGCAGCCACACACGCCGAGCAGCAGTCCTGGCTTTTCTGTTTTGAGATGCTTGAGGTGACCCAGCTCGCCAAACACTTTATCCTCCGCATTTTCACGGATAGCACAAGTGTTTAGTAAAATGATGTCTGCTTCCTTCCGATCCTCGGTTGATTGGTAGCCCATTTGCTCCAGCAAACCTTTTATGGTTTCGGAATCATGCTCGTTCATTTGGCAACCAAATGTGTATACGATGTAATGCTTTCCCTCACCGATATGCTTTAGCTCATCCGGGACTGCGTTATCATATAATACCTGTACATCCTCTTTACCGCGTTGCTTTTCTTTTCTATGGTTCGGCTCCGCCATAATGTTGATTTCACGTCCGCGAATACGGATCTTTTTGCTATGCTCATCTTCAGAAATAATCTTCGCATCCGAGAAATCAAAATATTTGGAGTAATCTTTTGTTTTCTTTTCCATTCCTTAGTCACTCCTTACACCATCTATTTCACGAGCTAATTTGTGATTTTACTGTATCTTTAGGCATGGGTAAATTTATTTTAAGTTCTAAAAAAACCTTTAAAAAAGGCATTACACTAAATTATAGCATGATTTATAGGCCATCGCCATAGATCAACCGCAGATACCATTGAGTGCAAAGTGAACTCATGTTCTTTTTGTACATAAGTGAAGTATTTGTGAATTATATAGTATGTAAAAAGCCCGATTCTTTTGCAAGAATCGGACTCTTTAAGCCTTCCGGCATTTAAATCGTGTATATTAGTCTACGATTTCAGCGTTGTCACCGTTTTTCACACCGGCACCGTTCGCTTCATCTGTATCAATGTGCATATCCAAAGCAAAAGAATCGGACACACGTGCAAGAACATTTTCAAATACAAGACCACGTTCGCCGCCAACACGTACTTTCAGCAACTGCTTGTCCTTAATGTCCCATTTAGCTGCATCAGATGTATGGAAATGAATATGGCGGGCTGCTACAATCACGCCTTCTTGCAGTTCCACTTCACCAGCTGGTCCTTTTACTGTGATTCCTGGTGTACCATCAATGCTACCCGATTCGCGTACAGGTGCTTTTACACCAATAGCAAAGGAATCAGTGCGAGAAATTTCCAACTGGGAAGCGGGACGAGCAGGTCCCAAAATGCGAACCTTATCAAATTGGCCCTTAGAACCAATTACAGCTACCGTTTCATTTGCGGCAAATTGTCCTGGTTGGGACAAAGGTTTAAATTCGGTTAATTGATAGCCTGCTCCGAACAAAATTTCAATATGCTCTTGAGTCAGGTGAATATGACGGGCGGAAACGCCGACAGGTACGATTTTACTCATCGTGTGGTCACTCCTTTTTCTCTATACAATACTTTACACATCCATGCTATTATACTCCTATTTTGCCAAGAAAGAAAAGAAGAGCGTATAAAGTTCCCTTTTTCGCCCCAATCATCGTTAAATATCATCCCTATAAATCAGATCAAATCGTCGTTTTAGCGAACAGGAGAAAGAAAAGCATGATTTCAGCTACAATGAGATGAGGGGGGACGACAATAAATATATTAAGGATAAACAGGACACAGAGTATTCCAGTTAAGAAAAAAATGACTCTGAGACGGGGTTTAAGATGACTTAATCTGTACTGATGAAATACCAGTAAAACCGACAAAAAGTAAATAAAAACAGAAGCAAAGGTAAAGCAAAGCACAAAGATATAGTCTACTTGTCCCAAAAACAAGAGCTGAATCGAAGCAGCTAGCATGCTAAGGGAAAGATAAATAAACAAATGACCATAAATAATAGTCTGTCCTGCTGATTGTTTTGATTTATCTACGCGCTTCTCCATATTCTCAAAATATTGCCACCAGATTGCGATGACTAATATAAAAGCCAAAGCGGCAAATACAACGGAAGAAACCGTAAAATGATCGGATTGTAAAACAGAAAGCATACTTATCACAGATTCGCCAAGCAGAATTAAGGTGAACTGTGCAAATCGTTCTAAAAGATGCTCCGTATGGATTGGTGTGATCACCAACTTTTTACGACCAATCAAAGGAACGAGGATATCAACAGCTATACCGGTATATAAAATCAAATATCGAACCCAAGAGTCAAAGAAAAGGGAGAAACTAGAGATGACTATTCCAATCCAAAAATAGGTTCCGAAAAAACGAGCTGTTTCCTGTTTATGAGCCGTTTCTTTGGGCGCCGAAAGTAAATATTGAACGACAGTTAAACCTCTTAACCCAATATAGCCAACAAAAAAAGATACATAATACGCATCAAAATCTATATTCAAACTGGCAGTCATGATTAACACGAAAAACAATTGCAGGATCATAAAGATTCGATGCGTTATACTGTCTTGACCAAAACGGTTGTTGTAGACAGTTTGCCCCACCCAAGCCCACCATATCGGGATAAAAATCATAATGAACTTCTCCATATGTTCCCACGAGATACTACCATGCTCAACATGTAGTAAAACATGAGTGGCCTTAGAGACAGCAGCTACGAATAGTAAGTCATAAAAGAGTTCAAGCCAGGTAACCTTTTTTATTAACATTGTGTAATGGAGCCCCCTCTGGTATAGCGGTGCAGCATGGTGCACCATCAGTCTCGCTCCATTGTCTGCCGTATTTCTGCAAATATTATTTAAAATCTAAGATACTTCTCATTATTTCGTAATCGTTCTCGCTTTGTCAAGAGTGTTCGCAGCCAAAACATCCCCTTAAATAGCTATTTAAGAAGACATTTTAGAAGGCAGATTCGTTTGCAGGTATTCCAGGGCATGACCTCCCAGCCATCCTTTGACTAGCTCCTCAGGGTAATGCTTCAGCAGCAGTTCTGCAAAAGCCGGATATTTCCCCGAGTGTTCCAAGCCTTGCACATGGTGCTCGATACCGTCAAAATCAGAGCCAAACATCAAATGCCTTTCGCCCCCTAATGAACAAATATGCTCAATATGCGGTAGCAGATCCTCAGCAGTTACTGTATCCTGCTCTTTGAGAAACATGGTGACGAAGGTCAAACCAATCCGTCCGTTACGGGCGATCAGTGCACGAATCTGTTCATCCCGCAGATTACGAGGATGAGCACATCTCGCAAAGACATTCGAATGCGAGGCGATGGGCGGTAGAGTAGCCTCCTCCAGCACCTCCCAGAAGCCCTGTACGGACAGATGCGACACATCTAACAGCAGTCCCAGGTCATTACAGCGATTGACCAAATCGCGCCCCTTGCTAGTCAGCCCGCCACCTCTATGTTCCATAATGCCGTCAGCTGCCCAGTTCGCATAATTCCATGTCAGCCCAATCAATCGTATTCCCATGGCATAGCATAATTCTGCATAAAAAGGGTTCCCTTCCAGCGCATCTACCCCCTCCAGTGAGAGCAAAGCCCAAGGTGCCCATATATGATCCGTCCCATTACCATCCAAATACGTTATCTTTTCCGTGCGCTTCTCTTCTCCTGCCTGCTTTACTTGCTCTTCCTGATGCACTGCGGACGCATTTTTCCACATTGCCAAGTCTTCCTTCCACAGCAATGGTCTCAACCCACCGGAGATAGAGGTAACATGCTGCCTGAACAGCTCAATTTGACGTACCACATGCTCAAATCTTGGTGTGCCTAATACCTGTGAAATATATATAGCAAACGTTTGCAACTGCACGTTACCTTCTAGCAAACGTTCTTTTGTGACATCAAGCGATGGATGACTGAAATCGATCTGCGCATCGAGCTGCATTTTACATAACACATCACAATGAAAGTCAACAACTGGCCAATTCACTTTTAGCTTATCATTCATGCATCTTACCTCCATTTATAGATTGAAGCACCACAAATTTATTTTAAAAATCATAGTAACAGACTCACAATGCAAAAAAGCCCGTTTACAAATCGTAAACAGGCTCAGGCAACTTACATTTATTATCTTGGCTCTACAATCAATTTGATCGCAGTCCGATCTTCTCCATCAATAACAATGTCTGTAAAAGCAGGAATACAAATCAAATCCACTCCGCTTGGTGCGACAAATCCCCGGGCAATGGCTACCGCTTTAATGGCTTGGTTTAGTGCACCCGCTCCAATCGCCTGTAATTCTGCATTTCCGCGTTCACGCAGTACTCCTGCGAGTGCGCCTGCAACTGAATTAGGATTGGATTTTGCTGATACTTTTAATACATCCATAGTAAGTACCTCCCCTGGGAATGATGATGGTTTGATTCCACTATTAGATGTTATTCGAGGGTCAGCAAAAAATTCCTGCTTTTTGGTGACAGTTTTCCTTATTCTTTCCTTAAGCAGCTTACAAAAAAGTTAATCCATCCGCCATTCATCTTCTTTGAGTCTGATTTTCTGAATTTTGCGGGCTTTTCCATCGTTATCATTCAGCTCTACGCTGATGGCATGGAAATGCCATTTGCCCATGTCCACTTGAAAACGCACCGGAAGCTGGGTCTGGAATTTCTGTAACACAGCCTCTTTCTGCATTCCAAGCACTCCCTCATAAGGACCTACCATTCCCGCATCTGTCTGATACGCAGTTCCTTGTGGCAAAATTGTATCGTCATTGCTCTGTACATGTGTGTGCGTACCTACCACGATTGAAGCACGTCCATCCAAATGCCAACCCATAGCGATTTTTTCCGAGGTTGCTTCGGCGTGAAAATCAACTAGGATATGTTTATGTTTTTTGCGCAACTCATCGACAATTTCATCTGCTGCACGGAATGGATCGTCAATAGCTGGCAAAAAGGTTCTACCTTGCAGATTAACAATAGCCAGCTCCTTACCTCCACCCTTTACAACGGTATAACCTCGGCCCGGTGTTCCTGGTGGAAAGTTAGCCGGGCGAATGATCCGTGGCTCATCATCTATAAAATCAAATATTTCCTTATTGTCCCAAGTATGATTTCCCATCGTAATCCCATGGACGCCCCAATCAAAAAACTCTCTGGCGATAGCAGGGGTTATGCCTCTTCCCGAAGCTGCATTTTCTCCGTTCACGATAATAACATGCGGATTGTATTTTGATTTGAGCGAAGGAAGATTTTCCCTCAGTGCCTTTCTGCCTACACTGCCGACGATGTCTCCAATAAATAATACGTTGATAGAAAGCCCTCCCTAGTCTGCCTTACATAAATGAAAAGTGGCCCTACAAACAGTGGCCACTTTTCATTGAAATGCTTTTATTTTGCGTATTCTACCGCACGGGTCTCGCGAATAACAGTAACTTTGATATGTCCCGGATAGTCCAGTTCATTCTCAATCGTTTTCGTAATATCGCGGGCCAGTCGGAATGCTTCCGCATCATCAATTTTCTCTGGCTGTACCATGACACGAACTTCGCGTCCGGCTTGAATCGCGTATGATTTTTCAACGCCTTCAAAAGATTCGGAGATGCGTTCCAGCTTCTCAAGACGACGGATGTACGTCTCTAGCGTTTCACGCCGCGCTCCCGGTCTTGCTGCTGATAGAGCATCTGCCGCCCCAACCAGCATGGCGATCACTGAAGTCGCTTCGCAGTCGCCGTGATGTGAAGCAATGCTGTTGATGACGACCGGGTGTTCCTTGTACTTCTTCGCCAGTTCCACGCCAATTTCAACGTGCGATCCTTCCACTTCGTGATCCAGCGCCTTCCCGATGTCATGCAGCAATCCTGCCCGTCTTGCCAGTACAACGTCTTCGCCCAGTTCCCCGGCCATTAGACCTGTCAAGTATGCAACTTCCATCGAGTGCTTTAATACGTTCTGTCCGTAACTCGTACGGAACTTAAGACGTCCCAAGATCTTGATCAAATCCGGATGTAAGCTATGCACGCCCACCTCAAAGGTGGCCTGCTCACCATATTCACGGATTCGTTCGTCCACCTCTTTACGGGATTTTTCCACCATCTCTTCAATACGAGCCGGATGTATCCGTCCGTCCGCTACGAGCTTTTCAAGCGCAGTACGCGCAATCTCTCTACGAATCGGATCAAATCCGGACAAAATAACAGCTTCCGGCGTATCATCAATAATGAGGTCAATTCCTGTAAGGGTTTCAAGTGCACGGATATTACGGCCTTCGCGCCCGATAATCCGGCCTTTCATTTCTTCGTTCGGCAATGTGACGACAGAAACCGTCGTTTCTGCTACATGATCTGCCGCACAGCGTTGGATGGCCAGTGTGATGATTTCACGAGACTTTTTGTCCGCTTCTTCTTTGGCCTGCTGTTCAATTTCTTTAATCATCTGAGCTGTTTCATGACGAACTTCCTGCTCTACGTTGGTCAGAATAATACTTCTTGCATCCTCCATCGTCAGATTGGAAATACGCTCCAACTCAGTTACCTGACTCTTGTAAATCAAATCAATTTGCTGCTGGGTTTCATCGATTCGTTTCTCTTTGTTGGCCACCTGTTCTTCTTTGCGTTCCAGCGATTCCAATTTTTTATCCAGCGATTCTTCTTTTTGCAGCAATCTTCGTTCCTGTCGTTGAATTTCATTGCGACGTTCACGAGTTTCTTTTTCAGCTTCGGCACGGATGCGGTGAATTTCATCTTTCGCTTCCAATACCGTTTCCTTCTTCAGCGCTTCTGCCTCTTTTTTCGCGTTCTCCACGATTTGCGCGGCAGCTTCTTCCGCACTGGAGATCTTAGCTTCTGCAATAGATTTGCGAATAAAATAACCAATCCCGAACCCAAAGAATAACGCGGCTACAGCAACGAGAACGAACCAGATCGCAGTCATCATACTGTTCACCTCCCCGTTGGTTCCTCCAAGGCATTCCTTGGGACTTTTTGCAATTGTCACATTTACTTTGATCGTCAAACTAAGATAACGACACAAGGTCGTTTCATTTCATATGCACATGCTTTCACATGTACAATTCCGCCTGGCATAGCGGCATCACTTGTTATTTGGCGATGAGAACTCACCGGTGGATTCCGCTTTTTTGGAAGGAAAAAGGGCGTTCCACAAGTATCGTTTCATATATATTTTATTATTTGACAAATGGCATTGTCAAGGGAATGCAAACATTAGTAGAGTACCATGCAGCTTTCCATGTAATAACTAGCTCATCCTATCCGTTCATACTAGCCCAAGGTTCAGCAGCCGTTTGGCAATTATTCCTCCCACTGCAACAATTCCTCGTCATCTGAAGCAGCGTCATGCTCGGCCGCAGTGAGATGATTGACCACTCGGCGTGTCATATCCCCCGAATATCCGCGTCTCATGAGAAAAGGGTAGGTTTTCCTTTTTTTCTCCGTTATATCACCACGTACCTGATTCCATTTCTTACGTCCGATCGTCAAAGCACTCTCCCACTCCTCATTATCGGTGATTTCACCTAACGCTTCCCCAATAGAGGCTTTAGAGATGCCTTTCTGACGGAGTTCTTGCCTAACCCACATCTTCCCCTTACGTTGGCTAGTTATACGCTGCCTTGCCCATTGGCGGGCGTACAAATCATCATCCACGAGTTGCTCCCTTTCCAGTCGGACCATTACTTCGTCAATAACAGACTGATCCAGTTCTTTTTGCACCAAACGCTGGGCAATTTCCTGACGTGTGCGAGGCTTTCGCCCCAAATATCGAAGCGCGAGTACATAGGCCTGTTGCTTTTCATCTGCCAGAACAATATCTTCCAGTTCTTTTTTGACGAATGACGTTCCTTTGAACATATTGTACTTGATCATTACATCTTCTAATACAGACAATGAATACGGGCCAAAATGAATGATATAGCGTCCACGTTTGCGTCCCTGTCCCTGCTCTACCCTAGTAATCATCAATTCCTCATGATCCGGAAAAAGAGAAATCTCTTGTTGCTTATTTGCTTCCGCAGAATATTCATCTTCATCGTCCAACTGCAATATGTTTCCCTCACTTTGAAATTCACGAAAGCAGTCTTTGGACAACTGCTACGCAAAAGTTAGATTCCGCTGACAAAGCAGCTTTAATTGATGCAAAAATGCCCTGCACAACTGTGCAGGGCATCAGAATCATGCTATTCAACCGGATTGTGCCATAACCCTGGCTCCAGTTCACAAATCAGGATTCACCAAGCTTTATTCAAGCTCCAACAATTCCTGTTCTTCCTTGGCTTGCTGTGCCAACTCTTCTTCTGTAGGCGGAGCAACCGTCGTAATCAAATTGCTTGCCACCCGAATTTTTTGCTCGATCGTACTAGCAATGTTCGGATTTTCCTTCAAAAATTGCTTCGCATTCTCACGTCCCTGACCAAGGCGCTCACCTTCGTAGGAATACCAAGCTCCACTCTTGTCGACAATGTCATGCTCCGTACCGATATCGATCAAGCTACCTTCTTTGGAAATGCCCTCACCGTACATAATGTCCACTTCAGCCTGACGGAATGGAGGGGCAACTTTATTCTTCACGACTTTAATACGTGTGCGGTTACCCACAATGTCGTTACCCATTTTCAAACTTTCAATACGACGAACATCCAAACGTACCGTAGAGTAAAACTTCAAGGCACGTCCACCTGGTGTTGTTTCAGGGTTACCGAACATAACACCTACTTTTTCACGTAGCTGGTTAATAAAAATAGCAATAGTTTTCGATTTGTTAATGGCTCCAGACAGCTTACGCAATGCCTGCGACATCAGACGTGCTTGAAGACCGACATGGGAATCTCCCATTTCGCCTTCAATCTCTGCCTTCGGCACAAGTGCCGCTACGGAGTCAACAACTACAATGTCTACTGCTCCACTACGTACAAGGGCTTCGGCAATCTCAAGCGCCTGCTCTCCTGTATCTGGTTGCGATAGTAACAACTCATCAATATTGACACCCAGCTTGCTTGCATACGACGGATCAAGCGCATGCTCGGCGTCGATAAAGGCGGCTTGTCCGCCTGTTTTTTGCACCTCTGCGATAGCGTGAAGAGCTACTGTCGTTTTACCGGATGATTCCGGTCCGTATATTTCAATAACCCGGCCTCTTGGAAAGCCGCCCGTTCCTAACGCAATATCCAAAGCAATCGAACCACTGGGGATCGTTTCCACTTGCATGTGGGTAGACTCACCCAACTTCATAATGGAACCTTTACCAAATTGCTTTTCTATTTGACGGAGCGCCATATCCAGCGCAGCACGACGATCTGACAATAAACTCACATCCTTCATTGTTTGTACTTTAATAATACCTTGTTTTGACACGCTTGCCAAGCATTTTTTCGAACATACATTCGTTTTTTTATTCACACAGCTCTCTTCTGTAATTACACCTGTCTCTTAAAACAAAAAAAGAACCGCTGGCAAAAGGCTTTGCAACGGTTCTTCCGATAAGGTGATTATATCATGAATATCTATCTAAAACAACTCTACGACCCACACTGTACATAGATGATTAAGAGAGTTTCTCGTTCTCTACCAGCCTGCGCCACAATCTGTACAGAATCGCTTTGACTGATCGCAGTCGGATTGTTTCGCGGTTACCACTCAGTCTCAGTTCATGTACTTCCGTTTCCTTGTCGCGTTCAGCAATGCCAATATACACTAGACCGACTGGCTTACGTTCGGAATACCCAGGTCCGGCTACACCAGTAACTGAAAGTCCAAAATCGCTGTCCATGATCATTCTCGCCTGCTCTGCAAGCACAAGGGCCACTTCCTTACTCACTGCACCTGGCGCTTGATCCCCCTCTAAATAATCACAAGGCACGTTGAGTAATTTCATCTTCATTTCATTGGAATAGCACACGATGCCACCTTGAAACATAGTAGCACTGCCAGGTATAGAAGTGAGGTGTTCCATCAGCAGTCCACCTGTACAGCTTTCTGCCGCACTCACAGTGAGTCCGCGATTGGCCATTAGATCTACGATAACCTTCTCCAGCGTAACATCTTCGCTTGCATACATAAATTCCGAAAGACGCTGCTGAATTTCTACTTCCGTAGCCGTCAGCTTAATCAATGCTTCACTTTCGCTGGCCGCCTTGGTGGATATACGGATCGTGACTTCCCCTTCCTTGGCATAAGGAGCAATCGTGGGGTCTGTCTGGGATTGGATCAGATCTAACAAACGGGTTTCAAGAGCTGACTCACCAATCCCTGCAAATTTTAGCATTTTTGAATAAATTGGCATTTCCTCACCGCTCAATGCCTGCTGAAGCAACCAAGGTTTGGCCTGGTTTGCAAACATCGGTTTGAGTTCCTTAGGAGGTCCAGGCAAAACTACATAAAATTTACCATCCTGTGCAATTGCGTCGCCCACAGCTAGCCCTGTCTCATTTTCAAGCGGAGTAGCACCTTCAATAGAAAGCGCCTGCCGGCGGTTATTTTCGGTCATTTCTACCCCACGGTTACGAAAAAATTGATCTAGCTTGTCCATTGCAAGACGATCTATGTGCAATTTTCGCCCCAATACAGACGCTATCGCATCTTTCGTCAAATCATCCTGGGTCGGTCCCAGACCGCCAGAAAATAAAATAATATCCGCACGCTTCTGAGCAATTCTTATGGCTTCCTGAAGCCGATCTATGTTATCGCCAACCACAGTCTGAAAATATACATCGATTCCAATTGTAGCCAACTCTTGTGACAAATATTGAGCATTTGTATTCACTATTTGTCCGAGCAATAACTCTGTTCCTACCGCAATTATTTCAGCTTTCATCAATTCTTCCTCCTGTACTGCGAATATGATGGGAATTATATAAAGAAACAGCAATAAGTTTAGTCCCTATTGCTGTTTCCATAAAATTTATACTGTTAAACCTTGGAGGAGCTCAGCAAATGGATATTTTTCACGAAATAATCAATACCCGAATAAATGGTGATCAACACCGCTGCCCATATCGCTATTAAATCAAACGGTATACCAAGAAAAACAAACGGGAAATTATTAATGAGCAGCGCTACTATAGCAACAATCTGAATGATCGTCTTTAATTTGCCCCAATTGCTTGCAGCAACCACAGACCCATCCAGCAAGGCAATCTGACGCAGCCCCGTAACCGCAAACTCACGGCTAACAATCACAACAACAATCCACGAATCAATTTTCCCCATTTCTACCAAGGAAACCAAAATGGCGGTTACCAAAAGCTTATCAGCAAGGGGGTCCAACAGCTTGCCCAAATTGGTGACCATATTATTTTTACGTGCCAAATACCCGTCAAGACCGTCCGTGCTGGCTGCTACAAGGAAAATGATAGCCGCAATCAGCTGATTATACGGCAGCTTGAAAGCTCCGATCTCAATCGGTGGCGGATAAAAATCAAAGTCCACCAGCAAAGCCAGCATCATCACCGGGATAAGGCAAATCCGCGTTATTGTAATTCTGTTGGGTAAATTCACAACACACTCTCCCCTGATTATCGTACTTGATTACAAATGGCAGTTTTCGGATTAAATTCAACCCTATGTAAATCGCTTTCGGCGAGCGCTATACACCTGAATTGTCTGCATTTTCGTTACAAGTATAATATGGCGCAAAACGCATGTCAAAATAACCTGCCGCACATCAAGCAACGTTTTTCCTGCAAAATATATGAGGGAAAACGTCTTTATTTCATGTTTGTAAATTGAAGCTCCAATGGCAAATCAGCTTTACGTAGCAATTGAATGATCGCCTGTAAATCATCCCTGTTTTTCCCGGTCACCCGGATTTGATCACCTTGAATCTGACTTTTAACTTTTAGCTTGGAGTCCCGAATAAGAATGTTAATTTTCTTGGCATTATCCTGATCAATTCCCTGCTTCAGCGAAAGACGCTGACGCACTGAACCTAGAGAAGCGGGTTCCAATTTGCCATACTCCACATTTTTGAGGGACAGACCTCGTTTAGCCATTTTAGACTGCAAAATATCAATCACCGCATTCAGCTTGTATTCGTCTTCCGATGCAATCGTAAGAGCTTCTTTCTCAAGCTTGAGGCTACTTTTGCTATCCTTGAAATCAAATCGTGTTTCAATTTCACGCTCCGTCTGATGAACCGCATTTGTTAACTCCTGCATATCCATTTTGGAGACGATATCAAATGAATTTTCTGAAGCCATCGTTTCACTTTCCTTTCCACAACAAAGTTCAATATCTAATTATAGGCTAGTCATTTACAAAAATCCAATAATCGGTTGACTAAAAAGGCGTTCTTGCCAGTTTTCCTGACAAAAACGCCTTTATTTCATTTACGGTCAAAATATCTAATTATGGCTTCGTGTTGGAGTTCGGAACATATCCAAAAGTCCAAGCACAATGTGAGCAAGACCAAAGCCCAGTATGCCATAGCCCCATGCATTCGGTGTCAGATAATAGCCCAGTAAACTGACAATTATACCGAGCCCAGTCACAATCCAGCTGACGGTCATAACGTATACACCTCACTTTGCGGAAAATGAAATGACTGCCTTTCCAGGAATTACAGTCATTAGTATTTCCTCGCACCAAGGCGTTTATTCACCATTAGTAGTTGTAGAATCTGTACCACTTTGTGCTGAATCCGTACTGCTACCTGTCGTAGAATCTGCAGGTAAACCCGTCACCCCTGCACTCGTTCCGGTCGAAGAGGCTTCTCCTTGCTGTATCAGTACACGAGTAGTCGATTTATTATCTGTTATCGGTTGACCTGCTACGGAAATATCTGTGGCAGAAGACCGCCCTGATTTGATATATAAACCTTCTGGACCAATATCGAAAGACATGGCATCTCCACTTTTAGTCATACCATAACTCAGCTTTTCTCCACGGGAATTTTCTCCCTTGTACACTTCAAGCCAGCTTTCACCCGTAGCTTTAATATCAACCTTGGCTGTGGCTCCCGTTGCACTGGAAACTTTAAAAATCGTCGTCTTGCCTTGCTTGCCGTCCTGTGCCACAGTTACACCTTGTTGTGGAGTAGTCGTATCCGGCTGTTGTCCAGTATTTGGAGTAGTAGCATCCGTATTCCCCGTACCATTTGGCTGAGTTTGCCCGGTTTGCCCCGCACCAGGAGTCTGCCCACCAGCACCATTTGGAGCCGTCGTTTGACCATTGTTCGGCTGTGTCGTAGTGGTATCAGGAGTAGACGTGTTTGGTGTTGTACTCGGTGTTGTACTCGGTGTTGTACTTGGTGTTGTACTTGGTGTAGTAATCGGTGTTGTGTTTTCTGCTGTTTTTGGAGTTGAATGGTTGTTGCTCACCCAATAAGCATAAATAACCCCAACAATGAGAACTAGAAAAAGCCACATTAACGCTGTAGGCAACCATTTAAGATTACCAATCGTGGCGGGACGGCTGGAGCGTTTCTGTGTAACAGGCTCCATGACTGCTTCCGGTTCAGGTTCAGGCACATTGCTTTGATGCCCTTCCAGAATCTCATCAGGATTCAACCCGACCGTTTCAGCATATGTTTTAATAAAAGCTCTGACATAAAAGCTTCCCGGCAGCACTTTGTAATCGCCCGTCTCAATGGCTTCCAGATAACGTTTGCGTATCTTCGTCATTTCCTGAACATCGTCAAGGCTCAATCCTTTTTGCAGCCGGGCCTCCTTTAATTGCTGACCCAGTTCTGACATGTCATCATCTCCTTGTGTAATTACGCTTATTTAAAGATCTTCTGTATAACTGGCTGTAAAGGTATCATAAATAATTTCCTCAGCCGGATTATTGCGAAGTTCAATAATGATATTGAAATCGTCAAAGCTGTATCCCGACTCACGTACAAATACATCAGGATGCTCAATCACTTTAGTACTTGGCATGCTCATAATTTCCTGAAGCAGGTGATAATGTCTTTCATTTGACCGAATTGTACTCACAATACCATCAATAATAAACACATTGTTTGGGTTCATTTCTTCTTCAGAGAGCTGACTGCGTACCGTCTGTCTTAGTAGCGTCGAAGATACAAAAGTCCAACGCTTCATTGCGCATACACTACTGGCAATAATGGATTCCGTTTTGCCCACACGTGGCATCCCGCGAAGACCGATCACCTGATTGCCGTCCCTCTTTAATACTTCACCCAAAAAATCGACCAGCAACCCAAGCTCATCGCGTGTAAAGCGAAATGTTTTACGATCATCCGAATCCCGATCGATGTAACGGCCATGTCTTACTGCCAATATATCAACCAGTCTCGGAGCACGTAAGGCCGTGACTGTAATGTTGCTCGCTTTTTTTAACGTGTCTCCGAGAATACGTATCTTCTCATCATCGTCTGTTTCAAGCAACATTCCCCGTCTTTCACCTTCAACACCGTTGATCGTCAGTATATTAACCCCCAGAATACCAAGCATGGAAGCAATGTCTCCCAGCAGTCCGGGTCGATTTTTATGTATCTTGTACTCCATGTACCACTGTTTCGTTTCTTCCGTCACGTTAGCACCTCATTCACATTCAAACCGTCAACAACTCCAAATCAAAGCATTATTGTATCATAAAATAACATCTTTCGACAAAACCAATTATTGAAATTTGATAGGCTGCATTGTGTTGTAAGCCTCAATCACGTTTATGATATATAAATTACAAGGGAATTACAAGAACAGCTCTGTAACCATTACAGAAAAGCCCCCAAAAGGGAGCTTTTCATGTTGGTTCTTACTTATGCGTTGCTCTTGGCCAATTTAACCATTAGCCGGGCGATGGTGTGACGCTCGTCCTCATCGGCAACTCCCCACAGTTCTTTCAATGCGCGGTTGGAGTGGTTGGCTGGATCGACCTTCTCATCCAGAAAATCACCGATTTCATAAGCAAGCTCTGAAATGGTATCTTGGCTGATTCCCAGCTTCTCCGCTTGCTCTACACGCTGACCGAGGAACTTTTTCCAAACATCAAAATTCTGAACAACTGTTGACATACTTAAATCCTCCTTAGATGATTCAGATTTAAAATCAACAGTTGTAATATGCTCTTCTCAGACGCTTACTATACTGGTGGATTCCTCCAAGCGCTATTTCCCTTAAGTCACCCATCCTCCGTTAGGACTTATGACCTGGCCATTAATATAACCTGACTCAGGAAGCGCAAGAAAATAAACCAGGGATGATATCTCATCAGGTCGAGCCAATCGTCCGGCAGGAATTTCTTCTTCCAAACTGGTAATTTCGCCTTCATCTAAATGATCCAGCATCGACGTATTCACTGCACCTGGAGCTACTGCATTCACTGTCACCCCGGAAGGTGCTACTTCTTGAGCCAGCGCTTTAGTGAAAGCGTTAATGCCTCCCTTCGTGGTGGAATACAACACCTCGCACGAAGCGCCACATATCCCCCACACGGAGGAAACATTCACAATGCGGCCATAGCGTTGGGAAATCATATGTGGCATAAAAACCTGCGTACACAGAAAGGTTCCCTTAACATTGACTGCCATCACTTCGTCCCATTCCTCTTCCGAAACATCTGTCAACAGCCCATAATGAGATAATCCGGCGTTGTTCACAAGAATATCCGGCTTCATCCCGTGATTATCCAGCTTTTCCCGCATGCGTTCGATCTGCTCCTTGCTCCGCAGATCCGCTGACACGGTCATAACCTTGCCCGAATAAGCCATGCAACGACGGGCAACTTCATTTGCTTTTTCATGGGACTTCATGTAGTGAATGACCACATTCATCCCTACAGCTGCAAAACGCTCAGCAATAGCCGCACCAATTCCGCCACTCGCTCCTGTAATCAGCACAGTTGTATCGCCAATCGCTTTTAATTCTCCGCCCTCAGTGGTCATCGTTTCCCTCTCCCTGGACATTACGGACTCACCACTAGTGATATTGCGAGTTGATCCCACTGGATATGATCTTTCAGACGGCGATTTACATCCTCAAGCGTAATACTTTCATAAACCGGAAGCAGTTGGAAAAAATCACTGCCCCGGAAGCGATGTCTTGTAAATTCATGCGCAATATTTTCTGGTGAATTGAGTGTACGCAGATAACCACCGATTTTCTTTTTGCGTGCCCGTTCAAAATGTTCTGCTGCGAAGCCCTGCTTCTGGATGGACTCCACCTCTTCACGTATTCTCGCCAACAGCCGATCCGGGTCTTTGGTATCTCCACCGATTGCGGAAAATGCATATTGCTGCGTACTATTGTACTCATGGCCAAAACTGTCCGAAATCAGATCCTCATCGTAGAGCTTTTGATACAGTTGTGTACTGGAACCAAATAGGAGATCAAGCATCAGCTTGGTTTCCAGATCATGACGAAGCAATTCTTCACCCGTTAAACCTACTTCTGCCTCCTTGAATCCAAACAGTAGCTTTGGCAGAGAAACGGCCAGCTTCACCTCACGACGTGGTTCTGCAACTGTAGTGGGTTCATCGTCGAAAATCCGCTCAATCTCTCCCTGCGCCTTATAGTCCTTTTTGGCCTGATTGTTACGTACCAGCTCTATTACTTCAGCTGGATCCACTCCTCCCACTACAAAAAGAATCATATTGCTTGGGTGGTAGAAAGCTTCATAGCAACTGTACAGCGTTTCCTTTGTAATCGTACTGATGGATTGAATCGTACCTGCGATATCAATATGCACCGGATGGACCTTGTACAACGCCTCGATCAGACCAAAGTAACTCCGCCAATCGGGGTTATCTTCATACATATTGATTTCCTGGCCAATAATGCCTTTTTCCTTCTCTACATTTTCATCTGTAAAGTAAGGATGTTGAACAAAATTGACCAGCGTGGTCAAATTTTCTTGAATACGCTCAGTTGCCGAAAACAGATATACGGTTTGATCAAAGCTCGTAAATGCGTTCGCCGATGCACCATTAGAGGAAAAGGTAGCAAAAATATCTCCTTCAGGCTCTTCAAACATTTTATGCTCCAAAAAATGGGCTATGCCATCCGGCACCTTTACGGGCTGTTGACCTTCTACGCGGAAATGATTATCAACCGAGCCGTATTTAGTCGCAAATGTGGCGTACGTCTTCTGAAAACCCGGTTTGGGCAACACATAAACGTGTAAGCCGTTATCCATTACTTCATAGTACAGCGTTTCCTGCAAATGCTCATAAGGTATATGCTCCACCGTTATTCCCCTTTCTGGTCTCTCAAGAAATAAATAGTGTCCAGTCGGAACGTCCGGGCGGCATCCTGAACATCCTGCACCTTGACTGCCTCCACCTGACTCAGCAGCTCATCTACCGTCCGCTCTTTACCGGAAAGCTGTCTGTTAAAATCATAGGCGATCATCTCAAAAGCGGAATCCTGCATCTCCTTCAGCAAGTTGCGAATCATCGCCTGCGTTTGGGTCATTTCCAGCTCAGTAATCGCTCCGTTTTGCGTATCTTCCAGTTGCTTGCGGATAATAGTAACCGCTTTTTCATAATTAGGAATTTCAATACCAGATTGAATCGTACCAATCCCTTTATGCCCGTCATATCGCGATGAAGCGTAATACGCCAAACTTTCCTTTTCCCTTACATTAACGAACAGCTTTGAATGCGGATACCCGCCCAGAATGCCATTGTACATCAGAGCGGATGCATAGCGATCGTCACCATACGTAATAGGGGTCCGCAATCCCATGTTGAGCTTGCCCTGGTTCACATCAAGACGCTCTACAACAGTTTGAACATCACGCTCTACCGACTTGGGCTGTTCCGGAACATACCCTGCTTCCGCTGAACGGTTCAATTGAAAATAGCGATCAACAAACTTCTCAACTTCTTCTAGCGTCGTATCTCCCACAACGTATAAATCCATGCTGGCATGATTCAGCCATTCTCCATAAGCCTCATACAAGCTCTGTGCATCTATACTGTCCAGATCAGATCGTTGACCAAGAGGGTGCAGACGATAAGGCTCATCTTTGCACATTTCCTCCATGCAGCGCTCACCAGCATAACGTATTTTATCGTTAACTATAGATTCCAGCTTCTTGCGCACATTTTCTCGTTCCTGCTGAACGTATCCAGTTTGAAATGCATCATTTTCCAATGCAGGCTTCGTCAGCACTTCTCCAAGGAAAGCAAACGAACGATCCAGCAAACTATCCGGACTGTTTACAAAGCTGTCATTAATCGTATCCATGCGAAATTGCACGATCTGATAATCTCCACGTTTATACACATCGAATCCGAAACCTGCGCCATACAATTGCTCTAACTGTTCTCTGAATTGTGTAGTCTGCGGATACGATTCTGTACCCCGGCGCAGAACGAAAGGTACCAGCCCCACTCGAGTTACGGTTTCCTCCCGTAGCGGAGTGCCTACATACAATGATATAGCAAACGTCTTAAAGCGCTTGGTTGGCAGTACATGAATCCTCAGTTGTCTGCGTGTGCCACGCTCGAAACCTGTTTTGTTCAAGTCCAAAACTCCTTTGTGACGTCAATTGGCGTCTAGCCTTTGATTAGCATTAGCTGCTGTAAATCGTCCTCCTGTAAAGAGGTAAAGTGTACCAATCTTTATTCTAACCATGCAAAAGCCAAGAAGCAACCGGAGACAAGCTCCCGGCTGCTTCGGCGTTTTACATGCAAAAAATATGTTCCCCGATGGTTTTCACCTGCGGACGGGTCCAAATCCATTTGGAGGTGGCTGTTTTTGGATTAAAATAATAGAGACATCCTCCGCTTGGGTCCCAGCCGTTCAGCGCCTGTCGTACTGCCTTCTGTGCAGTTTCATTCGGCGTAAGCCAGATTTGTCCGTCTGCTACAGCTGTAAAGGCCCCCGGCTGGAAAACCACCCCAGATGGTGTATTTGGAAAACTAGGTGATTTAACCCTGTTCAAAATAACCGCCGCCACGGCAACCTGCCCTTCAAAGGGCTCGCCACGGGATTCACCGTAGACCGCATTAGCCAAAATCTTAAGATCGTTTGCAGATAGTCCCATGGTGTTGGCCGAACCCATTGTTTCATCATTTTGATCCGCTTTATCATTATTGCCCGCTGTCTGTCCCTGAGCGGAACCTTGATTGTTACGATGCATAGGAGTTTCCGTTGGCTTCCAGTTAGGGGTAGCATTCACCAGCTTTAATTTCGTCTTTGCTCCGACCACTCCATCGGGACGGATACCAAATTCCTTTTGAAAACCTTTAACAGCTTTTAGTGTACTGCTGCCAAAATGGCTGTCCACTTTCCCGCCAAAAAAGCCCAGCAACTTCAAACGTGATTGCAACTCATATACATCCTGACCGTAAGATCCAAAATCAACCGCTCCCGAGCTGAATGTCGGCTCGGATGGTTGCGCCGCTTGTACTTTCTGCTGTGTGCTGAGCGACTCTGCTTGCTGCTGTGCAGAGTCATTTTTAAAAAGTCCTGTGTACGTAATAGCCGAGGCTGCGAGGATACCCGTGCAAATCCAGACCATTGTCTTTTTCATATGCTGCGCTCTACCTTTCTTTTGTGGGATTAACAGGATGGCTACGTTTATTATGACAAGCTCCGCTTAAAGCTATTCACCCTTTTAATCTTCTTTCAGCAGGTAGTCGCCACACCTCAAAAAAACATCACAAAAAAACGCTGTTTGTACACTTGGAGTTGTCATTTTAGAACAACTACCTTGCGAACGAACAGCGTTTTAATGTAGTGCTGGATAGAGATAATGCTTAGGAACTAACTTTATTTTGCTGATATTGCTCCATTGAGATAAGAACCTCACGGGGCTTGCTGCCCTCGTAAGGGCCGATGACTCCGCGAGCTTCCATGGAGTCAATCAGTCGAGCAGCACGTGTATAACCGATCCGCATACGGCGCTGAAGGAGCGAAACGGAAGCTTGTTTAGCCTCTAAAATGATGTTGACAGCCTGATCGTACAGCTCATCCAGCATTTCATCTGCATCAGCCGATACCTCTTCCACCTCCGGCACTAGCGTCTCATCATACTGCGCTTCACCCTGTTCACGTACATAGTTAACAATATTTTCGACTTCTTGATCGCTCATGAACGCTCCCTGAACGCGGACTGGTTTAGAAGCACCCATTGGCATGAACAGCATATCACCACGTCCGAGCAGCTTCTCGGCTCCACCCATATCCAATATAGTACGGGAATCTACCTGCGAGGAAACGCCGAAGGCAATACGTGAAGGAATATTGGCTTTAATTACCCCGGTAATTACGTCAACCGAAGGTCTTTGCGTTGCAATGATAAGGTGGATGCCTGCTGCACGCGCCATTTGGGCAAGTCGTGCAATCGCATCCTCCACATCTCCCGCAGCTACCATCATTAAATCTGCCAACTCGTCCACAATAACGACGATGTAAGGCAGAAATGCATCCGGGTTATCTTTCATCAAATTATTGTATCCCTCAATATTACGGGTTCCTGATTTGGAAAATAACTCATACCTTTTTTCCATTTCAACTACAATTTTCTTCAATGCAAGTGAGGCACGCTTTGGATCAGTCACGACCGGAGCCAACAAATGCGGGATTCCGTTGTACACGTTCAACTCCACCATTTTAGGATCGACCATCAAAAATTTGACCTCATCCGGCTTTGCTTTGTACAAAATACTCGTGATGATCCCATTGATACACACTGATTTACCCGAACCTGTTGCCCCAGCTACAAGAAGATGGGGCATCTTGGCCAAATTACCGACAATCGTCTGTCCTGCAATATCACGTCCGAATGCAATAGACAAGCTGGAAGCTGACTCCTGGAAAACGGTTGTCTCCATTACCTCACGCATCGTTACAATGGAAACTTCATTATTCGGAACCTCAATTCCGATAGCAGATTTTCCAGGAATTGGAGCCTCCATACGGATATCTTTGGCAGCAAGCGCAAGCGCAATGTCATCCGTCAGACTCACAATACGGCTGACCTTCACTCCAATGTCCGGCTGAATTTCATAACGTGTTACGGCAGGGCCACGGACAACCTCCAGCACCTTCGCCCGCACACCGAAGCTTTCCAGCGTTGCTTCCAGTTTGCGTGCCGTTTGCATATAATCCTTTTGTCCCATACCTTTGCCTGCATTTTGTGGTTTAGCAAGCAAACGAAACGATGGTAGCTTGTACGGTTTAGGCGGCGGTTGAGCCGGGATAGCTGTATGGGTACCTTCAACCTCTTCGCCTGCCACCCCAGTTGCAATCGTCTGAGCTTGTCCCTGAGCACCTTCTAATGTCCCCTGGATCGTAGTCGAATCATCCATATCCTTATTCGCATTGGCACCCACAAAGTCATCATCCAGGGGTTCGTCAATAACGGAAGTCGTCTGCTCTGCCCCTGTCAGGGACTCTCCAAATTCAGCTTCCGTTCTTCTTTCCTCATGCTTTACTTGTTCGAAGAAATCCCTAATAATCGGCGACCTTTTTACCGGAATTGCAGCTTCCTGCTCAGCGTGTTCGACTACGTCAGACACCTCTTCACTCTGGTTGCCGTTTCTCCACTGGGCCTGCGCGTCCTCAGCTTCATATGGAAAATCATGATCATCCTCATCGACGGAATGCTCTTCCTTGTCCGCTTTATCTGAATTCTTAAGACCAAACAACTGAAAGAAAATCGGTTGTTTGCGTGCAGGAGGCTGCATTTCGTCAAAGTCATCATCCATGTCTTCCTCATAGGCAGGAATCGGCTCAGACTTGATCTTTCTATTTCCATTACCTTTGCTAGATGCCGAAAGCGGAGTAGCTTTACCAGTCCATTTTTTGCGCACACTTCCCCCAGCTGCTAGCAGCTTGGTTTTTACAATCCGCACCAAATCCACATAGGACAGTTGGGTCATCAGCATGAAACAAATGACGAACATAACAATCATGATCAGTTTAGCTCCCGTGAGACCAAACAGCCACAACAGAACAGTAAGCTGCAACGCGCCTACGTAACCCCCGCTGATATCCTTGTTCAGCATTGAGGAATGGCCCTGCTGATCAGGCGACAGCAACTGCTCGCGCATATCTATATGTATCTGGGTCATCACTCCGCCCGGCTGAAGCGCGTTGATCGGCCCCAAACGCTGCTCCATAGATGAAATAGAACTCATAAGTGTAAAGGCAAATACCAACAGGAGCAAACCCGTTTTACGCGAGTTCCACTGGTTCGGCCACTTGCGGTGAATCATCACCATCAGACCATAATAAATGCCAATCAGAGGGATAACAAAATAGAATTTCCCCAATACGAGCCCAAACATCTTGGATAGCGACCGACCAACTGCCGCTTCACCCGACAACGCAATGACCGCTAATGTAATCAGCACAATGCCGTAAATTTCAAATTTTAGAACTCCGCCAAATGCGGCTTTCTTTTTTCTTTTTCTTCTTCTGGACATACAAGGTCACCCCCCAGAAGAATATTATACCACGTCACCCGGTATCCGCACATATGTTCTTTTTCAGCAGTAAATGACCGATTTCTATACTATTCGACACCTTCTACGACCATTCGATGACTTGACCGGGTCCATAACGCGGATTCAGGTAGGCTTCCAGCGGGCAGTCCAACAACCGTACAATGATCCCCCGACGACTTTCAAGCGGCTGTACCTGCATAAGTAGACCGTCTACTCGAACCTCTGCAAGCTCCTCAGCCTCTTTCCACATCCCTTGCCACACCATTTCCATTGGCATTACAGTATATAATGTCATTGAGATAGCTCCCCGCTATGCTCCCCTGACAGTGTCTCTGTAGGAGTTCCTGTGGCACTGGGAATAAAAGGAGCATACGGAGCCTGCTGTTGGATCCCAGCGTTCCCGTTTTGCTGACGCCGCGTTTCAATAATGGTGTTCAGCTGTTTTAAAGCCTCTCCGATCCCTCCAACCGCGTCCATCAATCCATACTTCACTGCATCGGCTCCCCCAACCGCTGTACCAATATCGCGGTTTAACTCACCGGTTTTAAACATCAATTCCTTAAACTGCTCTTCTGTAATACGAGAATGAGAAACGACAAAGCGTACGACACGCTCCTGCATTTTTTCCATATATTCAAAAGTCTGTGGGACTCCAATGACCAGTCCGCTCATACGAATAGGATGAATGGTCATCGTCGCACTCTCCGCAATGTAGGAATAAGTGGAAGACACAGCAATCGGCACACCGATGCTGTGCCCCCCGCCTATCACAATGGTCACCGTTGGTTTACTCATCGATGCGATCATTTCAGCAATAGCCAGTCCTGCCTCTACATCACCACCAACTGTATTCAGCAAAATCATTAATCCTTCGATACGAGGATTTTGTTCTGCCGCTACCAGTTGGGGAATAATGTGCTCATATTTTGTCGTTTTGTTTTGAGGCGGTAAAATGAGATGCCCTTCAATCTGACCGATAATCGTCATGCAAAAAATATTGGACTCGCCTCCAGGCATGGAGGTTTGACCCAGTTGCTGCAAAGCCTCCATAGCAGGTAACGCGGGTCTTTGCCCAATTTCTGGTTGATCTGGCGTTTCCGTTTCCTCGTTGCCAGATGATAGATTGCTGTATTGTTCCATATGGGTGATCTTCCTTTCGCTTTACGCATCTATATGACCCGTAGTCACCCTATAGTATGGGATGTAAATGGAATATTTTATACCTACCCCCATGCTTTTCCTTGCCCCGAAAAATCAAAAAAGCCTCTCCTTCCGCGGAAACCGTCCAATATTTCCTGCGGGAAGAGAGGCGACTGTGTGCCTGTGACTTAAGTTTTTAATTCAGGTTTTTGAACAAATTTCAATTGAATCACACTTCCATTATAATTGGCAGGATCATCGGTCTGCGACGAGTTTGCTCATACAAGAAGCGACCCAGTGCATCCTTGACATTTGTCTTGAGGGAAGCCCATTCATTTACATTTTCACTCATGAGCTTATGCAGGGTACTTGAGACAATACGATTCGCTTCATCAAGCAAACCTTCCGATTCACGGACATAAACGAAACCGCGGGAAATGATATCTGGACCCGATTTAATCGTTCCGTCTTGCTTACTCAGCGTGACAACCACCACCAAAATACCGTCCTGTGACAGCAATTTACGGTCGCGCAATACGATATTTCCTACATCCCCTACGCCTAGTCCATCGATCAGTACGTTACCTGCTGTAACTTTACCAGCTCTGCGTGCTCCGCCATTCTGAATTTCAATGACTTCACCGATATCCGTGATGAAGATATTTTCAGGCTCAATACCTACGCCTTCAGCAAGAAGGGCGTGACGACGTTGCATTCTGAACTCACCATGAATTGGCAAGAAGAACTTTGGTTTCATCAGATTCAGCATCAGCTTAAGTTCTTCCTGGCTTCCGTGTCCAGAAACGTGAATACCTGGATTAGCTGCGCTGTAATATACATTGGCACCCAGACGGAACAGTTCATCAATTGTGCGTCCAACGTATTTTTCATTACCCGGTACCGGAGTAGCTGCAATGATGACTGAATCCCCTGGAAGAATGTCAACCTTTCGATGTGTGGAACGAGCCATTCTTGTCAAAGCGGACATCGGTTCGCCCTGACTGCCTGTGCAGAGAATAACTACACGGTCCGCTGACATTTTGCCAACTTCTTCAGGCTCAATCAGCATTCCATCCGGAATTTCCAAATAGCCCAAGTCCGAAGCAATGCCTACGACATTAACCATGCTTCGACCAATAACTGTTACTTTACGTCCCGTTGCTTCAGCAGCATTAATTACCTGCTGAATACGATGTACGTTAGAAGCAAAAGTGGCTACGACCACACGCTGTCTCGACTTGCGGAAAATGTCTTCCAGCACAATACCAACGCTCTTTTCCGAAGGTGTAAAGCCCGGTTTCTCGGCATTCGTACTGTCTGACAAAAGAGCCAGTACGCCACGTGTGCCAATTTCAGCCATACGCTGCAAATCTGCATATTGTCCGTTCACCGGAGTATGGTCAAATTTGAAGTCACCAGTATGAACAACAGCGCCTTCAGGAGTATCAATACATACACCTACAGAATCCGGAATACTATGGTTGGTTCTGAAGAAGGTTGCTTTTAGTGTGGAACCCAGCTTGATTTCGGAATCAGCATTGATCAAAATACGTTTGGTTTCACCAAGCAGATTCGCTTCCTTCAGCTTGTTTTCCACCAATCCCAGCGTCAATTTGGTACCATATACTGGTACATTCAAATGTTTCAACACGTAAGGCAAACCGCCGATATGGTCCTCGTGACCATGAGTCAGCACAATGCCTCTTACTTTGTCGCGGTTCTCTGTAAGGTAGGAAATATCAGGAATAACGATATCAATGCCCAGCATGTCCTCTTCCGGGAATTTCAGACCGGAATCCACCACGACAATGTCATTGCCGTATTGAACGACATACATATTTTTCCCGATTTCACCGACGCCGCCCAAAGCGAAAATCATCAATTTATCGTTGTTTGTTTTTTTAGACAAATGAATCTAAACCTCCTATGGTAGTTGGACGTCGTACCTTGATTTGTTATTTAATTTTCAAAAAAATACCGCACCCAGTCACTTGACCCCATTATACATGATTAAAATACGAAAAAACAAGTCATCCTGTTCGTTACGCTAGGTTTCCCATTGCCGTCTCAAACCATTAGTATCTGTCATTTTATCTATATGCATGGTTAAAAGCACAGCAAAAAGGACGTCCTATAAGAACGTCCTTCATGCTGGAGGACCTTGTCAGACAATAAACTCTATCGGTTTTGTACCTACCGACTGCCCTTAACAAGGTTACTCCTTAGTATTAATTAATATCCTACATTCCTATTTGTCTTTAGCGGGTAAATAATTTCTTAATAAATTCCGCTTCATCCTCAGTTGGAGGAATGAGCGGCAACCGAACCGAACCAACCCTAATCCCCCGTAATTCCAATGCATATTTTACTGCCACTGGATTAGGCAGAGGATGAGGACAGCCAAACAAACCCTTGAAAATCGGGAACAACTGCTGATGCAACTTTGCTGCCTCCTGCGAGTGTCCTCCTACAAGTGAATCGATCATCTGCTTCATTTCAGCACCTACCACATGGCTCGCTACGCTGATAATACCATAAGCACCTACAGCCATAGCAGGCAACCCAGAAGCATCATCCCCGGAATAAACCAAAAAACCCTCTGGCGCTGCCGCTGCAATCTGTGTAACCTGCGCAAGTGATGCACATTCTTTGGTTCCCACAATATTTGGAATTTGTGCAAGACGCAGCGTTGTTTCAGCTGTTAGACTCGCTCCAGTACGGCTTGGAACATTATACAGTATAGCTGGAAGGGATGTGGAGTTTGCAATACTTTCGAAATGCTGATACATCCCTTCCTGATTCGGTTTATTATAATATGGCACTACCAGTAGAACACCATCTGCTCCTGCCTGCTCCGCGGCACGGGTAAGATGAATGGAGTGACGCGTATTGTTGCTGCCAGTCCCGGCAATAATTTTACATCGTCCAGCTGCTTTTTCTACAACAAAAGCAAACAACTTGATTTTCTCATCATCGCTCAGGGTAGGAGACTCTCCTGTTGTTCCAGATACAACAAGTGACTCTGAATGCTGTTCTTCTATTAAATAATCAATCAACGAGGACAATGCAGTCCAGTCAATCTCTCCTTGCTGATCAAAAGGTGTCACCATCGCGGTAATCAATCTGCCGAAGTTCACCATGCTGCCTCCTTTTTGCAAATCCGAGCACGGACCATGCACCTATTGATGGAGTTCAAATTTATTATGCAATGCGCGTACAGCCTGCACCATATCTTCTTTTTTAACAAGTACCCAGATCGTCGTGTTGGAATCTGCGGATTGAAGGATCTGTACGTCTGATTCTGCCAATGCCTCCACAATCGTCGCCATAATGCCCGGTACCCCGTTGATACCACCGCCTATGACAGAAACTTTAGCACATCCGGCCAGTATCTTAGGTTCTAGACCCAACCCGTTCAATACTTCAACCGCTTTGCTTCCATCATAATCGAACACAGTATAAACTGCCCCCGATGGCGTTACATTAATAAAATCAACGCTGATTCCATGTTCAGCCATAGATTTGAACACTTGTAATTGCAAGTGCTCCATACCCGGCTTTAATTCAACATTAATCTGAGTGACATTGCCAACATACGCAATACCGGTCACGAAACGGTCTACGATGTCTGCCTGCACGTCTTTAAAGCCTTCCGGATGGGTAACTAACGTACCTTCTCCTTCGGAGAAGGTAGAGCGAACACGGACCGGGATATTAGCCTGCATGGCGATTTCAACAGCACGAGGATGGATAACCTTTGCTCCCTGATGAGCCATATTACAAATCTCCGTATAGCTAACATGTGTAAGCGGCTTTGCGTTTTCCACAATGCGCGGATCGGCGGTCAATATACCATTCACATCCGTATAAATATCAACCATATCTGCATGTAGAGCAGCACCTAGAGCAGTAGCTGACGTATCGCTGCCTCCCCGACCCAAGGTAGTCATATCACCGTCTGCTGTTTGTCCCTGAAAACCTGTCACAATGACAACTCTGCCTTGGTTCAACTCTTCAACAACACGGTCTGGCTTTATATCCAAAATACGAGCATTGCCGTATTGATCATCCGTAATAAAGCCCGCCTGTGCCCCAGTTAGCACTGTAGCAGGAATACCTTCCTTCTCCATCAGGCTGCATAATGTAGCAGCAGAAATAATTTCACCACAGCACAGCAATAAATCCCGTTCGCGCTTTGGCAGACTGTCGCCGTTAGACACCGCCCAATCCAGCAGCGTGTCGGTGGCATAAGGCTCTCCTTTTCTCCCCATGGCCGACACAACAACAACCAATTGAAGATTTTGTTCCAGCTCCCTCTTCACATGTTCCAACACAAGTTTACGTGCTTCAGGTGTGGAAAGCGAGGTTCCTCCAAATTTTTGCACCAAAATACCCATTATTTTTCCCCCATATTGGAACGTTACTCCGCGTTTGCAGCAATAATTTCCGCGATTTGCACCGCGTTCCATGCCGCTCCTTTGAGCAGATTGTCGGATACGACCCACAAATTCAATCCACGGCTATTGCCCAAATCACGGCGTACACGCCCCACAAATACGTCAGGTTTTCCTGCAGCTTCAGATGCCAGTGGATAAAGCTGAGCAGCAGGATCGTCCACTAGCGTTACTCCCGGTGCTGAAGCCAGCAAATTACGGATTTCTTCTAAATCATAATCTTTTTTAAGTTCTACATATACAGATTCCGAGTGACCATATACAACAGGAATACGTACACACGTTGCTGTTACGTCCACAGATTCGTCACCCAGTATTTTTTTCGTTTCACGTACCATTTTCATTTCTTCCAGTGTATAACCATTGTCCTGGAATTTATCAATTTGCGGAATAGCATTGAAAGCAATCTGATGTTTTACTGGCAACGAGCCTACTGGCAACAGATCAGGCTGAACTTCATCACCGTTAAGAATCGCTGCGCTTTGACGATTCAATTCATCAATAGCTCGGCTTCCAGCCCCGGAAACGGCCTGGTATGTGGATACTATGATACGAGAAATGCCATACTGATCATATAATGGTTTCAAAGCAGCTACCATCTGAATGGTGGAGCAGTTCGGGTTCGCAATAATGCCTTGATGCTCGGCAATTTTGTCGCTGTTCACCTCAGGCACTACAAGAGGAGCTGTCGGATCCATTCGGAATGCATTGGTGTTGTCAATGCAAACTGCCCCATGACGAACAGCATGCGGCGCCAATTCCTTACTTACGTCTCCACCTGCACTAAACAAAGCAATGTCGATTCCCTCAAAGCTGTCGGGGGTAGCAATCTCTACTGGAATTTGCTGACCTTTAAAGCTAATTAACGTGCCGGCAGAACGAGGCGAAGAAAGAAATTTGATTTTGTCCACAGGAAAATCCCGTTTTTCCAGCAGATTTACGATCTGTTCTCCTACAGCGCCTGTCGCTCCAACGACAGCTACATTAAACTTTCTATTGCTCATCTGGTATATCTCCCCTTCTCGACTAAAAAACCATTTTTTATTCTGAAAGCATCCACCGCCAACAAGAAATTAGACCCGATACAATATCGAATCATCTTCTAGGCGAGGGATGCTCAGCAGTTAACTATAATACTTCATGGGGTCTTGCGTTCCACAATCATCGGCTGAAGTTGTTTGCCCTGCAATGCTTCATAAGCAGCCTCCGGAATCAACTCCATGTTAGCTACAAGCGAGTTCGGCTTTTTAACTGGATTGTCCTGTCCGAACGGTACAAAAAAGATATTTTTGGCTACGAGTAATTTGGCGATATTGGCAGCATTTAGGCCCAGTCCATCATTAGTAGATATGGCTAAAAGAAGTGGACGGCCGTTGCGCAATTGCGCCTTGGCAGCCATCAAAACCGGACTGTCTGTCATCGCATTCGCTAACTTACTCATCGAATTCCCCGTCAAAGGTGCAATCACCAGCACATCGAGTATTTGGGAGGGACCCAGTGGCTCAGCCTCCACAATTGTAGAAATGATATCATTCCCTGTTATATCTTTCAACTGTTTTTGCCAACTTTGCGAAGTACCAAAGCGAGTATCCGTTGTTAGCACTGTATTGGATATAATAGGGACGACCTTTGCACCCTCATCAACAAAGCGCTGTATAACAGGCATTACCTCTTCAAATGTGCAATGTGAGCCTGTAATTGCATAACCTACTGTTTTCCCTTGCCAACTCATTGTGCATCCCCCCGATCAGGATTATCTTCCATTAACAACTGCACCAGCGTATTCGCTATAATGGCACCAGCAGTTTTGGGAGCAACAATACCGGGAAGACCAGGGGCAAGCATAGCCTTGATTCCACGCTTTTCCGCATAACGGAAATCACATCCGCCCGGGGCGGAAGCAAGATCTATAATCACGGTGCTCAGTGGCAATTTAGACAGGATTTGTGCTGTGATAATCATAGAGGGTATCGTATTAAAAATCAAGTCAACTCCCTTTGTCTCATGTGCTAAATCCCTTGTCATAAAAGGCTTCCAACCCATTTCCACGGCTCTCGCTGCATCCTCTGCCCGCCGTACTCCAACCTTCACTCTAGCTCCCAATCCCTGTAGTGCCCTTGCCATGGTAAATCCAGTCCGTCCCATGCCTAGAACCATACAATCTGCACCGTGAATCGTAAAATCAGTATGCTGAATGGCCATCATCAGTGCGCCTTCGGCCGTAGGTATAGAGTTGTATATGGCCACATCATCTCGCTCCAGCAGCTCTACCAGCTTTAACTCATGTCTGGTACAAATTTCTTTTAAGTACGTCCGCGCCATTCCTGTATATACAATACAATGAGGTGGAAGAGCAGCAGCATGCTCATTCAGGAACTGAAGCTTCTGTGCTCCGAAAAGTGCATTTACGTTGCCTTCCTCATCGCATCCCACCACCGGCAAAATCAATGCATCTGACGATTCCAGCAGCTTGACAGACAGTGGTTCTAGTGTCACTCCTTTGAGTGGTACTTCAAGCTTGTCAAAACCGACCACACTGACGGTAGCATCCATGTCCACACATTTACGGATTACCTCAAGCTGCCTCGCATCGCCACCCAAAACAACGACGCGTATTCCTGTTAGCATCCGGATCACTCCTTTCCGAGACACGATATGCTTTTAGTCTATGCGAGTGCCCGGAAAGGGGTGAAAAAACACAAAAAAAAGCCGCCTCTTTATGAGGCGACCTTTATATGCATACATGCTCTTAAGCAAGTAAATTCGAAGCTTTTACAAAATAGATATTCGTACATTTTAAACCAACCATCGCCTCAGCGTCCTGTATGACCAAAGCCTCCAGCACCACGCACTGTTTCAGATAATTGGTCTACTTGTTTCAGCTCTACCTCAGGTACAACTTGAAATACCATTTGTGCAATTCGCTCATTGCGCGTAATCGTGAATGATTCCTCGCCCAAATTAATAAGAAGTACCTTAATCTCCCCACGATAATCCGCATCAATTGTTCCCGGTGTATTGAGACAAGTAATACCATGCTTAAGAGCCAGTCCACTTCGCGGACGGATCTGTGCCTCCAATCCCGCCGGCATAGCTATTGCAAATCCGGTTGGAACGAGGCAACGCTTGCCGGGTTCCAGTACCAGATTTTCCTGTACTGCTGCATACAAGTCAAACCCTGATGCAAGCTCTGACATTTTGCGGGGCAGCTCAATATCTTCATTGCCCGCGAGTCTGTTAATTTCCACGTAAGTTAACAAAATAGTCCCTCCTCATATCCTTTACCGCTGAATCACTCGCTCCCACCATCGACAGGGCAAACGGCTCCGAGAACATCCGATCCAGCACTTTGTTCACATCATTCGCCGTCACTTGCTCGATATGTTCGATCATTTGATCCAGCGTATAATGCTGACCAAGCATTAATTCATTTTTTCCAAGCCGATTCATCCGGCTACCTGTACTTTCAAGGCTTAAAATCAAACTTCCTTTTAATTGCTCCTTACCTTTACGAAGCTCATTAGCGTCTAAACCGTTGACAGCCACATCTTGTAAAAGCTCCAGAGTCAAATCCAGCACGTCCTTTGTTTGCTTAGGAGCCGTACCTGCATAGATCGTGAACATGCCACTGTCCGCATGGGAGCTATGATAGGAATAGACCGAATAAGCAAGCCCACGCTTTTCCCGAATTTCTTGAAACAAACGTGAACTCATGCCGCCGCCGATCGCGTTATTCAGCAAAACCATAGCATACTGGAGTTCGTCACCCGTTGCAAATCCAGGTAGGGATAAACAAATATGATTTTGCTCCGTTGCTTTCTCATGATACAACAGTTCACCGTTAAACGCAGGTACTGTCAGCGGCGAAACGGTTCCATGATTGTCAAAATGTCCAAAATGTCGCTCCAACAATTCTACCAAGCGATCGTCAACATTACCAGCCACACTGATAACCGTATTGTCGATTGTATAATGTTCCCTCATGTAATGGCTGAGATGTGAGCTATCCATAGCAAGCAGGTGATCTTCGGTTCCGAGAATAGGATAAGCCAGTGGATGTTCACCATAGGCGGCGCGAGATACAAGATCATGCACCATATCATCCGGTGTATCCTCATACATGGAGATTTCCTCCAAAATCACATTCTTCTCTTTTGCCAATTCTTCCTGATCTAGTTTGGAATTAAAAAACATATCAGACAGCACATCAACTGCGATCGGTAGATGCTCATCCAACACTTTGGCATAATAGCATGTATATTCCTTCGAAGTAAAAGCATTAACATTTCCTCCGATGGCATCGAATTGCTCAGCGATTTCCTTAGCGTTAAAACGCTCTGTTCCTTTGAAAAGCATGTGTTCGATAAAATGAGAGATACCGCTATTGTCCGGCGTTTCATTCCGGGAGCCAGTTTTAACCCAGATGCCGAAAGAAACTGAACGCACGGTTGGAATTTTTTCAATGACCACTCTTAGGCCGTTTTTGAGTTGAATTCTTTCCACGATTGGCCCTCCTAAACTGAATTGCATACTTAGCCATAATGTTCAATCCTAACAGAAAAAAGACGTTCACTCAACCGGAACAGGTAGTTGCCGATCAGGGGAAAGCGTCTGACTGACAGTTCCGAGCATAAGTCCCTTACTACGAATGGCATGGATCATGCCTTTGAGAGCAGCCGCTGAGGAATCTGTTGGGTGCATTAATATCAGGGAGCCTGATTCTACCTTACTACTGATTTTGTTAATCACCGATTCCGGTGACGGATGTTTCCAATCTACTGTGTCCAATGTCCACAACACTGTTTTGAGCCCACTTTCTGCTGCTATATCCACCGTTTGCTGATTAAAATCACCCGAAGGAGGGGCAAACCAGTAATTTTTGATACCCAAAGTTTCTTGAAGAAGCACTTGAGTCTTTTCAATTTCTTGTGTGGCTCTGGCCCGACTCAGACGGCTCATATTGGGATGAGAGTAAGCATGATTCGAAAGCTCATGCCTTCTTTTTTGAATCTCCTTGGCGAGATCTGGATTTTTTTTCAACCAACTTCCATCAAGAAAAAATGTAGCCTTGACCTTTTCCTGATCCAGCGTGTTCAGTATCGGCAGGATAAATTCATTCCCCCATGCTACATTGATCATGAGGGATACCATCGGCTTTTCGGGGTTCCCCCTGTAAATTGGAACATTACCGAGCTGATTTAAATGTATTTTAGGTGCCAATTGCCGATATACATATTGAATAGGTCGATCCGGAGATGCAATCGCTTTGCGATAGGTAGCATCCAAATCCACCTCCAGCCCGTTATAGCCTGGAATAGCCTTCCATACCCTGTCGATCTTGGCATCAACTGGCTCCCGCCGCTGACGGGCTGCTTCTGTTCTTAGTCGCTGCATAAGCGCATTATCGGGTAAAGCCGCCATCGCCATCGTTGTTTCAACTTTAGGCTCCCCAACTCCTATAACGTCTCCATTGCGTAATTGATCAGCGAAGTCACGAACCCCGCTAAACTGTCCGATTACCAGTGTGATGGCTAAACTGGCTACCACCCACACTGCTCTTTTTGTCCTACTCATGATTCCTTCAGCCTCCCGCCCGTTTGTCCACATTGTATGCGGAGAGGACAAGAACTATGACGCAGTAGCCTCTAAAAGCCCACTTTGGCGCAGCTTGTGCATATGTATGAAAAAAGAGCCAGAAACGTAGCTCTGCCTCTTTCCAAAAGCTTAAACAATGCTATGCAAATCCCTTGTACTGTTAATACGAAAAGCGACTCCTGTCTTTCTAGTCTGCAACATGCAGGTCCTAGGATTTTGCAGGTGCTTCTGCTGTCAGAACAGCCTTACGGGACAGATTGACACGACCTTGTTGATCAATTTCGGTTACTTTCACCGTAATTGTATCCCCAATAGCAATTACATCTTCAACTTTGGCTACTCGCTCAGTAGACAGTTGAGAAATATGAACCAGACCATCTTTACCTGGTAAAATTTCAACAAATGCACCGAATTTCTCAATCCGTTTTACTGTACCGATGTAAATCTCACCGATCACGACTTCCTTTACGATACCCTCAATAATGGAACGTGCTTTTTCATTCATCTCTTGATTTGTGGAAGCGATGAACACACGACCATCTTGTTCAATATCGATTTTCACGCCGGTTTCTTCGATGATTTTGTTGATGATTTTACCACCAGCTCCAATAACATCACGGATTTTGTCCGGGTTAATGTGCATCGTCATAATTTTTGGAGCATACGGAGACAACTGCTCACGTGGCTTCTGGATCGCTTCCATCATTTTGCTAAGAATGAACAAGCGTCCTTCTTTAGCTTGCTTGAGCGCATCCTGTAAAATCTGGCGGTCAATACCGTTAATTTTAATATCCATTTGAATGGCAGTTACGCCTTCCGCAGTACCAGCAACTTTAAAGTCCATATCGCCCAGGTGATCTTCCATACCTTGGATATCAGTCAATACGGAGACATGATCTCCATCCTTGATCAATCCCATCGCTACACCTGCAACCGGAGCTTTAATTGGTACACCTGCATCCATCATAGCCAGTGTACTTGCACAAATACTAGCTTGTGAAGTCGAACCATTCGATTCCAGTACCTCGGAAACCAGACGGATGGTGTATGGAAATTCAGTTTCGGAAGGAATTACTTTGGAAAGCGCACGTTCACCAAGAGCACCATGTCCGATTTCACGACGACCTGGCGCACGCAAAGGACGAGCCTCCCCTACGCTGAATGGCGGGAAATTGTAATGATGCATAAAGCGTTTTGTTTCTTCCAGATCAATACCGTCCAAAATTTGCACATCACCCAATGCACCGAGTGTACAAATGCTAAGTGCTTGCGTTTGACCGCGTGTAAATAAGCCCGAACCATGAGTACGCGGCAAGATGCTAGTGTCGCTTTCAATCGGACGAATTTCGTCAAGCTTACGACCATCAGGACGCACTTTATCATGCGTGATCAGACGACGTACTTCTTCCTTGACGATATCATAGAGAACTTCGCTCACGTCGCTCAAAAGCTCTGGTGTCTCTATGTATTGTGCTTCAAAATGGGCAACTGTCTCTTCGTTGACTGCATCAATCGCCTCTTGACGGGCATGTTTTTCTGCAATTTTAACAGCTTCCATTAAACGTTCAGCTGCATAAGCACGTACTTCACTGTTCACTTTTTCATCAACAGCATGCAGTTTAACCTGCATTTTCTCTTTACCTGCTACTTGCACCAATTGTTCAATGACTGCCACAATGTTCTTAATCTCATCATGACCGAACATAATGGCTTCCAGCATAACTTCCTCTGGAATCTCATTGCCTTCGGCTTCTACCATCATGATGGCATCTTTCGTTCCGGCTACAACCAGGTACATGTCGCTTGCATTCTGCTGTGCAATATCCGGGTTAATCACAAATTGTCCGTCTACACGTCCTACAGCGACTCCACCGATTGGCCCATTAAAAGGTACATCCGAAATGCTAAGTGCTGCCGAGGTTCCGATCATTGCTGCAATTTCAGGTTCGCAATCCTGATCGACACTCATAACCAGGTTCAACACCTGTACATCATTACGGAAACCTTCCGGGAACAATGGGCGAATTGGACGGTCTGTCAAACGGCTGGACAAAATTGCTTTTTGACTCGGACGTCCTTCACGTTTAATAAATCCGCCAGGAATTTTCCCCACAGCATACAATCTTTCCTCATAGTTTACGGTCAGTGGAAAAAAATCCAAATCTTTCGGCTCACGGGAAGCGGTCACGGTACAAAGCACAACTGTTTCTCCGTAACTCACTTTAACTGCCGCATTGGCTTGTTTCGCAAGACGTCCTGTTTCCAGCACCAGCTTTCTTCCGCCGAGCTGCATTTCTACGCGTTGCTCCATGGTATCCCTCCATTTCATTTCATTGTAAAAGTTCTATACATATTCAGTATTTCCTGCGCAGGTCTTATTCATAAGAAGCTCGCAGGCAAATCAGGATATGTAATTCAAAAAAAGATTCCTCATTTCAAAAAAGAACCCGGCTGCTGTCCGCCGTCGCCTTAGCAGGGACAAGCGGTGAACAACCAGGCTTCTTTTCTCATTACATGTCTGAAAATTAACGACGCAGTCCGAGACGCTCGATCAACGCACTGTAACGTTTAACATCAGTCTTCTTCAGGTAAGCCAAAAGTTTACGACGCTGACCGACCATTTTCAACAACCCGCGGCGGGAGTGATGGTCTTTCTTGTGCGAACGAAAGTGACTTTGCAAGTTGACGATGTTTTCAGTAAGGATAGCGATTTGTACCTCTGGTGATCCTGTATCGGATTCATGAGTTTTGTACTCCTCGATCAATTGCTGTTTACGCTCTTGAGTCAATGCCATCCTGTTCACCTCCTTCATTATAATCGCCATTAGCCTCGTAGCCGCCGGTGAAAGCGGACAACCAAGCTAAGGTTCATCGTTGTTTACACAACATAAGTCAGTATAACACAGCGCCTGTCTTATGTAAATAAATTAGCCTAACAGCTTTTTAGCCGTTTGTGCGTCATTGCCAATTTGGTTGATCAGCTCATCCACCGAAGAGAATTTGCGTTCAGGACGGATGTAGTGGTGAAGCTCCACAAGTACAGACTCTCCATAAATTTGCTGATTAAAATCAAATAGATGTACCTCAAACGACGGATTCAGCACACCTTCATGGAAAGTAGGCTTAACCCCTACATTCATTACACCGTTTATCCAACGATCACCTACTAGTGCTCGTACAGCGTATACACCCTTGATCGGAATCACGTAAGTATCATTCAGTTTGAGATTAGCGGTCGGAAAACCGATCGTACGTCCACGCTTCTCCCCATCCATTACAGTACCCTGGATACGATAAGGACGTCCCAACCAGCGAGAGGCATGCGCTAGATCCCCAGTCTGTAAAGCACGGCGAATTCCAGAGCTGCTCACCTTGTCCCCATCCAGTTCGAACGGTGGTACGGTGTGCACAGACATCAGCTTTCCCCCCAGCGTCCGAAGTGTATTCTCATGCCCTGCTCCCCGGTGGCCAAACCGAAAATCAAAGCCTACTACCGCTGTTCGAATTTGCAATGGAAGCAGCACGTCGCTCATAAACGCCTCAGGGCTGACCTTGGAAAATTCTTCGTTAAAACTCAAAATATAAAGTACATCCACACCCATATCAGCCAGAATAGTCTGCTTGTCCGCAAGCGGTGTTAAATAACCTTCATAATCGCCTTTTTTCATGACTTCCTTCGGATGAGGGTGAAATGTCATGACAGATACCGGCATTTGCTGTTCACGAGCCAGCGCAACGGCCTCGCGTATCACGCTTGCGTGTCCAAGATGAAGACCATCAAACTGACCGATCGCCGTGACCTGTGGACGTCCCCATTGCTGCAAAAGCTCATCACTCAATGGATAAGATAACGATACGGTAATCATTATTAATTCACCTGCATTTCACATCATTTGACTAACTTCGTCAAAATTATAGCACAATTCAAGGTAAAAAAACTTTAATGGGAGCAATCGCGTCTGATTCATCCCGACCAAATATGCCTAAAAACGTTTTATCCTCTTTATACAAACGGAAGGGCTGGTTGTCCGTCACAGGTGGTGAAATCATATTCAGCGACAGGCGTTGGCCTTGCAGAGCCGCAGTTACCTTGGCTTCAGCCACTATATGCTCAGGCATATAGTCAATCGCCTGATCCGTTGTAATAAGCCGCTCTCCAAGACTGCCATCCGCTACGAAACGCTCTATCTCTTCGAAAGTCAGACAACGTTCCGCAGGAATTCCCGCAGACATGGTTCGCTCCAGCTTAACCATCGTTGAAGGATATCCTAATTCACGGCCAATATCAACACACAGTGTACGGATATAAGTACCTTTGGAGCATAAGGCACGAAAAGAAATATCCACATACGCCCCCGTCTCCGCGAATCCCGTCATCTCCAACTCATAAATGCTTACTTCACGGCTTTGGCGCTCAACAGTTTTGCCTTCTCGAGCCAGCTCATATAGACGCTTGCCGTCCACTTTTAGCGCGGAGTACATTGGAGGCACTTGGGAGATCGTACCAACAAAATGCTTCAGAACCGCTTTGACTTCCACTTCCGTCACCTCTACTGGACGTTCACTTTCTTCCGTAATTTCCCCAGTCAGGTCCTCGGTATCCGTGGCAATGCCTAATCGCAGTGTAGCCCGATATTCCTTGGGCCGCTCTTGCATGTATTCCACCACGCGGGTGGCACGTCCCAGACACAAGGGCAAAACACCGGTTACTTGCGGATCAAGCGTTCCAGTGTGTCCGATTCGCTTCATACCTAATAAACGGCGAGCCTTGGCCACCACATCATGAGAGGTAAATCCAGCAGGTTTATAGACTGGTAGGACGCCTTCCCAAGTTGCCTGTTCCTTCTTTATCGGGTTCATAGCTCAGACTTCACCCGCCCTACAACTGTCTTAATGATATCTTCCAGTTTACCCTCTAGCCGACAGCCAGCCGCACGCACATGTCCACCGCCTCCAAATGATTGAGCCAGCGCGGCTACATCTACATTCCCTGCCGATCTCAAGCTGGCCTTGACCGCTTGATCATTAATAACCTTAAAGAAAATGCCTACCTCAACACCACGAATATTTCTTGGGTAATTCACGATGCCTTCCAAGTCCTCATTTACAGCGCCACATTCTGTCATATCGTCAGGTGATACAACGACCCAAGCGACTTTTCCATCCTCCGACATCGTGAGCGTTTGCAATGCTTTTGTCAGCACCTTCATTTGTGGAAAGGTCATCTCTTCGAGCAATTTCTCGGATAAAGAGGGACCATCTACACCGTAAGTAAGTAGCTGTGACACCGTAGACATTACTTTCGGTGAAGTGTTGGAGTAGCGGAAACCTCCTGTATCCGTCAGCAACCCTGTATATACAGCCGTTGCTACTTCGACGTCCCAGGTTACTGCAAACTCTTCCAGTAGATCAAAAAGAATTTCCGCTGTTGCCGCAGCATCCGACTTAATCACATTAACTGTACCATAAGCATCATTTGTTGGATGATGATCAATATTCAGGATAATGGCATCTTCCGTAAAAAACTGCTCTGTCAAACCAACACGACGGTAATCCGCACAATCTACACAAATGATCCGATTGTATTTCCGTTCTGGCGGTTGCTGGCTCATATCCATAATCTCATCGGCATGCCATAAAAAATCCATGCGCTTGGGAATAGGTCCCTCATTCAGCATGGTAAATTTCTTCCCCAGACATGAGAGAAGCCAGCCCACCGTTACGGTGGAGCTGACTGCGTCTCCGTCCGGCTGTACATGCGATACGATCAGGTAATCATCATGCTCCAGAATAAATTCCTTCGCTTGTTGAAGCGCCTGTTCATAGGTATGCATTGCCTTCTCCTTTACATTCAGTTCATGGTTCCTTCAGACAAACTAAAAGTTTTATTTTTCATCCTTGTCGATATCACTCAGCAGTTTTTCAATTCGACTGCCGTAAGCAATAGATTCGTCAATTTTGAAAATCAACTCAGGAATATGGCGCAGCCGTATCCGTTTGCCGAGTTCAGAACGAAGATAACCGTTCGCTTTGTCCAATGCTTTCAGGGAAGAATTTTTTTGTTCTTCATCCCCGAGCACGCTCAAGTATATTTTCGCTTGGGACAAATCATTTGTAAGATCGACACCCGTTACCGTGATAAAACCGATGCGGGGGTCTTTTAATTCAGTTTGGATGAGTCGGCTTAGCTCCTTCTTGATCTGCTCGCCAACCCGACCTGTACGTATTTTAGCCATGGATGCTCACCTCTCTGCCGTTAGCGCTCCACTGTTTCCATGACGAACGCTTCAATAATGTCGAGTTCCTTAACATCATTATAGCCATCAAGGGTAATACCGCATTCGTAACCTTGGGCAACTTCTTTTGCGTCGTCCTTAAAGCGTTTCAGTGAGTCGATTTTACCTTCAAAAATGACGATGCCATCACGAATCAGGCGTGCTTCTGCTGAACGGGTAATTTTACCGGATGTCACCATACAACCAGCGATCGTACCGACTTTGGTAACTTTGAACACGTTACGTACTTCAGCATGCCCAATCACATTTTCTTTATATTCAGGATCCAGCATGCCCTTCATGGCTTGCTCTATTTCTTCAATGACATTGTAAATGACACGGTGTAGACGAATGTCCACTTTTTCAGCTTCCGCTGTAGATTTCGCCTGGTTATCCGGACGAACATTAAAACCAATGACAATAGCATTGGAAGCTGCGGCCAAAATAATATCGGATTCGGTGATTGCTCCTGCACCACTGTGAAGAATTTTAACGCGCACACCTTCGACTTCAATCTTATTCAAGGAACCTTTCAACGCTTCGACAGAACCTTGCACGTCACCTTTAATAATGACGTTCAGATCCTTCATTTCGCCATCCTTGATGTGTTGGAACAGGTCATCCAGTGTTACGCGTGTATTACTGCCCAGATCAGATTGGCGTTGTGTGATCGCACGTCTGTCAGCAATAGCGCGTGCTTTCCGCTCATCCTCAAACACCATGAATGGATCGCCAGCAAGTGGAACTTCTGTCAAACCAGTAATTTCAACTGGAGTGGAAGGACCTGCTTCCTTAAGACGACGACCTTTATCGTTGACCATGGCACGCACACGTCCGAAGCAGTTACCCGCTACGAAAGCATCGCCAACTTTCAGTGTACCATTCTGAACGAGGATACGAGCCACAGAACCGCGGCCTTTATCCAGTTCTGCCTCGATGATGGTACCACGTGCCCGTTTGTTCGGATTCGCTTTGTACTCATTCACTTCAGCTACGAGCAGAATCATTTCGAGCAGGTCTTCCAGACCCATTCTTTGTTTCGCGGAAACGTTGACGAAAATCGTATCGCCGCCCCACTCTTCAGGTACCAATTCATATTCAGTGAGTTCTTGCTTCACTTTATCCGGGTTGGCATCTGGTTTGTCGATCTTGTTTACAGCTACGATAATTGGCAGACCTGCCGCCTTCGCATGGTTAATAGCTTCGACCGTCTGAGGCATAACACCGTCGTCAGCTGCAACCACGATAATCGTCATATCTGTCACTTGAGCACCACGTGCACGCATAGCAGTAAAGGCTTCGTGACCCGGTGTATCCAGGAAAGTGATTTTTTTGCTGTTAATTTCAACTTGGTATGCACCAATATGCTGTGTAATACCGCCAGCTTCGCCACCAGTTACATTAGTCGAGCGAATGGCATCCAGCAAAGTTGTTTTACCATGATCGACGTGACCCATAATCGTTACAACGGGTGGACGTGTTTTCAGATCCGCAGGATCATCATTTTCTTCCACCGTTTCAAAACGATCTTCTTCGACCGGAATTTTCACTTCTACCTCGACACCAAAGTCTCCGGCAAGCAAGAGGATAGTATCCATATCCAGTTCCTGGTTAATGGTCGCCATCGTTCCGAGCATAATCAGCTTTTTGATGACTTCTGACGCATCCTTGTGAAGAAGCTTGGCAGTTTCGCCTACGGTCATCTCACCACGAACAATAATTTTCTTTGGCGTGTTGTCGATTTTCTCGCGACGTTCCTGTTGTTGACCTTTACCACGATTGTTAAATTTCCCGCCACGATTGCTACCACCGCGATTATTGCCTCCACGACCACCGTTACCACCGCGTCCGCCGCCTTGACGGTTATCGTCAAAACGTCCTTGACCGGAACGGTTACCACCGTTGTTGGAGTTACTGCCTGTACGGTTGCCACCACTACGGTTCGCATTGTTGCTACCTGTGGAGGATGATGTTCTTACAGCCGTACCACCCTGACTACTTCCCTGAGGGCGTGAGTTAGTGCTTTGGCTACCTTGAGGACGCGAACCTGTGTTACCGCCGGGACGCTGTTGTCCTCCCTGTTGTTGACCATTACTGCGGTTTTGTGTACTTTGCTGACCAGTGGGTCTGCTAGTACTTTGTTGACTGCGGTTTTGACCGCCCTGCTGACTGCTTTGCGCTTTTGGAGCGCTGCTTCGGTTACTGTTTTGGTTGTTGTTTGTCCTATTCATACTTACCTGCTTTTCCTGTTGATTTTTGGTTTGCTCAGTTGAATGATTACTATTCTGGCTTGAACCGGCCTGATTCGAGCTTACTTGCACCGTACCTGCTTCGCCTTGCTTGGCCGCAGCATTGGATTTAATATTCTTAAAAAAACTTTCCACTTTACCTACGGCATCATGTTCCATGACGCTCATATGGTTGTTCACGGGAATATCCAGCCGTTTAAGAATGGTGATAATTTCTTTGCTGCTCATGTTCAACGATTTGGCGTATTCGTATACCCGCACTTTGTCTTTGTTTTCTTGTTTACTCAATATACTCCACCTCCGACATTATCCCCGTATGTTTCTTGATCAATTTCGCGAATCCTTGATCCGTCACAGCCAGCACAACCCGTTCAGGCTTGCCGATACTGCTTCCCAAGCTTTCCCGGTCAAATCCTATCATTAAGGGGATTTTGTACGTCCCGCATTTGTCGCGGAATTTCTTTTGAGTATTCATTGAAGCATCTTTCGCAAGAATGACCAGCTTGGCTTCTGAAGACCTGATCGCTTTATAAACGATCTCATCACCTGTTAGCAGCTTGCCAGCTCTCATGGCAAGACCCAATCCAGACAGCGCCTTATTCATCCTGCACGCTGCCTTGTGCCGCCAGGAATTCTTCCTCGACGGCAGCAAAATCACGACTTAGCTGCTCATAAATATCAGGATGAACCGAGTGCTTCAATGCTCGATCCAGTGCCTTGCTCTTTTGAGCCAGCTTGAAGCAGGCGGCTTTGCCGCACAAGTAAGCGCCGCGTCCCGACTTTTTGCCAGTCAAGTCAATCAACACTTCGTCTTCAGGGGTTTTGACGACACGGATCAACTGCTTCTTTGGCATCATTTCATGACAGGCCACACATTTGCGCAAAGGTATCTTTCTCTGTTTCATGCATTAACCCCCCTACACTCCGCTTAATCTACAGAAACGGAATCCTGATGCATTTCATCGGTGGATGTTCTCGGTCTGCCGAGTTCTTCCTCCGCCTGTGTTTCACTCTTAATATCAATTTTCCAACCCGTAAGCTTAGCAGCAAGGCGAGCATTTTGTCCTTTGATACCAATAGCAAGAGAAAGCTGATAATCAGGCACAATAACACGCGCCATTTTCTCTTCTTCAAACACCTGCACTTCGAGCACCTTGGATGGACTCAGCGCATTAGCCACGTATTCATCAACATTATCGGAATAACGTACAATGTCGATTTTTTCGCCACGCAGCTCGTTCACAATAGTCTGTACACGTGTTCCTCTAGGACCCACACAAGAGCCGACCGGATCCACCTCGGCGTTACGGGAATGAACCGCGATTTTAGAACGGAAGCCTGCTTCACGCGCTACGGAACGAATCTCTACAACACCATCAAAAATTTCAGGCACTTCGAGTTCGAACAAACGCTTAAGCAGACCCGGATGTGATCGGGACAGCATAATTTGCGGTCCTTTGGTTGTGTTTTCTACTTTGGTAATATAAGCCTTAATTCGATCCAGATGGCTAAATTTCTCATTAGGCATCAATTCGCCTAACGGGAGAACCGCTTCCACCTTACCAAGATCAATATAAATGTTACGTGGGTCTTGGCGCTGTACAGTTCCTGTTACAATATCTTCTTCCTTGTCCACAAACTTGTTGTAGATCAGTCCCCGTTCCGCTTCGCGGATACGCTGGGTCACGACCTGCTTCGCAGTTTGTGCAGCAATCCGTCCAAAATCACGTGGTGTAACTTCAATTTCAGCGATATCTTCCAACTGAAAATGCGGGTTAATCTCACGAGCCGCAGGCAACGAAATCTCGGTGCGAGGATCCAATACCTCCTCAACGATCAGCTTGCGGGCATATACCTTAATGACTCCCGAGTTGCGGTTCATATCAACACGCACGTTTTGTGCGGTGTTGAAATTCCGTTTGTAACTAGAAATCAAGGCTGCTTCAATGGCCTCAAACAGCACATCCTTGCTGATCCCCTTTTCTCTTTCCAACTCGTTCATTGCTTCAATAAAATCCATACTCATGGATTACTGCTCCCCCTTTCAAATGATGCACCTGCGTACTGGTCGGCACACGAGGCAAAAAAACATGTAGTACATGTCAAACAGCAACAGTCAAATCTGAATTAAAATATGATCGCGAGCCTTGCACCAGCTACCTTGTCATAAGGTATAGCATGCTTCTTTTGTCCGCTTTGAACGGTGAGTTCCCCATCTTCAAAAGAAAGCAAACGACCTTCAAATTCCTTCAGGCCGTTGATCGGCTCGTATGTAGTAACGAATACGTTTTTGCCTACCGCTTTAGTAACGTCCTCCGCTTTTTTTAGCGGTCTTTCGGCGCCTGGTGAAGACACTTCCAGAAAATATGCTGTAGAAACAGGGTCATTTTCATCCAACTTTTGACCCAAATATTCACTGATCATACTGCAGTCGTCCAGATCAATTCCTCCGTCTTTGTCTACAAAAACGCGAAGAAACCAATTACTGCCCTCTTTGACATACTCGACATCGACCAGTTCAAAACCATGCTCTTCGAGGTAAGGTTGGGCCATTTCTTCTACTACTGATTTGATCTTTGGTGTGCTCAAAGATTATAACCTCCAAAAGTGAACTTTCCTGTGTTGAAAAAAAGATGCCCTATTGCATGGACAATGCTTCTCCATCACCGGCATTTTCATTTTCATTTGATGTAATGTTCATTTCGGGCTCACTGCAAATAAACCGGCGTACCGGTTTCGTGCCCAAAAACAACCTTTTCACGTTGTAACTGTATATCAAACAGTAAAGAGTGGGTTTCCCCACTCTTTTAGCAACGGTTTTATCTCCATGATTACCAAAAAAATTATAACATAACCGTAGTTATGTGACAAGTGCCAGAGCTTGACTACTGTGGTTCGGATTAAAACAGAGACAGCTGATTACTCTCTGGAAGACCTCGAAAGCAACCCATCTGAGACAGCATTTCGACAATGGTTTTACTAGCCTTCGATTTTTGTTGAAAATCCTCGACAGACAAAAATTCACCATGTTCACGGGAGGCTGCGATGTTACGTGCCGCGTTGTCTCCAATTCCCTGAAGAGCTCCGAATGGCGGAATGAGTGAATCTCCATCCACCTTGAAGCGTGTAGCTTCGGAACGGTACAAATCAATGGATTTAAAACTAAACCCGCGAGCCGTCATTTCCAGAGCCATTTCCAGGATCGGAAGCATCCCTTTTTCTTTGGGAGGTGCCTGAAAACCGAGTTGCTCGATTTCGACAATCTTCCGCGCGATTGCATCATATCCCTGACAGCACAGCTCAATATCAAAATCGGCTGCACGTACTGAAAAGTAAGTCGCATAATATTCAATCGGATGATACAGCTTAAAGTACGCTGTGCGCACTGCTGAAATAACATACGCTGCAGCATGCGCCTTCGGAAACATGTACTGAATTTTCAGACAGGAATCAATGTACCACTGTGGCACCTTGCATTTTTTCATTTCCTCAATCCATTCAGCACTAAGCCCCTTACCTTTACGTACGCTCTCCGTAATTTTAAAGGCCAGACCTGCGTCCATGCCTGCCTTGTAAATCAAAAACAGCATGATGTCATCACGACAACCAATTACAGTCTTGATGTTGCAAGTATTATTCTTAATCAGTTCCTGTGCGTTCCCTAGCCATACGCCCGTGCCGTGAGACAGTCCGGATATTTGCAGTAAATCGGCAAAAGAACTTGGCTGCGACTCTACTAACATTTGGCGCACAAACTTCGTCCCCATCTCTGGTACACCATAGGTTGCTACAGGCGTGCGGATTTGCTGGGGTGTAACACCGAGCGCCTCCGTGGAGTTGAACATGCTCATAACCTTAGGATCATTCATTGGAATGGTCGTAGGATCGACACCAGTCAAATCCTGAAGCATCCTCATCATGGTCGGATCATCATGACCCAGAATATCGAGTTTGAGTAAATTCGCATCAAAAGCGTGATAATCAAAATGCGTTGTTTTCCATTCCGAGCTTGTATCATCGGCGGGGTACTGTACCGGCGTAATATCCTCGACCTCAATATAATCGGGAACAACGACAATTCCGCCTGGATGTTGCCCGGTACTGCGTTTGACCCCTGTACAGCCCGAAGCCAGCCTATTCAGTTCAGCCCCACGCCATTTTTTATGATGCGCCTCTTCATATTTCTTGGCAAAGCCAAAGGCTGTCTTCTCGGCAACGGTACCGATGGTTCCAGCACGGAATACACTTTTCTCACCAAACAGTACTTTCGTATAGTTATGTGCGACAGGCTGATATTCGCCAGAGAAGTTCAAGTCAATATCGGGAACTTTATCTCCCTTAAACCCAAGAAACGTTTCAAACGGAATATCCTGTCCCTCACCCTTCAGTTTGCCGCCGCAATTCGGACAATTTTTGTCCGGCAAATCAAATCCACTCGGCACACTACCGTCCAAAATCCATTCGCTATGTCTGCATTCAGGATTACCGCAAATATAATGTGCAGGCAGTGGATTAACCTCGGAAATACCGAGGAAGGTAGCGACCACAGAAGATCCAACAGACCCCCGTGAACCTACCAGATATCCATCCTTATTAGACTTTTTAACCAAGCGCTCGGAAATAAGATAGTTGGCAGAGAAACCGTATTTAATAATCGGCTCCAGTTCTTTTTCAAGGCGAGCTACAACCACCTCGGGCAATTCCTCACCATAGATAGATTTAGCCGTCTCATAGCAAGTGTTACGGATTTCCTCGTCCGCCCCATCCAGCAAAGGTGTAAACAGCTTGTCAGGGAACAACTCCAGCTCCTCAAATCGATCCGCCAACTCACTGGTATTCTTCACAACGACTTCATAGGCTTTCTCCTCGCCCAAAAACTCGAATTCTGCCAGCATTTCGTCTGTGGTGCGTAAATGCGCATCAGGCTTACGAATATCTTTTAGCGGACTAAATCCCGTAATGCCATGTATCGTAATATCACGGTACAACTTATCGCGCGTTTCCAAATAGTGAACATTGCCTGTGGCAATTACGGGCTTATCAAGTCGCCGCCCAATTTCGCATACTTTGCGTATTGCCGTTTTCAGAGCATCAGGCCCGCTTACCAGTTGTTTTTCTACTAAATGCATATACATCGTCAAAGGTTGAATCTCCAACACATCATAAAACTGTGCTATTTCCTCGGCTTCTTCCTCGGACTTGTTCAACACAGCCTCGAAGAACTCTCCTTTTTCGCAGCCAGAAATAATAAGCAGTCCGTCTCTCATTTCTGACAATTTTGATTTAGGAATGCAAGGCACACGCTTGAAATATTCGGTATGAGACATCGAAACCAGCTTGTACAGATTTTTTTTACCAATCGGATTGAGGGCATAAATACAACAGTGAAACGGACGAACGGTCGATAAGTCCTTACCCACATAATCATTCAGACGATCGAGCATTTTTAAACCCTTAATTTGTTCCGCATCATTCAGCAAGCCATTCAGCACTTCAGTCAGTGCGACTGTATCGTCAATGGCTCGGTGATGGCTTTCGAGCGCCACTTTATATTTGGTCGTCAGCGTATTCAGACGATGGTTTTTCATTGTTGGAAACAGTAAACGAGCCAGTTCGAGCGTATCCAGTACCGGATTGGTCATTTCAGGCAAACCCATATTTCGAAGGGTGGCCTGGATAAAACCGACATCAAAACGCGCATTATGGGCAACCAATACAGCATCGCCAGCAAAAGCTACAAACTCCTTCATAACAGGTTCTACATCCGGCGCGTCCTTGACCATTTCATCGTTAATGTTGGTCAGTTGCTGTATATTATATGGAATGCGCTCATGCGGATTGACAAAGGTAGCATAACGATCAATTTCTTTGCCATCATGCATTTTCACAGCTGCAATCTCAATGATTTTATTCTGTGTAACCGATAAACCGGTGGTTTCAATATCAAAAACGACATAAGTCGCTGTTTTCAAATTTAATGGCTGTGCCTGCATTACAACCTCAACGGCATCATTAACCACATTGGCCTCAACACCGTAGATCATTTTAATGCCGTTTTTCTTTGCAGCCTTAGCAGCATCAGGGTAGCACTGCACTCCGCCATGGTCGGTGACTGCAATCGCCTTGTGCCCCCATTTGGCGGCTGTTTTAACGTATTGATCAATCGAGGCAACAGCATCCATTGCGCTCATCTTTGTATGGAGATGGAACTCGACTCGTTTTTCCTCTGCTTTATCCTTACGTGTGGGTGGAGCCTGTACTTCAACTAGATCAGAGGGAATCATAACCAGCTCGGGAATTTGCATAAAACGATCATATTCAACTCGACCCCGTACTTTGACCCATTTCCCGTTAGCCAACAAGCTGAGGATCTTCAGATCTTCTTTAGTTTTAGCAAACATTTTCATTTGCAGGGAATCACTAAAGTCGGTCAAATAATACGTAAACAACGTGCTGCCATTGCGCAATTCTTTACTATCCAAACCGAAGATTGTTCCTTGTAAAGTGACTTTCTTCTCTTCGTCCTGAATATCTTGCATCGGAACAGCCGGTTCTTTGATGTCATAACCGAATTGAAGCCGTACGTCTCCTTCTTCTTCATCCAAAGGCGGCATTTCGGATTCCATACTTTCCATCATCTGCTGAATGACTTCGCGTTCTTCCTGCATTTTTTTCTCTTGGAATTGCTGTAACGCCTCCTGGTTACTTTCACCCACCTGGACTTTAATGCGCATAGAAAGCCCGAAATATTTATCGTAAAATTTGATGATAGCTTGATCTATCTGCTTTTTACGCGCCAGTTCCAACGACATACCGTCGCTCATCGTTAGCAATAATAGACCGTCGTCCCACTCATGCACAGCCCGATTCATCCAACCGTTAACCGATGGAATCTCACGATGTACCCACTCTAGAAAAAGTTTCCAGTATTCACTGATGATATCACCAGGCTGAATCTGCTCACTGTACTGAAAACGGAACGTAATTTTTGCGATGTGACTCATTTTTTCCTGTACTTGAATACAGAACGTACGATACACCTGAGCGGGGACCAATGTCTCCTTGGCAATGGTGATGTTCCAATCCTTATTGGTTCGGCTAATCTCCACTTGGTCAATCCAACCGTCCAAAAAATAAGGTTCAACCACTCCCGCCGGCATCCCAACTTGCTTCATTAGCAGTTCCAGCCGCTTTCTCTTTTCTTCAGCTCCGCCCATGGCTCTCCCCCCAATTTCAAATCTACCATTCTGAAAACATGAAAAGCTTCTGCGTCAAAAACATCTCCGACCGCAAAAGCTTTTCGTAGCCCTCTTCAATCCTCTTCACAACGACACATAGATCCTTCGGGACATTGTCCCGTAACAGTTACCATGTCAGCGAAGAGAATGAAGTGAGTATAGTGGTATTGCCCTACTTCTATATTAGTACGCCCGTGCGAACACTACTGTATGCTTGGCAGGTTTGCCACAGCACAAACATGTGGACTTTTGCTCGTTTGTTTTAAACGGTATATTACGACTTGTAGCACCTGTCACTTCTTTAACTTTATCTTCACATTCTTCAGATCCGCACCAGCCTGCCAAAGTAAAGCCGCGTTTTTCTTCCATGAGAGTCTTCATTTCATCCAGCGTATCAACGGAATAGAAGTTTTCTTCCATGAAATTTTTCGCACGATCAAACATCTCCTGCTGTACCTGTGCGAGCATCGCGTGTACTTCCTCAACCAGATTATCCTGCTGCACGATTTTTTTCTCACCGCTGATACGGGATACGAGCACACAGACACCGTTTTCCATATCACGCGGCCCGATTTCCAGACGAACCGGCACACCGCGCATTTCATATTCATTAAATTTCCAACCTGGACTTACATCGCTGCGGTCGTCCATTTTAACACGCACTCCCGCTTGTTTCAACTCAGCAAATAGTTCATCTGCACGAGCGATAACAGCATCACGCTTCTTAGGTGGTCCAATTGGAACCATAATAACCTGCGTAGGCGCAACTTTAGGAGGCAATGCCAGACCACGGTCATCTCCATGGACCATAATCAGGGCACCGATCAAACGTGTACTTGTTCCCCATGAAGTCGTATGCGCGAATTCCAAGTTGTTTTCACGACTCAAATATTTAATGTCAAATGCAACGGCAAAATTAGTTCCCATATAGTGGGAGGTCCCAGCTTGTACCGCCCGTCCATCCTTCATCATCGCTTCCAGTGAAAATGTATCCTTCGCACCTGCAAACTTTTCAGAAGGTGTTTTCTGTCCAGTAATAACCGGAATAGCCAGAACTTCCTCAATAACCTCACGGTATACTTCCAGCATTTTCATCGTTTCTTCACGTGCTTCTTCTTCTGTTTCATGGGCCGTGTGACCTTCTTGCCACAAAAATTCACTTGTGCGCAAGAAAGGCAGCGTGCGTTTTTCCCAACGCACTACATTAGCCCATTGGTTAATAAGCACGGGTAGATCACGATAGGATTGAATCCATTTGGAGTACATATGACCAATCATGGTTTCCGAAGTCGGACGAATTGCAAGACGCTCTTCCAGCTTTTCCCCGCCAGCCTCGGTTACCCAAGGCAGTTCAGGATTAAACCCTTCAACATGCTCTTTTTCCTTTTGAAAAAAGCTTTCTGGAATGAACATTGGAAAATAGGCATTACGGTGACCTGTTTCTCTGAAGCGCACATCCATGGCTTCCTTGATATGCTCCCAAATTTCAAAACCATCGGGGCGGAATACAATACATCCGCGAACAGGGGAATAATCCATCAGTTCTGCTTTTTTAATAACATCAATATACCATCGGGAAAAATCTTCGCTCTGCGGCGTAATTTCCTCGACAAACTGTTTATCGTTCGACATAGAAATGCATGTCCTCCCATACAGACCGTTTTTATATAAGTCCGTCTCTAATTAACCATTAATTAAGCGTAAAATATCGTTATACGTGACCGCAATCATAAGCAGGAATAGCATAGCAAAACCAACGAAATGGACCATTCCTTCCCTGCTCGGATCAACGGGACGCCCTCTTACCGCCTCCACACCAAGGAAAACAAGTCTGCTTCCATCCAGCGCCGGAATAGGCAATAAATTAAATATCCCCAGGTAAAGACTCATTATAGCAGTCCAATACGTCAACTGCTCAATCCCCTGCTTGGCAATTTGCCCCGTCACTTCAAAAGTACGTACCGGGCCTCCCAAGTCATTGATAGAAAAACGTTGAATGAGCTGGCTAAATCCTTGGAAAATAATATCGGTCGTTCTGACCATGGATTGTCCGGCAAATTTGAACGTTTCACCCACACCTGCTTGGCGTTTTGGAAGTTCAGGCACAATGCCCACCTTGCCACCCTTTTGTCCTTCCATTGCACGAGGTGTAATCGTAAGATCAAAGGTCTTATTATCACGGCGAACCGTCCACTTCATCGGCTTGTCTTGAGAATCCGCAATCAGTTTGATCATGTTTTCAACATTCGCACCAATGGCTACTCCATTCACCGATTCGATGATATCTCCCTTATGCAAATCAGCTTCAGCAGCAGGCATACCTGCTGTAATTTCACTAATTTGGACATAAGTCGGGTTGTCCACTTGTATGCCGACCATCTGAATATGCAGACCAAACAAAATAAAGGCAAGAATAAAATTCATCAGTGGTCCAGCAAAAATAGCCAACGCACGCTGTCCTACTGTTTTACTCCCATACTGCCGATCCTTGGGTGCAATCTGTATGGATTGTCCTTTGGTTACCATCATCGCTTGCGGGTGCACAGTGTATTGCTGATCTTCGCCATCCACATCCAATTTTAAAGTTAATGACTGTTCCAGATCAATATCCAACACTTCGCCTCGCACCACATTCTTGCGATTATCCAGTTGATCCAGATAGATGGTTTTAACGACGTCATCCGTTAGGCGTACAGCAATCGTTTGTCCGGTCTCAATTTCATTAACCTCCGGATCCTCTCCCGCCATGCGGGCAAAGCCACCGAACGGCAACAAACGCAACGTAAATCGCGTCTCGTTTCTTTTATAAGAAAACAGTTTCGGACCGAAACCGATCGCAAACTCCCGTACCAGAATCCCGGCGCGCTTGGCAAAATAATAATGCCCCCATTCATGCACCGTCACTATGACGAAAAACATGAGCACCGTCATCAACACTATTTGAATCGTTTCCAATCGTTTCCGTTCCCCTTTCAATGAGATCGAGTTTGTCTTCCTAGATTATCATTATTCTCCGATCCCGCACAAGAGAATCACATTTCGTTTCTAACCCAACATTAGCCTACAACCCCGTGGCTATGCTACGAGTCTCTCCGTCACATGCTTCAATCGCAGACAGATCAGGATTAGCCACATTGACATGCCGCTCCAGCACACGTTCAATAATAGCTTCAATATGCAGAAAAGAAATTTCTCCACGCAGGAAACGGGCAACAGCAATCTCATTAGCTGCATTAAATGCGGTCGGTGCTGTACCACCCATTTTACCACATTCGAAGGCAAGCCTTAAACAAGGAAAACGATTATAGTCCATTTCCTTAAAATGGAGTCTACCCACTTCAGCCAGTGACAACGGCTTCGCCGGGGACTTCATACGCTCAGGATAAGTCAAAGCATATTGAATGGGTACTCTCATGTCCGGATTCCCAAGTTGAGCAACAATGCTTGTATCCTGAAACTCAACATAGGAATGAATAATGCTTTCCGGATGAAGCAACACATGAATCTGCTCATAATCAAGTCCGAATAGCCAATGCGCCTCAATGACTTCCAGCCCCTTGTTTACCATCGTTGCTGAATCAATCGTGATTTTGGCCCCCATTGACCAATTGGGATGCTTGAGTGCATCTTCCACGGTAACTTCACGCAACTGTTCTCTTGTCAAATCTCGAAAAGAACCCCCTGATGCTGTGAGTGTAATATGTGCCACATCTTTCATACGCTCACCATTCAAGCATTGGAAAATAGCTGAATGCTCACTGTCAATCGGCAGCAACGGCACTCCTTTCGCCCGAGCCCGCGCTGTGACCAGATGACCAGCAGTAACCAGTGTTTCCTTATTGGCCAAACCGATCTGTTTTCCAGCCTCAATCGCGGCCAGCGTGGAGTGCAATCCGACACTGCCCATTACAGCCGTCACAACCATATCCGCCTCCGTGTTCGCAGCAAGCTCAATGAGTCCTTCATTTCCCCAATACAGATCCATTCCAGAAGGCAGTAAAGGACGAATTTCATCCGCCAACTGCCGAGTACCCACAGACACTTTTTTGGGTTTATAAAGATGCGCCTGCTCAGCAAGTAACTTTATATTAGAACCACCTGCTAAAGCCTCAACAGTAAACTGATCCGGGTGCATGGACACTACATCCAGCGTTTGAGTTCCAATAGATCCGGTTGAACCAAGTACCGTAATTCTTTTCATGATGCACCTTCCTATCCTGAAAATCACTTTTATCCAGGAGCTCATTGATTATTATTCAGGCAGCTATGCTACTAGTTCCAACCTTCTAGTAGCGCAGAGTGAGCAGCATAGAGATTAGCCTGAGCATAAACTGTAATCAATAGACTCATGGAAGCAGCATCAGCATATGTACAAATGGAAAAACGACAATCCAGCTGTCGCAACGGTCTAGTATACCACCGTGCCCTGGCAGCAGATTACCGGAATCTTTAATGCCGTACACTCGTTTGTATGCAGATTGTACCAAATCGCCCAGTTGTCCCACAACTGCACATGACAAACCGATGCCGATGGCTTTGCCCCATGGCAGCAGTCCACCCGATAATCCAGCGAATACAAGAGCTATAACCAACGCTAAAACGATGCCGCCAATGGATCCTTCGACCGTTTTATTCGGACTGATCGCAGGCCATAATTTCGTCTTTCCTGCCATTTTGCCTACAAAATATGCCCCTGCATCACTTGCCCAAATACAAGCCAATAATAAAAATGTCCATAATAGTCCATGTTCCATATGACGTGATTCCGCAATATACGAAAATCCAAACCCTATATAAACGGTACCAAGAAATAATATAGCTACCGTTTGAATCGGGATTTTATTTTTTGTTCCTACCGTGATGATCATAAAAGCTATCATTACCAGCCAAAGCATACTGGCAAAGGGTAAGGGTGAGTGCAAGCCAAAAGGTTCATACGGGAATACAAAAGCTAATATGCTTACGTATCCAAGTATTGCTGTACCTCCAAAAGGAGATACCTGCGTCATTCGTGCGAACTCATAAAATCCGATTAGGGCCATCGCCAATATAAGCAAATGGTAGGCCAAGCCGCCCCACAGGACCATCGCCAAAAAGAATATGCCTGCCAGAATACCGGTAATTAATCTCTGTCTCAACGGCTTTCATCCTCCATTTACTTCAGTCCGCCATACCGTCGTGTTCTTTGCTGATATTCGATCACTGCTTCGTATAAGTGTTCTTTCTTAAACTCAGGCCAATAAATATCAGTAAACCACAACTCACTGTAGGCAAGCTGCCAGAGCATAAAATTACTAAGTCTAAGCTCACCGCTTGTTCGAATCAGTAAATCAGGGTCTGGCATACCGCTAGAAAGCAACGTACTACCGATCAGCTCAGATGTTATATCTTCCGATTTAAGCTTCCCATCCGCAATTTGACGGCCCAATGTTTGCATGCATTCGGTGATTTCCAACCGACTTCCATAATTTAATGCAAAATTAAGAACAAGTCCGGTATTATTTTCAGTTCGTCGAGTCGCTTCAGTCAGCGCTTCAACGGTATGGGAAGGTAAATGTTCTTTATTGCCCATCATACGTACTTGCACATTTTTTTCAATCAACTCATCTAGCTCAATAGCCAGAAATTCCTGCGGTAAGCGCATTAGAAAATCAACTTCGTCCTTTGGACGCGTCCAATTTTCAGTTGAAAATGCAAACAAAGTCAAATACTTAATACCCAGTTCATCCGCCGCAATTGCTGTGCGTTTCACTGCCTTCATTCCATTTTGGTGCCCTACAATCCGCGGCATTCCAATCCGTTTGGCCCATCTGCCGTTCCCATCCATGATGACAGCAACATGCTGCGGAATATTGTCTTTTGAAATGGCCGGTGTTTGCTGTTTTTGTTCCCCGTTCCACCAAGACCGAACCCGTTTGATCATTCCAGTTCCTCCAGCATTCTCTGAAAATGTGCCTCAGGCTTGAAAAGAGACAAACCCCACCGTAAGGGAGGGGCTGCCAATCTTTTAGACTTCCATAATTTCTTTTTCTTTTGCAGCTAAAACTTTATCCACTTCAGCGATAAACTTATCAGTTGTTTTCTGGATATCTTCCTGATGTTTACGAGATTCGTCCTCGGAAATATCACTTTTCTCCAATTTTTTGATGTCATCATTGGCATCACGACGAATGTTACGAATAGCGATCTTCGCTTCTTCACCGTTCTTCTTTGTCAACTTCACCAAGTCAGTTCTGCGCTCCTCCGTCAAAGCAGGAATGCTAAGACGAATGGTGTTACCGTCATTCGAAGGTGTCAAACCTAAATCGGATTTTTGTATAGCGCGCTCGATATCAGCCAAGGAAGATTTGTCCCAAGGCTGAATCATCAAGGTCCGGCTGTCAGGTGTATTGATATTCGCCAGTTGGTTGACTGGAGTCATTGCACCATAATACTCTACCTGTACACGGTCCAGTAAAGCTGGTGTCGCCCGTCCTGCACGCAAAGATGCAAGATCACGTTGCAATGCCTGGATTGCTTTTTGCATGCGTTCCTCAGCACTCTTTTTCACAGATTGTGGCATTAATTTACACTCCCTTTGACGATCGTACCAATTTTCTCACCCAGCACGACACGTTTAATGTTACCTTGCTCTGTAATAGCAAAGACAATCAACGGAATATTGTTATCCATGCACAACGAGGAAGCAGTAGAATCCATGACACCGAGATTTTTGTTGAGCACATCCAAATACGTAAGCTGCTCATATTTCTCAGCTGTGCTATCTTTAAACGGATCAGCAGAATATACGCCATCCACTTTATTTTTAGCCATCAGAATCACTTCCGCTTCGATCTCAGCGGCACGCAGTGCAGCTGTAGTATCAGTCGAGAAGAACGGATTACCTGTACCTGCTGCAAAAATAACAACCCGACCCTTTTCTAAATGACGGATAGCTCTACGACGAATGTAAGGTTCTGCAATCTGTTGCATCGCAATGGATGTTTGTACACGGGTAGGTACCTCAATCTGTTCCAAAGCATCCTGTAAGGCCAGTGAGTTCATCACCGTTGCCAGCATACCCATGTAATCTGCCGTGGCCCGGTCAATTCCGTTGGCACTTCCAGCAATACCGCGCCAGATGTTACCGCCACCACACACGATAGCAACTTCTACTCCCAGTTCCACTACGTCTTTGACTTGTTCGGCAATGGATGCAATCGTATCCGCGTCAATACCGTAACCGTTAGGACCTGACAGCGATTCACCACTAACTTTCAGGACAACACGCTTAAACACAGGTTTTTCCAAATGATCACCCTCCAATATCATTTATACTTTATGTAACAGGATAGGTGTCCTGTTGCAAGAAATGGAACACTGATGTGTCCCATTTCCATTTTTCCATATGCGATTACCGTTCGTTGGTAATTATTGTTTCACTTGAGACATAACTTCTTCGTAGAAGTTGTCTTCTTTTTTCTCCAGACCTTCACCCAGTTCAAAACGAACAAAGCGACGCAGGGAGATGTTCTCGCCAATCGTACTGATTTTTTCGTTGATAAGCGTGGAGATTGTTTTGTCTGGATCTTTGATGAAAGATTGCTCCAACAAACAGAACTCTTCATAGAACTTACCAATACGGCCTTCAACCATTTTTTCAACAATTTTTTCTGGTTTACCTTCGTTCAGCGCTTGTGCTTTCAGGATTTCTTTTTCTTTTTCGATCTCTTCCTGTGGCACTTCTTCACGACGAACATAACGAGGGTTCGATGCAGCGATATGCATTGCAATGTCGCGTACAAAATCTCTGAACTGGTCTGTTTTAGCTACGAAGTCTGTTTCGCAGTTTACTTCTACCAGTACGCCGATACGGCCGCCAGCATGAATGTAGGATTCAACAACACCTTCAGTAGCAATACGACCCGCTTTGTTGGCTGCAGCTGCAAGTCCTTTTTCGCGCAGAACTTCAACCGCTTTTGTCAAATCACCGTTTGCTTCTTCAAGCGCTTTTTTACAATCCAGCATTCCTGCGCCTGTTTTTTCACGAAGCTCTTTTACTGCGCTAGCATTAACTGCCATATTATTTCCCTCCAAATTTGATTTTCAGTGGTATACCGTGCTTATTCCTTAAAAAAAGGGTAGTGAGAGGTTATACACCTGCCAACCACCCTTTTCATTTAATTCATATAGTTATTTCCTAATGGAAATGTTATGCTGTAGTTTCTTCGCCTTGGTTTGCTTCCATAACTGCATCAGCCATTTTACCTGTCAGCAATTTAACAGCGCGGATTGCGTCGTCATTACCTGGGATAACATAGTCGATTTCGTCTGGATCGCAGTTTGTATCAACGATACCTACGATTGGGATACCCAATTTGCGAGCTTCAGCAACCGCGATACGTTCTTTGCGTGGATCAATGATGAACAGAGCACTTGGAAGGCCCTTCATGTTTTTGATACCGCCCAAGAATTTTTCAAGACGATCTTTTTCTTTGCGAAGAATGATAACTTCTTTTTTAGGAAGAACTGCGAATGTACCGTCTTCTTCCCAAGCTTCTAGTTGTTTCAAACGGTCAATACGTTTTTGAATCGTTTGGAAGTTAGTCAGCGTACCACCCAACCAACGTTGGTTAATGTAGAATTGACCAGCGCGTGCTGCTTCTTCTTTAACGGAATCTTGTGCTTGTTTCTTCGTGCCTACGAACAGAATTGTACCATTCTCAGCTGCAATGCTTTTTACAAAGTTGTAAGCTTCCTCAACCTTTTTCACTGTCTTTTGCAAGTCAATGATGTAAATACCGTTTCTTTCAGTGAAGATATAACGATCCATTTTCGGGTTCCAGCGACGTGTTTGGTGACCAAAGTGAACCCCAGCTTCCAAAAGCTGTTTCATGGAGATTACTGCCATCTTCACGCACCTCCTAAGTTTGGTTTTTTGTGTGTCCTCCGCCGACATCATTTTTCATAAAGACTTTCCATTGGAAAGCACCCTTTATAAAATTAACCGACGTGCGTTTTTAACACCGTTAATTAATATACCATAACACTTGCATCGTTGCAACCAACTTTTCGACAATAGATTAGAACAACGCAAGATGTGACGTTTTACGCCTCTCATTGAACTTTTCAGCAAGAATAAAAGCCGGCCACTTCCCAGTCTGGTCAGTTGGACGGCTTTTTCGTAATTTTAGTAATGATAGAACTGAAATCCTCACCTTTAGCAAACTGATAGGTACCGGTACGAATTTTGGTATTGATTTTTTTAGCCTTAGCTGCTGCCTCAAATGCACTAGCATCCGATACGACCCCTGCCCGTTGCAATCCTGATGCCACACTTCTCAAATTGCTTCCGGATGCAATGCTATACTGCACTTGTGGGGTGGCAGGCTGCTTGGGGATATTGGGAGTCGCTGTAGTGCCAGAACTTTGAGTTTGCGGCTTATTCGGACTTTGTGGAACCGATGTGCTGGTCGAAGGTTTAGAACCAGCCGAGGATATGCTGTTTGCAGGTGCCTTTGGTGTTGCTGGCGTTTGAGCTGGTTTAGCTTTTTGGGGTGCAACGGGAGTTTTATTACCTTCCTTGATCACCTTATTACGCCATTCCTCTTCTGTCATTTTCGGGTTAGAGCTGTCACTGACCTGGAGATTTAATCCGGCTGCTGCCTTTTCTAATTGCTCTCGCGTCATGTTTTTCGGGTCTGTGGAAGATTGCTGCGATTGCCCCTGACCGATCAATGCCAGTTGCAATAGCAATGCCCCCGTTATAAGACCAGTACCCATGCCTAGCATAAATGAACGGTTTTTGATCACGTTACATCCTCCCGCTCCGCGAGTTGCAAAATAAGCTGTACTTCACCCCGTTGAATGCCTGATTGCTTAGCTATATAGTCCACTGACTTGCCTTGCTCATGCAGAGCAAACAACTCTTGATAACGATCACGGATGGACTCTGCTTCCTGCTCAGTTTCAGGATCTTGTAATGCCGTCTGTTCCTCCATAGTTATGAGGGGAGCTTCTGAACCAGAGTAGCCTTCCTGCACAGACATTTCAGGTTGCGGACTTTGAAATTGACCGTATGCAACCGCTGCCTGCTGAGAAGCAGTTGTATGTTGTATTTCCTTAGGTACAGGCTCGGTTTGCATAGACACAGTTGCAAACATAGCCTGGCGCTCAAGCTCCACGATACGGCTCCGAAGCTCAGCTACTTGCTCCTGTAATGCCGCCTGTTTCACTGTATGCTCCTGCTTCATACCAGAAACAAGCTCAATCAACTCGTCATTATCGTTTTCAATATCGGCCATATATTGCTCTAATGTGGCCTCGACCTTTTGGACGACGGCCTCTTCTGTTCCCCGGCCTGGCTGACGCTTAGGCTGTAGCCAGGCATAGACAACAGCTGCGGCGCCCAGCAGAACAATATAAATCCATGGTTGATCCACTGCCCATCGTCTCCTTTAATAACGCTTCTCCACCTGTCGGATCAGAGCGAAAAATCAATATGGTGTCCCTTGAACGGATGCTCTGCCGGATGCTCCTTAGGCAGTTCAGCCTCATCTGGCCGGGAGCGGCTCTGCTGGGAAGAATCTCTGCTCTGTCCCCCTGTTTGCCGCTCACCGACAAATGTTTCCGCAGACTGATCTACAGCACTGCTTCGCTGACGCATGTTCTCCGTCTCCAGCGCGGCCTTTTGTCCAAGCAATGCTTGATCATTCATCGGCCGCTGCTGGGACTCACTTTGGTATTTTCCAGCTTCGCTGGTGCGAGGTACGGCAATTTGCAATTCAACAGCCTTCAAGCTCATTGGACCACACCCTTTCCGATTGGGCATCCGTATCTTTCTTCCAAGGAATACAATGTTAAATGTTGTTTATCAGTGTGCCGAATTACACGTAGGAGGACATGCTGATGTCTCCCTCATGATAATAAAACGCCATTCTTTCCACTGAATCTTTAATAAATTTTGTATATCTGCCGATAACTATTTTAGAGCCACCGTAAATCACATTTTTCACTTCTACCCGTGCGCGGCTTGTATCCTCTAATGTTCGTTCAATTTCAAGCATTCTGGACTTGGTTTCCAAAAGCTCCTGTTCATTAGATTTTTTAGTAGATGTCAGCTTGATTCGCATAGCCATTCTTTCAGGTGCAAGCTGTCCGGCGGCGGCAAGCTGATCCAATATGGTAAGAGCCTTATTCGTTTTATCCTGGCTGTCTGTCTGCTGCTTCAAACGTGCGCGGAGTTCTGTCAGTTCATCGCGCAGTTCGGGAAGTACACCCACTTCGATATTGGTAGCTGTGGACATCGTATTACCGACGGTACGAGCCACTACCTTTTTACCAGCTTGTACACTGCCACCTACGATAAGCCCTTTTGTCCCTTCGCAGATTACATTATTACTCGCTTTGATCTGGGAATGCATGATACTCTGGGATACAAGTACATCGCCTCCCGCAATCACGTTACCATCTTGTATAAACGAGCATTTCACATTTTGTGCAGCTTTCACGAACCCCTTATGGTATCCGATAATACCGCCAGTGATTTCCACTGAACCTTCCGCCACAATTTCGGCCCCTTCCACACCACCGATGACACGAATGTCGCCAGCCGCCCGAACCCGGAAACCTGTCAAAACATTCCCACGAATGACGACGGTTCCAACAAAATCAATGTTGCCGACACTATAATCGACGTCCCCGTTAACTTCATATACGGGGAACACATTAAGTTTGCCCTTTTCAGTCGTAGTTACCAGTCCGTCAATAGCCGCATACATCGCAACACCTTCTGGATGAATCACTACATTTTTTCCAACTTTAAAACGCGCCTCTTTACCTGGAAGAAAAGGAATTTCCTCTCCGGTTACAGCAATCCCCGGTACACCTGGCAGAGGATCAACCCGTTCGGCAATCAGTTGACCACGTTTTACATTTCTTAAACGAGTTAGTTCTTTATAATCCACCCGTCCATCCACGGTTTCAAGCGGCTTATGTGCATCTTCGCCAGTCACAATATCAGCCAGATTGATTTTTCCGTCTGTGCCATGGATCGGCTGCTTTCCCTGAGCAATCAGTAATTTTCCGAAGAAATGATCTTCCGGACTTGCCGCAAATACGCGAATTGCATCGGCTATTAAACCGTAGGATATTTTTTGGTTGCTTAGAAAACGCTCTAATTCTTCCACAGAACAGGCAAAGCCTTCTTCACGTTTGGCAAACTCCAAGTAGGCGGTTTGTTTGTCAGGTGAGACAACCACTTTTAAAAACTGGTCCAAAGCATATTGCTTCTCCACAAGGGTGCTCCTTCCGTCTAACTGTTACTGTAACCTCCCGTACGTTAATCTTTACGCATTAGCAAATCCCGTTGTTTGTCCAATGTCGCTCTCAGACGTAATATTGCTTTGGAATGCAACTGTGAAATTCGCGATGGAGATAGCGACATGACCTCAGCGATTTCGCTGAGTGACAAATCCTCGTAATACAATAAAGAAACAACGATACGTTCTTTTTCAGTCAATTTATCAATGCCTTGTGCAAGGGCATCACGAAGTGTAAATTCATTGACCTTATGATCCGGATTTTTCGCCTTCTCGTCCACCAAAAGGGAAAGCCGTGTTTCCGATTCCTCTTCGCGGATCGGATCCTCCAGTGAGACAATCGACATAACAGCGACCTCTTGGATCATATTTTGAAACTCTTTCTCAGAAACGTCCAAATAATGACTCATCTCTTCGTCGCTGACCGTGCGTAGATATCTTTGTTCCAAATGCTGGTATGCATCCTCGATTTTTTTCGCTTTTTCCCTAACTGAACGAGGAACCCAATCCCCTTGACGAAGACCATCCAAAATCGCTCCACGAACACGCCAAGAAGCATAAGTCTCAAACTGCAAACCACGCTCATAGTCAAATTTCTCTAAAGCGTCAATCAAACCCATAACGCCGTTACTCGCCAGATCATCCTTGGATACATTTTTAGGCAAGCCTACTGCAAGACGGCCTGACACATACTCCACAATATGGAGATACTTTTCAATTAACTGTTTTTTTGCTTCCTTGTCACCGTGTTCTTTCCATTGTTCCCATAGTTCGGAATGGTTTAAATGAGCGGCTTTTCGCTCGTTCATCGGCTTCACCCTCCTTATTTGTCTGTCAGGTGACGAACGGCCTTGGCCAATTCTTCAGGGTCCTTGTTGGAAACCAGCTTAGGTGGGTTTAAAGGTGCAAAACCATTATCCCCCTCGTCCGTCTGCTCTGGTTTCGGTTTCAGCAATTCATTCAGGTCTTCATTTTCGTCTGGTGTCGTCAGGTCCAGATTCCCCCCTACGCCATCTACCTGAGAGCTTGCCCGGCTTTGGGCATTCCCCAGATCTGGCCGCGCTACAACACCTAGTGTCCAGCGCAGCACAAATGCAAGTAGGAACCAAAAAACGAAGGCGATCAAGCCACGAATTAAGCTCGTGGTCAGCAGATTGCTGCCAACGGACAACACAAAAGTCAGAATAAATCCGACTACTCCAGACCAAAGATTAATGCGTAAGCTGCCAAATAACATGTTTATAATTCCTTTACACCTTTTTGTACGCTTCGAATATTCAAAACGCCAGTTTCAGAGTCCAACTCAATCGTTCGTCCATAATTGCCGCCTGTGTCCTCCGCAATCAAAGGAATGCCGAGATCTACGAGCATTTCCTTGCATGATTCTACATTACGTGGACCAATCCGCATGGTGTCTCCACTACCAGCAAAGGCGAACATCTGCGCTCCCCCTGCCATTTTGGCAATCAGCCTGCGTCGTTCTGCACCCAATTTCAGCATCCTCTCAAATAACTCGGGCAGCGCCGTATCCGCATATTTGGCTATATTCAGCTGCCCTTCACGCGCAATATCTGAGGACGGTAGCATCACATGTGCCATGCCTGCCAGTTTCAAATGAGGATCATAGAGGGTCAATCCGACGCAGGAGCCAAGTCCTGTCGTACGAATCGAGTTCGGATTGCTGGTAACATTTAAATCTGCCATGCCGACTTTAATGATGCTTTTATCCTCAATCATCGTTCATCGGGACTCCTAACGACCTAAAGATTTTCCCGAACGATTCTGGATCAGGAATCAGGAAAAATTGACCCTCTATCTGATTCTGCCCTTCCAGAAACGATGTGTCAATCAATAATGCAGCATCTCCCATCTGCCCAAACTGCAGCAGTCCGTAGCTAAGAATTGCTCCTGCCATGTCCAACGCCAGCGCAGGGACTGTTGGATACATGGATAAACGTGTGAAATCGGCCAGCGAAGACAGGTAAGAGCCCGCTAAAATGTTTCCGATCTCCGACAGGGCTGAGTGCTCCATTTCGTTAAAACTGTCCTCGTCATCTGAAGGAATATTCGCCAAACGGGAAAGTAAGCCTTTTGCCGCCTGAGGCTGCAATATGAAGAATAGATTGCCGGGGGCTTCCCCTTCTACCCTAAAAAATATTGCAACAACAAGTTGCTCATTTCCACCGACTTTATCGGCAATTTCCTCAAAAGGCAGCATTTGTACTTTGGGCACACCCATGTCGACCGGTTTATTGAGAAGCCGGGAGAGCGCTGTAGCAGCGTTCCCCGAGCCAATGTTGCCGACTTCTTTCAACACATCCAACTTGAAGTCTTCGAGATTCCCAAGATTCTCCATATGTTAATCCTCTAAGCCTTCCAGTTGGTTCATTTCGCTACGATTCAGGACTTCGGACAAGTTCAGCATAATCAACAAGCGCTCTTCACCAATTTTAGCAACTCCGCGAAGATATTTAGCCTTAACTCCGCCAATCACTTCCGGTGGTGTCTCGATATTGTCAGTATTCAGGTCAATAACGTCATTCGCTGAATCAACGATAAAGCCGACTTGCATTTCGCCCACTGCAACGATAATGATGCGGGTTTGATCGGTATATTCAGCTTCAGGCAATCCAAATCGGCCACGAAGATCAATAACCGGAATGACTACGCCTCTCATGTTGAATACACCTTTTACAAAATCGTAAGTTCTTGGAACCCGTGTAATCGGCACCATGCGTTCAATAGATTGGACTTTTTCTACTTCAACACCGTATTCCTCTTCACCAAGCTTAAATACGATAACTTTAATTTCTTCTCCCATGTCTAAAAACCCTCCTTATTGATGTCAGCAACTTCACATTTCTTTCATTTCTGATGAAGACATTATTTAATGAAAACATTCGGGTCAATGATCAACGCAACCTGACCGTCACCCAGAATCGTGGCACCTGAAATTCCTTGGATGTTTGGAAGGTATTTGCCCAGATTTTTAAGGACAATTTCACTTTGTCCCAAAAAGTCCTGTACAGAAAGAGCTGCCAAACGGTCTCCCTTGCGGATGACCACGACCTCTGTCTCTTCTTCTTCATCTTCATTGAAGTCCGGTACCTCAAACAGCTGACTCAAGGAGATGAGCGGGATATGAGAATCGCGGAAAGCAATCATTTTATTGCCATGTACAGAACGAATTTGTGTCCGTTTGACAATCGCAGTCTCCACAATGGAGGACAATGGGATCGCATATTTTTCAGAACCGATCTGTATCATCATGGCTGCAATAATGGATAGGGTGAGCGGCAATTGCACAGAGAAATTAGTGCCTTGGCCCAGTGTAGAGTGAACCGTAACATTGCCACCCAAAGCAGTGATTTTGGATTTAACAACGTCCAAACCGACACCGCGTCCTGATACGTCTGAAATGACTGCAGCTGTGCTAAAGCCTGGAGCAAACAATACCTGATAAGCTTCCTCGTCGGTCATGACCGCTGCTTGCTCTGCTGTCAAAATCCCTTTAGAAATAGCACTGTTTAGTACCTTATCGCGATTAATACCATTTCCGTCATCTTCAATCTCGATGAATACGTTATTTCCGCTATGAAAAGCACGCAAGTTAACCGTTCCTGTCTCAGGTTTACCAGCTGCAATCCGATCGGCTACCGACTCAATGCCATGATCCACGGAGTTACGAAGCAAATGCACCAGAGGATCGCCAATTTCGTCGATAACAGTGCGGTCCATTTCAGTCTCTGCTCCAGTAATAACCAAATCAAGTTTTTTATCCAGCGATTTGGCCAGATCGCGCACCATACGCGGAAAACGATTGAAAACAGTGTCTACTGGTACCATCCGCAATTTAAGAACGACGTTTTGTAAATCGCTGCTCACACGACTCATGTGCTCTACCGTTTCTGTCAGTGCTGGATTGGAAGCTTCACTTGCCAACTGCTCTAACCGCACGCGGTCAATGAGCAACTCGCTAAATAAGTTCATAAGTACATCCAGACGTTCAATATCTACACGAATCGTACGGTTATGCGTAGGGGCAGCTGCCTTAGCTGCTGGCGTCTTACCTGCAGCTGCCTTAGCCACAGAGGCCGCAGCTGAAGACTGCGGCTGGGATGGAGCAGGTGATTGCACGGCAACAGGAGCTTCCTGTACCGCAGCAGTCTCAGCCAGTCCAGCAGTAACTTCGCTCATTTGTTTAAGCGATTCCTGATCTAGTTGTACCACTGAGACAGTGTCAATTTCAGAGATGCCCGCGATTTCCTTTTCCAGCTCCCCAACTTCTTTCTGCGTTATGTAATATAACGAGAAGCTTTGCTCGAATTTCTCCTGCTCAATATCCTGTACCGACGGATAGGCCTTGACGATTTCACCAGAGTTTTCCAGTGTATTAAACACCATAAAAGCACGCGCCGCCTTTAACTGGCTCTCTGAGCTGATTGTTACCTGTATATAGTGAACACGATGTCCTTCAGAAATAGATTGCTCCAATACAGAATACTGGAACTGATCCAAAACAAGCCCAGCACTATCGTTTTTGCCCACTTTTTTAGATGGAGACTCCTCAGTCGCAGCATTTGCGCCGGTCTTTTGGAAATCCCCGCTCACGATGGATTGTAGTGAAGATACAATAGAGGAGACATCCGCTTTTCCGTCGCCTCCCTCTGTAATGTGCTGCACCATGGACTCCAGAGCATCCAATCCCTTAAATAAGGTATCGAATATAAATTCATGCATCGCCAGCTTGTTGTTACGTACAAGATCAAGAACGTTTTCCATTTGGTGGGTAAGCGATGCTAGGTCTTCAAACCCCATCGTAGCAGCCATTCCCTTGAGGGTATGGGCAGAACGGAAAATCACCTGAACGATACCTAGATCAGTTGGATTGCTTTCCAGTTGAAGCATTTTTTCGTTAAGAGATTGCAGATGATCATTCGACTCATCAATAAACATGTTTAAATATTGGTTCATGTCCATTGTGAGACACCTCCTCCATGAGTTACACTCCGATTATTTCACAACTTGTACAAGCTTGGGGGCGATCTCCTGCATTGGCAGAAGGTGACGCACACATTTTAACTCTACTGCTGAGCGGGGCATTCCGTACACTACACAAGTTTCCTCATTTTCAGCAAATGTGGATTGTACCCCAGCATCATAAAGCTTCTTCATCATTTTGGCCCCGTCGCTCCCCATTCCAGTGAGCAATACTAGATGCCGCTCCAACGAGGTTAACGAGAGCAACGATTCAAACATCGTATCTACGGAAGGACGGTGACCATTGCGAGCTTCCTCCGTCTTCAGTGACACAGTGTATTTACCACCAGCTCCTGGTACAATTCTTAGTTGATATCCCCCTGGGGCAATGTAGGCCGTTCCAGTCTCCAACGTCATTCCCTGCTCAGCCTCCACAACTCGGAGTGGACTTAACGTGTTTAAGCGTTGTGCCAGCGAACGAGTGAAGTTTGGCGGCATATGCTGAACGATAACGATTGGAGCAGGAAAATCACCAGGAATGCGTTCCAACAGCGTCTTAAGCGCCCGCGGACCGCCCGTAGAACATCCCACCGCCACTAGTTTGCGAAAGTTGGACGTGTGCACACCTTTTTTAAGTGACAATCCCTTAGGTGCGGCAGGAACTGTAGGTGCCGCTACTGGAGGCGTAGCAGCCGCAGGAGTACGAGTAGCTGATGAAATCACCGTCTTATGGGGCTCCGGCTTAACCAAGCCTGCTTTATCCTTACCATGCAGCGATTTGCCAGCGGCCGTAGTAGTACTGTTTAGTTGCCCTGGTGTTCGTCCTATCCCCTTGGACAAATCTTCCTTCTTCTGAACAGTAGGTGCTTGGACTGACTTATTGCTTGGCTGAGCAGCTGGCTGCTGTTCTATGCGCCCCGCTGTAACAGATGTTCCAGACTGTTGTCGTTTAGTTTCCTGCTTGGCTACTGCCGGGGCGGACTTGCCAACATCACGCTTCGGCTGAGCTGATACAGCAGGTGAAGGAGCAAGCGGAACAACAGGAGACTTGTCTGTCGAAGCTTGACTGCCTGATCGCTTCTCAGTCACAGCCTGTCCTGGAGGCTTTTGCTGTGGCGTTTTTTTCGCTTGTTCCAATGCAGCTTTGCGCTCATTAGCTTCCTTGCGCTCCAGACGACTCCGCACTGCTTGCATAGCAGTGTGCATCTGTTCCAGCAGCGCCTTACTCACTTGCTCAATATCTTGCGCATGAGCGATGGAAGGCTTTCTTATAAAATCGAAAGCTCCTGCCTCCAGAGCCATGATGGTCTCCTTCATGCCTTGTTCATTAATGCCTGACAGCATAATTACAGGTAGCGGATGGGCTGCCATAATCAATGGCAATGCTTCAAGACCATTCATTTCAGGCATCTCGACATCCATGGTGACCAAATCGGGCTGCAATTCCTTCACTTTCTCTACAGCCTCTTTGCCATTGGCGGCTGTACCTACGATGTTGAACGACTCATCCCTTACAATTAAATCTGTAATAATTTTGCGCATAAAGGCCGAATCATCTACAACCAGCACCCGGTAAGCACACATGTTAAACACCTCTGTTTCCTCTCATCAAAATCAATGTACAGAACGCCGCAACCATTTTTGCATAAACCCTTTAATTCCACTCAATGCACCTGATTGCGGAATCTGTGGCATTGCTGCAAAACGGTGTGCCAGATTCAATACATCTCTTGAAGCCGCACATCCCGGAAAAGCAACCATAAATGGTACTTGCCTTTTGACTGCTTGCATGACATGAGTATCATCACTGATATGTCCAAGCAACGGGATATCGATCTCCAAAAAGCGTTTCGCAACCAGTGCGATCTTATCGGCAACTTGACGGGCCTCATTATCGTTATCGGCACGATTGACTATAATTTTGAATACCGTATCCTTTTGCAAACCGCTGACGACTTTAATTAGCGCATACGCATCTGTTAAGGACGTAGGTTCCGGTGTAGTTACAACCAGGCATTCGTCAGCTGAAGTGATGAATTTAAGGTTTTCTTTGGATAAACCTGCACCTGTATCAAATAGAATATAATCCATATCTGCCGCCATTTTCTCTACTTCTTCGGCAAAATAATTCAGATCGTCATCCGATAACGTAAACAATTCGCTCAAACCCGATCCTCCAGCAATATAAGGCAAACCACCTACACCCGTTTGAATAATTTCATCAATTGATTTCTCACGTTTTAGCAGATGTAAAAGATTGTATTGTGAATTGGCTCCCATTAATACATCAATATTGGCCATACCTATATCAGCATCAAACACAAGTACCCTTCGACCAAGGGATTGCAGAGCAAGAGCAAAGTTCAGCGTGAAATTGGATTTGCCCACCCCGCCTTTACCACTGGTGATCGTTATAATTTTTGCTTGACGACTACGTGGGGGCAATCGATATTTATCCAAGGAAGAAGCCATTTGTCTAAGTGATTGGGCTTGGTCACTCATATGGAATCTCCGTTAACTCCTGTTGATGTTTTGGGTCCAAGCAGCATGCTTGTGACCATTTCTGTATCGGGATGAAGCAGGTCATCAGGAACATTTTGTCCATTGGTAATATAGGCCAGTTGCATAGGAAATTGATGCAAAAGATTAAACATTCCACCGCAGCTACCTGTCTCGTCCATCTTAGTAAATACAACCTTACCGAGACCAAACTTGCTGAAATGTCCAGTTATATTGAGCATATCTTTACTTTTGGATGTCAGGCTGAGTACCAGATACGTCTCACTTTCATTAATAGGCGAAAGCAGACTTTGCAGTTCCGAAACAAGTAATTCATTACGATAATTTCGTCCTGCGGTATCCATGAGGATCAGGTCACAATGTTCCAGCCGTTGAATGGCTCTGTGGACGTCACCAGGAGATTGCACAACTTCAAGCGGTACATTCAAAATCGTAGCATATGTTCGCAGTTGCTCGACGGCTGAAATCCGGTACGTGTCAGAAGTAATAAATCCAACTTTGCGATGATGCTTAAACAACTGTTCTGCTGCTAACTTGGCAATGGTTGTTGTTTTCCCTACTCCGGTAGGACCTGCCACATACACAATTTTGGTATCTTTGGAGATCCCTTTGTCCAGTCTTGTCTGAATAAAACTGGCCACTTCCTCACGAAAGGCTTGTTCCCAATCGAAAGTTTCAGGCGCAAAAGGGTGCTCGCTCCGACGCACATATACCTGTTCGAGCCAATACTCCAGTAAATCACGTTCCACTTCCTGTTCCAGCACACGCTCACAAATCTCTTGCAGCGGCTCCGGCCAAGTACTTTCCATTGAAGAGTTTCGGGAAAACCGAGTCATCATAGTCTTCATTTCCCGCAATTCATTAAGCAGAGCCTGATTTTCCTCCGCTCCGCTCTTGTCTGGAACGCTTGCTTCAATGGGCTGTTTAAACAGTTCACTGGATGATTTCATGTTCGAAAGTAATGCTTCATGATCAAGTGCTTGAGACGTAGTCTCCAGATTATTAGCAGACCTAGATGACAAATGCTCAGTTGCTGAAGCTGCTTGTTCTGCATCGATCATTAATTCAGCTTGTTCTTCTTTGGAACCACCCGTCATCTGCGTTACCCGCCGATAAGCTTCTGGAGCAGCTTGTCTGGGAACCACAGGCATAAATGATTTTTCTGGCTGTTCAGGAGCATTCATTGAAGATGAAGCCGCCTGGGCAAGCTCTTGTGAAGATAGTCCAAAACGTCGTGGCTTTTGAGGTTGCTTCTCCTCTACCGCAGCTACCACTTCGATTTTCTTTTTACTGAACATTCCCATGAAACCGCCGACCTTCATTTCCTTTGTACTTAAAATGACGGCGTCTGTTCCTAAGTCACCCCTGATTTGCAGCATAGCTTCTGGCATGGTATCCACTACATATCGTTTCACTCTCATAAGTTCACCACCCCGACACTTTGAATTTCAACGTTCGGCTCCAGCTCACTGTACGACAGCACTGGGACATCCTGCATCGTCCGCTCCATCACTTGCCGCAAATACATACGAATTGTCGGTGACGTTAACACAATAGGCTGCTGTCCAGATTGAATGAGACGGTTGATTTGCTCCATCATTCTTTGATACACCGTTTGCGTTGACACCGGGTCTAGAGCTAAATAGCTACCTTGCTCCGACTGTTGCACGCTTTCAGCAATTTTCTTCTCCAATCCTGGTCCCACTGTAATAACGCGTAACGTCTCCCCTTGTTGGGCAAATTGCTGCGTAATCTGACGGGACAACGCCTGACGGACATATTCAGTCAGCACGTCGGGATCTTTTGTATAAGTACCGTAGTCAGCTAGTGTTTCGAAAATAGTCACCATATCGCGAATGGAGATTTTTTCTTTCAATAGCTTGGCCAGCACTTTTTGTACATCCCCAATCGCAAGCACAGAAGGAATAAGGTCGTCCACCAGCACTGGATAATTCTCTTTGAGATTGTCGACCAGCGACCGTGTTTCCTGTCTGCCAAGCAACTCATGAGCATGTTTCTTGATCGTCTCCGTAAGATGAGTAGCTACAACTGAAGGTGGATCAACTACGGTATAACCAGATAATTCCGCAACATCCTTGGTGTTCTCATCAATCCAGAGCGCAGGCAATCCGAAGGCTGGTTCCGTCGTTTCGATTCCTGTAATAGAATCATCGTCGTATCCCGGACTCATAGCCAGGTAATGATTTAACAGAAGCTCTCCGCCGCCCACGGTATTACCTTTAATTTTAATTACATACTCGTTTGGCTTGAGCTGAATGTTGTCCCGAATACGAATGACCGGCACAACCAGACCTAGCTCCAAAGCACATTGACGACGGATCATAATAATCCGATCTAATAAATCCCCGCCCTGCTGTGTATCCGCCAGCGGAATTAACCCGTATCCAAATTCAAATTCAATTGGATCTACCTGAAGCAAATTAATGACACTTTCCGGACTACGGACTTCTTCAATTTGTTGCTCCTCTTCCAGCTGTTCATCGGCTATCTGCTTGCGCTCCATATTGCCCTGCATTCTTCGAGCCGCAAAAAACAGCAGAATCGCCAGTGGAAGAGTTGTAATGATATGAATAGGTGTGAAAAGCCCTAATAATGCAATTGTGGCAGCCACAATGTAGATCAGTTTTGGATAAGAAAAGAGTTGTCCAGTTAAATCCTCTGCCAAGTTGCCATCTGACGTAGCCCGCGTAACAATCAAGCCTGACGCCGTGGATATGAGCAGTGCGGGAATCTGACTGACCAGTCCGTCACCGATGGTGAGGACAGAATAAGTCGACAGCGCCTCTTGAAATCCTTTTCCCTGAACGGCCATACCGATAATAAAGCCACCGACCAAGTTGATGATCAAAATGATAATACTAGCAATGGCATCACCTTTAACGAATTTACTCGCACCATCCATCGCTCCGTAAAAATCTGCTTCCCGTTCGATTTTACTGCGTCGTTCACGGGCTTGCTGCTCATTGATCAAACCTGCATTCAGATCCGCATCAATACTCATTTGTTTACCCGGCATTGCATCCAATGTAAACCGTGCGCCTACCTCAGCAACCCGCTCAGATCCCTTGGTGATAACAATGAACTGTACGACCACGAGAATGAGAAAGACAACAAAACCGACGGCAATTTGCCCTCCTGCAATCCAACTACCAAACGTAGCAACTACTTCCCCTGCATGGCCCTCACCTAAAATAAGTTTGGTTGTAGAGATATTAAGTGCCAAACGAAATAACGTTGTAATGAGCAGCAATGAAGGGAAAATAGAGAACTGTAAAGCTTCCTTCGTATTCATAGAAACGAGTAGAATCATTAAAGCAATAGAAATATTAATGACGAGTAGGATATCCAGCAGCCATGATGGGATCGGGAGAATCATCATAAGAACGATACCGATGACGCCTGCAAGGACAGTTATTTCTTTTATTTTCACGGGTCTCTAGCCCTCCGATCCCTTTATTTCACTTTACCTTTTAATTTATATACATACGCCAGCACTTCGGCAACGGCCTGGAACAGATCAGCTGGTATCGCATCCCCGATTTCGGCTCTTTGAAACAGCGCCCGCGCCAGCGGCTTGTTTTCCATCGTTATAACGCCGTTTTGCTTGGCAATTTCTTTAATTCGGAGCGCAACGTAATCTTGCCCTTTCGCAATAATCTGCGGCGCTTCCATCTCCGAACCGTCATATTTCAAAGCCACAGCAAAGTGCGTAGGGTTGGTAATGATGACATCTGCATTAGGAACCTCCTGCATCATACGCTGCATAGCCATACGGCGCTGACGCTCGCGAATTTTCCCTTTGATCAGCGGGTCACCCTCCATTTTCTTGTATTCATCCTTGATGTCCTGTTTGGACATTTTCAGGTTTTTCTCATGCTCATAACGTTGATACATATAGTCCAATACCGCTAAAACGAACAGCACCACACCAATTTTGAGCCCCAGTTCCATCGTTAATGAAGCTGTAAAGCTCAACATCTGATCGCCGGACATTTCAGACAGTTTGGGTAGGTCAGCCTTTGTTTTCCAGAGTACGCTGTACACCAGATAACCAATTACGGTCATCTTTAAAACAGATTTCAGGAATTCAACCAATGACCTCATGGAAAAAATATTTTTGAATCCTTTAATCGGATCAATCTTGCTAAACTTGGGCGTAATGCCCTCTCCGGTTAATAAAAAACCGATCTGCATGTAATTCGCTGCTATCCCAATGACAATGGCCCCAATAAAAATAGGTGCCAACATAATCAAAATTTGCACACCATATTCGCCCATCATCAGCAGCGTTGTGTTCGGCGTTACCTCCATAGAAAGCCGATTCACAAAAATATCTCGAAATAGTCGAACCGCATGGTCCTTAAAATACCCGCCGAAAATCATGAGGCAAAAAAACGTAACCAGCAGGACACCAGCGGCGGGCAACTCCATGCTTTTTGCAACCTGCCCTTTTTGTCTTGCATCCTGTTTCTTTTTGGGTGTAGCTTTTTCCGTTTTTTCCCCTGAGAACAACTGCAGGTTCATAGCATATTTAAATGACAAACTACGTTCCTCCAGACCAGATATTAAGGACGATTACCCATAATATCCAACAAGTTGCGCATGGATTCGAACATCACAGAAAACAATCTTTCGAATATAAAAGCAAAACTTGGCATGAGAAGCAGTAACATGAACAGTCCCACAATAATTTTAAGAGGTACACCAATGACAAAAATGTTGAATTGTGGCGCTGTTTTAGCTAAAAAACCGAGTCCCACATCCGTTAAAAAGGTAGCTACTACAATGGGGGCAGCAATTTGAAAGGCCAGCATAAATGATTCCGCAAAAGAACGTACCAGGAATTCAGTTACACTGCCACCATACAGCTTTACAAAAAAATCATTTGTCAACGGTACCCAATCATAGCTGTATAAGATAGCATTTAGCAGATGATGGTGCCCATTTATACTTAAAAAGAACAATACAGCTATGGCAAACTTAAAATTCCCTGTTAAAGGCGTTGAAGCCCCTGTCATGGGATCAAACACACTCGCCATTCCGAACCCCACCTGTAAATCTATAAATGAGCCTGCGGTTTGGATCGCTGTCATGAACAGATATGCAGTAAATCCCAATAACAACCCAATCAGCACTTCACGGCCCACTAACAGCACATACGCTACATCGGTCGGTACCTGTTGATGCGTACCATATGTAAGATACACGACCAAAGCTAGAAATCCTGAAATTCCGACCTTAAAGATATTAGGTACACCTCGGGTCGAAAAAATAGGCGCTACTACAAAAAATGAGGTAATCCGACAAAAAATCAGCAAAAAAACAGGAAAACTTTGTAACAATATGTTCATAACATTCAGCCTAACCTATATATTTGTACAAATTGTCCAGAATGTTATACGTAAAGTCCACTAATGTGGTCAATATCCAAGGCCCGAACAAAAGCAATGCCAGCAATACGGCGACAATCTTCGGAACAAAGGCCAGTGTCTGCTCCTGAATTTGGGTTGTCGCCTGAAAAATGCTGATAATCAAACCCACGACTAGCCCCAAAATCAGCATCGGAGCGCTCACCTTGAGTACAATGTACACCGCTTGCCCAGCCAGGGAAATAATAAACTCCGAAGTCATTGCCGTCCTCCTTGATTGCTGTCCTTGCATGAAGTACTCATGTGTTAAAACTTAGAAGCAACGATTTGACTACCAAATACCAACCATCTACAAGTACAAAGAGCAGTATTTTAAAAGGAAGTGAAATCATTACCGGTGGTAGCATCATCATCCCCATAGCCATGAGTGTACTCGACACTACAATGTCTATAACTAAAAATGGTATGAAAATCATAAAGCCCATCTGAAAGGCCGTTTTCAACTCACTGATTGCATAAGCCGGAACCATCACCGTTAGTGGAATATCCTGATAATTCTTTGGTTTTTCCATCTTGGTGTATTTCATAAAGAGCAGTAGATCCTTCTCACGTGTATGAGAGAACATAAAGGTCTTGATCGGTACCGATGCCTTGTCCAGCGCCTGAGACTGTGTTATATCCCCCTTGAGATACGGCTGAAGCGCAGTTTCATTCATAGCTGAGAACGTCGGTGCCATAATGAATAAAGTGAGAAACAAAGCCAGTCCAACAAGCACCTGATTAGGCGGCATCTGCTGGGTTCCCAGCGAAGTTCGCACAAAGCCAAGCACAATCACAATTCGCGTAAAACTTGTCATAAGTACAAGCAACGCGGGCGCTACACTAATGACAGTAATAAGTAAAATAATAGACAGCGAGGTGGCACCGGGCTGTCCTTTGTCCGAATTGCCGACTTGAATATCAATGTTCGGAATCGGTTCCGCAGAGGCCGCCGTCACCGAAATGAAGCTGAATAAGACAAGCAGCAAACATGCAAGTATAATCTTTTTTCTCATGAATCTCCCGACCGATCTGTAGTATTCTCCTCATTGCGCAGCTTTTCAAGTTTATCCTTGCGATTCGGCATTTGCCGAAGCTTGGATTCAAACATCTCGTGAAAAGATGTCTCCTCTTCAGGCTGCTGCTGTGCCGCGTTGTTCCGGCGAAGCTTATCCGCAATTTTAGCGAATAGCGGGGCAATCGGGCCGCGCTGCAGAGAAGCTTCCTGCTCCAGTGCGGCCAAAATTTGCTCCACTTCTTCAGGATCGGATACTTTGTCAACAAGCTGGATATCTTCTCCCACACCAATGAGGTACACACTGCTACCTACTTCAACAAGCTGAAGGGATTTATTGGGACCCAGTCCCACGCCTCCCAGTATGCGAACGGAGCGGTTGCTGAACCAGCTCTGATTTCTTTTACTCAAAAACCGTATCAAGTACACGATCAGTACGATGATAAAGATTAGCACGAAAAGGACCCAGGCAATGTTGCCTATATTGCTGGATGTACTCAATGCGTCAGAGGCACCCTGTTGTGTATCCATACTGGGTGCGCCTTAGACACCCAGTGTTTTGTTGATGGCTTCGATAACCCGATCCGATTGGAAAGGCTTAACGATAAAATCTTTTGCGCCAGCTTGAATGGCATCAATAACCATTGCTTGCTGACCCATCGCGGAACACATGATAACCTTTGCATTCGCGTCAATTTGTTTGATTTCCTTCAGAGCGGCAATGCCGTCCATTTCAGGCATCGTGATATCCATCGTAATCAGGTCCGGACGAAGCTCCTTGAATTTTTCAATGGCCTGTGATCCATCTTGGGCCTCTCCTACTACCTCAAATCCATTTTTGGACAGGATGTCCCGAATCATCATTCTCATAAATGCAGCATCGTCCACGATCAAAATACGGTTTGCCATCTGAAATAAATCCTCCCTAAATTATGCTTTTATTGTAATTTTTGAATACGGTCCCATTGACTTACAATATCTGTTACGCGCACACCAAAGTTCTCGTCGATTACGACAACCTCGCCCTTGGCAATCAGTTTGTTGTTTACCAAAATGTCCACCGGCTCCCCAGCAAGCTTGTCTAGTTCAATAATTGAACCTTGTGAGAGCTCCAGAATATCTTTAATTTGCTTTTGGGTCCTTCCTAATTCTACGGTGACTCTAAGGGGAATGTCCATCAATAAATTTAAATTGTTTTCATCCACTTGCGCAAATGCACCGGACTGCAAGTTAGAAAATTGTACAGGTTGTACATTTACATTACGTCCCGGTACTGCGCCGTAGTGATGAGGCGTTCCGTAAGGAGCTTGCGGCGGTACACCAGCTGGCATTCCATAACCCGGTGTTCCATAGCCTGGAGCGCCCTGCTGCCCATATCCCGGGTCTTGAGGATACATTGGCGGTTGTTGTCCATAGCCTGCGTCTTGCGGCGCCTGCGCGGCTGCAGGTGGCTGTTGATAGGCTGGTGCAGGCGGTTGCTGCGGAACGCTAGCTTGTTGCGGCACTTCGGGAGCAGCTGTTGCAGCTACCTGCTGTGCAGACGCTTGCGGTTGTTCTTCATCCTCTCCGCCATTCATTAGGATGCTCACCATTTTTTTGGCGAAATTAACAGGTAACAGTTGCATCAGCGTAGAGTCAATAAGATCCCCGATCAATAACCGGAAGGAGACTGTGATGAGCGTCTCTTCATCCGGCAGACTGGATACTCCATCACCGTGCATAGGATCCAAAATATCAATCCCCGGTGGAGAGATATTAACAAAACGATTAAACATAGTAGACATTGAGGTCGCCGACGATCCCATCATCTGGTTCATCGCTTCCTGCACAGCACTAATGTGGATTTCATTCAATTCTTCATCTGCTGGGTTTCCTTCACCACCAAGCATTAAGTCCGCTATCACTTGTGCATCACGCTTTTTGATTACGAGTGAGTTAATACCCTCGAATCCATCGACATAATTTACATGTACAGCTACGTGTGGCTTTGGAAATGCAGTTTCAAATTCAGAACGGGTAATAATTGAAACTTTAGGTGTCGTAATATCCACCTTTTGACCGAGCAGTGTGGAAAGAGCCGTAGCTGCGCTGCCGAACGTTATATTACCGATTTCCCCGAGAGCATCCTGCTCCAGAGGAGTCAGAAAATCGTCAACGGTCTTGCCTGCGGGAGTAGAATCCGTCCCCGCTTCAGACTGTTTCAGCAAGGCATCGATTTCCTCCTGGGACAAATAGTCTTTACTCGTCAATTTCTTCAACTCCTTCGTTGACAATTTCATCAATTTGTACGGCAACACGATCTCTTACCATGCCGGGACTTCCCATAAACTTCAATTTCTCGCCTACCCGGATGGATAGTCCTTCTTTGACAGGTTTGTTCAATGAAATGACATCCCCGACCGAAAGACCCAGAAACTCGGCTACATTTATCCGGGATTCACCCAACTCCGCAATAATAGGGAGCTCTGCTTTGGTGACCCGTAATCTCAAGGCGTCAATCTCTTCGGGCGCCCTTGATTTCTTTTCGGATGTAAACCACTGGTGCGTGGACAGTCTAGCCATAATAGGTTCCAATACCACATGCGGGATACAGAGGTTAATCATCCCTGTGGTATCACCAATTTTGGTACTAAGCGAAATCAGAGCAATCGTTTCATTCGGCGAGACAATCTGCATGAACTGCGGATTTGTTTCCATCGCCTCTAGGCGCGGTTCAATGTCCAGTACCGTTTTCCAAGCCTCTTGCAGGCTATCAAAGGTACGACTGAAAATTCGCTCCATAATCGTCGTCTCGATTTCGGTCAACGCAGTAACCTTTGACGGTGCCGAACCTGTTCCTCCGAGAAGCCTGTCCAACATGGCATAAGCAACGTTCGGGTGAACCTCAAGCACCATACGGCCTTCCAGCGGTTCAGCTTCAAAAATGTTTAGAATGGTCATTTTCGGAATGGAGCGAATGAATTCATCATAAGGAAGTTGCTCCACCTGAACGACATTAATTTGGACAAAAGTACGAAGCTGCGCTGAAAAATATGTGGTCAGATACCGTGCAAAGTTCTCGTGTATCCGCGTCAGACTCCGTATATGATCCTTGGAAAACCTAAGCGCTCTTTTGAAATCATAAGCGCGAACTTTCTTTTGGGTATCTTCCTTTTTAAGTTCTTCCGCATCCATTTCACCGGACGAAAGAGCTGCTAAAAGGGCATCAATTTCCCCTTGTGACAGTACATCCACCAATGTTATTCACCCCCTTACGTGTTCCTGACAAGTTCACCTGGAATCAAATGGCTGCCAGCAAAAAGTCTGTAATTTTGGCGTTCCCCAGGTGACCTTCAGGGAGCGACTTGTTGATGAGATCCGTCAGCTTGTCACTGAACTGGTCCCGGCCTTTAGCCGTTCTGAGCTCATCAGGTTTGGTGTCTGCAAGTAATTGAATAACGATGGGCTTAATACTGATGTCTTTGATTTTTTCAAAAGATTCTTTTGCTTTGGCATCGTTCAATTGAAAAGATAGGTTCATCTGAACAATGTAATCTGCGTCTGCCAGATTTGTTTTGATACCGGTAATTTCAGAGCTCACTTCCACCAATTCATCTGCTGACAATCTTGGAAGTTGTTCTGCCTGAGCAGCTTGCGCATTCGGTATGACTTCCGACTTCTTCCCGCTAAGCGCTGGTATAAGTACAAAGGCCGCGCCTGCAATCAAAGTAATCGCGAGTAAAATTGTAATGAGCCATGGCAGCATCTTCTTCATTCGTCTTCCTCCATTTGTTGCACTTTTATCGTGGCGGCATGCATGCCGATTTCACGGCTGTAACCCTTGATCAAGGAGACGACATCTGCCGCTTTTTCCAATACAATCAACCGTTTCCCCGTCACCAAAGTGACGTATGTATCCGGTGTTTCCTCCACAGTCTCAATGAGCAGCGCATTAAGCCACATAGGCGAGCCGTTCAGCCGCGTTAACGGGATCATCGTAATACCAACCTCCTGATAGGTGCGGAGGAGCCTCTACTCCTCCGCGTTTAAATGAGATTATCGTTTCAAGTTTACAACTTCCTGAAGCACTTCATCCGAGGTCGTAATGATACGCGAGTTCGCTTGGAATCCGCGCTGAGCTACGATCATTTCGGTAAATTCGCCTGTCAGATCAACGTTAGACATTTCCAGCTGACCTGAGATAATAGCACCGGTGCCATCATCAGTGCTGTTTGCTTCCATAGCAGTGATTTCACCCTCGTTTCCAGAGTTAACTGTAGCACGATACAGACTACCCCCGATTTTTTCTAATCCTTCTGGATTGATTACTTTAGTTACTCCAATTTTGGTAGCATTATCTGTTCCACCAGATGCCAAAGTTTGTACAATGGTTCCATCCTGAGAGATTGAGAAAGCAGTAACATCGTCTGCTAACGTAATGGGAACTCCACCACCTGAATCAGCAACAAAAAAACCGTCCGAAGTTACCAAATGCCTATTTCCGTCAATGTGAAAATCTCCTGCTCTAGTCAAGTATGGAGCTTCTTGATCCGCATTCATTTTAACCAAAAAGAAACCATCACCATTAAGGCGTAAATCTGTTGGATTATTCGTCGTCATGGCACTTCCTGGTAAATGAAGCGTGTCAATGGAAGCCACAGTCGAACCCAATCCAATTTGCTTTGCGTTACTTCCTGCCGTTTCTTCTCCAGACGCACTTGCGCCTGAACTCGTTTGGCTCAAGATATCCTTGAACATCACTCGGCTGGACTTGAAGCCTGTAGTATTTACGTTTGCAATGTTGTTACCTATAACGTCCAGCTTTGTTTGAAAGCCCTTCATGCCCGATACACCTGAATACATTGATCTCAACATTGAGTATAAATCCTCCTCTGATTGGTTGCTTAGTTGACCGCATCAGTCGATCCGCGGCTTTTTCATGGCTTTCCTATTCGGGCCAGCCACTTTGTATACATTTTTATGAAATAATTACAGCACTATCTATCTGCGTAAATACGTTATCCTCCATGGACTTCTTATCCATCGCGGTAACAACTGTTCGATTAGGTACACTTACAATCAAAGCCATATCTTGCATTAAAATCAATGATTCTTTGGCGCCTTTGGCAGCTGCTTTATCCACAGCAGAGTTGATTTTCGCCATTTGGTCACTTCTCAACTCTATTCCCCGCTGCTCCAGACGCTTGGCTGCATGGTTGCTCAGCTTGAGCACCTGTTCCTGCAACACCTGACCGAACGGTCTGGCATCCTTGGATACCGAATTTACTCGGTTTTGTGAGATTGCTGCCGGGGGCATGTTGGCGGGAAAAAGGCGTCCGACCGTCATTCTATCATTCATGAGTTCTCACCGCTTCCAGTAGAAGAAGAAGATGAAGTATCCGATGTATTTATAGCGGGAGTCGTTGTATTAGCCTGACTCACTGATGTTACATCTTTTAATGCCACCTCAGCCGCTCCCATTTTGGCATACTGCACACCGTCGCGAATAACGATGGAATCCACGATTCCACTTTTAACGGTACCCGCACCTGTTTCACCTGTGATGGAGTCTTTTTTACCTGCCTCAATCCAGCTGACTTCTTTTCCTATCAAACCGGAAGCCGTACCTAAAGACTGTCCCAATGCATTCAACTGCGTAGAAATGTTCATCAGTTGTTCCACTGAGGAAAACTGGGCCATTTGAGCGATAAATTCTTTATCCTCCAAAGGCTGCATCGGATCCTGATTTTGTAGCTGGGTGATCAAAATTTTCAGAAATTGATCTTTACCCATAGTCTTAGTATCCTTAGCACTCGCCGTTTTGACATTGTTCACATTGTAATTCGGCCAGACGTTGCTGGTGGATACATTGTTGTCTGTCGTCGTCATTGTGTTCTCACCTCCATCATTACGCTTGTGCTGTAAAGGAGCCTGTCCGATTTATATCATCTGCGCGTTGTTCTGCTGTCCAGTTACGGAGTTCCTCTGCCATTTCAGCTACCTTCATAGCATCTTCGCTCTCTTCTCTACCACGAGCTTTGGAACGTTGATTGGATTGCTGCTGCTGCTGATTAGCTCCAGATCCGCGCCCATCCTGATACATATGGGAGGAAAGCGACTCATTGTGCGTGACTTCTACCTTATCCACCTGGATACCTTGGCTCTGGAGACTCGAACGCAGCTGCGACATTTGCTGTTCCAGCAAATCCTTCGCTCCGCTATGCTCAGTCATGAACTGGGCAACCAGATGACCATTTTGCATTGTCAGCTTAACCTCCAGCTGGCCCAAATGATCTGGACGAAGCATGATAGTCGCTTCCGTCAAGCCAGTGTGTTTTACAATGTCAAGTTTCTGCACTACAAATTCGGTCATCTCCTTGGCAAATTGCCGCACATGTACGACTGGTTGAGCCGGAGCCGAAGGTGTTGTTCCTTGCGTTTGTACCGAAAGCTGTCCCGCAGTCGTGATCACTGGAGTCTGATTGTCAGTTGCTGTCGAATCCGCTTGCTCAGTTGCATCTACGAATGCACTCGCTTCATCCGCTCCAGTCGTCTTAACTGCAGACTGAACGAGAATATTAGTTGATGAACGTTGCCCTTCTGAACCTTGTTGATTAGTTTCGCCTTGACTAGCTTGCTGCTGAGAAGCAACAACCTGTTTGTCTGTAGTGGCTGTAGCTACGGTCTGAGTACCATTTGTTCGATTTGCAGAAGGCTGAACTGCTTGTGAATCCCCACCATCAGCAAGTTCCACAGCTTTCATTACACCATTCCACTGCTCATCGGAAATTGCTCCCGTACCTGCCGTTGCGCTTTGGAGCGATTGTAGCAACTGTGTCACCTGGGACTTTTGGTCTCCAGAAGCCTGCTCTGCTACATTGGCAAGTTGTGACAAAGCGTCCTGCAATGCAAATCGAAGAGTAGCCGGGTTGGCTGCCAAGGCTGTTAAGCCTGTCGCCTCTGTCGTTTCTCCACCGTTTAACTGTTGATTTGTTCCGTCGCCTTGCAAAAACTGTTGTACTTGCTGAATCCAAGCTTGCAGAGTTGCAAGCAGAGCAGGATCGGCAGCTACTTGGTCATCCAACTTTTCGAGATTCTGCAGCAAAGGAGCCAGTGTTTCGACCAGCGACTCCGTTGGAGCTTCCGTGGATTCTCCAGTCGCAATAAGCGGGAGTACCATAACTAATGGAGAACCGTTCGCATCTGTGCCTGCTGAGCCCGTTTGCCCGCCTGTCATCATTTGCGTAAGTGTTTGATTAAAAGCACCCGTGGTTGCTCCAGCAGCTGTGGCTGTAGTCGTTGTTGAGGCCGTTGTACTGCTAGCTGTCTGACTGGAGCCGAGCGATACACTTTGAGAAATAAGGGTCATTTATTTTTCACCTCCCTTCATTTAAATTACTTACTGCCCATCAGTTTGTTTAAAATTTTTGCGGTCTGAGCCGCATCCTTGGCAGACATATTTTGTAGTAAAGAACCACGTGTCGAATCATCTACTGTATTTAATATGTTTAATGCCTTGTCTGGACTGATTTTGTAAGTTTGCAAAATAAGTTCGGCACCGCTCTTCTTGTCCATGGAAGCAAATGTGCTACTGATTTGAGTGCTTTGCAAACTCTTACTCGTCGTGCCAGCTGTGGTACCTTGATCCTTTTTCAGACGAGACTGCAACGCAGCAACTGACAAATCCGTAGATGGCGTTACGTTTTTCAGAGCCATAGTAATATCGGCTGCTTTTTTAGCGTCCATCTTTTGCAAAATCTTCGCACTGTTGGCAGGGTCCATGTAGCTTAGCAGCTGCACAGTCTCTTCCGTAGTCAGATTCTCCATAATCGGTGCCGCTTTACTAGCTGTCATTCCTTCATACATACTAGCAAGATCTCTGGCCTGTTTTACATAAGGATCTTCATTTGTTGTTCCACCTGTAGTTTGCGTACCAGCCTGTCCCTGCTGACTGGCCTGTAGCTGCTGTTCCTGTTGCGTTTGGAGCGTATTGACCTGATTCTGCAGTTCAGTAACCTTTTTATCTTGTGTCGTCTTAGCAGCGGTAGCCTTTTTAAGCTCCTCCGTCTGCTTGGCTAGATCTGCCTTTAACTGCTGAATGGTTGCTTCAGAACTTTCGGACTGAGCCTTTTGATCTGCCTCTTTCGTCTGTGTAGCCTTATCTTTCGGTTCAGGTACCCAATTTTTAACAACTGGTATTTTGTTCCCTAATGAAATCATTTCGCTTCTGAAGTCCATATTGAACAATGTAAGCAGGACCCCGACCAGAACGATTGTGAACACAATCGGAATCAGGAAAAACATAAACCGTTCAAATCCCCCGCCTGATTCTTTTCCTAAATCCATATCCAGTTCATTTTCTGCTAACTTCTGTGCCATCGTCTTCCTCCTCAGGCAGCTGATATGCGTATCCTATGACTTTCCGCTTACCGGGCTTTCATGGCAAATCGCACGGAAGCCATTTCATCCAGCTCGTTCTGCTCGCGCAGGAGCACTTCCTGTTGGAATTTCACGTTGGCCTTCTCTCTCGCTTTCAGCCAAACCTGTTCATCCAGCATTTTATCGGTCAAAACGGTTTGTTTGCTTTGCACATTTTGCTGCGCATATTGAACATCCCTATGCTTGCGTGTAATACATTGGTCCAGATGATTAACATAAGCCTGTAATTCCTGAATGGTAGAGAGTGGTGCGCAATCCTCGGCAGCCTTTTGGATGGCTGATATGACTCGATTCCTTTCGCCTACAAGCTGTGTTAATGTCTGCTCCTCAGCCTGCAATTGTCCAACAGCACTGGAAAGCAACCATTCGGCCTGTGACTTTTCGTTGGTTTTCAAGTCTACAACTTTCTGAAAGGAATACTGAAATCTCATCGTTCAACCTTCATCTCCTCGTAAATTCAGAAATCAAACGCTCTCTTACCTCGTCCAGCTCAGCCTTTTCATCTGTTCTTTGTCTTGTAAAATCCCATATATCCCGTATACGCTCCATGGATTCGTCAATTTCTGCATTTGAACCCTGCTGATAGGCCCCAATATTAATCAGGTCCTCCGAATCTTTGTAAATGGCCATCAAGCGCTTAATGTTCTCGGCAGCGTCTATCTGATCTCGTGGTGCGATATCCTTCATAACACGGCTAATACTCGCTAACACATCGATTGCCGGAAAATGTCCTTTGTTCGCAATCCCACGATTCAAGACAATGTGTCCATCCAAAATCCCGCGCACCGCATCCGCGATGGGCTCGTTCATATCATCACCATCGACCAGTACCGTATAGAAAGCGGTTATGGAGCCAGTAGGGCCTGTCCCTGCACGTTCTAGAAGCTTAGGTAGACTAGCAAACACGGAAGGTGTGTACCCTCTCATTGCCGGTGGCTCCCCTACGGCTAGGCCGACTTCACGTTGGGCCATCGCATACCGGGTAACTGAATCCATCATCAGCATGACATTCAACCCGCGGTCCCGAAAATATTCCGCGATCGTCGTTGCAATAAGTGCACCCTTAATACGGATTAACGCAGGTTGGTCGGAAGTTGCCACAATGACCACGGAACGTTCTAGTCCCTCCGGACCTAAATCCCGTTCAATAAAGTCCAGCACCTCGCGTCCACGTTCCCCGATCAAGGCGATTACATTCACATCAGCTTCCGTATTACGGGCAATCATTCCCATCAAGGTACTTTTACCTACACCCGAACCTGCAAAAATACCAACCCGTTGTCCTTTACCGATAGTAAGCAACCCGTCAATAGCGCGCACCCCGATACTGATTGGTTCCTGCACACGCGGACGATTCAGCGGATTGGACGGAATATTGAAGGTTGAATATCTCGCCATTCGCGAGGGAATCAATGAGCCATCCAGAGGCTGACCCAAGCCGTCCAGCACCTTGCCTAACAGTTCCGACCCGACCTGCACATTCAACGGCTTCCCTGTTCCTACTACATCACAACCGGGACCAATGGATTGCAGTTCTCCAAGTGGCATTAGAAGCACTTTATTGTCCCTGAAGCCTACAACCTCCGCTTGCAACGGCTTTGCCGTTTTACCCGGATAAATGTAACAAACATCCCCGATACTGGCATCCGGACCTTCCGATTCAACCATCAGGCCGATAACCTGCGTAACCTTGCCATTTACCCGAACCGGGTCCAGCTGGCGCAAATGATCCATGTAGCGCTGCGTATTAAGCCCCTTCATGTCTTCGCTCCTCATTCTCATGTGCCAGACGCAGTAGTTCCTTTTTGATCTCAGCTAATTGCGTATCAATCCGCGCATCCACGCTCCCAAAAGAAGAACGGATAACACAACCGCGATCTTTCACGGTACCATCAGGAATAATTTGCAGTTCTGCCTGCGAATCGACAGTTAATGACAATTCTTCTCGTGCACCTTGCACAAATGCGAAATGCTGAGGCGACACACACAATGTAATGGTTCCTTTTTCCCGCTTACGAGCCAAATTTTTACGAATTAATTCTATCGTGTAGTCCGGCTCAAGGCTAAGCTGTTTCTCAATGACCTTCTCAGCAATAGCACTACTCAGTTCAACCAGAAAAGGCTCAGCTTCCTGAATTAGTTGTTCCTTTATCTCATAGGCCTGACGTAGAATATCCTGTGCTTCTTCCATCATCTGCTCTGATTTCGTCTGAAGCTCGGCCTCAGCCAGCTTCTGACCTTCTTCATATCCTTGCTGAAACCCATCAGCCTTTAACGACTGAGTCAGCTGATCGTCATGCTCGCGTCGCTCCTGCCACCAGGCTTCAATCTGCTGCTGCGCCTCCTGAAGCATCCGTTCCGCTTCTTCAGCTGCCTCGCGAACCTGACGTTCGGCAAAATCCTTAGCATCTTTCAGCATTTCATCCCGTAGCCGTTCAGCCTCATGATCTCGCTGAGGCTCCGGCTCCGTATATTCAGTTGTGATTTCTTCGTCCGTCGTTTCTGGCGCATACGTATGTGCCACATCAATTGTTTTCAAAGCCTCTACAGGAACATATTGGAAAGATTTGATCAAGTTAGACAATGATGTCATCTCCTCCGCCGCGTGCGATTATAATCTCACCGGCCTCTTCCAATCTGCGGATCGTCGATACGATACGTGTCTGTGCTTCTTCCACATCACGCAACCGCACCGGTCCCATGTACTCCATTTCCTCTTTGAAGGTTTCTGCCATACGTTTCGACATATTTCGGAAAATCACATCACGTACTTCTTCACTGGATACTTTAAGCGCCAATTGCAAATCTGCATTGTCGATATCGCGGACAATGCGCTGAATGGAACGGTTGTCCACATTGACGATATCCTCGAACACGAACATTCTTTTCTTAATTTCCTCAGCCAGTTCTGGATCTTGAATTTCAAGCGAGTCGAGAATCGTACGTTCGGTTCCGCGGTCTACGCCATTCAAAATCTGAACAATGGACTCGATACCACCTGCATTCGTATAATCCTGCGTCGCGGTTGCAGACAGCTTTTGCTCCAACACTCGTTCCACCTGGGAAATAACTTCCGGAGATGTACTGTCCATGACAGCGACACGCCGGGCCACATCTGCCTGCTTTTCCTGTGGCAGAGACGACAGAATTGCAGCCGCCTGCTCGAATTGCAAGTACGAAAGCACGAGAGCAATCGTTTGCGGATTCTCATTCTGTATAAAATTCAATATCTGGTTTGGATCAGCTTTGCGGGCAAAATCGAAGGGTCTTACCTGTAACGTCGCTGTTAGACGGTTAATGACCTCAACTGCTTTTTGCGATCCGAGTGCTTTTTCCAATATTTCTTTAGCGTAATTAATACCGCCTTGGGAAATGTACTCCTGAGCCAAACAAATTTGATGAAACTCGGCCATGATGGAGTCCTTCTCAATGGCATCGACCTTCCGCACATTGGCAATTTCCAATGTAAGTTGCTCGATCTCCTCATCACGCAAATGCTTGAATATTTGAGCAGATACCTCTGGTCCCATTGTGATCAGAAGTATAGCTGCTTTCTGTCTTCCCGTTAAACCTTGACTGCTTGCCTTTGCCAATGAACTCACCTCTATTCGTCAGCCAGCCATGTACGAAGCAGATTGACGAATTCGTCGGGTTTCTTTTTCGCCAGACTTTCAAGCTGTTTACGCACTTGACTTTCATTTGTCACACTTTCCATGGTAATAGACGGGAACTCCGTCGGCGTTGGCATAAGTTGCAATTCTTCATCCAACTCTTCTTCCTGCTTACGACGACCGCGTACGATGAGGAAGATTACACCCGCCAGCAGTGCCAGAACAGCAGCTCCGATGCCCCATAGCCAAGGGTTGGAAGCTGAGAAGAATGTATTTGTGCTCGCAGGCGCCGGAACTGCTTGTGAGAACACCGAAACCTTCTTAGCCAAATCAGCGTCTGTAATTGTAGTACCAGAATTCGCCAACGACGCTCTTACGATATTAACCAAAATATTTTGAATTGCTGTCTGAGTTGCAGTATCCAACGTTTGCTGACCTGTTGGTGGTTCAACTGCTACATTAATGGTTAAATCTTTTACAGTATACGGACTTTGGATAATATCCCTTGCAATTCGGTTAACTTCGTAGTTAATCGTACTTGAGCTCTTATCTGAGCTGGTATTGCCGGAATTAGCTCCTCCGGGGTAGCCCGGAACATCCTGTGTTCCTGTTCCTGCAACTCCTCCGGTTTGTCCACTACTACCTGTATAGCTTTCCTGAATTTGTTGGGCGCTAATTTCAATACCCTTCATTTTCGTTTGGTCAACAGGTGTGACCATTTGTTCCTTTGATGTTACTTTGTCGAAATTTAGCTGGGACATCACAAGTACATTTACCTTGTCGTCTCCAACAATTTTCGACAAAAATTGTTGAACATTATTCCTTACATCGCTCTCAAACTTCTTCTGTAGAGCCATGTTTTCTTGAACACCACTAGTGAGCCCACCTTGGCCGCCCTTGGCCGTTGGAATCAACTCATATTCCTTATTAGTGATCGTAATGTTTTCCACTGGAAGATTCGGTACGGCCGTTTTTACCAGATTAAAGTATCCATCGATCGCCTGCTGATTTGGAGTAAAGCCAGGCTCGAATTCCATTTGAATCGAAGCGGAGGCTTTGTCCTTTTCCTCAAGTCCGGCAAAAATGTTTTCCTTTGGCATATTAATGACAGCTTTGGAGCTTTGGACACCATCCATCCGTTCCAACAGTTGCTGTATTTCGCCGTTCAATGCATTATTGTACTTCACATTGAACTCGTTCTCCGTCATGCCAATGGCAGAGGAGGACTGGTCAAAAGCGCTCATGCCGATTGAACCCTTCTGAATCAGGCCTTGAGACCCAACATCTACCTTCGCCTTATCCGCATTAGCGGTTGGGACTGAGATTTGTGTCCCACCAGCATTAAGTTGATACGGTATACCCGCAGAATCGAGATATTTAATGACTCCGGCAGCATCGTTAGCATTTAAATCTCGGAAAGCCACTTCATACTCGGTTTTGGTAAACTGCATCGTTAGCACTACAACAGCGATAATGATGAATGCTAATGTCGAAACAAGTAATATCTTCTGTTTTTTGCTAAAATTATTCCAATACCCGGAAATCTTATCCCGATATTGGGCGATTCTCTCGTTCACTCCGTCACCCCATCCGAAACTTTGCTAAACCCTCTTTACATCTGTGTACGCATGATCTCCTGATAGGCTTCGATCGCTTTGTTTCGGACCTGTGTAGTAAGCTGCAGGGAAAGCAGCGCTTGTTGGGAAGTGATCATGACCTGATCTACATCAACTTTGCCTGCCATGAATTGGTCGGACATCTGGTGCGTAGCGGCTTCCTGCTGCCCTACTTCATTGAGAGCATCCTTTAGGAAGGAACCAAAGTCCTTCAAGGATTCGGAAGGCGTCGCTTTCGCCAACTCATTGTTAGGCGATTGAATCTGCTGTATTACCGGTGTCTGTACATTAAACATGGCGTTCTGAATCATGTTTTACTCTCCCTATTAAGTAATTAGTAGTCCTAGAGCTTAGCGACCGATTTCAAGCGCTTTGGAAACCATAGCCTTTGATGCATTCAGAGCTGTTACATTGGCTTCGTATGAGCGTGTTGCGGAAATCATGTCGACCATTTCTTTCATAATGTCTACATTAGGCATATATACATAGCCATCTTTATCAGCATCCGGGTGACCCGGATTGTACACAGGCTTCAAAGGTGACTGATCTTCCTGAATTTGCGAAACCTTAACGCCAGCAGCGCTAGTTCTACTTCCTTCCATTTGAGCCTTCAAAACATCGGCAAAGCCAGATTGGTTCGGCTCCAAAACAACCGTTTTTCTCCGATATGGAACTGCTTGTCCATTCTCTACTTTCGCCCGAGTTGTCTCTGCGTTGGCAATGTTGCTAGATATAACGTCCATCCGCAACCGTTGGGCAGTAAGAGCAGACGCACTAATATCAAAGCCGTTGTTAATCTTCACCTATTCCTATCTCCCTTCTACCGCTGTTCTCATCATCTTGATGCGCTCATTAATTTCTTGGATGTAGGTATTATATCTTAGTTGATTTTCAGCCATAAGACTCATTTCTCTGTCGATATCTACGTTGTTCATATTGTTATTCATGACTGAGTACCCATCTTTGGTGACCGTGGCATCTGGAATGGAGTTCACAGGTCCTATTTGAAAATGTCTTGAATTGGTTACTTTTCCACGTAGTGGTGTGACATCCCCGTCCATTTGCTGCTGAAGCAGTTCTTCAAATGAAACCTCCGAACGCTTAAAATACGGGGTATCCGCATTGGAAATATTGTCAGCCATCACACGTTGTCTCGTATTTGCCGCCTGTACACCTGCCTGAAGCTTTTGAAAGCTCATATCACCCAGCAGATTCATTTAGCTCCTCCCTCCCAGCGTCTACTCCAAAGTAAGATTCAATAAAACAAGATTTTTCACTTTTTTTCGACAATAAAATTTCATAATTATACATTTCTTTTAGGTCTTAAGTAGAAAATAATAACTTTCTGTCATATATTCTAAGTTTCGTAGAGTTGGGACCTAATTACAATAAGAAAAAAGCCCTATCTTTTTAAAAAAAGAGGGCTTTAGATGCATAAATTGTTAAATTTTTCAGGTTTTTTTCAAGAAAATGAATGTTTTCTTAGCACTTTACACCTGTAAAAGATTATACGTCCTACTTTTGGAATAGACAGAAAAATCATCAACTTGACCATTATCTAGGTCTAAATGACGGTGCAAGATAGTGTTATTCTGGACCACACACCCTATTTTTAGAAAACCCTATTCATAAAATATACTGACTAAGGTCCCTGTTTTGGGCAATATCTCCCAACTTCTCACGTACATATTCCGGGGTAATGATCATACGATCCAATGTAAGCTCTGGTGCTTCAAACGACAGATCCTCCAGCAGCTTTTCTAGAATGGTATGCAAACGACGTGCGCCAATATTTTCGGTGTTGCGATTTACAGACTCAGCAATACTGGCAATCTCACGAATCGCTTCCGCAGAAAATTCGACTTCAATCTCCTCGGTACGGAGTAGATCAGTGTATTGCTTGGTCAGCGCATTTTTAGGCTCCGTCAGTATCGACACAAACTCATCCAAAGTCAGGCTACTTAATTCCACACGGATTGGAAAACGGCCCTGAAGCTCAGGGATCAGGTCAGATGGTTTTGCAACATGAAAAGCTCCTGCAGCAATAAACAGAATGTAATCTGTTCTTACCGGACCGTATTTGGTCATGATGGTAGATCCCTCGACAATAGGTAAAATATCACGCTGGACGCCTTCTCTCGACACATCGGGGCCACTCCCCTTACCCTGGCTGGCAATCTTATCTATTTCATCGATAAAAATAATACCCGATTGCTCAGCACGCTTCACAGACTCCTGAATCACATCGTCCATATCGATCAATTTGGCGGCTTCATCTTGAATCAACACCTTGCGAGCTTCCTTGACTGGCAGCTTGCGCTTCTTCGTCCGCTTGGGCAGAAAACTTCCGAACATCTCCTGCATATTCATACCCATTTGTTCATTCCCTTGCCCAGCAAACATATCGAGCATATTGGGTGCAGTATCCTCCACATCAATCTCTATGACATCATCCTCAAGCTTACCGGACAACAGATCGAATTTAACCTTACGGCGCTTTTCTGCCAAAGATCCATCCTGTTGTGGTGGTTCTTCTTCTACCGAAGTTCCCGTGTTATTGCCAAACAGCATTTCAAAGGGATTACGTTGCGATTTGTTTGACTTTTCTGCAGGTACAAGGATGCTGACAATCCGTTCATTTGCCATGTCCTCCGCTTTGTCCTTCACATTCTCTGTTCGTTCCGACTTGACGATGCGAATGGAGGTTTCCATCAGATCACGCACCATGGATTCCACATCACGACCGACGTAACCTACTTCTGTAAATTTGGTCGCCTCTACCTTGACAAAAGGAGCCCCCACGAGCCGTGCAAGTCTACGTGCAATTTCAGTTTTACCCACACCAGTCGGTCCGATCATCAAAATATTTTTAGGCACAATTTCATCCCGGATGTCATCCGGCAGCTTGCTACGCCGATAGCGGTTGCGCAAGGCAACAGCAACAGATTTTTTTGCTTCCTTTTGTCCGACAATATACTTATCCAGCTCGGATACCACTTGTCTGGGCGTCAACGATTGATTATTCATTTTGCACTCCTCCACCCTTGAATACTCAGAGCCGATTTACAGTTCTTCCACGATAATCTGATTGTTCGTATACACACATATTTCCGAAGCAACCTCTAGCGCTTCCCGTGCCATGTCCTTTGCTTCCATGCCAGAGCCATGGCGTTTGAAAGCGCGGGCAGCAGCCAATGCAAAATTGCCACCTGAGCCAATGGCAAGCACATCATCATCCGGCTCGATAATTTCGCCGCCTCCAGAAATGAGCAGCATCCCGGAAGAGTCCATCACAATCATAAGCGCTTCCAGTTTACGCAGGATACGATCCTGACGCCAGTCCTTGGCCAGTTCCACGGCTGCTCTTTGAAGATTTCCGTGGTGTTCCTCTAGCTTATTTTCAAACTTTTCAAATAACGTGATAGCATCGGCCACCGAACCCGCAAATCCTGCAACGACCTGACCACGATACAATCTGCGTACTTTTTTTGCCGTCTGCTTCATTACAACACTGTTACCGAACGTTACCTGTCCATCACCCGCAATAGCTCCTTTGCCATTGTGGCGTACAGCGCAGATGGTGGTAGCATGAAAGGACATATCCATAACGCGCTCCTCCTTTTCCTTCATCCCTATGCCTGTACTTCAGCTGATATAACTCCCGTTTCATTGATATAACCGCGCAAACTTTCCAACGCGCGACTAGCGAGAGCTTCATTCTTTTCCTTTTTGTTACGAATCCGTTTTTCCAACTTTGGAAGCAAACCAAAGTTTGCATTCATCGGTTGAAAATGTTTAAAATCAGCGGTCGTAATATACCGCGCCATGCTGCCTAATGTCGTTTCTGCAGGAAATACAAACATTTCCTGTCCACGTGCTGCTCGTGCCGCATTCATCCCGGCCAGCAGACCAGAAGCTGCCGACTCCACATATCCCTCTACACCGGTCATTTGTCCGGCGAAGAATAGATTACTTCTTCCCTTGAACTGATAGGTTGGATGAAGTTGCTGCGGTGAATTAATAAAGGTATTGCGATGCATCACACCATAACGTACAAACTCTGCCTCTTCAAGACCCGGAATCATTGAAAATACACGCTTTTGCTCCCCCCATTTGAGGTGAGTCTGGAAACCAACCAGATTATACAGCGTTCCTGCAGCGTTGTCCTGCCGAAGCTGAACAACTGCGTGAGGCAGTTCACCTGTATGCGGATTTACGAGACCCACAGGTTTCATAGGTCCGAACAATGCCGTTTGTTTCCCACGTTGCATCATCACTTCGATGGGCATACAGCCTTCAAAATAAATTTCTTTTTCGAATTCCTTGACTTGCGCTACCTCAGCCGTAATCAGAGCCTCATAAAAAGCATCAAATTCCGCTTCGTTCATCGGACAATTCAAGTACGCTGCTTCTCCCTTATCATAACGGGAAGCCAGATAAACCTTGCTCATGTCGATAGAGTCCTTTTCCACAATCGGGGCCGCCGCATCGTAAAAATAAAAATACTCCTCTCCCATCAGTGATTTAATCTGTTCCGACAAAGATGGAGAAGTTAAAGGCCCCGTCGCAATAACCACAATACCGTCCTGTGGGATTTCCTGAAGCTCTTCATTAACAACCTCGATCAAAGGATGTTGATGAAGCGTATCAGTAATATGACCGGAAAATCCGTCACGATCTACTGCCAATGCACCGCCAGCCGGAACAGCATGACGATCTGCTGCGCTCAGAATCAAGGAGTTCAGTATTCTCATCTCTTCCTTCAGTACGCCTACTGCATTCGTTAGGCCGTTTGCCCTCAAGGAATTACTGCATACCAGTTCGGCAAATTTATCTGTATGATGTGCTGGTGTTTTTACAACCGGCCTCATTTCATATAACTTGACTGGCACTCCACGGCTTGCAATTTGCCAGGCAGCTTCGCTGCCCGCCAAGCCTGCTCCGATGACCGTTACCTTTTGTAGTTCACTCACGTTTAAATCCCCCTGCTAATGTTGTTCTTAAGAAGTCTCTACACTCTCATCGCTCTCTTCCAGCATTTCGCTGTGATCGCAGACAGTACAGTTGAGCTTCGTTCCTTGTTTCGTACGTTTTTCAACCATTAGGCTACTGCAACTTGGGCAAGGCTTAATGGACGGTTTATCCCAGGATACAAAATCACATTCCGGGTAGCGGTCACATCCGTAAAAGATACGTCCCTTTTTACTTCGTCGTTCGACAACATGTCCCTCACCGCATGTAGGACAATCAATCCCGATATCCTTAACAATTGGCTTTGTGTTACGGCAATCTGGAAAAGCAGAACAGGCCAGGAATTTACCAAATCGGCCAAGCTTATAGACCATTTGGCTGCCACACTTATCACAAATAACATCGGATACTTCATCTTTTATTTCAATTTCTTTCATTTCTTCTTCAGCCACTTCAAGTCGCTTCTCGAATGACTCGTAAAAGTCACTCAACACTTTGACCCAATTACCTTCGCCTTCTTCGACGTGGTCAAGATCACCTTCCATATGAGCTGTAAACTCCACATTCAAAATCTCTGGAAAGAACTCCTCCATCTGTTCGATGACCAATTCGCCCAGCTCTGTAGGGAAAAACTTCTTCTCTTCAATAGCAACGTACCCACGTTTCTGAATGGTTTCCAGCGTCGGCGCATACGTACTTGGACGTCCTATACCCAGTTCTTCCAGCGTCTTAACAAGTCGCGCTTCCGTATAACGGGGAGGCGGTTGTGTAAAATGCTGCTTCGGCTCAACTGCTTCTTTTTTTAATTTATCGCCTGGTTGAAGTGGTGGCAGCAGTTTATCTTCTTCGGTTTTACCGTCGTCATTTCCCTCTACATACACTTTCATGAAACCTGGAAAACGAACCTTCGAACCTGCTGCCCGGAATATCGTCTCACCCGCTTCAATATCTACGGACAAAGTATCCATAATAGCAGAAGCCATCTGGCTGGCCATGAAACGTTCCCATACCAATTTGTACAAACGGAACTGATCCCGACTCATAAACGGTTTAACTGTTTCCGGTTCGCGTAACGCAGAGGTTGGGCGAATCGCTTCATGCGCATCTTGGGCGTTGGCCGCTTTTTTTGAATATTGACGAGGAGTTTCAGGTACAAAAGCTTCGCCATATTTTTGAATAATTAATTCTTTCGCTTCCTCTTGAGCTGAAGCGGCGATCCGTGTGGAATCCGTACGCATATACGTAATTAGACCCACGGTCCCTTCTTTACCTAAATCCACACCCTCATATAGCTGCTGAGCTACAGACATCGTTTTAGAAGCACGGAAGTTGAGCTTCCGAGCCGCCTCCTGCTGCAAGGAACTTGTTGTGAATGGAGGAGAAGGATTGCGTAAACGCTCTTTCTCTTTCACATCGCGCACCTTGTAAGACGATTTTCCGATAGCTTCCAACACTTCTTGTACATCCGCTTCGCTGGAGAGTTCTTTCTTTTCACCGCGCAGCTTATGAAATTTCGCTTCAAAGGTGCTGTCTTTAATAGCTAGTTTAGCTGTAATCGTCCAGTATTCTTCTGGTACAAACTCACTGATCTCGTTTTCCCGGTCCAGAATAATTTTCACCGCAACCGACTGCACACGCCCAGCGGATAGGCCCTTTTTCACCTTTTTCCAGAGCAACGGGCTGATTTTGTAGCCTACAAGTCGATCCAGTATCCGTCGTGCCTGTTGAGCATTGACCAAATCCATATTGATTTTACGGGGTGTTTTAAAAGCATCTTTGACAGCCTGCTTTGTAATTTCATTAAATACCACACGGCAATCTGCCGTATCGTCCAGTTCCAGCGCATGCGCTAGATGCCAGGCAATAGCCTCACCTTCGCGATCCGGGTCAGCCGCTAGATATACTTTTTTCACTTTTTTTCGGGCATCCTTTAATTCTTTTAGAATTGAGCCTTTACCTCGAATGGTAATGTATTTGGGATTAAAATCATTTTCGACCTCTACGCCGATCTGACTCTTCGGTAAATCCCTGATATGACCCATGGAAGCCTTGACGATATATTTGCTGCCTAAGTATTTGCCGATCGTCTTCGCCTTGGAAGGCGATTCCACGATGACGAGTGAATCCGCCATAGGCTCTTCCTCCTCTCAATTACACACATGAGTATGATAGACTTCCTGAAATGTGGTGAGCTATAGTTCGTAGAGAAGCTACACGATGGAATTGATCTTACAATTGCTGTTTGTAACGGAATTCTTAGATTTTATAAACCTTCGATAAAGTTAGAATTCCATTACAAAGGCGAACGCTGTCGCTTTTCCAAGTTCAAATCCAACGCTTCACTAGTACGAGCTATAAATTCAACACATTTCAGGAAGTGGGGAAGGAGTAGGAATCCGCGGCGCGGATAAATGCCATACTGCCCTCCACCTGATGTTTAAAATTAAATTTGTGCATTTACTAAGGACTTTGCAAAAACAACTACTAAATAAGCTTGTATTTTGTGCCCGCTAGCTGGGCGATCCTTTTTTTTATGATTAACGATAACAGAACTGCGTGTAAAAGTCCAAAATCCCATGCCGTAGCATCGAGCAGTTCATCCAGAGTCATGGTTCCCTGTTCGAGCAACAGTATGACACGGTTTTCCTCAGAAGTCTCACTTTCTGGCAATTTGGAGACCTCCTTCAGATTAGGACTCTGCTCTCTATTGTATGAAGAAACCTCCCTTGTACGCAAATCCGCTTCATACTCCTCAATAATATCCGAAGCTTCAGTGACTGTTTTGGCTCCTTGCTTAATCAAGCTCAGCGTGCCTCTACTCTTCGGTGACGTAATGGGTCCGGGAACAGCAAACACATCTCGATTTGCCTCTAGCGCAGCATCAGCTGTAATCAAAGAACCGCTTCTTGCATCTGCTTCGACGACAAGCGTTCCCTTCGTTAGGCCGGCTATAATCCGATTACGTTGTGGAAACATTCCCGGATGCGACCTTGTGCCTGGAGGATACTCTGATACGATCAAGCCTTTGCTAGCCAGCTCTGCAAATAAAGACGCATTTTGGGGAGGATAAATTTGATCGATCGCTGTTCCCAGTACACCAATCGTGTTTCCTCCCCGGCGCAGGGCTGTTTCGTGACAAATACTGTCAATGCCTCTCGCCAATCCGCTAACTATTGTAATCCCTGCATTACATAATCCCTCTGTTAGTATCTCCGCTGCTCTACGTCCATAAGCGGTGGGAACGCGAGTTCCTACCATGGCTACAGAACATGTATGCAAAAGTGATTTATCCCCTATTGTATACATTACCCAGGGTGGATCAACTGTTTCCTTCATTAATAGGGGATAATCCTCGTCCACATAAGTTACCGTTCCAATATCACCGGATTGGACTCGCTGATATCGTTCATGCACCCATTCTTCATCGTAACACTGGGCCGCAATGCGTGCCTGAGCAGGGCTTAACCCTATCTCAATCCATTTTTGTTCGCTAAAATGCAGTAGCTCATGCAATTGATAGTCACTCGACCAAATACGCTGGATTGTTTTTCTTCCGATTCCCTCTAACTCATGTAAGCCTAACAAAAGCCATCTTTCTTCCAAACTATGGTTCCCCCATTCACGGAAGAGTGAACCCTCCCTTATTTTGTGGCACAATGAGTCATTTTGCAAGCGTTTCCCTGATAAGCCTGTCTTAACGCAAAAAAAGCAACCTTTTCATCCCCTATTTCAGAAGATAAAAAGGTTGCTTACCTTTCTTTCATTATACACTAGCCTGCGGCAAATTTCGATGCGTTTTATGGCCTGTATATTAATGAAGGAACACGATTTAATGTGTCGTGCACAAATTCAAAATACCACGTGCTTCCAGCACACTTACCAGTGTCGAGCCCATTTCGGAAGGAGTCGGTGCCACCTGGATCCCGCAGGCTTCAAGCGTGGCGATTTTCTCTTTAGCCGTTCCTTTTCCGCCAGAAATAATGGCACCAGCATGCCCCATCCGTTTACCCGGAGGCGCAGTCACACCGCCGATAAAACCAACCACCGGCTTCGTCATATTGTCCTTGATCCACTCAGCAGCCTCTTCCTCGGCTGTACCCCCAATTTCTCCAATCATAATGACAGCGTGAGTGTTGGGGTCCTCATTGAAACGTTGCAAAATATCAATGAATTCCGAACCTTTAACGGGGTCACCGCCAATACCAACAGCGGAAGATTGTCCTATACCCCGGGTCGTTAACTGATGCACTGCTTCATAGGTCAAAGTGCCACTACGTGACACAACGCCTACATGACCTGGTAGATGAATGTAACCTGGCATAATACCGATTTTACATTCTCCTGGTGTAATAACACCTGGACAGTTAGGGCCAATCAGAACGGTCTTTTTACCTTCCATAAAACGTTTGACCCTAATCATATCAAGCACCGGAATGCCCTCCGTGATACAAATCACGAGATCTAAATCCGCATCTACAGCCTCCAAAATGGAATCTGCTGCAAAAGCCGGTGGCACGTAAATCACGCTCGCTGTTGCGCCAGTAGCTTCCTTGGCTTCGCTCACTGTGTTAAACACTGGCAATTTGACCTGTTGTCCGTTCTCCAGTGTAATTTCTACCTCGGTGCCCCCCTTACCTGGAGAGGTGCCACCTACCATTTGTGTACCGTAATCAAGTGCACCCTTGGCATGAAACAACGCCGTTTTTCCCGTAATCCCCTGTGTAATCACCTTTGTATGCTTATCGACCAAAATACTCACGATCTTCACATCCCCTATCGTTTATTCGGCATATCGGAATGCAAACAGGCTATTGAACAAGTTCGACGATTTTTTGGGCGCCATCCGCCATAGAATCGGCTGCCACGATATTCAAACCGGATTCCGCTAAAATCTGTTTACCGAGCCCAACATTCGTCCCTTCAAGACGGACAACAAGCGGACGAGTCAGCCCCAACTGTTTGGCAGCCTCCACGACGCCGTTCGCAATGATGTCACACTGCATAATTCCGCCGAAAATGTTCACGAAAATACCTTCTACCTTCGGATCGGACAAAATGATTTTGAACGCTTCGGTTACCTTTTCCGTCGTCGCACCGCCCCCCACGTCTAGGAAGTTGGCCGGATCGCCACCGTAATATTTGATAATATCCATGGTTGCCATCGCCAAACCCGCACCATTGACCATACAGCCAATATTTCCATCCAGAGCAATATAGCTTAGATCGTATTTAGATGCCTCAATTTCCTTCTCATCCTCTTCATCCAAATCACGCAATTCCAAAATATCCTTGTGACGGAACAACGCATTAGAATCAAAATTCAGTTTGGCATCCAACGCCAGTACATTCCCATCACCCGTAACGACTAAGGGATTGATTTCTGCAATCGAACAGTCCTTGTCCACAAAAGCTTCGTATAGCGCCAGCATAAACTTGACTGCTTTGTTTACCAGTTCATTAGGAATATTAATGTCATACGCCAACTTACGGGCCTGATACACCTGAAGCCCAATCGCTGGATCAACAACCGCTTTAAAAATCTTCTCCGGAGTGGCTGCAGCCACCTCTTCGATTTCCGTACCGCCTTCTTCTGAGGCCATCATTACGATACGTCCAGTCGCACGATCTACGACAACACCGACGTAATATTCTTTACGAATATCGCAGCCTTCCTCAACCAAAAGGCGTTTGACCTCTTTACCTTCAGGTCCGGTCTGATGCGTCACCAGCACCTTACCCAAAATTTCAGCAGCAAAAGTCCGCACCTCATCCAAACCTTTGGCAACTTTCACGCCACCCGCTTTACCGCGTCCACCAGCATGAATTTGTGCTTTTACCACCGTAACAGCGCTCCCAAGCGATTCTGCCGCAGCAACGGCTTCCTCCACCGTATAGGCAACCTTACCGTTCGGTACAGCCACTCCGTACTGTTTCAATACTTCTTTACCCTGATATTCATGGATATTCATTCTGGAATCCTCCTATCAACATGACTGCAACAAGGGCGGTTCACAAGGAAATCTATACTAAACCTACATCATTGTAACATGTTTTTAAAACGCTTTCCTTATAATTTAACCTTATGAATTACAGTATTTTGATATCATTATCATTCCCAAAATCGAATGTTTGGATATTATTGGATATTATACATAATACAAATTCACACAAAAAAAGCACCTCTACAACATGGGATTACCTAATCCGCATTAAGAGGCACTTTTTTCTTCAAACATGATTAAGTATTTTTTTTCAGTGAAGATTAACTCATGCCGTAAGATTCGCAAGAGCAACTGAAATTACCTTATGATTTTTCGATTTGTACATTCGCTTGATGAACACGATCGAGCAGATCATTGAACTGGAGCAGAAGCGACCCAAATTGATCACGGGTCATACTTGTTTTTTCCTGGATGCATCCAGGTACAGACAGAGCTTTGTCCCGTAATGCGCTTCCCTCTGTCGTCAAAGAAATCAGCACCTTACGCTCATCCTGAGTGGAACGCTTTCGATCGATAAGCCCGGCGTTCTGCAATCTCTTCAATAGCGGAGTTAATGTGCCGGAGTCCAAATATAGTGCCTCACCTAATTCCTTCACTGTACACTCTTCACGCTCCCAGAGCACGATAAGTACCAAATATTGCGAGTACGTCACACCGAGCTTTTCCAGATAAGGCTGGTATAGCTTCGTAATCTCTCTGGAGCATGCATATATGGCAAAGCATAACTGATTATCAAGTTTCAACGCTGTACCTTCAATAGGATTGTTTTCCATGCTGTCTGATCACCTACTTTCGTCATTATTTTAGCACATTATATAATAAAATACATGCTAATTGCACAAAATACTTTACAAACAATAATTATTTTGATAAATTAAATTGTGTAAAATATAAATTGAGCGAGAGGCCGTGATTAGATTATGATGACCATTCAACAAAAAATGTATGAAACAACAGTAAAAGCGGTTGGTGGACGTAACGGTTATATCGAGTCTTCTTCCCCCGAACTTCGTTTAGATATTGATACTCCAAAAGAAATGGGCGGTGCAGGTGGTGCAGGTACGAACCCAGAACAATTGTTCGCAGCAGGCTATTCCGCTTGCTTTGACAGTGCCTTAAATATGGTTGCTCGCATGCAACGTGTTAAACATGAAGGTACCGAAGTCACAGCTACGGTCCATTTTGGCAAAGTCGAAGACGGCGGCTTCGGAATCGGAGTAAACCTCGACGTTCTGGTCAAAGGCGTTGATCATGAAACTGCGGTAAAACTGGTGGAAGGCGCACATGAACAATGTCCATACTCCCGCGCTACCCGCGGTAATATTGAAGTGAAGCTGAACGTTTTGTAACATAGAGTTAGAATGAATTTCACAACAAGCCCCTGAACCGTATTGGTCGAGGGGCTTGTTGTTTTTCCATCAAGTAACATGGGATATGATGCATAATCGTATATACGAAATTGATATACTCATAGTATAATCACTATTGTCATAATCTTTTTTGCTTCTCTAGGTCTTTTTGCCTGGAGCTTTTTTTTGTCCTTATTTCCGTTTTCTCTCGTATACATATCCTTTGGAAAAACTTTTTCATAAAAATGATCGTGCTGTATCTGCTAATTTTATCGCCTTTTTACATTTCGGGAAAATTGGAATTTGCTCTATCCATCTGGCGGTATTGAATAGCTTCAGCCACATGTGAAGTCGTAATTTTCTCTGACTCATGTAAGTCTGCAATGGTGCGGGACAGCTTGAGAATTCGATCATACGCACGCATGCTTAAACCAAGTGCATCCATCGTCTGGTCAAGCAACTCCGCTGCATTTTGTTCTAATACCGCATATTTACGCAGCAGCTGACCGGACAGCTCACTATTCCATGAAAAAGGAAGCTTGCTGTATCTGCGGATTTGTATTGCTCGAGCAGCCAACACCTGCTTTCTCATATCAGCAGACGACAGTGATTCTTTTTCCTCCCGCCAATCCTTCGGTTGTGATACCTCAAGCTGAAGATCAATTCGATCCAGCAATGGACCGGAAATACGTGAGCGGTATCGAGCGACTGCTGCAGGTGAACAGGTACAGCGTTGATGTTCCGTGTTATTGCCGAAAAAGCCACAGTGACACGGATTCAAAGAAGCTGCAAGTAAAAAATGCGCCGGATACTTAAACACTGCACGTGAACGACTGATTGTAACATGGTGGTCTTCCAGAGGCTGCCGCAGCACTTCTAGCACATGACGGCTAAACTCAGGCAGTTCATCCAGAAATAAAATCCCTCGGTGTGCAAGACTGATTTCTCCTGGTTTGGGTATGCCTCCTCCGCCTACCAATCCAGCAGCAGAGATCGTATGATGAGGCGAACGGAAGGGACGAACATGCATGAGATGGGGCGATGACTCCTTCCATTTTCCTGCTGCGCTGTATACCTTGGTCACTTCTAGCGACTCCTTTTCAGTCAAAGGCGGCAGGATAGAGGACAATCTGCGGATGAGCATCGTTTTTCCAGCACCCGGCGGCCCCATAAGCAAAATATTATGCATTCCTGCTGCAGCAATAACTAACGCACGTTTGGCGTGTAGCTGACCCAGCACATCGCTGTAATCCTCCATATTACTGGCTAGTTCCTCTTGCTCGCACAACGCTATATGCTCTGCTTGGGATAAATGGTCATAGGAATGGATTATAACTTGTTTACTGGCAGTACAATTTTGATTGGTCACTTGGCCGTCCGGGGTGCCTTGTGCATGCTCATTAACCGGGATAAGATCCACCAGATGGCGTATAGCGTAAATACGTATATCCGCAATTAGACGAGCCTCGCTTGCGTTTTCTTGAGGAAGCAGCACGGAATCGAATCCTTCTCGCTTGGCCAGATCAACCATAGACAACACCCCATTTACAGGACGAATGCTGCCATCCAGTGCCAGCTCGCCAATAAACAGCGTTCGTTCCCCTACTGGTAAAACAACCTGTCCGCTGGTTGTCAGCAAGCCTAAAGCGATAGCAAGATCAAAAGATGAGCCTTCCTTACGCAAATCTGCAGGAGCTAAGTTAATCGTGACACGCTGGGACGGATATTTGAAACCGCAGTTTTTGATTGCTGCTCTCACACGCTCTACTGCCTCTCGAATCGCTGAATCCGGCAATCCGATAATTGCGGTCTGAGGCAAGCCATTGGACAAATCAGTCTCAACTTCGATCAGAACGCCATCTATCCCATATAGACAAGCTCCATGTAATTTTCCATACATATCAAAAAAGCACCTCTCCTCATATTGAAATGTCCCTCTCGGGAATCATTGCCTATATGAAAAAAGGTGCTTCCAAATTTTCATTTATTGCAAATATAATGTTCGTAATTTTAGCTCTGAACATGCTTTCAAAATTCTTGACTAAGTTTATCTAATGAAAGATTATTTGTCAAACAAGGTCAGCTTATCGGCTGCCGGAGTACGTGGCCTTGATTCTGGGATAACGTCAGGATAGCCTGCATATATCATTCCTATTACCTTCTCACCCGGTTGAATTCCCAAGTGCTCACGGAACTTAGGCGAATACAAAAATGGCTTTGTCACCCAAAACGTTCCAATTTCTTTGCTCCATGCGGCAAGCATAAAGTTTTGTACAAGCGCACTGACCGCTGCAAAATCCTCATCCCAAACCGCTTGACGCGGATCTTCTTCCATCACCACTAAAAGCTGAATCGGGTTGTGCAGAATTCCACTTTCAAACTTGTTATCTTTACCAATATCGGCTGCAATGGCTTTTGCAAGCCTTTTCCGTCCTTCACCAGCAAACAACAAAAAACGCCACGGCTCACGCATTTTATGATTAGGAGCCCACACAGCGACGTCCAACAGTTCTTTGATCGTTTCTACCGGAATGGAGTCGGATTTAAATCGTTTAATCGTTCGACGTTCCTGAATTACATCTATGACATGTTCACTAAAGGTATGCTTTGTCACGTAAATCCTCCTTCACAGGTACAACTTCTCGATTATTCATTTTAAGATGAAAATGATAACTATTCTCAATAAAATATACCTGTAGCTTTCCTTCATGTCAACCTGCACATTTGAATTCAGTCCCGCACTCTTACCTTCGCGAAAGCTCTTACTCTTTTAAAATGCACCTATTAAATGGTCCGTAACAACTGCCTTTTCGTCAGTTAATTGTACAGAAATCATGTCGAAGCGGATCGGAGCATCTCCAATCCCATTCATATGCAAATATACAGCAGCTGTTTGGCGAACTTGGGCTATTTTACGCGTAGTAACTGATTCTGCTGGCGTTCCATATTTGGAGCTACTACGACTACGTACCTCAATAAACACGAATGTATGCTCCTGCTTGGCAATCAGATCTATTTCACCACTGCGGCATCGCCAATTACGCTCTATGATACGGTAACTCAAGTTTTCTAAAAACAAAGCCGCTGCCTCTTCGCCCATCGCTCCTTTGGCTTTCCGTTGATCCTTGCCTCCAGCCTTCATCTCATTCCTCATCACCAGTCATCCCTTGATGCAAGTCGATCCATTTGATAAATATAGGTAAGCACCTCTGCCACCAACTGATAGAGCTCAGCAGGGATTTGTTCGTCCAAATCAAGTTTGGATAGTACTTCAACCAGCGCAGCGTCCTCCTGTACCGGAACACCATGTTCTTTAGCTTTTTCTAAAATGCTATCCGCAATACGGCCGCTCCCTTTGGCAACGACAATCGGTGCTTCGCTCTCACCAGGCGTATATTTAAGGGCGACCGCCTTCTTTATGGAAGGAGAAGGAGGCTCCAACGGCTCTTTCATATTTTAAGATCGACTCCTTTATACGGCTGAGGTACATAGCTTTGTACTTCAGAAGAGACGAGGCTGTTCTGTTCAGTCCTTATGGGCATGGGCTCGGTACGAAGCGATAGAAGTTGGTATCCTAGTGACTCCAACGCTGTGTGAATGGACTCACGCCCACTGGTTAACAACGAAGCCGCCCATTCATGATCATTATGGAGCTTGACACTTACAATCCGATCTACAACCTGGACATCTACCAGGGTCGGTCCAAGCCCCTTCATGTCCAAATCAAACCAAAGACGACAGTTGGAGGCGTCCAGTTCTCCCCGTTTGCCGCGGCGAGACTGAATCTGGATCGTAGCTGTTTCACGACCGTCCGGTCCAACGAACGGTATAAACATGTGTACTTGTGCAAAAGGCGCCGTTCGGTCTGTATTGAGCAGCAACTGCTGACCTGTCAGGTGCTGTACAACCTGCTGAGCCGCCTCTTTCAAAGCGGGCGGCAGGTCGTCACTGCTCATCAGCTGGAGCAGCGCACCTTTTACGGTGGCTGCGTCTGCTGACACTGTGTCGCCTGACGTAGCCGCTAATCCCGGCAGTGTCTGGGGCATTCCCTCTGGCGACTCCATACGTGCCGTCGCCCCTTGCGCGACCTGTGTAGTCGCGCGGTGCACTTGCTGCTCATGCTCTGCACCGAGCAGCTTCAGTACGCGGCCCACCCACGGATCCTCCGTGGGGGTGAGCTGCGGGCTGGATGCCGCAGGCTGTGAAGCAGCGGCATCCGCAGTCCGCGAGGCGCCAGCCGCCGGCTGCGCTACCTCTCCCGTGGACTGGTCTGGTGCAGCCGTGCTCAGTTCGGGTGGCACGGCTGCACGCAGCTCTTGCAGCAGGAGGCGCAGCCGCTGGAGCGGCGCCTCTGGCGCAGTAACGTTGTTCGCCGCGGATGGTAGCGTAGAGCCAGCGGCTTGCTGTGCGGAAGGACGGTCTGCCATGACTGCGTTTAAGGCAGACTTCGTCCCCGTAGGCTCTGCCGTGGCCGGAGTTGGAGCACCATCGGCATCCTTAAGCTGCGTACCTGCCGCAGTAGCTTGCTGTTGTTGCTCCGCTTTGACGCGGGAGCCGTTTAATGCATCAGCAGCGCCCGATTCAGACGCATTGGCACCAGCATCCAATACCACTGGCGCTCCTCGCCCGCTAACTGCTTGCGGTTCTTCTGAAGCAGTCCCGTTGGATGCAAATGCAGTAGATCCCGCCGAAGTATCCGAATCTGTAGCCAAAACACTCGCTTCGCTTACTGTAGCAGCGAGATTGGCTGCCTGAGTCCCTTTTAACAATTCCTTGCCACCTGTGACTTGTTGTCCTGTTTCTGCCTGCTTTGCAGCGGTAGAAGCATCCTTGGACAATATAGGAGCGTGGCCTTCCTCGCCATCTACAACCACCACGGAAGAAGTACCTGTTGGACTAGCAGACATTCGTTCAGCGCTCTTTATAGCTGTTGATTCCCCTACTGAACGGTCAGTGGATATTCCCTGTCCTTGCTGTTTTAATACCGTTTCAAGTTCTTGCTCCAGCGAAGACAACAGATCATTTAAAGGAGGTCCAAACATCGCTTGACGCAATCCGTTTATGCTTTCTGCCGTCAATGGAAGTCCCCGCTGAAAAGCAACTGCCGCCGCCTGCACAAATGTTCCCAACTGTACATTGCCACTTTGCTTCGCCATAGCTTCTCGCAAAGAAGCCGCATTTTCAGATGTCAACGGCACACCATTCTTTTGCATTGCCTGTATAAGCTCTCTGTTCTGAGCTGTATCCGGCAGTCCCACCGATTCCAATACATCTGTCAGCGCTACGGTTTGCTGTGGTGTATTGGCCACATCGTTCAAAGGTTTAAGCACCGTCATTCCGCTGGGGGAAGCCGGTTGAACCTGAAACGTTGTAGTCTGCCCAGGTTGAAGAGGGGTCTCCAGCTTTGCCCTGACCTGAGAACCTTGTATTTGCAACACAGCCTCGCCGCCGTCCTCAGACACCTTTAGCACAACTCCTCGTACGACCTGACCTGGCTGCATATCAAGTTTTTTCGCCTCTCCCGCCTTCACATCTCCAAGTAATCCCCGGAATACAGATCCGATGTTCATATCGCCCCTCCTCTCACTCTCCCCCTACTCAAAAGGGTCTGTAATATTAGATATACTTTATATCGGTATTGTCCTGATTCATAATAAGTATCTACAGATCAAACAACGTCGGTTGCTCGGTCAACAAATTGCCTAAAAAGCTGCGTCTATGCATTTCTGTAGGCCCTAGCGCCAAAATTTGTTCCCTATGCAACTTGGTAGCGTAACCTTTATGTATACCGATCCCATATTCCGGATACTTCGCATCCCATTCACCTTTGCACAGCTGATCACGGGTTACCTTGGCGATGATAGAGGCCGCCGCAATAGACTGACTGTTCGCATCTCCTTTAATAATAGAGAGCTGAGGAATAGGCACATCTACCTTTTCTGCATCCACCAGTAAATAATCAGGAGACACATGTAAAGCCTCAATAGCCTGCTTCATAGCCAAACGAGCTGCTTGCTTAATATTGATATCATCAATCGTCTGCGCATCTACATAGCCAACTCCTACAGCAATGGCCTTCTCCATAATCAGCTCGTAGTACGCTTCTCTCTTCTTATCCGTCAATTTTTTGGAATCATCCACACCTTCCAGTAACTCACCCACTGGTAAAATGACTGCTGCGGCCACAACATCACCAAACAGACATCCGCGACCTACCTCGTCAATTCCTGCAATCAGCTCACAAGACTGCTCCCAGCATTTTTTTTCATAATGTAGCATGTCCTTCACTACAATCTCTTTATCTTCCATATTCAATACCTGCCCATCTATATGTAGTTTAACGCGTCATTCATGCCGTAGCTCTAGCGATTGAATTCAGCTTACCACAGACCTTCATCGTCCAAAACCCTTTTCAAACTGCCTTCAAATACCAAAAAAACCTTCCTCCTCTCCGGAGAGATGGGGAAGGTTCTTCCTTGCCACAAAGTGCTATGTTCTGTATCGGTGTACCTGTAGAATCAGTAAGGAGCTTCCAGACTGAACCGTCCCAGCTTCCCTGCACGCAGCTCACGCAAAATGATTTTTGACGCCTTTTCAAGATCCACACGTCCGCCGCTAACAATACAGCCGCGTTTACGTCCGATCGCTTCCATGACGTTGACAATTTCATCAGGATTTTCTGTATCTTCAGGACGTTTGGTGAGCTCAAAGCGCTCTGCCATTACATCCCAATAGTACTGGACCAAATATTTAGTCGCAAAAAAAGCAATATCCTCGACATTCAGAATTTCTTCCTTGATCGCACCTGTAACAGCCAGACGATAGCCTACATTCTGATCCTCGAATTTAGGCCATAGAATACCTGGTGTATCCAGCAATTCAATTTCACCGATCTTGATCCACTGCTGTGCCTTCGTTACCCCTGGACGGTCACCCGTAGCTGCAATATTACGTCCCGCCATTCGGTTGATCAGTGTCGATTTACCGACATTCGGAATACCAACAATCAACCCACGCATAGGACGCGGGTTCATTCCCTTCCGAATCTGCCGATCTATCTTTTCCTTAAGCAACAGCTTAGCCTGAATCGGGATTTCTTTTAGCCCCGTTCCAGTTGTGGCATCTACTGGTAAGGCCACATGCCCCTGCTCCTTAAAGTAGGCAATCCATTGCTGTGATACTACGGGGTCCGCCAAATCTGCTTTATTCAATATAATCATTCGCGGCTTGCCTTGCAAAATATCATCAATCATTGGATTTCGGCTGGAGAGCGGCAATCGAGCATCAATCAGCTCAATAACCAAATCAATCAGCTTTAATTTTGCTTCAATTTGGCGGCGCGCTCTGGTCATGTGACCAGGAAACCATTGAATCGTCACCGTCATCACCCCATTGTGCGTAACTCCAACTTTTACCCTTAGGCTCTTAGTTAGGATTACGGCAGCTATGCTGCTTATTAGTTATTCTAGTGGTTAATCCACTGCATATCTTTCGCCGGCCAGAAAATAACGTCAGCCCGACCCACGACTTCTTTCAAATCAATATATCCGATCATCCGACTGTCTGTACTATTGGAACGGTTATCTCCCATTACAAAAATATGCCCAGCCGGAACTTTTCCATCCTTAAACTTCTCATTTGGAAAATTTGTAAACTTGTTGTAAAGCTCGCCATTTTGATGCGCTTCTTCCAAAGGAGCTTTCAGGTAAGATTCCTGAATCGGCTTGCCATTTACTGTAATTGTGTCACCTTCTACCTTGACCGTATCTCCTTCAACGGCAATGACGCGTTTGATAAAGTCTCTTCCTTCCTCCGGCACATGAAACACGATCACTTCGCCTGGTCTAGGGGCACGGAAATCATACAAAATCTCATTCACAATGACGCGTTCTCCGGTATGAAAGTTAGGCTGCATCGACGGGCCATCCACAATAAACGGCTTAAAGAGAAGCCAGCGGATTAAAAAGACAAGCACTAACGCAATAATGATGGCCTTGAGCCACTCAAAAATCTCATTTTTTGGTTTACGCTTGGGCGTACCATCCTGATCAGTTGGCTGCTGTACAGCTCCTTGTCCTACTTCTTGCTCCATAGCTCACTGTCCTCTCTTTACGGTCAATAATCCACAGTTCCCTATGTACGTAGAAAAAACGAAAGGAGCTTGTAACCAAGCCCCTTTCGTTATTCGTTGTATTAACGACGAATTTCTTTAATTCTCGCTGCTTTACCGCGCAGTTCACGAAGATAATAAAGCTTCGCACGACGCACTTTACCACGGCGAGCCACGTCGATTTTATCGATTTTCGGGGAATGAAGCGGGAAAGTTCTTTCCACACCTACACCGTAAGAAATTTTACGAACTGTAAAAGTCTCACTGATTCCACCACCACGGCGTTTAATTACAACACCTTCAAACAACTGGATACGCTCACGAGTTCCCTCAATAACTTTCACGTGCACTTTCAAAGTGTCACCAGGACGAAAGTTAGGCAAATCTTTACGCAGTTGTTCTTCAGTGATCGCTTGGACGATATTCATCTATGACTCCCTCCTTCCGTACAGGTGTTCATGCTTCTTCTGGAAACACAACCGTTTCCTTCATCATCCACAGAGGACCACCGTATTACACACAACAGATGTATTGTATCATGGAGGATACCGCATTGCAACAACAAAAAGGGATTTGACCAAACATTATTTAATTGACTTTATTATAGAACAGGTCACTGCCTGCTTTCAAATCCACTCATGTTTAAAGCGTTTTAATGCTTGTCTTCCAAAAAGTCAGCTTTGCGTTGCTCCTCAATCCACACGCGCTCCTTGCCTGTCAGTTCAGCTTGTTCCAATAGATCCGGTCGGCGTTCCATCGTGCGACGTAACGCCTCTTGTCGTCTCCAAGAATCAATATTGACGTGATGCCCTGACAGGAGTACATCGGGGACTTTCCAGCCCCGAAACTCCGCAGGCCGGGTATAATGGGGGTACTCCAGCAGCCCCGTACTAAACGAGTCCGTTACCGCACTCGTTTCGTTCCCCAGAACTCCTGGTAGCAATCGTGTCACACTGTCAATGACGGTCATGGCTGGAAGCTCACCACCAGTCAATACATAATCTCCGATAGAAAGCTCATCCGTCACCAAGTGCTCTCGAATACGCTCATCATAACCCTCGTAATGCCCACATATAAAAATAAGATGGTCCTCTTTGGCCAGCTCTTCCGCTTTCTTTTGCGTAAAAGTCTCGCCTTGTGGACACATCAAAATGATACGCGGAGATTTTATGTCTGTGTTACGTTCTACCCCTTCAAGTTGGTTAACTTCATCGGCAGTCTCTAATGTTGGTTGCTCTGATTTATCCAACAGCGCTTCCACAGCAGCAAAAATAGGGTCAGGCTTCAAAACCATGCCACCCCCACCGCCATAGGGCGTATCATCCACTTGTCCGTGTTTGTTGCCGGCATACTGACGAAAATTAACCGCTTGCAGTGATACAATTCCCTTATCCCTTGCTTTTCCCAGAATGCTTGCATTAAATACTCCATCAAACATCTCTGGAAACAGGGTCAGCACATCCACCCGCATTACAGCAGACCTTCCATTAACCGTACCGTAACTCGTTTTTCACGCACGTTTACATCCAAAATAACATCTTCTATATACGGCAATAGCAGTTCCTTGCCTTTAGGCATTTTGACTACCCATACGTCATTGGCTCCCGGAGTCAAAATTTCCTTGACCACGCCGAGCTCATTTCCGTCCTCGGTCACCACTTCCATGCCGACTACTTCATGAAAATAGAATTCATTTTCTTCCAATTCGCCTAACCGCTCAGCAGATACCTTCAACAATGTACCTTTATATTTTTCAACTTCATTAATATTGTGATATTCCTTAAATTTAGCGACAACCATATTTTTTTGAAAACGCGCTGTTTCAACAGTTACGGGGATCGGTGCTTTACCTTCAGCCGGAACAATCAAAAGCTCACTGCCTTTTGCAAAGCGATCCTCTGGAAAATCTGTCGTCGTTAATATTTTTAGCTCCCCACGAATTCCATGGGTGTTCACAATTTTTCCGACATTAAACAATTGTTGCATCGTGTTCCTCCTGCTTGTAATCGGTCCCGCTCCATATACATCTTCATCATGTACGAAAAAGGGTTAGGACATACATCCTAACCCACTTTCGTATATCTTTAAGATATGATGTCTACGGTAACCCGTTTATCCATCTTAACGGCTGCTGATGCAACCACAGTGCGAAGCGCCTTGGCGATACGACCCTGCTTACCAATGATCTTGCCTACATCCTCAGGATGTACACTAAGCTCATATACAACAAGCCGATCCTTCTCCAAGGTCTTCACGGTTACATCTTCCGGATGATCGACTAAAGCCTTAGCAATGATTATCACTAATTCTTCCATGGTTGACCCTCCGTATCAGCACCTTATTTCTGTAGTTTAGACTCATGAAACTTTTTCATTACGCCCGCTTTGCTAAGCAAGTTACGGACTGTGTCGGATGCTTGTGCACCATCTTGCAACCATTTCAGCGCTTTATCTTCATCAATTTTTACAACCGCTGGTACTGTGATTGGGTTGTAGTAACCGATTTCTTCGATAAAACGACCGTCACGCGGGGAACGAGAATCAGATACCACGACGCGATAGAAAGGAGCTTTATGTGCACCCATACGTTTCAGACGAATACGAACTGCCACGAAAATTCACCTCCTTCAAAAAGTAGACTGTATATTGTTATCCATAATTCCAAGGGCCTATTGGCCTTAGCGGAAAGGAAACTTCATACCTTTACCCATACTCTTCAACTGCTTCATAGCCTTGTTTTTGCCACCCTTAGGTCCCATCATATCTGAGAACTGCTTCATCATGCGACGCATTTCGTCAAATTGCTTTATCAGACGATTTACCTCAGCCAGTGATGTTCCACTGCCTACAGAAATACGTTTGCGACGGCTATGATTAATCATGTCTGGGTTTTGCTTCTCCTGTGTGGTCATAGAATGAACGATAGCCTCAATTCGGCCCATCTGTTTGTCATCCACTTTGATATCTTTCATTTGCTTCATGTTGCCCATACCGGGAATCATATCAAGAATCTGGTCGATTGGGCCAAGCTTCTTAACTTGATCCATTTGCTCCAGAAAATCTTCGAAAGTAAACTCGGCATTACGCATTTTCCGTTCCATTTCCTTCGCCTTATCGGCGTCGATATTGGACTGCGCTTTTTCAATCAGGGACAACATGTCACCCATACCTAAAATCCGTGAAGCCATCCGTTCAGGATGAAACGGCTCCATCGCATCCAGCTTTTCACCCAATGTAGCAAACTTGATCGGACATCCCGTTACAGCTTTAACCGATAAAGCTGCACCACCACGAGTGTCGCCATCCAGCTTTGTCAGTACAACTCCCGTTAACTCTAGGCTAGTATTAAAGTGCTCCGCAACGTTAACCGCGTCCTGCCCCGTCATGCTATCTACAACCAGTAAAACTTCATCCGGGTTGACGTTGGTATGAATCCGGCGCAACTCTTCCATGAGCTCTTCATCAACATGAAGACGACCGGCAGTATCTATAATAACGTAGTCATTTCCATTATCCTTAGCATGCTGCAAACCCTGTTTTGCGATTTCCACTGGGCTTGTCTGATCTCCCAGAGTAAATACAGGAGTATTAATCTGCTCCCCAAGAACCTGAAGCTGCTTGATCGCGGCTGGTCTATAAATATCACCAGCTACAAGCAATGGGCGATGATTTTGCTTTTGCAGCAATTTCGCCAGTTTACCAGATGTCGTCGTTTTACCTGCGCCCTGGAGACCCACCATCATAATGACCGTAGGCGGTTTGTTTGCTTTGGCAAGCTTGGCCTGACTGCCACCCATCAACTCGGTCAGTTCCTTGTTCACGATGTCGATGATGACCATGCCTGGCGTAAAGCTGTCCATCACTTCCTTACCAACGGATTTCTCCTTTACCTTGGCAATAAAGTCCTTTACAACCTTGAAGTTAACGTCCGCCTCAAGCAAAGCTAATCGTACTTCGCGCATCGCCTGAGCTACATCATCCTCAGACACTTTTCCTTTACCGCGCAGTTTACTGAATACATTTTGCAAGCGAGTCGATAATCCTTCAAATGCCATACTTTCGCACCTCCTTGTCTACCAGGGTTGTTTGTTCTTAATCTATATGTCCTACAGTTCCTGCAGGCGATTTACAATTTGATGGACATGTTGCAGAGTACCTTCATCGGACTCACTGATTTTACCGAATGCCTCATACAACGTCTTATTTAATTCATCGAGATCTTGGATTCTGCGCTCATACTTACTTAGCAAACCAAGCTTTTCCTCGTACATTTCCAATACCTGTTCAGCACGTTTAATATGTTCATATACTGCCTGACGGCTAATTTGAAATTCCGATGCAATTTCCCCTAAAGAAAAATCATCATGGAAGTAATATTTTAAAAACATCTGTTGCTTCTCTGTAAGCAGAGGTTCATAGAAGTCAAACAGTCGGTTAATCCGGTTTGTCTTTTCCAGCCGATTCTCCTGACTCATCTTGTATACCTCCATCGTCAAGGAAAAACACTTTACAGTTCTTTTCAACGTTCCTTATGATACCTAAAAGAAAAGAAGATGTCAAGCGTTATCCCTTGTCATACAAAAAAAAGCCGATCCACTGTCCTTAAACGGAAGTACGGATCGACTTTTTACCCATTGTTACTTAAACCCTTACCGGAGTAAGATACAGCAGAACAGCCAGAAAATGAAGTATGCTGCCTGCCAGAACAAACAGATGCCAGATCGCATGGTGATATGGAAATGCCCGCCACACATAGAAAATCGTGCCCAACGTATACATAAGGCCACCTACGAACAATAACGTCATCCCTCCGGCGGGAACAGTCGCAACCAGAGGATTCCAGGCAATGGTGATGAGCCAGCCCATCACAATGTAAAACACGGTAGACATAAACAGGAAGCGCTTGGTGAAGAACGCCTTGAACAACACACCGAACAGTGCAATCCCCCAAATCACTCCAAACAGTGTCCATCCCAGAGTACCTCGCAGTGCAACGAGCATAAACGGGGTGTAGCTACCTGCAATGAACAGGTAAATGCAAGAATGATCGAATATTTCGAACAAATCCTTCATTTTTCCTTCACGCAGGCTATGAAGCAACGTTGAATTAGTGTACAACAGCAGCATCGTAATCCCGTAAATCGTAAAGCTGACGACATGCCAAGTGGTTCCTTTCATGCTAGCAAAAACAATAAGCAACACAAGCGCTGCCACGCTTAAAACGGCTCCAATTCCATGTGTAATGGCGTTGGCTACTTCTTCCCGTCGGGAGTAGGTATAGGTGTTTGCCATCGGTTTTTCACCCGGCTTCCTGATTTATATTTTACATACAAGATACATTACATATACGACATCGACAGACCTCTTGCTTTCATTATACATCTGGGCAAACTTGAACAGCAACAGGATGGCTACTTAGTTATCCCAAACGTAGCATGAAAGCCCACTTTAAACGTATCAGTTCTGTTCTTCCTCGCCTGTAGCAGTTGCTTCGACCGTCTCTTCCTGAATCAACCCCGCGAACAACGCATGAACGAATTGCTCGGAATCAAACGGTTGAAGATCATTCACTTTTTCACCTAAGCCCACCAGCTTAACAGGCAAATTCAGCTCCTGACGGATGGCCACAACAATCCCGCCCTTCGCTGTACCATCCAACTTCGTTAGTACTAGCCCGGTTACACCGCTTTTCTCACCAAACAGCTTGGCTTGGTTAAGTGCATTTTGTCCAGTCGTCGCATCAAGTACCAACAACACTTCATGAGGAGCATCTGGAATCTCGCGTTGAATCACACGGAAAATTTTGTTCAGTTCCTCCATCAGATTGCTTTTATTCTGAAGACGTCCTGCGGTATCACACAACAAAACATCCACTTGTCGCTGCTTGGCAGCCTGTACGGCATCAAACATAACTGCAGCCGGATCGGAACCGGATTGCTGCTTAATAACCTCTACACCTGCCCGCTCGCCCCATACCTCCAACTGTTCGATCGCACCCGCCCGGAACGTATCTCCGGCAGCCAATAATACTTTTTTTCCCTCTTGTTTAAAACGATGAGCTAACTTGCCAATGGTTGTCGTTTTGCCGACGCCATTGACTCCCACGAATAGAATGACTGTAATTCCGTCAGGACTCATTTTGAGCTGACTGTTGTCATTCCCCCGCAGCAACTCGGACAGCTTTTCCGACAATACAGGCTGTAATTCGGATGCATCTTCAATTTTGCGCTTTTTCACTTCTTCTCGCAGGTCTTCAATGAGGTTCATAACCGTGTTGACGCCTACGTCCGCTCCGATCAGAATTTCTTCCAGTTCCTCATAAAATTCCTCATCAATCTTTTTGCGGCGAATCATCAAGTCCGTTACTTTTTCAACAAAACCTTTACGTGTTTTTTCCAATCCATCTTTGAACTGTTTTGTGACCGATTCAGTTTTGTTTGCAATGCTTTCCTTCAATTTCCTAAAGAAACTCATGGATTCCCTCCGTTGGTCTGAAAGTATGTTGTTTAATGTCAGGCAATCTCAGCTTCATCGTTGTCCAGCTTGACAGATACGAGTTTGGAAACCCCGCCTTCCTCCATCGTAACCCCGTACAGCACATCAGATTCTTCCATTGTGCCCTTGCGGTGTGTGACTACAATGAACTGTGTCTGCTCCGAGAATTCTCGTAAATACTGGGCAAAACGCACCACGTTTGCTTCGTCCAATGCAGCCTCTACTTCATCGAGTACACAGAATGGAACAGGTTTAACGTGTAAAATGGCAAATAGTAACGCCATCGCTGTTAACGCACGCTCACCGCCCGACAGTAGCTGCAAGTTTTGCAGTTTTTTGCCCGGTGGCTGAGCTACGATGTCAATTCCCGTCTCCAATAAGCGTTCCGGGTCAAGTAACACGAGATCAGCACGTCCGCCTCCGAACAGCTTGGAGAATACCGTTCCAAATTCGCGCCGAATAGCATCGAACGTAGTCTTAAAGCGTTTGGACATTTCTTCATCCATTTCACGAATAACCTGATAAAGTGTTGTCTTGGCCTCCACCAAATCAGACTTTTGCTCATCAAGAAACGTATAACGCTCATGCACACGCTGGTATTCATCAATGGCGCCCAGGTTCACCTCACCCAACGCGGAAATACCACGTTTGAGCCTTTCCACCTCGCTCTGCGTACCTTCAATATCTTCCGGTATAGGGTAACGCTGCTTGGCTAACTCATAACTGAGTTCATAATCATCACTTAATTTTTTCAGAACGTTTTCCAGTTCCACATCAAGTCGATTTACTCCAATTTCCGTTTGACGAAGCAACTCCTCCACTGACTTGAGCTGAATTCGCTGTTCTTTTGTATCGTTTTCAGCCACTTCAAGCTTTTTGGACAAGCCGCTGCGTGCAGCCCGCTTGAATTCCAGTTGCTGTGCGGCTTCTTCCTTTTTCAAACGGTATTGATTGAGATTTTCAATCTGTTTCACGGTCTCCTGCTCATTGGTCAGCAAATCTGCTTCGATGGAAGCAAGCAACGTTTTGTTTTGTCTTGAATCCTTACCAAGAGTATCATAATCCCCACGCAATCTGCGCAACTGCTCTTCCAATGAAAAGCGTTCCTGGTCCAGCTTTCCTTCTCTTACTTTGAGATTCGTGAGCTCTCCCTGCAACTGCTCTTTGGCAGATTCGTTGGCTTTACGGGCGAATTCAGCAGCGTGAATGGCCTGATGCGTTTTCTTTTCTTCTTCCTCCAGCGCAGCTAACTTTACCAACGCTTCTTCCCGGGAAGTTTCCAGCTCCTTGATTTCCTGATCAAAGCCCTTTTTCTCCTGACCAGACGCAGCGACCTGCTCCAGAACATGACGAAGTTCATGCTCCAGTTGCTTAAGTTCCATTGCCATCTGTTGCTCTTCACCGCGCTTCACATCGCCGCCCTGACGCAGCTCGTCCAGACGGGTCTGTGTCTCCTCCAACTGGCGTTTGGTATCTATTGCACTCTGGCGCAACCTTGCAATTTGCTGCTCCGTATCTACAATGTCTTGATCCAACTGATCCAACTGACGTTTGCGTCCAAGCAGATTAGCATTTTTCTTGAACTGGCTTCCACCAGTCATGGAACCCCCTGCATTGACAACATCGCCTTCCAAAGTGACAACGCGGTATCTATATTGGCAACGAGCCGCAATACGGTTTGCGTCTTCCAACGTACGAGCAATGACCACATTCCCCAAAAGACTGCCTACAATTCCGGCATATCGAACATCATACTGAACAAGATCTGCACCGATCCCGACAAAGCCTTCAGCTCCTTCTGCAATTTGGCGTTCTCCTGCGCCGATTTGACGCGGGCGGATAACATCCATAGGCAAAAATGTTGCTCTGCCCAGTTGACGTTGCTTTAGAAAACTAATTGCCTGTCTGGATACGGATTCATTTTCCATCACGATATGCTGAACTGAAGCACCCAAAGCGGTTTCCATCGCCTGCTCTAAATGCTCAGGCACCCGAATCAGCTCTGCTACCGCTCCATGCACACCGTGCAAGGTTTCTTTTCGTGCAGCCTTCAATACCTCTTTAACTCCAAGCATGAAGCCGTCAAAGTCATCCTGCATTTCCTTCATTGTATCTCGCCGTGAAATTTGAGCCTCACGTTTTTGTTCCCATTTACGAACTGTACCCTGGTTTTCTTCCAAAAGTTTTTGCAGGGCCTGGTACTTTTCACTTCCCTGAATATAGCCACTACGCAAACTACTGATTTCCTGCCCCAGCTTCTGAACCGCAGCTTCCAATCCCTTTTTGCGCTGTTCAAGTTGTACTTTCTGGGCTTCCCATTTGCCGGATTCGTCACTTACGCGAGTCACACGCCGTTCCAATGCTTCCTTCTGTTGGTCTGTATAACGGATTTCGTTACGCGCCTGCGCCATCTGATTCATCAGCTCCAGCAGACCACCCTTTAGACTTTCTTCCTGCTCCTGGCTGATTCCGCCTGTAACTCCAATCAGTTTTGCCTCTTCGTCAGACAGCCGCGCACGCAACTCGTCAAGCTCTACATTCAGTGCAGACAGCTTTTCGTTCAGCTGATCCAGTTCACTCTTGCGCTCGGAATGCCGTGATTCGCTTGTACTAAGTGATAAGATCAGTTGTTCCCGATTAGCCGCCAGATTGCGTGTGCGCTCTTTGAGCAATTCGCCGTAGCCTTCACTTTTCTCCGTCGCTTCACTGTATTGCAGCAGATCCCTTTGCAACTGTTCTACTTGCTCTTCCAGCTGGCGTAATTCGTTGCGGTCGCTTTCCAGCATCGCATCATGGCGGGAGACCACCGTAGACAACTGAAGTTGCTCCTGCTGCAGCAAAGCTAATTTGGAAGTCGCATCGCTCCACGAAGTATGAATTTGTTCAATTTGATGGACGTACATAGAGATTTCTTTTGATTTCAATTCACCGCGTAGCTCTTTAAAATGAATCGCCTTTTCTGACTGCTCCTTAAGCGGTCCAATCTGATCCTCCAGTTCACTAACTAAATCGTGAATACGCAGCAAATTTTGCTCCGTCTCATCCAGCTTGCGAACCGCATCTTTTTTACGGGATTTATATTTTACGATACCCGAGGCTTCCTCAAAAATACCTCGACGATCCTCAGATCGAGTACTTAGGATTTCTTCAATGCGTCCCTGCCCAATAATGGAATAAGCTTCTTTACCAATCCCTGTATCCATAAACAGCTCTGTAATATCTCGGAGTCTGCATGATTGCCGATTAATGAAATATTCACTATCCCCACTTCGATGTACACGTCGCGTTACCGTAACTTCACCAAAATCCAGAGGCAACGCCTGATCTTCATTATCCAACGTAAGCGATACTTCACCGTAATTAACAGCCTTACGAGCATCACTACCTGCAAAAATAATGTCCTCCATTTTGCCGCCACGCAGTGATTTGGCACTCTGTTCGCCCAGCACCCAACGAATCCCGTCGGAAATATTACTTTTTCCGCTTCCGTTGGGTCCGACGACTGCCGTAATGCCGCGGACAAATTCCATTTCCGTTTTATCTGCAAACGATTTGAAGCCCGCCAGCTCAATGCGCTTTAAAAACATGCTCAATCTCACCTCTAACATTTCAAATATGCTTGTACAACACCGTTTACCTGATTGATATGAATTATCCCTATTGTAGCATAAACTAGCTTGTTTAAAGCACAGTACCAACACTCACATTACACCAGCAAGCCACGAAAAAAGAGCAAAACGCAGTCCATTCGCCATTACGGGCCGGGACTCCCCGCGGACTGCCCTTTGCTCTTACTTTGTGCCCCCTGCTTGCGTAACCCGTCCGGGCTGCTCAGGTACCGATTACGATTCTGCCAGCTTCAAACGGTTTAAAGCTACTGCCGCCGCTTGCTGCTCTGCTTCTTTTTTGGAGCGCCCCGTACCTGCCCCTAGCCGTTCGCTGTCCATATATACCTCGGCTACAAACTCGCGCTCATGGGCTGGTCCGCGCTCCTCTACAATCTTGTATTCAAGCATCCCCATGTTATGATGCTGTGTCAGTTCCTGAAGCTCTGTTTTGAAATCACTCATCTGAAGTTTACCATTTAATACAATTTGAGGAAAAATATAATGTTCCAGAAACGAACGGACGGCCTCCAGACCCTGATCCAAATAAAGCGCACCTACGAACGCTTCGAATACATCAGCCAACAGAGCCGGACGAGTACGTCCACCTGTCAACTCTTCACCTTTTCCAAGCAGCACATATTGCCCGAACTCAAGCCCGACAGCAAACTTCACCAGAGAAGGCTCACAGACAATAGCTGCACGCAGCTTGGTGAGTTCGCCTTCGGGTCGGTTAGGGTACTGATTGTACAATTGCTCGGACACCGTCAATTCCAGAACAGCGTCACCTAAAAATTCAAGACGCTCATTGTCTGCATGCTGACTGAACCGATGTTCGTTTACGTAGGAAGCGTGCGTAAAGGCCTGCTTCAGAAGCTGCCGATTGTTGAATTGAATATGAAGTTTCTGCTGTAATTGCTTCAAGTCTCCACTCAACGAACTGACCCCTTATGCTTCATATTTTTTTAGAATAACCGTAGCATTGTGACCGCCAAAACCAAAGGAATTGGACATAACCACATTCAGTTCCGCTTTTCTCGGCTTATTAGGTACATAATCAAGATCGCATGCCGGGTCTTGATTATCCAAATTAATCGTTGGCGGAATCGTCTGATGCTGAAGGGCGAGACCACAGATCACGGCTTCAACGCCGCCCGCTGCACCCAATAAATGCCCTGTCATCGACTTAGTTGAGCTGATCGCTACCTTATAGGCATGATCTCCAAGCGTTTTCTTAACTGCTTCCGTTTCGGATTTATCACCGACTGGCGTAGACGTACCATGTGCATTGATATAATCAATCTCTTCAGGATTCAATCCAGCGTCACGGATCGCCATTCTAATGCAGCGTGCTGCTCCCTCTGGATCAGGCTCTGTCATATGATGAGCATCGCCAGAAAGACCGTAGCCAATCACTTCACCGTAAATACGCGCACCACGCTTCAAAGCATGATCCAACGATTCCAGAATAAGAACACCAGAGCCTTCGCCCATAACAAACCCGTCTCTTTCGGTATCAAAAGGGCGGCTTGCCTTTTCAGGCTCGTCGTTACGCGTGGACATCGCTCGCATGGAACAAAATCCAGCCATACCAATCGGACGGATAGTCGCCTCAGCTCCTCCGCAAATCATGGCGTCTGCGTCACCGCGCTGAATCATGCGGAAGGAATCGCCAATAGCATGACTGCCCGTGGCACAAGCCGTAACTGGTGATGTATTTGGGCCTTTAGCACCGAGCGAAATCGACACTTGACCGGAACCCATATTAGCAATCATCATCGGGATGAAGAAAGGGCTTACGCGTTTAGGTCCTTTTTCAATCAGTGCGTTGTGCTGATCTTCCCAAGTTCCCAATCCGCCAATACCGGAACCGACAGATACACCAACACGCTCAGCTTCCGCATTTTCTCCGATTACAAGTCCGCTGTCCTCAAGCGCCAATTTACTAGCAGCAACCGCAAACTGCACAAAGCGGTCCATTTTACGCGCATCCTTACGTTCAATATAATCCTCTGGATTAAAATCTTTAATGGAAGCGGCTATTTTCGTAGTGTACTCACTTGTATCGAAAGCTTCGATTTCACTGACGCCGGATTTTCCGGCCATCAGATTATCCCATAGTGTGTTCAAATCCTGTCCCAGCGAAGTGATTACACCCATTCCTGTTATGACAACACGTTGTTTCAAAGATAATCACCTCTATGTCTACTGCATATTGTATTTTAAGACCGCACACTTTTGTGCGTAAAAATAATATAGAATCAACTAAAGTTAGTAATGCGGCATACTTCTCAGCCTTTGACTAAGTTAAGCTGAACCAAACTCAAAAACACGCAGCAATTCCGCCTTTAGTTCAATCTGTATAATTAGGAGAAAGTCCCGCCTGTAACAGAACGGGACTTTTGATGACATGAATTAGGTATGAGATTGTATGTACTTCACAACTTCACCTACAGTTGTAATTTTCTCTGCATCTTCATCAGAGATTTCCATATCAAACTCATCTTCCAATTCCATTACCAATTCAACTACATCGAGAGAATCAGCGCCTAAATCATCTTTAAAAGATGCTTCAAGTGTAACTTCGGCTTCGTCGGCTCCCAAACGGTCAACGACAATGCGTTTTACGCGCTCCAATACATCGGACATCCGGCTCACCTCCTCTTAGGTATTATACGAAAATTACAATTAAAATGCCATAGAAGAGAGTTTTCTTTGACAACTCTTCATCGGGGCATGCAGATTGGCAACATGCTACTACATATACATGCCGCCATCCACATGCAAAGTCTGGCCCGTCATATATGAGGAAGCATCCGAGGCCAAGAACAGCACCACATCAGCAATTTCCTCAGGCCGTCCAAGACGGGCCAGCGGAATACCGCTAAGCATATTGTCACGCAAATCATCAGCCAGTACCTGCGTCATCTCAGTATCGATGAATCCAGGAGCCACGCAGTTCACTGTAATACCTCTCGAAGCAAGCTCTCGAGCAGAGGATTTGGTAAGACCAATCACCCCTGCTTTAGCAGCAACGTAGTTGGCTTGTCCTGCATTGCCAAGGACACCAACCACGGAGGAGATATTGATAATTCGGCCAGAACGCTGTTTCATCATTGGACGTGTTGCCGCCTTAAGACAATTAAACACACCCTTCAGATTCGTTTCGATCACCTGATCGAATTCCTCTTCCTTCATGCGCATGATTAAATTATCTCTTGTTATGCCGGCATTATTCACCAGGATGTCAATCTTGCCCCAAGCGCCAATCACATCCTTGATCAACTGATCTGCTTCGTCAGCGCGACCGACATTAGCCTGAACTGTAATAGCCTCCACACCTTTGGCACGAATCTGCTCAGCTACCTCAGTCGCAGCCGCTTCACTACCAGCATAGTTTACCGCCACATTAGCGCCTGCATCAGCCAGCGCCAGCGCGATACTACGGCCAATTCCGCGCGACGCTCCCGTAACGAGCACCGTTTTTCCACTTAATGGCTTAGACATCATAGTCCTCCCTTGCAAGTATATAACCCGTTAAGGCAATGATTATACTTTTAACGGGCCTCCAAGGCTTCCGTTACAGAAGCAATCGACTCCAGGCTACTTATATTATACAGCTTAACCGTTTTGTCGATTTTTTTAACCAGTCCAGTCAAAACACTTCCCGGTCCAAACTCAACAAAAGTGTCAACACCTTGTTCCAGTAGCCATGCTACACTGTCTTCCCACAGTACCGGAGAATAGACCTGATCCACCAACAGTTGGCGGATTTCATTCCCCTCACGTACAGGTTTAGCTGTTACATTGGCCACCACCGGAATCTGAGCTTCAGAGAAAGTTACAGTCCCCAACTTGTCTGAGAGCTTGGTCGCTGCTTCCTTCATCAATGACGAGTGGAAAGGACCGCTAACCTCCAGAGTAATAGCACGCTTGCCGCCTGCTTCCTTCACACGTTCAGCGACAGCAGCTACGCCTTCCTTCGTACCAGATACGACAATCTGTCCGGGACAATTGATGTTGGCTAGTTCGACCAGTTGACCAGACTCCGTAATATCACGGCACAATGCTGCCAATGCTTCACGATCAGCTCCCAACACAGCAGCCATACCGCCTTGTCCATCAGGAATAGCCTGTTCCATAAACTGACCACGTGCACGAACAGTCTCAACCGCATCCGCAAATGCAAGGACACCTGAAGCAACTAGCGCGCTGTACTCTCCTAGACTGTGCCCAGCTACATAATCGGGATGAATGTCCATTTTTTCCTTGAACGCTTCATACAGTGCAATGCTCGCCGTTAACAGTGCAGGCTGCGTATTGGATGTTTGCTTCAAAGCTGTGTCTGGCCCTTCAAAAACCAGTGTGCTTAGTGCGAACCCTAACCGTTCGTCCGCTTGGCGAAATACTTCTGTTGCAGCTGGAACTGCTTCATAAGCATCTTTAGCCATACCTACAGCTTGTGAACCCTGACCGGGGAATATAAATGCCGTTTTGCCCATCGTGTATGCACCTCTCTATATCCAATGCTTGTCCTGTAAAACACTACACAAATTCAATATTATACTAAAAATCCCATCTTATTACCAGACAAGAACCGACGCTCCCCAGGTCAAGCCACCGCCAAAGCCCACCATTAATACACGGTCGCCTTCCTTCATGCGGCCTTCCTCAGCTGCTTCTACTAGGGCGAGAGGGATTGATGCTGCGGATGTATTCGCATATTTATGAACATTAACAACTACCTTTTCCTCTGGCAAATCCAGACGTTGCATCGCCGATTGGATGATGCGAACATTGGCTTGATGTGGAACGAACAGATCAATATCATCTTTGGACAGCCCTGCTTTTTCCAACACATCAACCGTTGCCGTTCCCATAACACGAACCGCGAACTTGAACACTTCGCGTCCGTTCATGTAAATATAGTGCTGTTTATTCTCCAGTGTGTCTGCACTCGCAGGCAAACGCGAGCCACCAGCTTCCAGCTTAAGCAAGGTTCCACCTGCACCTTCAGCCCCGAGATCAAAGGATTGGAATCCTCTGCCTTCAGGCACTTCGCCAATCACTACAGCTCCTGCACCATCTCCGAATAGGACACAGGTATTGCGGTCGGTATAATCTGTAATCCGAGAAAGACAGTCTGCCCCAATGATTAACGCATTATTATAAATACCTGTCTTAATGAAGCTCGTTGCCGTAGCCAGTCCGTATACAAAACCCGAGCATGCCGCAGACAAATCGAAAGCCGCTGCGCCTTTGGCTCCCAGTTTGTCCTGAAGAATGCAGGCAGTTGACGGAAACGCCATATCCGGTGTAACCGTAGCTACAATAATTAAATCCAGATCCTGTGCCGTCATACCCGCGGACTCCAACGCCTTAATTGCTGCTTCATAAGCTAAATCAGATGTAGCCTGCTCTGGAGCTGCAATATGGCGCTCCTGAATCCCTGTACGGCTGACAATCCATTCATCACTTGTTTCTACGATTGCTTCCAAATCTTTATTGGTCAGAATTTTCTCAGGTACGTATTTCCCTGTTCCGATAACACCAACCGGCCGTAATTTATTCATATCGTCACTCACTTCCTGCTGATTTCCTTGGATATACTTTCCACCAACCGGTTTTGCAAGGCCGTACGAGCCTGCCTTACCGCATTTTTGACGGCAACGCCGTCAGACGAACCGTGACTTTTCAGGACGAGTCCACTCAAACCCAGCAAAGGAGCCCCGCCATGCTCTTTATAATCCAATTTACCTTTCAGACTGCGGAGCTCAGGCATAATCAAGGCTGCCGCAAGCTTGGTCTTCAAGGATTTGGTGAATTGCTCTTTTAAGAGAGAAAATATGGCCCCCGCTGTACCCTCTAGTGATTTTAGCATGATATTTCCAGCAAATCCATCACACACCAGTACATCGCAATTTCCAGTTAACACATCTCTCGATTCAACATTACCCACAAAATGGACAGGTAACTGCTCAATAAGTGGAAATGCCAACTTCGTCAGTTCATTGCCCTTCCCAGCTTCAGTCCCCACATTCAGCAGACCCACCCTTGGAGAAGCCACACCGTGAACTTTCTGACGATACAAGCTCCCCATCAGTGCATACTGGGCAAGATGCTCAGGCTTGGCATCCATATTGGCTCCCAAGTCAAGCGCCAGAATACCCTGATCGTCAATCGTCGGTATCATCGGCGCGAGAGCCGGACGTTCAATGCCCTCCATTCTTCCAACCACCAGCAACCCCGTGGTCATTAGCGCGCCTGTATTACCTGCAGATATCATGGCATCCGCTTCGCCTTCTCTGACCATTCGACCAGCTACGACCATTGAAGCATCCTTTTTGCGGCGCACTGCCTTTACAGGCTCGTCCTGCGCATCTATCGTTTCGGATGCATGGCGAATGCTGAGGTTCGTCGGCAACGCTCTACCGTTCAGAACCGATTCAATTCGTTCCCGGTCACCAACCAGCGTAATGTCCGTATCCTTCCATTCCGCCGCCGCAGATAGCGCGCCCTCTACTGTCGCCTCAGGAGCATTATCTCCCCCCATGGCATCAATGGCGATCCGCATGCTGACTTCCTCCTTCGCTATACTCTTCCTCCGTGGAGCGATAAATGACAAAGTTGCCTTGGAACACCATTTCTTCTCCTACGTAGGCGAAAACTTCCACTTTAGCCTTCCCTTTTTGTTCTGGATTTGAACGTACATATGCCTTGGCAATGCACTTTTCACCTAAATGAACCGGGCGGACAAAGCGTATATCCGCTGATGCAGTCAATGCTATCTCATCATTAATCACAGCAACGGCCAATGAATTGGCCTGAGCAAATACATAATGCCCCCGCGCAATGCCAGTACGCGAAAAAACATGTTCCTCTTTAATCTGAAAAATCGAAATACCGCTTCGATCCAACTGCAGATCAACGATATCCCCGATCACTTCATGCAAAGGCAAGGAACGAACCTGGTCGTAGGAGCGCTCAGCCATCAGCTTTAGCCGTTCCCGCAATTCCGGGATTCCCAGCTCCATCCGGTCCAGCCGAATAGTCTGAATACTCACCTTCAGCTGTCTTGTCAATTCCTGATCCGTTACGAATGGATTATCATCAATTAATTGAGTCAGCCGCTGCTGTCTCTGTCTCTTCGGCAAACGTTCGATGTCAGTGACGCCTCCTTTCCCTACAATAAACCATCGTTCAGACGACAGTTCGGGTTACTTTACTTCACTTTCTAACGGCGAAACTTCAAGCCGATTTGTCTTCTTGTATGTATAAAGGAACCCCTTCGGCCCTTCTTTCTTAGAACCTGGTACTAAAACAGTATATAGCATGCTGACGTAAAAAGGAAGCATGCAGACAAAAAAAGTAGCGCCTCACTGAAGTGAAGCGCTACTTTTTCTGCGAAGATTCCAAAGAATCCGCTTATCGGACATTATTGAGAGATGATCTCTCTAGCTTTGTACGTTCCGCAAACTTTGCACACATGGTGAGCAAGTTTCAATTCGCCGCATTCGGAGCATTTCACCATACCTGGTACCGCCAGTTTAAAGTGAGTACGACGTTTGTCGCGACGAGTTTTGGATGTTCTCCGTTGAGGTACTGCCATTATTCCCACCTCCTTAACCAGATCAACCCCGCATAACGGGTATGACTTCTTATCTCATTCAAGACTGAAGAAAATGCCAGAAGCAATTATCTTACAGCCGGTGAATCAAGCCTGCAACATCCACGCATCGGTTCAGTAACTCTCCGGCACAAGCGGATGATGATTTTTCAGAATTGAACTCAATTCTCATTTAAAAAAATCCTTAAGCCCTGCCAGACGCGGATCAATCTTTTCCGTATCGCCATCGCTACTGTCATCGGAGCCAATACTCCAGTTTTGTCCGGTCTTTGGTGCGATTCCCTGACAATCCTCACTGCACAAAGGCGCAAACGGCACATGCAGCACAAACAGTTCTTCACAATACGGTGCAATGTCGAAGGAGTCCTCCGTCACTGCGATAAAATCGCCGTCTTCATCCTCCTCTTCAACACTCGAAGAGGTTTGCTTGAACCGTTCACGGAATTCAATCTTTAAATCCTCGTGCATCGGGCTTAAACAGCGTGAGCAGAGCATGTCCAGACCTGCGGTCAACGTGCCTTCCACGCTCATCAACCCTTGACCCAGACTAACGGCGACCAAGTCGGTCTCCAGCGGGGAAACGGCCGTAACATCAGCACGATCATCCACCAATTCACTCACATTAAGAGATTCACGGATAGGAAAAGGACCGTCACTTGTTGCTACTTTGCGAAAAAATAGTTGCATCACTATCACTCCAAACAAACAAAAATTATTATACCGACTGATCGAGTCGTTTGTCAACACCTTTCACTTTACACCACTCACAAATCCACCGGTTTTCCAATGGTTCGACAAGTTTTATGCAGAAGCAAAAATGCATTGTGCTAAACATGTACTGATGAGTATTCGTACCCCCGCCACTCTTCGTGTACAATAATGCGAGTATAAAGCTTTTTCGTCCAGGTCTCAATGGTCTTGTTCATGCCGATGCTGAAAAATCAGTATAGCTGCCCTGAAAACAATCATTCACGGGTACTTAACCATTATTGTCAAAATAGTTATCCAATAAGCTACTATAAGAAAGGAGCCGACATACGGTCTTGAAAACACTCGGTATGATTGTAGAGTACAATCCCCTGCATAACGGACATGTCCATCACTGGGAGGAATCTCTTCGCATCACTGGTGCACAGCGCACAGTGGCTGTGATGAGTGGTCCTTTCCTTCAGCGAGGTGAACCCGCGATTACAGACAAATGGTCCCGCACCGAAATGGCACTCGCCATGGGTGTGGACCTCGTTCTGGAGCTGCCTGTGGCCTATGCCGTCCAGCCTGCAGAATGGTTTGCCCGCGGAGCAATCGCCCTGCTCCATGCGACAGGCATCGTAGACGCGCTCTGCTTCGGCAGCGAGAGCGGAGACATCGCCCCGCTGCGCGCGCTGGCCCGCGTGCTGGCGGCAGAGCCGGCCGAGCTCAAGGCCGGCATCGCGCAGCGCCTGAGTAGCGGCGCGAGCTATCCCGCTGCCTACGCGGGAGCCGCAGCCGCGCTCGCGGCCGAAGGAGCGGACGGCGCTGCGCTCGCCGCCCTCATGCAGCAGCCCAACAATACGTTGGGGCTGCATTACTTGATTGCGCTGGAACGGCTGGGCAGCACAATCAAGCCCTTCACGGTAGCCCGCACGGGATCGGGCTACCATGAAGCCGTGGCCCCTGCGGACGGAGTCATCGCCAGTGCCACGGCCATTCGCCGTCTGCTGCTGGACGGCGGGCCGGAGGCCGCGTCGCCATACATACCTGCGGCGACACTGGGGATTTTACGGCGCGAGTGGCAAGCCGGACGCGCACCGCTGCATTGGGAAGCGTTCAGCCAGCCGCTGCTGAACGCCCTGATCACACGTAGCTCGCAGCAGCTGGCGGAGCTGCACGAGGTCACCGAAGGGCTGGAGCATCGTCTGCGACAATCGCTTTACACGCTGCCCCAGCCCTCTGTGGAGGCCCTGCTCGCCGCGATCAAGACAAGGCGCTATACTCGTACGAAGCTCCAGCGGATGTGTGCACATATTTTGCTAAATCATGCCAAATCCGATATGACTCCGGCTGAGCTGGCGAAAGGTCCGGGCTATATCCGCGTGCTTGGCTTTAACAGGGCTGGACGCGAACTGCTGGCACGTATGAAGCAGACAGCCACCCTTCCGGTATGGGTCAAGCTGTCTGCCGGATCACATCCTCATCTGGACTGGGATACAGCCGCAGCCGCCATACATGCAGCCGGGATGCCACGCCCCGCCATCCGCGACATGTATGCTGATTACTTGCGACCGCCTATTATGGTTTGATGGGCAGCTTTTCCATATAATTCAGCGCATCGCCAAGTTTGCGAACCGGAACAAGCTTCATCCGGGTTCCAATTTGCTCAGCTTTGGTCTTGGCCTCTTTATAATTATCCGCAGGGACGAAAAACAAATCCGCACCCTGACGGTCAGCAGCAACTATTTTATACTTTGCACCACCAATCGCTCCAACCTGACCGTCCTTATCAATGGTACCCGTACCGGCTACACGATATCCCTTACTCAAATCACCTGGTGTCAGTTGGTTATAGATTTCCATGGTAAACATCAAACCTGCCGAAGGACCGCCAACATCCGTAGATGTAAAATGAATCGTTTTACGTCCATCCTTCGGCTCTACCTTCTGTACCGTGGCAATACTGACGCCAAATCCGGAACGTTGCTTGCCCGTCTCACTGTCCGTAATGGTCGTTAAAGGAGCTTGCACGGACAGCAACTTTCCATCGCGCTTTAGCTTCACTTTAGCCATTATTCCCGGTTTTTCGTCCTCCAAAGCCTTCCGAATGGAACGATTATCGGTCACCCTCACGCCGTTCAGCTCCAATATTTCATCCCCGGGGTCAAACACGCTGCTCGATCCCGGGACCTTAAATACATACACGTAATCCGGCACAATGCGATAGGGGACATGGGCACGGGTGTAGGCAGCCTCCATCGCGGAAGATTGGGAATCCCCCATATACCATAACTGTTCTGCCGCATACTCGTCTTCACTTTTTCCATGCAGACGATCCTCTTTGCGCTGAATCTCCGAATTGCGGTCCAACTTGGACAGACCCAACATGATAACATTGGCATAACGCGCCGATACCGTCGTCATCATAAAGGCCCCCCGTTCGATGCTGTCACCCTCCCGGACTCTAACCATCGGTTTGATCTCATTTGCCCCACCTGGTCCGTAGATCAGATAAGGGGTTGGCATATAGACCAGCACATAGACCATTGCAGCCAGCATTAAGACATAACCGGTTGTAAAAAAAGCTCTTTTCCGGTTTATTCGTTTCATTGCTTCTCCCCCCTTCCAGCCTAACTTCTCCCATCTTATCCAAGTGCCTCTGTGCACCTGTTCTCAAGCCTTTCAAAAAAGCATACATTATTTACGACAACGTATACGAACAACCTATCCCAAGACAGCGAACGTGAATAAACGCTGGAGATAGCATCCGACTCTCCTTAGCATATTTATGAGAGGTGAATTTTTTGATGCAAAAGGAAGCCCATTCCGCTCCTTATTGGACAACCGTACTGCTTGGCCTCGGAGCCATTTTGCTTGTACTGGCTGTTGTCGCCTCACCAGAAAAAGTATTTCAAGCCTCTACTCAAGGCCTTAAGCTATGGTGGAATATTATTTTCCCAGCTATGCTACCTTTTTTGATGCTGTCCGAAATGCTCATCGCCTTTGGTCTAGTACATGGACTAGGTGTCCTGCTGGAACCGTTTATGCGATTCTGGTTCCGTCTACCCGGACGAAGCGGCTGGGTGTTGGCCCTCGGCCTGACCGCGGGATTCCCGGCTGCTGCGGAAGCAGTACGCCAATGGTCACAACAGGAAGATATGACCGCGCTTCAGCTTCGACGTCTAACCGCCATCGCTCATTTCTGCAATCCGATTACCATCCTGCTCGTCATCGGGACAGGGCTACTGCACAATGCTGCCGTAGGCGTGATGTTACTTGCCGTTCACTGGATTTCCGGGCTGCTGGCAGGCTGGATCACCGCCAGACTACCTGTACCGTCCAAAGAATTGCAAAAACGGGAAACGCCAGCTGCCCTTCGGCGCACCTCAGTTTCCCGTACTTCTCCCTCCCTGATCCGATCCGCATGGGAAGCTACCCGTTCTGCCAGAGAACGGGACGGCCGCAGCTTCGGAAAACTGTTGGGCGAAACCGTATCCCATGCTGTACAGACGCTGATGGTGACAGGTGGATTCATTATTTTCTTTTCCGTACTGATTCGACTGCTGTCCATATACACAGGCCAAGGATCGCTTTCTTTCATATGGCCTGCTTGGATGGAAATCCATCTGGGTTCCTATGAAATCAGCCGTCTGCCCTACGATCTCCGTACACAAGCAGCGCTGATCAGTGCTGTGTTGGGCTGGGGCGGCCTGTGCGGCTGGCTTCAAATTACCGCCGTCACCAGACCTTCCGACAAGGGTATCACCTTCACCTTGTCACGAGTGCTCCATGGGATCATTGCTTTTGGACTTACCTTGGCGACATGGGTCCCGCTTAACCGCATCGTCAGCAATACAATTCCCGCTTACGTCAGTCGCAGTTCTGTGTCTTCTTTTGCGGAAAGCGTAAATGAATCCGCCACGCATCCTGTCATGGCCGAAGCCAGCAGCTTACTAACACAAATAGAAGGAACATCTATGTACCCCTGGCAACTAACCGTACTGTCCATTGCGCTGCTGGGTACAATTATAGTTACCCTGCTGGCCTTTTCCTTTATGACTTCATGGTGGAGCCGCCGCGATTTGCGTTGACCTTTGCACGCAGCGCGTCTTCCACCTCCGGTGCCACCAGATCTACAACCTTGCCATCAAAATGCGCAATTTCCTTCACCATACTGGAACTCAGATATGAATAAGCCGGATTGGTCATCATAAAGATCGTTTCCGCATCCGGGTTCAGCTTATGATTTGTAGAGGCTAATTGCAGCTCATATTCAAAATCAGTCACCGACCGGATTCCTCTGACAATAACTTGGGCCCCTTTTTGACGTACATAATTAGCTGTCAAATCACGGAAGCTGTCCACCTCAACGTTCGGGATATTGCGAGTTACCGTTCGCAGCAGCTCCATTCGTTCCTCAAGTGAAAACAGCGGATTTTTACTAATATTGTTAAGAACCGCGACAATCAATAGATCAAACTGTCTGGCTGCTCTTTGAATAATATCCTGGTGCCCCATTGTCACAGGATCAAAGGTTCCCGGATATACGGCAATACGTGGTTTGTGCTCAATCATGATGGTCCTCCCCGTCTGATTCGATGATGCCGAACTTGACCACTCCGGCTTCTGTATGTTCTTCGACATCCGATAAAGCATCGGCTGCAAAATGATAAATGGATAACGCCGTTTCCCCATAGACTGCTTTTCTAACCTGTTCGAACGGCCCGAAGCTTTCCGGATATTCATGTCCCGATTCATACTCCAGCACGATGATTGCATCTGAACGAAGCAAGTTCAATTCAACCATACGGCTCATCAATTCATCTCCGTGTTTGAGACGATAGGGCGGATCCAGAAAAACAGCATCAAAAAGAGCTCCACGTTTTGCCAGCGCCTTGAGCGCTCGTCCGGCATCATTGCGGAACACTTCAGCCTGTCCTTCCAATCCAGTTTTTCGCAAATTTTCTTTAATGACATCAATGCTTTTGGATTCCATATCAATAAAAACAGCCTTGTCCATCCCCCGGCTAAGCGCCTCTATACCTAGGCCGCCACTGCCAGCAAACAGATCAAGTGCGACTCCCCCATCAAAATAAGGACCTATCATGCTAAATAGCGCTTCCTTGACCTTATCCGTGGTTGGCCGCGTCCCTGTGCCGGGAACTGCCTTTAACGGCCTTCCTTTGGCACTACCTGATACCACTCTCACGCTGAAACTCACCTATTTTCTATATGTGTTCATAACCATAGATTATGACGCTATCGTACCACATGCACCGCCGTTTGAAAAACTTAGGATGAGGCAGGTATAAAAAACCATTCCCTGGGCATCCTTAGGATATCGGCATTCAACCAATGTCGTAGACAACCGCGGAGAAGACTTACGTTTCCCCATAAGCTCTTCGTCCGGTTTCTCCTCTCCCATTCGGGCGCTCTTTAAATGGAGCGCCTGATTTTTTTTGCATAAAAAGAAGCTGCTTAATAGCAGCTCTATGTATCATTTTTCTATCTCGGCATTTTGTTTATTTCAGTAGTTCCTCGGGTGTATCCCCTTGATAAACATACACGTAACTCGCCACTGATACAGCAAATGTAGCAAACATAGACAACGATGTGGCTAACCCATATACCATTTTTCTCATCATTCCACTCACCTCCTTCCCCGGATCAATGTTAGGCTTTGGACCAAAAAAGCAACAGCCACTACAGAGGAACCGATTACAAAATTAGTACATACAAGCAAGGAGGATAACAGCCGCAAGAAGGGATAAAACCGTACTGGAATGCGCGACTGCTTTTCAATTCTGGACGGGGCAAAACATAAAACGAAAATGAGAGCTATTCCGGTAAACAGGTTTGTCCACCCACTATTTAAGGCAATGCAGGATATGTAAGTAAAAGCTGCTGAGGTCACCAACACACATGTCATGCCCGTTTTCAAATGAATGCCTCCTGACATTTGGCGCAGTAGGGCGAAAGCGACGAGAATCGTAACAGCCTCTACCATACGCCCCGTGAAGAATGAGGCGAATAGTGTCAACACAATGATCAGGGACGCATTCAGAATGAGAGCAAGTGCGTATTTAAGTACCGCGACAGAGGCCGGATGATCAGGCACAGTACGTTTGATCTGGTTAGCAAGTTTGAAAGCCATCGCTTCAATCATCCCGGTATTCCTTTCCGATTGCATAATAGATGAAAAATCCCGAAACCAGTGCAAAAAATATCATACTTAACCATACCTCGTTATAGTAGAGCACAATAGAAGTTGAAATGAGAGACAGGATAATCAGCGTGATGACAATGCCATATTCCTCTTTGAACTTAAGCTTCTTGAAATTAGGGGAAAAGCCGATCCCTTTTCGATACAACATCAATGAAATAAGCAGTCCTACTGCTGCGCTTACCACTTGTAGCAGATAGCCCTTCAAGGACCCATCCTGCAGCTCAGAAACCGGAAGATTGCCGAACATGACTTTTAAGAGTACCGACTGAACAACGGCATATGCAAAATAACCTGTAACCGTCATAATACCGGACCACACAATCGGAATCTTCACGACCGTAGCGAGTAAAAAAATAAAAAGCAGCATATTTACGACAGGCACCAAATACGAAAGGGAAAACTCCTCTCTAAGCATATAACTTTGCATATTCATAATCAGGTTAACAAAAATGGCCTGCCATAGATAAGGGGTCATTTTAACTTTAAAAATACTCAAAATAAGCGCAAAAACAGCGACTCCCTCAAGTGTGGAGAAAAGCAAAAAGCCGATTGGCTTCAAAAGCATGCGTGCATCTCCTTTACAATTCCAACAAACCTCATCGGTGTATTCAAAAACTTGGATGTACATCGAATATAAAGGGCTGGGAGCTACTTTTCAAGAGGTCTTTTCAATTATTTCATAAATTTATTCAAGCACTTCAACCAAATGTTATCGGATGCCACTTCAAGCTGTAGCTTAGGCAACACTTTCTTTGACCGAATCTCCCTGCTTGCGCACAGGCTTCATACGTGATATAAGCTTTTTCCCCCAACGGATGCCGGGCTGTTCAATCCACGAGTAGGTAAACCAAGATAGTCCGATGGTGACTAGCAACGTCATGATAAACATAAGTGTGAGGCTGACTAGGGGAGCAAAAGGTATTTTAACCTGTACGACTAGTCCCAGAGCCAGCATATGCGTCAAATACATGCTGTAGCTAAGGCGGCCGATCCATGACCATACCCGATTAAGCAGCCATATCGGCTGCCAGTGATACAAAGCATACGCTCCCAGCAGCAACCCGACACCTATGAGAACATCGGTCATGCCTTCTAAAAATGAAAATAGCACAGAAACAAGCAGCAAAACTCCACTGACTCGGTCTATACTTTTCCAATGCCGCTCGTCTTTCCAAATGAAAAACAACAATATACCTAGCCCAAAGACAGGCAATTGATTCGGAAACCATAAATACAGATAGTGCCCCCATAAAGAGTGATCACTAATCCATGGATATTGAACACTTACCGTATTTAGCCCCAAGCTTACCACAAGCGCCATCACGACAAACCACGTCGCATGGCGGACGGATCGGATTAGCTTAAATAATAGAGGGATAAACAGATAAAACATACATTCCACCGCAATGGACCATTCCACACCGATAATGCTGTTGATCCAGTACGGATTCAGACCATTCAGAAACAGGACATGAGCTGCGATATTGGCGGCAGTGACTCCCTCCTGATCCCCAAGCCAAAATCGTGGACCTGTCCCGTTCACAACTAAATAGATTCCTAACATCACGTAATACAAAGGAGCAATCCGAAAAAAACGACGCATCAGGTAAGCTGAAATTCTTTCACTCTTGTTACCCGAACGTCTGCTTAAGGACAAAAATAGCGTAAAAGCGCTGGCCATATAAAATAAAGCGACACCTTTGGCTCCTATACTCAAGCCTTTTTGCAACCAACCGTTTAATCCGTCCACATGCTGGCTGACATGCACAAGTAAAACTCCAATAATAGCCAGCGCCCTTAGCGTATCTACAAATTGCAGCTTGTCATCTTCCATTTTCCCCTTAGCTTCGGGCATCGTATCCCTCCATAACAGCCTCAAATGATACATTTTGTATCTATAATACACAAAATGTATCACTAAAGTAAATATCCTCGTTATGCAAAAAAACACCTTCCGACCGCAAAGAAATGCGGCCAAAAGATGTTCATTTGGTCATTTGTTTAAATGAAAAGGTACGGTCGTTACGATCACGTCTTTATAATTAATTAAATAAGCTCTCATCAGTAAGCTGGTCTGATTGTGTAGAATATTTTCCCACCAGTGCTTGGTGATGAATTGTGGAATGAGAACAGTGATATGGTCCTCGTCTGCTTTTTTCCACTCTACTGTATCGATGAACTTGCGAAGCGGATTAATAATGCTGCGATAACGGGATTTCAGTACGACCAAACGTATACCGACATCCCACTCTTCCCATTTCTGTTCCATTTTGCGAATTGCATCATCATCCACACCCACATATACGGCAACCACATTGTCCGACAAGGTTTTGGCATAGCTGATCGTATTCATGACGACTCGCGTAATGCCTGCCACCGGAATAATAATCGTATTGCCTTTCACCATAGGTTTATCCTTGGTAATATCAATGCGCAGTTGTTCAGCCGTATTTTTGTAATGCCTGTTGATCTTCATAAAGAAATACAGAACCAAAGGCAGGAAGATAAAGACTACCCACACCTGGCTAAACTTGGTGAAGATAAAGATGAGCGTAATCGACAGCGTGGTCAGCATCCCAACCGTATTAATAGCAAGTTTGACAATCCAGCCTGGCGGTTTGAGCTTGATCCAGCGAATCATCATACCAAGCTGTGAAAGGGTAAACGGGATAAATACCCCTACTGCATAAAGCGGGATCAGATTTTCTGTGTTACCGCCAAATACGATGACCAGCAATGCCGAGAAGATACTCAGAAACAAAATACCATTAGAGTATCCGAGCCGATCTCCACGAACCATGAACATGTGCGGCATGTATTTGTCCTTCGCGAGCATAAAAGCAAGCAATGGAAAGGCCGAATAGGCTGTATTCGCCGCCAAAAACAAGATGAGCGCCGTTACACCCTGAATGATGTAATACATCACACCGCGCCCGAAAGTGGCGTTCGCAATTTGCGAAATGACCGTTTCATGCGGATTAGGACGAACACCGTACCAATAAGCCAGCAAACTGATTCCGATAAACATACACCCGAGAATCAAACCCATCATCATTAGTGTAGTTGCTGCATTTTTGGCAGCTGGCTTGCGGAAGTTCGGAATGGCATTCGAGACAGCTTCTACCCCAGTTAACGCCGAGCAACCCGAGCTGAACGCCTTCAGTAACAGGAACAGGCTGACGTTGGATACCGTAGCTCCAAATTGCGGTGCTGCAGCATGAGCTCCCCCTGCCACGTAATGAATGATACCGCTAATAATCAAAACAAATATGGCAACAACAAATAAGTAAATCGGTACAGCCAGCACTGAGGCAGATTCTGTTACTCCGCGCAAGTTCATAATCGTCAAAAAGATGATCATAATTAGAGCAATGGCGATCCGATGATCATGTAACGATGGGAACGCCGATGTAATGGCATCTGTACCTGCTGATGAGCTAACTGCTACCGTCAGAATATAATCGACCAGCAAAGAACCGCCTGCAATCAGACTCGGACTCTTTCCCAAATTGTCCTGTGCAACAATGTACGCTCCTCCGCCACCAGGATAGGAAAAAATGGTCTGTCTATAAGACAGGATCAGAATGATCAGCAAACCCAATACCGCAATGGATATAGGAATGGAATACCATAGGGCAGCAAAGCCGGCTGTAATTAAAACCAGCAGAATTTGCTCCGTTCCATAAGCTACAGAGGATAAGGCATCTGAGGACAGAATGGCCAGTGCCTTGAGCTTATTCAGCTTCTCATCTTCAAGGGCCGTCGACTTTCGCGGACGACCGATTAATAATCTTTTGACTTTGCTCAGCATTTCGTTGACTCCTTCTTTGGATGAGGGTTTTGCAAAAGAATTATGGATCTTATGTTTATTATGTCACCTGCACATCAGATTGATGAAACAAATGAACTATTATTTTATACTCCCTCTTCCTGAAAAAAACAATAAGGAATGCTCCCTAAAAAGAGCATTCCCGAGTAAGAAAGAGCATTTCGATAAAATACCTTTATGTATACAGTAATTTGAACCTTTCCGGGGTAATTCCTTCAGCTCGGCGAAAAGTTGCCACAAAATGACTGGTATCTCGGAAGCCCACTCGCTCCGAAATCTCCTTTACTGTTAATTGCGGATATTCCGCCATCATTTCCTTGGCCTTCCGCAGCCGAATCACAATCAGATAAGCATACGAAGTCACACCAAACGCTTGCTTAAATAATGTATTTAAATGACGGGAGCTGACATTCATCATAACTGCCATATCACCTAGACCCACATCTGGACTGGCATAATTTTGCTCCATAAAGGCCAGTACAGGGGTTAATCGTTCCACATTATGGGATAGGGAAGGCATCGAGCTATGTTGTCCATGTTTACGCAGCAGAGTCAGAAAACGATACATATTGGCCGAAGCATCTAATCCAGACAAATCACGTTCACTAACCATGGAATGAAGCATCGTTTCCCCAAAACTGTGCAGCTCGCTATCCGGGTCCCAATGATACCCACGCGTATGCTTCAACCCCAGTGCAGTCAGTACAGCAGCGGCGATGGGGCCGTCAAATGTAATGTATAACGTTCGCCATACCTTGGTCGCCCGTCTGTATGCATGGGATTCCCCAGGTAGCAGCAGAACTCCAGACTGCTCCCCCAGACGAAAGGTCCCCCCTTTAAATGTAAACATCCCTTCACCAGACACCGTCTGAATCCAGTGAAAGCACGGATAGCCCTCTGGACGGGACACATCTTCCTGCCTGCTGTTAAATCCGATACTTTCAATAAAAAGGGGTAAAGAGTGCTCACGCGTAGTCAGGAAAAATCGCAAATGATGGGGAGTTAAAATCATAAAAAGCACCTCCGGCGTATGCGGGTATGTATTTCTCATGTAGATCCATATTGTTATATACACGTTCATTTTATTATATTTAAAAGCAGTTATTTGTATTATAAGATAGAATTATTCTTATATACAGAGGTGATTGGCATGATAAGCAGTAAACTACCTAAAGTATTTTACGGTGGAGATTATAATCCTGAACAATGGGATGAGGCCACGCATCAGGAAGATTTACGGATGTTCAGGCAGGCAGGGATTGATATCGCCACGGTCAACGTATTCTCATGGGCCAAAATTCAATCCGACGAAATCACATATCATTTTGAATGGCTGGATCAATTGATTGACAGTCTTTATGAAAGCGATATCTTCGTTTGTCTAGCTACTAGCACGGCAGCGCATCCTGCTTGGATGGCTACTCGCTACCCCGACGTTCTCCGGGTGGACGCTGACGGACGGAAGCGGAAGTTCGGTGGTCGCCACAATTCTTGTCCGAACAGTCCTACGTATCGAAAATTTGCGGAGCAGATGGCTGGCCAACTTGCAGAACGATACAAAAACCATCCCGCGATCCTCGTGTGGCACGTGTCCAATGAGTACGGTGGGGATTGCTATTGTGATAACTGTGCGGCCGCATTCCGGGTGTGGCTCAAGCAAAAATACGGATCACTGGAAGAGCTAAACCGGGTGTGGAATACTTCCTTCTGGGGTCATACCTTCTATGATTGGGATGAAATCGTGCCACCAAATAATTTGAGCGAGCATTGGGGAGAAAATCACTCCTCCTTTCAGGGCATATCCCTCGATTATGCACGTTTTAATTCAGACAGTATGCTGGATTGCTATCTGCTGGAATACAACGCGATTAAAAAACATATTCCCCATGCCGTGATAACGACCAATCTGATGGGATTTTTCAAACAACTGGACTATTTTAAATGGGCTAAGCACATGGATATTGTATCTTGGGATAGTTATCCTGCGGCTAATACCCCGCCAAGCTATACCGCGATGGCACACGATCTGATGCGCGGCTTGAAGGATGGGCAACCCTTTATGCTGATGGAGCAAACACCGAGCCAGCAGAACTGGCAGGCGTATAATTCGCTTAAACGGCCCGGCGTTATGCGGTTATGGAGTTATCAGGCAGTCGCGCATGGCGCGGACACGGTCATGTTCTTCCAGCTTCGCCGCTCAATCGGCGCATGTGAGAAATTCCACGGGGCTGTTATTGAGCATGCCGGGCATGAGAACACACGTGTATTTCGCGAGGTGGCACAGCTTGGCAGTGAGCTTGGCGCATTAGGCAACACGCTACTTGACGCGACCGTCAATGCCAAAGTAGCCATTTTGTTTGATTGGGATAATTGGTGGGCATTGGAAAAATCAAGCGGTCCTTCTGTCGCCTTGAAATATGTGGATCAGGTGCATAAGTATTATGCGACCCTCTTCCGGCGCAACGTACAGATAGACCTGATTTCCGTTGATGCAAATTTCCAGAAATATGATCTCATTATCGCGCCTGTACTCTACATGGTCAAGCCAGGTACCGCCGAGAAGCTGGAACAATTCACAGAGCATGGAGGCACCTTCGTAACGACCTTTTTCAGTGGCATTGTAAATGAAAACGATTTGGTCACAACCGGAGGATATCCTGGTAAACTGCGTAACTTGCTCGGGATCTGGGTGGAGGAAATTGACGCGCTTCTGCCGGAATCATACAATCGCATTGTATTAAAAGAAAAGGTGGGCGTATTACAAGGTGAATATCAATGTGGTCTGCTCTGCGACCTGTTGCATAGCGAAGGTGCCGAGGTGCTGGCGGAATACGGCGATGATTTCTATCAGGGCATGCCAGTGCTGACACGCAATCGTTTCGGTCAAGGCGAGGCATGGTACGTTGCTTCAGATCCTGAAGAGACTTTCCTTGATGGCCTGCTGGGCTACATTTGTGAGCAAAAAGGGATTCCATCCCTGCTGCGCGCTCCTGCGGGTGTAGAAACCACTGTACGGACCAAAGATGGAAAATCATATCTGTTCATTCTGAATCATAACGCCCAGACGCAGCAATATCATCTGGATGATCAGAAAGGGAATGAGCTAATCAGCGGTAAATACCTGGAAGGAGATATTTCTATTGAAGGCTACGGCTTTCAAGTACTGGAGCTATCATAATCACTCAGATTTGACACATACAGTTCACTTTGCTGCATGAGTATAATCTAGGTATCAAAGGAGTTCATCATGAAACGACTGCTATGGATCGGCAGCTTGTCTTATTTTTTAATCGGCCTGGCACACGTGGTTGTAGGCTCCCTACTGCCTGTGTTGTTAGAGCATTACGGTAGAAACTATACGGATGGCGGTAGTCTAATCTTCGCTCAATTTTCCGGTTTTCTGGTTGGAGTCCTGCTGTCACCGTGGCTTGCCCGAAGTTTCGGCAAACGCCGAAGTCTGGTATTCGCCCTGCTTTTGCTGTGCGCGGCTGAAGTGCTATACTCATTGCTGCCGCCTTGGGATTGGCTATATGTCGTCGGTGCAGCAGCGGGGTTTGGCTTCGGCATGGTAGAAACACTCATTGGCACGATTATTATCAGCGGTATTACTCAAGGAACGGGCGCGGCGATGAGCCGTCTGGAAGTCTTTTTTGGGATTGGCGCTTTGGCTATGCCCGCTATCGCCAGCCAACTTATCGCTCTCGGTTGGTGGCGATTGGCCTTTCCCATCATTTCCATGTTTGCAGCCGTGACCATTATAGCTTGGTTGCGCGGGTCCTTCGGCCCGCTGGACGCTGTATTGGACCCACAGGAACACCGAGATAACAGCCTTAAGCGTTCGACTAATTCACTGAAGTCACCCACGGAGAAGGCTTCTGAAGGTAACCCTATTGGCAATCGGAAGCTACTTACACTATTTATCATCTTTTTCTTTATCTATGTAGGAACAGAGATGAGCCTAGCTAATTTCCTGCCCTCCATGTTCATCGAACGGCTGGGCCTCACTCAAGCCGAGGCAGCACTCAGTGTTACCTGCTTCTGGCTAGCAATGGCTACCGGACGGTTGTTCGCAGGAAGTATTGCTGATCGGTACGGCTATGGTGTCTTTGTAGCCCTAAGCTCGCTGGCGGCGACCGTGCTGCTATGCGTGTTCCCACTGATCAAGGGAACTACCGTTGCCTTTGTCCTTATCACACTGCTGGGGCTGGGCATGTCGGGCATTTTTTCCATCGCACTTGTTTTTGCCAGCAAAATGATGCCAGGCACCGAAGAATCTACCACCAGCCTGCTTATAGGCGCAGGTGGAGTTGGGGGAGCTCTGCTGCCTTTATGGCTCGGAAATAGCATGGATCGTGGTGGAGCAGTCTCATCGGCGTGGTTGCTGGCAGGCTTCACATGTATCCTGTGCCTGCTTGGGGGCATCTTGTACGCCCTATATGTGCGCAAAAAGCGGCTTCAAACCGCCTCATCATGATATACACCTCTACTGGTGCCTTTGTCTGTTCCTTGGTTGTCATCCAAGTGCACATTCAAAGGTGCTTTTTTTACATACTAGACGAATGTACCTTGTACAGTAGCCTGTTTTTAGTCAAAATAGATCGTTTCCTATGAATCACAGGACAGATATCCATGCCTCCTCTAGATGAATGGAGTAGTATACAACAAACCATATGGAGGTGTTTGTATTGGGTCATCCTGAATTAAAACGAAAAAAAGGCCGTAAAAAAAATGTTTTTGTCCGTGCCTGGTTTGATAAGTTAGAAAAAAAGTTTGAGGAGAAGCCCCCAAAGAGAAAGAGCCGCTCAAAACGGAAAGGGTTTGGGAAAGATATTATCGTCAAAAAGCAACTTGTAAGTGTGAATATTAATCATGGTGCTTTAGGGCCTGAAGGGGATTCTGGAACCATAGGTGATTTAGCGCAGTTTGGTTATATTTACAATGTGAAGCCCCAAGTTGTTCCGATTGAAGGGGATGTCATTTGGGATACGAACGGTATACTTACTCCTGGAATTGCTCATGTTCCAGGAACTACACAGATTGCTGTATCCGATACTGGAAAATATGAAGTTCACTTTTCGGTGTCCGGTGTGGAACCTAACCAATTCGCCATCTTTATTAATGGAGCACTGGCTGTGGGAACTGTATACGGCTCAGGAGCCGGGACACAACAGAACACAGGGCAAGCCATCCTTGCTCTGGCATGCGGTGACGTCCTTACTCTGCGAAACCATAGCTCTACTACTGCTGTTACCCTGCAAACACAAGCCGGAGGAACTCAAGCCAGCATAAACGCTTCTGTCCTCATTAGAAAATTGGGATAGGCTTGAACTCCCGCAAAGCCTCAGTGTACTAAAAAAGGGTTTATCCATACAGCGAGGATAAACCCTGAATATTTTTAAAAGGCCATAATGATCCCTTTGTCATTGGCATACATTGAACTAATCCCTCTGGTGGACACAATATGAATATCTTTAAATTGATAGCGTTTCCTCAGCGCATTCATTAATTTTTCCGCCAGCCCAGGATTATTGCAGTGAGTAATGACAATGCTTTCTCCTTCGGTAGCCCGGCCACTTTTTTCAATAGTATCTGCGAGCTTTTCGATAATTTGATTCTGACCGCGTGCTTGAGTAAAAAATGCGATATTACCGTCACCATCCGAGCCTAAAATAGGCCTGATATGCAAGAGTGAAAGTATCTTTCCAGTGATTTTATTCATCCGCCCGTTCTTAACCAAATTATCTAGATTTTCTAAAACAAAGTAGGTTTTCATCTTGCTGATAAAGCTCTCCAAGGATGAAATAATTTCGCTTTTATGATATCCCTCGTCAATCAACTTGCGCAGTTTTAGAGCTAACAAGAGCTGTCCAGCCGAAGCGCTTTTCGAATCAAATACATGAACATCCGCCCCCTCTTCTTCCGCCATATCTTTTCCTACCAATGCACTGGAATACGAACTGGACAGGTTGCTGGATAATGTAATGGCAAAAGAAGTATGCGCACCTTGAAAGGCTTCCTTATATAGCATAGGTGACGGTGATGCGGATCCAATTTTGGTTGTACAGGCTCTCATTTCTTCCATAAACTGAGGTAAGTCCAATGTGTCATCATCTACGAAGCATTTATCTCCCAGCGTCATATTTAACGGGATCGTAGTAATCTGCATCTCTTCTCTAAGCTCTCTCGTTAAATCACAGCAGCTATCTGCTATTATTTTATATCTCACCCGGTACACCCTCACATTATGTTATTTTTCAATAGAACGCGCGTTCATAATACTCAAAGAAAGCTCAATTAACCGTATAAATTCCTTCACATTCTTCTCACCCAAACCTACTACAAGCGCTTCAAAATAACCTTCAATTCTCTCTTGCTTCTGTCTGATCAAGGATTCACCATTTACTGTGAGCCTTACACACATTCGTCGTCTGTCATGCTCAGACATTTCCATAGTCACATAGCCTTTTTTCCTTAATCCCGTAAGCGCTGCCGTAATTCTTGATCTGGATACATGCAGATCATCGCTGAGCAAGGAAGGATTAATTTCATCATCCCGGTGCTGAACTAAATATTGAAGCACATGGTTTTCCCCCTGAACAAGCTCCGTCAGGCTACTGAATAATTCCATGTCATAAATCCGGTTAACGGATTCTCTCAATTCGTCCCTTAGTTCATAATCTTTCATAGTGAACCTCCGCAACACACGTAATACATACAGTTAACTATTAATACTATGTACTATAATGAATTGCCCACGATAATAACAATGAAATATTTGTGAATTTTTATACTTTATCCCCCCCTTGAATGTCCAATAACAGGAGGTTTTATACCTTGGACTGTGAGACACCCAGAGGAGAGGGACTGACCCCATAACGTGAGACAACAAGGAGGGTTTTATTTTATGAGGTTCTGGAAACGTGTTATATCATAGAATTTCAAGGAAAAGGGGGATTTGAGCAGCTCCAAATGAGATTGTTGTTTGGACTATATTAGAGAAGTATTAACATTTACAAGAAAAGGCCAACCACTAAATACGGGTTGACCTCATTATTTAAAGAATGTCTTACGTTTCTAAAAGAATATGAACTGAATTTACAGCACCGTTTTAACCGTGTCTTGTACTTGCTTCAACAACCCTTTATAGCCATCTTCATCAAGATAACCAATACTTCCAAGCAGCAAGTGACCGACGGATTCAATTCCAACGAAATCAAAAATTCCCGTATCGGATGTGAGCTTCAATCCTGCAGTCATACCGATTTCATCGTAGATCGCGTTGGGAGTACCATGTGTATTCACGATAAAACCTTTTTTACCTGTAAGCAGCTTATTAATCCCTTCCGCACCAGCCGTATATGCAAAGCCGTATGCAAATACACGATCAACGTAACCTTTCAGGATAGCCGGAAGACCTGTCCACCAAATGGGAGAAATAAAAGTAATCGTATCCGATTGTGAGATGTATTCCTGCTCCACTTTGATATCAGCCGGAGTTTGCCCTGCTCTCATAGCGGCAGTATCCTCAGGTTTTAATACAGGTTGAAAATTAAGGGCATAAAGATCGCGTACAACGACTTCATCACCTTTTTCTTTCAAGGTATTTACAACCGTTTCGAGTATCGCGTGATTGAAGCTTTCTGCGTTTGAGTGAGCATAGATAATAAGATGTTTCATTTTAATAACCTCCAGATGTTTTATTGTTATTTTGATATTAATATAGATATCTATACATTTACTTAAAAAAATTTATAATCTGTTTTTGACATGCTCCAGCAAATATTCCAGTTGTTCTTTTTCTTCATCTTTGAGACCACCATAGATGGTTTCTTGTAATCTATTGGAGATCACCTCAAATACAGGCTCTATCTCTCTTCCCTTATCGGTCAGAAATATCAGGGTAACTCGGCTATCCTCCCTTTCTTTTTTTCTTTCGACATATCCCAACTTCACTAGCTTGTCGATCAAAACAGTGACCGTGGGTTGCTGACGAGAAATTTTTTGCGTCAATTCCTTAATAGAAAGCCCGTCGTTTTGATAAAGGAACATTAGGATTCCGCCATGAGTAGGAACAATCCCTTCAATTCCATTCGATTCGAGCTCAGACACAATCAATTTATTGATCGAGTCTCTAATGGTTCCTATCAGTGCAGCTGCATTATTTTTTAACATACAAGCATTATTACATAGACATCTATATATATCAAGTGTTGGTGTCAGTCTGAACTAAAAGCAAATATGACTTAATCTATAATGGTTCATGGTGGATTACTATCGCAGACGCATAAAAAAGCCAAAATACCCAAGTTCCTTACCTGACTTTGAGTATTTTGGCTTACAGTATTTATTTATGAAATGAAGAGATGTTCAAAGTATGATATGTTTTAGTTGAGCGTTTGAAGTATCTCAGGTGTAAAGGTTTGAAGATCATGAATTCGGCCTTCACGTATTTTCGTAGCCCATGCAGGATCGCCCAGAAGCGCACGCCCAACAGCTACCAGATCAAATTCATTGTTGTCGAGCCGTTCCAGAAGTTCATTAATATCTTGGTGTCCTGCCCCTTTCCCTTCGATATAACTTACAAAATCCTCATCCAGACCTACAGAGCCAACCGTAATCGTAGTTTTTCCAGTCAGCTTCTTCACCCATCCGGCAAAGCTCAAATCGGAGCCTTCAAATTCAGGTACCCAAAAGCGACGTGTCGAGCAATGGAAGATGTCCACGCCCGCTTCTACTAATACATTCAGGAATTGCTCCAGTTTATCCGGTGTATCGAACGGCTTTGCGTTGTAATCATTCATTTTCCATTGGGATAGGCGCATGGCAATAGGGTAGTCAGGGCCAACCTCAGCACGAATAGCTTCCACAAGCTCAATGGCGAATTGAGCACGTTTTATGATATCGCCACCATAGCGATCCGTACGTTGGTTCGTCCTCTCCCAAAAGAATTGATCAACCAGATAGCCGTGTGCTCCGTGAATTTCAACGCCGTCAAAACCCAGTCGTTTTGCATTCGCAGCTGCATCGACATAGGCGCGAATGACCTTGACAATTTCTTCTTCTGTCATCGGCTCGGTCACTTTATTGCCTTCCAGATCCAGCCCCGATGGACCAATCGATAGCGCTTCGGGATTCGGCTGAGATCCCAAAGGACGAGCCATCCCCATATGCCAAAGCTGTGGGAAAATTTTACTACCAGCTTCATGAACCTGTCTGACCACTTCAGCCCAACCGTTTAAAGCCGCTTCCCCATAAAAATTAGGTATCCTCGGCTCACTTGTTCCAGCCGGATGGTCAATCACTGCGCCTTCAGTAATAATAAGACCTACATCATTCTCTGCGCGACGGCGATAATAAGCGGCTACATCCGGTCCTGGCACACCATTTGGTGAAAAAGCGCGGCCCATTGACGGCATTACAATACGAGTCTGTAGGGTTAGATTATGAATGGTATAAGGTTGAAATAAAGCTTCTGTTGAATGAACATTTTGCGGTTGATTACTCAAGGATTGTACCTCCTCATTTTCTTTTATTCTTTTAAAGAATTATATATAAGGCTCGTGCATCATCAAACGGGGTGCAAGTGAAATGTTAGCAATGTTTAATTTATCATTCAACCGACAAAATGTTCATTCTGTTGCTTAACCAAAAGGGTTATGAAATTGTTGTATATCTAAATTCACTTGTTGACAAAACAACACATGTTTATAATGGGGGAATCATTTGATTTCCTGAAAGGAGTGTCTTTAGGATGCCTGGTGTAACTTCACCCAACCCAAACGATCCTCGCGTCATTCGAACACGTAGATTAATTCTCGACGCATTCGTTGACCAATTAAATAAGAAAGACTTCTACACGATTACGATCAATGACATTACCCAAAAAGCCACCATTAACCGCGCCACGTTCTATGCACATTTTCAAGATAAATATGCACTGCTTGAAACCCTTTTGTCAGATGCATTTTTGGAGTATGTTATCAAGAGGATTGATGCTGAGGCACGTTTGTCGGAGGAGATCATTCAGAAACTTATTCTTTCGTTATGTGACTATCACGACTCAAGTAACCAATGCGTTCATAAATATAATTCAGTGGCACCGATCCTGGAAGAACATATTAAGAATCAATTACAGCAATTCATACTTCAACTCATAACAAGAGAAGCCAATAATACAGACCAAAGAACGTTAGAACTTGCCGCGACCATTTTAAGCTGGTCCATTTATGGTGTAACCTTTCGCTGGAATGTGGAAGGAAAAAAAGAGTCTCCTACAGATTTAGCCGAGAGAGCTGTGCCTTTAATCTTCAATGGGGTTGTCTTATCTCTAGTCTCACAAATCTCTTAGTAGAAAATGCGAATAAAAAGGGCCGTTCCCAGTATACTTCGATCAGTTCCTGGGACAGCCCTTATAGTATTTAGTAAAATAATTGCATCTTTTATTTAAAGAATTTTCTTAAACATCTCGATAACTTGTTCTTTGCTAGGTATAAACGGATTGCCCGGAGCGCAAGCATCCTTCATTGAGTTCTCGGCAAGCAGATCCAAATCCACTTCATTTACACCTAGTTCAGAAAGTTTGGAAGGAATCCCTACTTCCTTCGACAGGTCTTTGATTCTTTGGATTACATAGTCTGCGCATTCCTTATCCGTTTTCCCCTTATCTTCAAAACCGATGACCTTAGCGATGGCACGAAACTTCTCCGGTACCTGCTTGGCATTCTCCTCCTCCACAATCGGCAGCAGCATGGCATTACAAACACCATGAGGCAAATCGTAAACGCCGCCAAGCTGATGCGCCATCGCATGAACGTAACCCAATCCGGCATTATTAAATGCAAGTCCTCCCAGGAAAATAGCGTATACCATTTGCTCACGTGCTTCTATATCATGACCGTCTCTCACTGTACGAGCCAAATGATTAAAAATAATTTCTACTGCTGCCAAGGCAGTCGCATCCGTTACAGGATAGGAACCTGGCGTAACCAAAGCTTCAATGGCATGGGTCAAAGCATCTAGTCCTGTAGCTGCCGTTAACGCGGCCGGTTTGTCTACCATCAGTTCAGGATCATTAACTGAAATCGTAGCTACACTATTCTTATCAACCATAACCATCTTTACCTTGCGCTCTTCGTCCGTAATGACATAATTGATCGTGATTTCAGCAGATGTTCCTGCTGTGGTATTAATGGCGACAATAGGAAGCGATTTATGCTTGGATTTATGAACGCCCTCATACTCGGTTATATGTCCCCTATTGGTGGCAATAATGCCGATTCCCTTAGCCGTATCCTGTGGTGATCCTCCGCCAATCGAAATTAAAAAGTCACATTCATTTTCTTGCAGAAACTGAACACCATCATGTACATTTTTACAGGTCGGATTTGGTTTTACTTCATCGTATACCGCATAGTTCAATCCAATATCATCCAGCAAAGATGTAACCTTGCCTGCAATACCACTCTTCATCAAAAATTTATCCGTCACGACTAGAGCTTTGTTTAAATTCAGTTCTTTTATATACGGCCCAACTTCTTGCAAACAGCCTGTTCCCATAAGATTGATAGATGGTACAAAAAATACATGTGCGCTCATATAAAATCGGCCTCCTAAAGGATTCACTTCTTGTTGCCTCGCTAAATATAAGGGTATTTCTCAAAAGTGAAATATTTCACATATATAATGTTATCTTTATTTTATTTTGGTGTCAACAATTAAACACAGATATTTATTGGTTTTATTTTTGTTTGTTTACGTTTTTCGAATCAGTCCAATATTTGGTACACAACTAATCGGAGGAAGCCTCGTACAACTTAGATGAACATATTCACAATGAGGTGATGACAGCATGACAATCAACAAGAAAGCATTGCTAGCTCTGCTAGCAGTATCACTGCTCCAAGCAAACCCGTCGTATGCGAAGTCGGTACCGCTGACTCCGGTGACGACCGTTTATGTAGATGACCGCCCACTTCAGCTTGCTGCCCAGCCGCTGCTGCTAGAAGGAACAGCGCTCGTCCCGATGCGCCAGTTGTTTGAGGCACAAGGAGCCGAGCTTTCCTGGAACGCATCCAGCAAAACCGTAACAGCTACCAAAAATGAAGCGGTGCTGACCTACCGTATGGGGGAACTTGCTGCCACCTTAAACGGCAAAACGCTGTCCCTGAATGTTCCTGGACAAATTGTTGAGGGCAACACAATGATTCCACTACGTTTTGTGAGCGAGGCACTTGGGAGCACAGTGAAGTGGGATGCCCTGACCCGAGCGATTCGGATTGTCTCCAGTAACGATTTTTTTACAACGGTTCTTTCGGGAGTCAACCTGCGCAGCAAACCGGATTCGTCGGGAGCTTCCCCTTCCCTGCGGCTTATTCCAGCCAACGAAAAGGTTCATGTCATCCGTGAGATCAATGCCCTCTGGCTGGAAGTGCGCACTAAAGACAACCTGACCGGATACATATCGGCTAAACCCAAATACAGCGATTATACCAGCTCATCCCTGGTGGAACGGCAGGGAGATGAACTCATCGCCTACGGAGAGAAATTCCTTGGTACTCCTTATGAATTCGGCGCAGCAAGCGGCCAGACATCGACCTTTGATTGTTCTTCTTTTGTGGGGGAAGTGTTCCGACATACGCTCTCCATCGACCTCCCCCGTGTCTCTTACGATCAGGCTAAAGAAGGCCAGAAGGTCGGGCTAAACGAGCTACGTAAAGGCGACCTGCTGTTCTTCAGCGCACGCGGCCTGGAGATCGGCCATGTGGCTATTTATGCAGGGAACAACAAATTGTTGCATACATTCTCCAAAGAACGTGGCGTTCATTTTGACACGCTTGATGGTAAATGGCAGAATCGTTTCGTAACAGCCCGCAGGCTGTTTTAAGACAAACTGGATGGCTAATAATAGCGGGCTATTCCAGTACCACATTCAATATTTTCTGTTTGCATTTTTGCCGGACGCCTCCCTTGCGGTTTGCGTTCAGGTGGCAAAAGGTATTGATTCGTTCCCATTGTTCAACACGTAATTCGATCCTCTTCTCTAGCACTTTCTCTCAAAATCTTGGATCTTCCCCATCAGATCTGCTTAAATAGGATTAATAGAATGTGCAAAAAACACGAATATGTATGCTAATTATAGACAGGAGGAATCGTTATGCAATTTGAGACAAAACGGCTCATCATTCGTGATATTTGTACATCCGATTGGGGAAGTATACATACCTACACGTCATTGCCTGAAGTTACTAGGCACACAGCATGGGGACCCAATACAGAAGAAGATACAAAGGCATATATAGAACAAGTTCTAGCCTCACAGCAGGAAATGCCACGACAAGACTACGAACTAGCCATATGTCTGAAAAACACTGGAATCCTGATCGGCGGTGTTGGTATTCATGTCAAAGATACTAATGCAGAAATGGGCTATATTCTAAACCCAGATTATCAAGGAAAGGGTTATGCAACAGAAGCGGCACGAGCCCTGCTAGGCTTTGGATTTAGCACACTTGATGTCCATCGTATTTATGCAACATGTCGTCCAGAAAATAAGGCTTCTGAGAAGATTATGCAACAGATCGGAATGCAACGTGAAGGTATAATGCGAGAACACTGGTACTACAAAGGCGAATTTCACGATTCATATTTGTACTCTATTCTTTCTGAGGAATATAACAGGACATAAAAGGTATTGTTTACATCTTGGGAAGCATGTTGCTGCGATAAATTGATAGTAAACCATTTTGACTATCTAGTTTGAAAATATATATCGTTGGAAATAGGTGTTGTTAAGAACGTGTCTGAGCCATTCTATGAGGAGTTTTAACGACAAATAGGTTCGAGGAACTTCTCTGAACGATACAATTTTTAATTAAGGAGGGAACAACATGGAAGCTTTTGCAGAATATTTAGCGCATATTGATAACCCCCAACATCGGGCTCGAACGCAAGAAGTATTGGCTTGGGTAACCAAGAAATTTCCAAATTTAATGCCAAAAATTGCGTGGAATCAGCCTATGTTTACGGATCACAGCACATTTATTATTGGCTTTAGCGTAGCCAAACATCATTTGGCCGTTGCCCCTGAAAAGGCAGGGATTAATCATTTTTCTGAGTTAATTGTGCAGGCTGGCTATGATCACACCAAGCAGTTGGTACGTATCCAGTGGGATAGTCCAGTTGATTTCTCATTACTTGAGAAAATGATCGAGTTTAATATTTTGGATAAGGCAGACTGTTCAACCTTTTGGCGGGAATAAAAAAAGGTTCCTTTTCTCGTAAAACTATACACCGAGCATCACAAATAAGTGTTTTTCTTCTCACCCCCTCTACCATCCTTCGAAATCTCATCAGGCTAATGCCCCTTAAAGCGGCCTTATGCTATAATGTGGAAAGTATGGATTGTTACATGCACAGGAGGATTGGAGAAAAATGATTGGGAAATTTTTAATTTTCTCTCTACTATGGAGTTTGCTCGGCAACCCGTTTCTGGCACTGCTCGTACTCTTAATCGTGATCTATATATTGGATCGTAGCTTTGTCGGTGTATTGCCCAGCATCAGCAAACCATGGAAAAGAAGACGCAATGCCGCTCGATTGCGCCAACAGATTGCGCTAAACACCAACGATGTGGCTGCTAGGTTCGATTTGGCTCGTATCTGGATCGAAAGCAAGAAATATCCGCAGGCTTTGGAGCTCTTATTGGAAATTCAATCCCGTTATGAAGACTCAGCAGACTATTGGAACGCACGGGGAACGGCTGAAGTACATACAAACCATCTGGAGGATGGAGAACAACATTTACTAAAAGCACTGGATATTAACCCGCGGGTACAGTACGGTGAGCCTTATTTGCATTTAGCCGCTGCTTTCAAGGAACGTGACGTCAATAAGTCGCTTCATTATCTGCAGCAATTTCAGGAGATTCAGTCTTCTTCCAGCGAGGGTTATTATCTGACAGGCTTGATGTACCGTATGCTGGGACGCAAGGATGAAGCCACTATAGCCTTTAACCAGTCCATTGCCGTCTATCGCTCTCTACCCAAATACCGCAAACGAAGTGAGCGCAAGTGGGCTGCGCGTAGCTTATTTCGTAAATCAATCGGCTAAACAGCGCCTACTAACGCAAACAAAGAGGTTCATAATGGTCAGTTTCTACTGTCATCATGAACCTCTTTCTTTAATATACTTTGTCTGATCCAAAGCATCCTCTCACGCTCGCCTTAATGGCGCATAACCAAGCCGATTCAACTCTTCCGCAATCACGCGATAACCACGACTGTTCGGATGCACCCGGTCTAACGAAAGTAGTGCCCGTTCATAGCCCTCAAATGCGGGATAAATATTCGCCACCCGGTAATTCGGTCCGCCTAATGTATAGAGAAACGAGTTGTACTGACGCACATATACTCCCGCCTCCCTTACTTCTGGAAAAGGATTATATAATCCCACCATTCGAATGATAAATGGCTCACGCTGACCGGACTTTATCTGATACAGGGCATGTACAATTTGGCGTACATGTTCTTTTGTGTGATTCAACGCTTGTGGAATGGAAGAACCCGACAAGCCGGACTCTCCAGCAAGGGCGCTGATGTATGGGCGCAGATCATTCCCGCCGATCGTTACCGTTATAAGTTCAGCCCGGCTGATCGCCGACCGAAAAAGTGGATTGTTGCGGACCATGGACAGCAACTCCTGCGATGTCAGCCCGTTAATTCCCAGATTCTCGTAACTGACTGGCGTACGCAGATGTCTTTCTGCCATTCGCCGATAGATAGGTACAAATCCGCCGCTCAGCAACGTCCCTGCACCTGTTGTTAAAGAATCTCCAATCGCTGTGTAGTGGTACGCCAATGAAACCCACCTCCCTCTTTCTGCATAACATATCTTATGTAGAAAGAGGGACGCGGGACCCGGAGATTCGCTTATTCTTCGTCTATTTCATATACACAATGGAATTGCCCACCATCCGGCAAATCCTCTGATCCATACACGGCAAAGCCCACTTTGCGGAAAAAATCTGCCCCCTCCGCATCCGTGTCCACAGTAAGCCGTTTTGGATTACGCTCCTGAATGAGCGTAAGTAGCATACCTCTGGCATATCCTCTATGACGGTTTTCAGGCAACACGGCCAGATGGCGAATTACAGTTGTTCCATCCTCCTGGTCCTCAAAGCCGACAATACCTACAATAAGTCCTTCATCTTCTACACCGAACAGCTTCCAGTCATCCGAGCCTTGATAGGTACGTAAAGCTGTTTCTCCGCGTTCAGGATGATCCAGCACGGCGTAGGTTAACAGCTCCAGAACTTCCTCACGATCTGAATCTATTTTTATATTTTTAAACATTGTTTGTCGTCTCTCCTTAATATCCTAAAATTAGGATTTCACTCTAATTCTCCATAATAAGCAACGGCCAGTTATCAAGCCATTGCTTCTCAAATACACGCTGCCGAAAAGCCGTTGTGTGACGAAACAAAGGGCTTTGCCGTACCCGCATATCCAGCAGATCTTCCAATCCATGCGGACAAATAACCTCTATTTGATCCTTGTCATTCAATCTAACCGCCACCGCCGTTGCCGTCTCTGGCCAGCGGCTCATCGCATCCTCTACCGAGGAATAAGGAGCCTCCCCGTTGCGAAAATGCATCCGAGCCTGATTTTTGACAGACCAGTTACGTCCGGCCTGCTTACGGTTCAAGGACAACTCTAGATACTCATCTCGTTCCTCTAGCGTGTTTTTCGGGTCAAAATAGATAACATCTATATCGTTTAAAGGTGTAGCCGTTGTATAGCCATGGAGCTTATCCCAAACGCGGTTACGTACATAGCCTGCGGCAATACATCCTTGCGGCAACTTCAGCTCTCGCACATAGCGCAAGTCTTCCAGTACCTGCGGATCATTCATATATTGTATGACTCGTAGCACATCTTCTTCCGCCTTCATCCTGCACTCAACTCCCTTTTTATGATGACAGTTGCTGCACCGATTCTCCTCCTTGAGCCGCGATCCGTGCTGTACGCTGCACCAGGCGGCGGCGTGCGACCAGAAGGAACGGAATACCAATCACAACCGACAGGGCAACCGGAACAAAAACAACAAGCGGCGCCGTTTGACCATAGATATCCAGCAACCAGCCACCAAATAAAGGAGCCAGCACGCTTCCCAAATTATTAAATCCGATTGTACCGAAGTAGGTCCCTTTATATTGAGCATCTGCAATTTGGTCAATCAATACGTCCAGCATCGTGAACAATAACACTTCACCAACCGTAAATAGCACCATATCCAGTATAAACATCCAGCCTGAGTTTAGCATACCGCACAGCAACAGGCTGACCGCAATACATATATTCCCTGCAATCAGAGAATTCACCGGGGAAAATCGGCTTGCCAGCCGCACCAGCGGATATTGAAATGCCAATACACAAACCGCGTTGACCGTCAGCATATATGTAAACCATCGAGTTCCTTCCGCGAAGGATAAGGACAAGAATTGAGGCATTGTGGAATTGGAATGCGCATAGCCCATCACACAAAATACCGTTCCCAGCAAAATCGGCATAAACACCGGATCACGGCTGGCTGTACGGAATGCCTCAGCCATTCGCAGTGGAGCCTCTCTCGCCGTTGTACCTATATGCAGATCCGATGCATAACGGGCAAATTGGATCAACAACAGTACTCCGTATAGTGCGTACACACCAGCAGCTACCATGAACGGCGTACCATTGGATGCAGATCCTAACATCAAACCAAGCAACGGCCCTGCCACTACCCCAACATTAATGGCCGCATATCTCATATTATAGATAAGCAGTCTTTTCTCCTTGGGGGTTACATCTGATAACAGCGCCCGCGAGGTTGGCTCGAACAAGGACCTGCACAGTCCATTTAGAGCATTAATGACAAAAAAGGCCCAGGCCGCTTCCGCCAACGCAAAAGCAACGAATACAAGCGCCCAGCTCGCAATGGACACCAACATCACCTTACGCCGTCCGATTCGATCTGAAATATATCCACCGTAAAAGCTGGCAAAAATGCCGACCAACGAGCTTACCGACACGATCACCCCCGTATGAAAGGGGGACACTCCTAAACGGGTGGTAAGGTAAATTGACAAAAACGGGATACTCATGGATGTCGCCATCCGCCCGAAAATAGTACCGACAATAATCGTCCAGGCCAGCGGGTGAATGGAACGCAACTGTTCTTTCATATATGCCTCTTACGTTCTCCTTCCGCGTGCAAGTCTAATAAGGGGGGGGGAAAACGGTCTAGCACTGGTGAATATAGCGTTCCAGTTCTAAACACGTTGCTTGATAGACAGATTGGAGCGCAGACAACTTCGCTTTCGCATTCTCGAGTCGGTTCTCCCGTGCAAGCTGTTCAATATCCGACAGCAACGAGGACAAACGCCCGACACCCAGACTCACGCTGCCTGATTTCAACTCATGAGCAGCCTCTACTACTTTTGTGACTTCGCCCACAGCAGCCAGTTCTCTTAACTTATTGATTTTGGCAGGTGTATCACTTGTATACATTTCGACCAATGACTCCAGTAGTGCCGTGCTGCCATCCTCGTCCAGCAGCATAATTTCACGTATAACTTCCTTATCCAAAATCGGCTCGGTTTCCGGCTTTGGAAGCCATTTGACAAGCTTTTCAGAGAGCTTTTCAATCGTTACTGGCTTTATCAAGTAATCGTTCACTCCAACCTCCCGGCCCCGTGCCTGATCCTCCTCAGACACATTCCCGGTCAAAGAAATGATCGGTACAGGTGGTTGCTGGTTTTCTGCTTCCCGCTGGCGGATCGCTTTTGCCGCATCATGACCATTTAGCAGAGGCATGTAATGATCCATTAGAATACAAGCGTAGGATCGTTCGGAGGCCGCTTTTACAGCAGCTTGTCCATCCTCAGCAAAATCAATATGCTGGAATCCCAAATGGTTAAGCTGTAATTGCACCACCTGACGATTTACCCGATTATCCTCAGCCACCAAAATAGTTAGAGAATGACTATGCTCACGCAGCAACTCGCTAAATACCTTTAAATCACCATTTTCACGCTTCTCCATTTCGCCTGCCTGCTCCAATCCTTTCATGAGGGGAATTTCAAACCAGAACGTGGAGCCTTGGCCTTCTGTACTGACGACCCCAATTTCTCCCTGCATGAGTTCCACAAATGAACTGCATATCCATAGCCCTAGACCCGTTCCTCCATATTGGGAGGCGCTGCCTTCACCGGCTTGTACATAAGGCTGAAACAGCTTATTCTGATCCTCCGGTGAAATCCCAATACCCGAATCCTGCACCTCAAACCGAACACGTTGGGAGTCTTTTGTTTCCTCCACTAATTTTGTTCGAATGATGAGCAATCCTTCACTCGTAAATTTATTCGCATTGTTCAACAGATTGAGCAAGATCTGCATGATCCTTGCCGAATCTCCCTCCAGATGCTCTGCCACACCGGTATCGGTCTCTATACTCAACCGGTTACCCATCTGATAGATTTGCGGCTCCAACAACTGAGCAACATGGCTCATAATCGCCTGAACTCTGACGTTTCCGATCTCCAGTTCCATCTGTCCTGCTTCCACTTTGGATATATCAAGCAGATTATTAATCATGTTCAATAACAGGGAGGCTGACTCACGTATCACACCGATGGCCTGCCGTTGATCCGGGGAAAGTTTGGATGAACCTAACATTTCGATCATTCCAAGTATTCCGTTCATTGGCGTTCTGAATTCATGACTAACCACAGCCAGAAAAGTGCTCTTTAGGTCATTAGCCCGTACCGCTTCTTCCTTCGTCCGTGATAATTCCGCATTGCTTTTGGCAAGCTGACGCTGCAGATTAACCAGCTCGTTGTTCATCGCTGAAAATTCATTCAGCAGCTTTTCTTCCTCAGCCTTGCTTTTCACTATCTCATCCGTTAATTGTTCGACCGTTTTCCGCAGAACAGCCATTTCTGCTGTCGGTTCCTTCATATTAAAAGGCCCCCTTTACAAAATGACTTACAGGTTCACAAAACCAACCTTATTTCCTGAGCGAAAGTAAGTCACCCGCAACCTCCAGCGCTTCTTCCGCACCTGGTGCGTATCCGTCCGCCCCTACTTCTTGCCACAAGAGGGAATCGAGATTAAAAGGCAAGCCTCCGACCATAATTTTCACATGGCTAGTCGTTGGGTCTTGCCGAATGAGAGCAATCAACTCTTTCACTAGATGTACATGGTAAGCCATGGTAGCTGAGATAGCTACTACATCCGCCTTGTAACTCACAATGGCCTGAAGCAGACTCCGGTTAGGTACATTGGCGCCTAAATAATACGTATCCCAACCATCCATTTCAAATATATCAGCCAGCATGCGCACTCCAATTTCATGCTGCTCGCTGCCTACACACGCCGCCACTAGGCAGCGTTCCTCACTTCCACTCCCCATCCATCTAGGGTACAGGCTGGAAATAATAAATTGAGTCACGGCAGTGCAAAAATGCTCTTGACCGACGGTGATTTTGCCTTCATGCCATAGACGGCCTATTTCATATTGCGAAATTTGAAAAATATATTTATAAGTATGTTGAATAGAGATACCCTCATCCAGCAAGCGAACGATCCAATCCAAAGCCTGTCTGCGATTACCTGAGAGTAAATACTCCAAATACTGAGCCACGTCAGTAGCATAGGGATTATCACCTGTAATAAAAGAAGCATACTCCTCTTTCTTTCCAATTTGCTGTATCCCCAAATCCAGATGCTCCAGCACCATGGTTTTATCCGTATGGTCGAAGTGCTTTACCAACGTCTCCTGAATTAATCTGAAATTAATGCTCAAATCTTCTTGGGTTATGCCGAAACCCTCCAGAAGCTTTTTTAACCAGGAAACATACTGTGTAAATAAAATAGGGCTGTTCATGATTACACTTTCAGCCAAATAGTTCAAACTATATATGGAATCTTGTTTTGTCTTTATTTTACCGTTATCCCCAAAACGCTGCAAAAGATCGGGCTGTAATTCGTATTGCTTATGGGTAACTAATTCAGCCAAAGCTCCTGCTTGCATCAATAGCGATTCACCTGCGGTATATTGCTGTATACTCATGTACAGCTCCTTCCCCGACAAGGTTTTGTATTTGGAACAGGTACTGGGGATTTGTTCCGGACGTGACTATTAGACAATTATACCTGATTTGCGTCCCTACATTAACCCTACTCCCCCATAATACGGCAAAAAAATAAAATACCGAAAAGTCGGTATTTTATCTAAAGCAGATTTAACCTGTACATGCACCATTTATGATCCGTTACTCTTCTGCCCCTCAGCCGTTAGTCCAAGCTTTTTTAACAGATGAATAGCCTGCTCCTTCTCTTCCACAGATAAGCCATCCACGGTCTCCATAATGACACGATGATGCTGCGGGAATATTTGCTCAAAGAAGTGACGTCCCTCATCAGTCAATTCTGCATAAATCACACGCCGATCATCTTGCGAAGCACGACGGGTAAGCAAGTTTTTCTTCTGAAGTTTATCGACCACGTACGTAATATTCCCACTAGAGATTAGTACCTTTTCTCCAATTTTCTGTAAAGGCTGTGGCCCCCGATAATACAGCAGATCAAGCACACCAAATTCTGTTGTATTTAATCCATGACTATGAATGTCCCGATTCGTACGAGACGTGACCGAATTATAAGCACGAGCCAGAACAACGAACAAGTTAAGTGCTAGGTCCTGATCATCTGGTTTTACAGACATATTAACAGCCTCCGTTACTCATATCTTTATTCAAAGATATCTTAATTGTGCGCTTTTGTCAAGTTTAAGCGTTCCTCCCCCTACTCCTACGGCCTAAAAATGGAGGAATTGTCGTCTATTATGTGAAGATTACAGTTCATTATGTAAAAAAAGCCCGCTCTCAGCCAGTCTTAACACACTGATCCAGAGAGCAGGACGATTATATTGCAATCCCTAACTTCTTACGTAAAAATACGTAGGCAATACGGCCGCATAATACTCCCAGAACATTCAGTATGATGTCATCCACATCCATTGTACCTGCGCCCAGCAGCATTTGGGACACCTCAAGAATGACCAGTGCGATCACTATCGTTAACAACAGACTGCCTATACTTCGCATGGACACCCAAATGATAGGCACAAGGATACCGAAGGGAATGAATACGCCAATATTACCGAGCAAATTAATACCCCATACCCGAAAAGGAAACGACTCCATTGCCCGCCAGTATTGCCTGATCGTATCAAACGGCACAATATTATACGAATACGGGGGTCCTGGCCGTAATGTACGACCAAAACCGAGAAACATCCAATATAATAGAAGTCCTGTATATAAAATCAATAACACCAATGCCACATGATGAAGCAGACGGGTCCTAGACATTACTTGTTACGGACGTCGATCTGTCCATTGGCCCGTGCGATAATCACCTGGTCCGCCATATTAATGAACAGTCCGTTATCGACTACTCCCGGAATTTGGTTCAAGCGGATTTCCAACTCCTGCGGGTTCTCAATCGTACCATAGCGACAATCGGCAATATAATTACCGTTATCCGTAAGGTAGCGCTCGCCGTCTTTCATACGCCACTCTGCTTTACAGCCCGTCTGCCGCAAGGCCTCCAACGTCCATTCACTGGCAAAGGGTACGACCTCAACAGGTAAAGGAAATGCACCCAGCACCTTCACATCCTTGGACTCATCGACAATAATAATTAATCGGTCGCTATTGCTTTCCACAATTTTCTCTCTCAGTAGGGCTCCGCCTCCACCTTTCACCAGCACCAGCTGCTCATTCACCTCATCTGCACCGTCGATGGTAACGTCAAGCCTTCCAATCTGATCAAACGGAATGATGGGAATTCCCAGCTCCCTGGCCTGATCCTCCGAGGCTTGGGATGTAGCTACAGCCTGTATATGTAATCCTTGCGCTACACGCTCACCGATTTTTTGAATAGCCCAAAAGGCTGTCGAGCCTGTACCAAGTCCTACTTTCATACCGTCCAGAATCGCCTCAACTGCTTTTTCGGCCGCTTTTTGCTTTAAATTCATTATCATCTCTCCCGCTATATAGGCTAGTATTGATCATCATCCATTTTATAAGAGAACGCTTTATATTAATAGAGACAGCTTTTTACCATAACAAAGGCTGTTTTCATCGTGTTCATACTCCCCAAATCGTTCAACAGGTTCGTATCCCCGCTTGGTATAGAGAGCAATCGCTTCAGGTTGAGCCGCTCCGGTCTCCAGTTTAATTCTTACAACTCCCCGTTTGCTGGCTTCCTCTTCCAAAAAAGATAATAGGCTCACCGCAATCCCTTGTCTGCGATAAGAGGAATCGACATAAAATCTTTTAAGTTCCATTTCTTCCGCATCTATAGGCCTAAGCCCTCCACAAGCCACCGGTTTTTCGTCCACATACACAACAGCGAAAAACATTTCTTTAACTTTCGGATTGGAAAAATCAACCAAGTAAATTTCATCGGCAGGATACCTTTCCAGCAAGTCCTCATCCAGCCTTTGAATCAACTTATGCAGATCCTCGTGATTACTCTCAACCTTTAAAATCGTAAGCTTGGACATTCTTCTTATCCCTCTTCTCTTTGCATGGATATAAAGACTCATTTGCAAACAATTCACAAAAACCGCGATAAATCAAGCATTTACAACGTTAAATATGAAAAATGTCCCAAATTGATAAGTGCATTTGACTCTATTATAAAGTATGATGGTTTCTGTTGAATAGTTGCTTATGGACTGTAATGAATTCAAATCTCAAGTTGAAGTATAAATTGGAATATACTGAAACACAGACAGCGTTTACCTATTAAAATTAATTTTTTATTGTGTAAGGTATTCATTTCAAGGGCTTTTCGTACGACATATATATAGGGATATCATACTTGTCTGTAAAAGGACTTAAGACCTATTACATAAAATTCAAGGGTCTATGATCTCGATTATTTTGTTTGTAAGGGGGACTTGATTATCTCATTCGATAAGCGGTTCAACACCATATACAAAAAATACAACCAGGGAGTGGAACATTTTGAAAAAGTGGAGTAGCTTATCATTCTTCACCAAAAACCTATTATTATCCTTCTTCAACATCGTATTGATTGGGCTAGTTCTTATTGTGTCCAGCTATTTGATCCAACGTACGATTTTGATAGACCAATTGCATGGGCAAGTGGAAAAAATCACATTGAAGTGGGCCCAGGGCATTAATTCCGATGAAGTAACCCAAGCGGTTCAAGAGAAAAATTATGATGGACCCATTCAAACCAAACTCCGCGCGTACCTAGATAACATCATGGCGACGAATCCAAATATCTCTCATGCCTATATTTTCGGGACGGAGCTCGAAAATGGCAATCTGACATCTATTGTGGCGATGCCAACGGATCTCAGAGAAGCATTTGAAAAAGATAAGATGCTCGTTGGCTCTATGTATGAGCAACCCAATGTCGTGGCAGTAGGCGTAACCGGTATGCTGGACAGTGGCAAACCAACATTCACCAGCTTCTACGATGATACTTTTGGTACATGGACGACTTTGATGACTCCGATTAAAGATCCAAGCGGCAAAATCTTTGCATATTTTGCAGTCGATGCAGATGCCGGTGCCGTACCTGCAGGATTGACCAAGCTGCTCATTAGCGGCGCTACCATTTTAGTGATTTTCCTACTGATCTGCCTGGCGCTTCAATATTGGGTTGTGAAACGTACGCTGTCCCCGATTAAGCAATTGATGTACGGTATCAGCGAAGTAAGCAGAGGAAATCTGGATGTTCAAATTCATGCAGGTCATGATGATTTGGGACTCGTAAATCAGAATTTCAACGATATGGTAAGTCATATTAACAGCATTATGACTAAAGTGAAGCAGACAACTGATGAAGTCAATGAATCCGCCAAAGAATTACTCGCAATCTGCGAACAAAACGGAATCAATTCCAACATCATCAATCAAAACATCAGTGAAATCACGGAGAATATCCGTTCGCAGGAAAAAGCAACAGGCGATAGTGCACGTGCCATGGCTGAAATGGCTTCGGTCATTCAAAATATTGCCACGAGTTCTTCCAATGTTGCGGAAGAAGCCAATTCGGTAGAGAAACGCTCTAACGAAGGCAACGAGATTGTAAGTAAGGTATCATCCCAAATGCACTTGATTACCGATACAGTAACCAATACTTCCCGTATCATCAAGTTGCTGGACAGTCGTTCGCAGGAAATTGGCAATATCATCAGTACCATTTCAGGCATCTCCAGTCAAACCAACCTGCTCGCTCTGAACGCTTCTATTGAAGCTGCGCGCGTTGGTGAAGAAGGTAAAGGCTTTGCCGTCGTTGCCAGTGAAGTACGTAAGCTGGCAGAACAATCTGCGGAGGCAACCAAACAGATTACATCACTGATTGAAGAAATTCAAAATGAAATCGGACAAGCTGTGAAATCGATGGAGCAAGGAAACGTTGAAGTTCAAAACGGAATCGTCGTTGCTGGACAAGCAGGCGTGCTGTTCAATGATATTCTTCAAGCAACTAAAAATGTAGCATGGCAAATCCAAGAAGTATCCAGCGCTACTGAGCAAATATCTGCGGGTACACAGGAAATGACAGCGACAGCAGACGATCTTTCTTCCACTGTAACCAAAACAGCCAATAACAGTGTTCACATTGTGCAAACGGTGGAGGAACAAAAAGCTTCTTTGGATTCGATTATTGATTCATCCCATAAATTGACATCCATGTCTGAAGAGCTTCAAGAAATTACATCTTATTTCAAAATTGCAGACACCAACCGTAGCAAATCATAATAGCCATTTATCGACTTAAAGTTAATTTCATAGTTAATCATTCATTCGGTAATGCCTCCCTCCTGTTCATGCATTTGAAGGGAGCGAGGCATTTACTGAGTTTACCATTTATATTAAGACATCATACATTCAGGAGGTTAGCGTAATGGCTTCATTACTACAAAACAGTACACAGACAACCCCTTCCCCATTCCTAGTTCCCTTGGATTATGCACGTATACAACGCAAGCATACATCCTCTACTTATCAAGTAGAGTTAGAAGCGTCCATCTCGGAACAATTAAATCAGCAAAAAACTGCGGGAGACAAACAAGCGTTGCTCTTATCAGCATATACTGCATGGGTATATCGCCTTTCCGCAGAAGAAGAAGTTTCTTTTTCTACTTTCGTGCCACAAACTGGTCTGCTTACAGCTTCGCTGACAGTCGAAAAGGAAACGACTTTTCATGAACTAGCAGACTTATTTCAGGAGATGCTCCGTGAGCCAAGTGCATACCTTGCGGAACCACAAGCCGATACTTCATTTTCGACAAATCTGCCTACGGACAGCGGTGTAGAATCCCGTATTATGGATTGGGCTGTCAGTGAACACAATGGCGCTTATCAAATACAGATACGATATGATCAATCACTCTTGCTGGAAACAACGGTTGTCCGATACGCAGAATACTTTGAAACCCTTTTGCGTGGCGCGCTAACCAACAGCCATGCACCTGTGAATTCAATTGATATATTATCGGATGCAGATCGAGCTGCTCACGAAGCTTTAAATAATACAGTCGTGAAATATCCTGAGCATCAAACTATTCATGGAATGTTTGAGGAGGCGGCTTCACAATACCCTGATCGTTCGGCTATTGCTTCCCACACTGGAGAGTACACGTACCGTGAGTTGAACGAACGCGCTAACCAAGTCGCACGTGTCTTGTTATCCAAAGGTCTTACCAAAGGTGAATTCGTGACCATCTTCATGGAACGGAGCTTAGAGACCGTTATTTCACTGCTTGGTATCCTAAAAGCCGGAGGCGTATATGTACCTGTTGATCCCGCCCACCCCGCTGACCGGAGTAGCTACATTGTCGAAGACACGCGTTCTCCTTTTGTATTAACAACTTCCGCACTTATGGAACAAGCGACTGAACTGTGCGGTTCTATTGAAACGGTAAAAGAAATTTTAGCTATTAACGGGCCGCTGGCAGGCTATGCTGCAAGCAATCCGAACGTTCGTGTAAGTCCGGATGATCTAGCTTATGTCATCTATACATCCGGCTCTACAGGCAAACCGAAAGGTGCCCTGATCGCTCACCGCGGTGTTGTTAACCTAGGAGCTGTCGTGCAACGCGATTGCGACATTACACCTCAGGATGTATTGACCCAATTTGCAACCTACAGCTTTGATGCATCCGTTTGGGATACCATGGGAGCCTTGTTTTACGGTGCAAAATTGTACTTGCTGTCTTCTGAAGAGCGTGTATCTGTTGAAGAATTCGCTGAAGCCATTGCACGTACAGGCACGACGATTATTACCATTTTGCCAACTGTATTCTTTAATCAGCTATCTACGTACTTGTCAGACGAAGGCTATCGCAAACTCGCTAAGGTACGGATTGTTACTGTAGCAGGCGAAGCGCTGTACGGCTCCCAAGTTCGAGCGTTCCAAAGCAAGTTCGGTACAGATACCGACATCGTAAACGTATACGGACCGACCGAATGCACCGTAGCGACAACGACCCATCGGGTCCGTGGTGCCGTGCCTGAGCATGTCGTCAATATCCCGATCGGCAAGCCGATTTACAATTACAAAGTGTATATCGTTAACGATGATAACAAGCTCTGCCCAGTCAATATTCCGGGTGAAGTATGTATTGCTACTCCTGCATTGGCCCATGGTTATCTCCATCAGCCAGAACGTACAGCGCAATCGTTCGTGGACAATCCTTTTGTTCCGGGTGAAAAAATGTACCGCTCGGGTGATATCGCCAAGCTGCTGCCAGACGGTACGATTGAATACGTAAGCCGCAAGGATTCGCAGCTCAAAATTCGTGGAAATCGGATTGAAATCGGAGAAATTGAAGACCATTTTTCCAAACATCCAGGTGTTCAGGACGTCGCTGTGGTAGCCGTCAAAGATCACACAGATCAGAACATGCTAGTTGGCTATTTCACCACTTCGGATGGACAATCTATTCCACAGGACGTTATTCAGTCTTATATTGGGGGCAAGCTGCCTTCTTATTTTGTACCGAGTCATGTCGTTCATTTGGAAGCTATGCCAATTTCACCAACTGGCAAGATCGATCGCAAAAAGCTGGCCCTGCGACCACTACCGGAAGCGTCTGATCTTTCATTTGGCGGGGAACCTCTCCGAGAAGGAACCGAAACACTCATTGCCGAAGCATGGACTCAAGTGCTTGGTAAAAATAACATTGGCGCTACCGATGATTTCTTCCTGATCGGGGGCGATTCGCTTCGTGTCATCCATGTGCTGGCTATTTTGAAGCCGCGTTATGGCGCGCTGCGCATCGGAGATTTTTTCCGCTACAAAACCGTTCGTGAGCTTGCTGAATACGTGGAACAATTAGGTACGGAACAAATGCCGCAACGCAAGCCACTCGCGATTTCTCAAGAAAAAATGGACTTGAATGAGCATCCTATTGAGTTATCTGGTGCTTCTGACTTAGCTGAAGTCCGCGACTTGCGCGTGATTTTGTTGACCGGTGCTACAGGCTATCTGGGCTCGCACATTTTGTATGACCTACTTCAACGAACAGAAGCCAAAGTATACGCGATGGTACGCCCTTCTCAGGACGGTCCATCTGGTATCGAGCGTATTCAGTCCGTATTGACGGGATATTTTGGACATGATATCTCCAGCTTGATCGAAGGACGAGTGAAGGCTGTCTATGGGGATCTGGAGCAAGCTGATCTGGGTCTCTCTTCTGTCGACCGCCATATGCTGGAGCACCAAATCGACGGCATTATTCACAGCGCCGCTGACGTACGCCATTTTGGTGATTCGGCAGCCTTCGATCGCACGAATGTGACCGGAACACTGGAACTGCTGAAAATCGCCCAAGCCAAGCCGGGAGTATCCTTCCATCATGTCTCCACTATGGGAATACCGGAGGATCTTGCTAACGAAGGAAAATGGGAGTCGGCATTGGAGCTTTCTGCCTTCCCAGATGAATTGAACGTGGACAATCTGTACACGAACAGTAAACTCGCGGCGGAGAAGCTGTTGTTCCAAGCAGCTCAGGCCGGTACGCCTGTCTCGATCTATCGCGCGGGTAATTTGACAGCCCATTCGGCCAACGGACGCTTCCAGCGAAATATTGATAGCAATGCTTATTATCGTATGATGAAGGCGATGCTGCTGCTGGGCAAAGCGCCACAAGCCGATTGGCATACGGACTTCACACCGATTGATTACGCCAGCCGTGCTATCGTAGAGCTGTCTGTTCATCAAAAAAGCGCAAACCGTATTTTCCATATCTGCAATCCGAACCCACTGCCATATGATGAACTGATCGCTATGGTAAACCAACTCGGTTACGCAGTAGAAACCCTGCCTTTTGACGATTACAGCGCCTGGTTGCTAAATCCGTCTTCCGGCATTCAGGAGGATGCACTTCACCTTGCTATGGGACAACTAGAAGGTGACGGAGCCAAGGATTCAGCTTACCGTTACGGATGCTCTGTAACCACAGCTCTGCTGGAACAAGCTGGCGTTCAATGCCCGGCAACCGACCTGAATTTTATTCGGAACATGATCCAGCATGCCGTCGAGATCGGTTACTTCCCGACCTCTTCACCGGTATCTGTAAAAGCTACACAGAGGTAACAAAGTTGTGATATTTCCCCCGCGTGTTTTCGGTATGATAGACTAGATTTTGCTAGTTTCATATCTAGTATAAACCTCTATACTTTCAGAATTTTTTTGCATGCGGGGGATGTCATTCAATGAAACACACTTTTTTTAAAAGAACGTTGCTAATCATAAGTTTGTTGGCTATTTTAGGAATTTTGGTGTATGAAGCACGTAGCATATACCACACACCTACAGTTAAAGGGGCTCATCGTACACGCACAGCTAATGCAGATCGACTGGTACGCCATTTATTTTCAATGACGCCTACACCAGATAAAGTATATTACCAAAACAAAGTAATTGTCCTGATGTATCATGAGGTGACCAAGACTCCACCTGATCCCGGTGCTCTCAAGCTTAGTAATTTAACGAGGCAGTTGGACGAAATGAAAGCTAACGGCTTCCACTGGATCACGATGAAAGAGTATACGGATTTTATTTTACATAAAGCCAAGGTTCCTGATAATGCGGTACTTATGACATTCGACGATGGCTACGAGTCCTTTTATACGGACACTTTTCCTGTGTTGAAAAAGTACCAGGTACCGGCAACCAATTTTCTCATCACGTCCACGATCAGCAATCCCAAACATATTGGTATTCCAAAGCTGACATGGGATCAAATTCATCAGATGCATGCTGAAGGCATTGATTTCTACAATCATACCAATGACCAGCATGCTTACGGATACTCCAACACAGCGCGCACCCAACAAAAGCCGCTTCTGATGGCTCCAGTGTATTCGAAAAAGCTGGGGCGAATGGAAACCGAGGAAGAGTTCAAACAGCGAGTTTCTACCGATTTGGACATGGCTGACAAGAAGCTGTTCAAGCATCTACACAATGATCAGAATGTACTTGCCTTCCCTTATGGTGGGTATACCAAGGAGACGATGGAAATTTGCCGTTCCTTGGGTATTGACGTTACGTTTACGGTGAAACGCGGGATTAACTCGCCAGGGCAAACGAACGGCTATCGCGTCAATGCAGGTGGAATACACAATATTCCCGAAGTATTGGTGCAATACATGAAGGAAGGTGCTCCCCTTCGCCCACTTCCTTTTGCTCAAGGTCCCAACAAGGTATCCTAAACGTTGGCTAGCTTATTGAAGGATAAAAAAGAACCTTTAAAACCATTTTATGTCGTGGTTTTAAAGGTTCTTTTAATGTATGAGATGTAGATTAGGGCCAGATGCGAATTGCCGCGATAACAGCCAGATGTACCGGGTAAAAGCTACGCCACAACCAACGCGGTACCCGACTATAAAATCCGCTTTCTCCAGTTGCAAAACATACGATCAGAATACTGGACAGCAGACTAAAGTGCTGAAGATTCGCGTGATGCACCATGTCATACACTACGTTCAAAACAAAATGGGCTGCAATCATCATATATGAACGGGTGTATCGATAAATCAGAACCAACAGCAGTCCATAGGCTCCGTAATCCATCTGGCTGAGCTCCATAACCAGAGCTGAGACGACGTACAGGCACGTTACAGCCGTCCAATGCTTCAAGCGGGATGCAGCAGCCAACGCAAGCAACGAGGTCAATAGCGTCCAGATTACGTTCGGTCTAAGCACATCAAACGCCAGCATATAGGGCACCTGAGAAATCAGAGCCAGTCCGAGTAGACGGAGCATATAGCTCTGCATGTCTCGGGTATGAGTATATCCCGCATACAGCGCGTACGCGTAGATTGGAAAAGCAAGCCTGCCGGCAATTCTCCAAGCCGGATCCGTCGGAAAAAACACAAGTCCGACATGGTCAATCAGCATCGTCAGCATGGCCAACCAGTACATACAAGGCCCCCTTATTTATGTTTTACGTTTTATCTTCTGTCAAGCTCAGAATGGCGTTCATGATGTCCGTTTTCGTAACCCGTCCTACCAACTCCCGAATTGGAGTTGAGGAGCTACATTGCTCGTCCAAAACTGGAAGACAATTGACCTGATGCCGAATCAGTTTCGATATCGCTTCCAGTAAAGTGTCTTCTGGAGCAAGCGTCGTCATTTGGGCCCGGCGCGTCATTGCCATGGTCACCGGGACGGTGTGAAGATCGGTATGCCCCAGCATGACCTTCAGCAAATCCTTGCGGGTAACAATTCCAATGAGCTCCTGCTCCTCTCCTGTGACCATCAGGGTACCTGTATTTTGCTGAAACAGCATCAGCACCGCATCATAGGCGGTAGTGTCACCGGAAATCAAAATCGGATCACTAAGTATATCCGCCACCGTCAGCTTTTTGAGCATGTTGCCGATATGACTATCATATTTAGGATGACGCCCTGGCAGGTAGCCTACCTTCGGCTTGGCATCCACCAGTCCGAGCATAACGAGCAGAGCAAGGTCAGAACGGAGAGTCGGACGCGTCAATCCCAGTGTTTCAGCAATTTTATCCCCCGTAACAGGTGCCAGACGCTGGACAATATCAACAATTTCCCGCTGTCTTTCAGACAGTTGAATAATGATTACCTCCTTATGGAGTGGGGTAGAATACATTATAAAGAGCGTAGATCGGTAAATTTCAGCATCTTCCGACAATTCATCAAATTTTAATCATACACCGCTTGTTTTCAAATTTAAAATGTGTCACAATTAAGAATGTAATACATACTAATTATAAGTTTAACGTGTGCAATATGCTACATTTATCAATGAACTATTGTACATCGCATGTGATATGTATTATGTATTATATAAACCTGAGGAGGAAATCAAATGAAATTTTTCTTGGATACTGGTAACATTGAAGAAATCAAACGTATTGAACGTTTGGGTCTGGTTGATGGTGTAACAACGAACCCTTCACTGATCGCTAAGGAAGGTCGAGTGTTCAAGGAAGTCATTCAGGAGATTTGCAGTATCGTTGAAGGTCCCGTAAGTGCTGAGGTTATTGGTCTGAAGGCTGAAGATATGCTCAAAGAAGCTTATGATATCGCCAAGTGGGCACCGAACGTGGTTATCAAGCTTCCTATGACTGAAGATGGCTTGTATGCTTGTAACGAGCTGACCAAGAACGGAATCAAAACGAATGTAACACTGATTTTCTCCGCGGCTCAAGGTTTGATGGCAGCCAAAGCTGGCGCTACTTTTATCAGCCCGTTCGTAGGACGTCTGGATGATATCGCTGTTGACGGTATGAAGCTGATTCGTGAACTGAGACAAATTTTGGACATTCATGGTCTGAAATCCGAAATCATCGCCGCATCCATCCGCAATATTAAGCATGTAGAAGATGCTGCTCTGTCTGGTGCACATATTGCCACCATTCCAGGTTCCTTGCTCCCTTCTCTGTGGAAACACCCACTGACAGACAGTGGTATCGAACGCTTCCTGAAGGACTGGGAAACCGTACCTAAAGCTTAATTCGCCAGTCATGGCAAACGATATTATATCAACCCAAACAGCCCGTATTTTACGGGCTCAGATTGTCGAGAAACCCCGTCATTTTGAGACGTGGGTTTCTTTTTCACATCATAATGCTCTGGTCTCTGGAGAAGCAGGGGGGGTTACCCCTGTTTCTCCAGGCGATCTAGGTGGATCGCCATCTTCTTCATGTTCTGCACGGCTGCCGTCATAAGGGCTTGTTCCCTGACGTTTGGAAGACCGCGCAAACGGCAATAGCGAAACCCATGGAGCTCTTTGGCATCCGCGAAGCTTCGCTCAATCGTCTCTTTTCGTTTGCGGTACAGCTTTTTACCAGATGGGCTCAGCCGGTTGCTCCGTACCCACTCTTTGCTGTCTTCCCAGACATGCCGAGTCACCACTTTGCGGTGGTTTCGAGACTGGGTACACTGACTTAGCAGTGGGCAATGCTGGCACTGAGCTGGGTCAGAGGCATACTGCCGGTATCCCTTACGGTCCGTCGTTCGGTAGGGCAGTTCCTGTTGGGCTGGGCATCTATACGCATTGCGTTTGGCATCGTATTCAAACTTCCATTTCGGAAACAGTCCTTGTCTGGGATGGAATCTTCGGTGAGCAATCACGGCAAAAATCTTTCGGTTCTGCAAACCTCGGCAAATCGGCGTTGTTAAATAACCTGAATCTAGTGCAACAGCTTCTACTTGAAAACCAAAACGTTCTCTTTGGCGATCCAAACGGGACAAATAGGGGACAGAATCATGTACATTCCCTGGTGTCACATACACGTCCGTAATCAGATTGTACTTCATATCCACCGTGCGGTGGTCCAGATAGAAGAAGCCTTCGGGCTTGCCATCACGGATCATATAGCCGCTGTCCGGGTCTGTTTTGCTCACTTTAATTTCTTTTTCTTCGTTCACTTCCTCTCGGGATTTTAAGGCTTTTTTCCGTGGTTTCTCCGGTCATCCTTCACCGCTTCGTTCAGCTCGTCCATATAGTCTTTAGTATTCTGCAACACTTGTTCTTTGGTGTACTGGTGCCTGTTAGCATTGGCTTTGACGTGTGTGGAATCGGTGACGAGAACACGCCCACCCACCATTCGGTGAGAGATCGCCTGCAGCACAATTTCATCGAAGATATCTTGAAAGATCGTGGTGTCTTTAAAGCGAGTGCGACGATTCCAGCTAATCGTCGTATGGTCCGGAACTTTATCCGTTAAGCCCAACCCCAGAAACCAACGATAAGCTAGGTTCGTCTGAATTTCTCGCTCGAGTTGCCGTTCTGAGCGAATGCCATAGAAATAACCGAGAAAGATCATTTTAAACAATACGGTAGGATCAATGGCAGGACGCCCGTTGTCTGCACAATACAGTGGTCGAACTTTATCATCGATAAACGAAAAATCGATATACTTATCTACTTTGCGGAGCAAGTGATCTTGAGGAACCAGATCTTCGATGGAAACAAATTCGTAGGATTGTTGTTTTTCGCAGTTGGAGCGTAGCATATCAACACCATCCGTTCTACAATAGTTACCTATATTATACAACATTAACGCGGTGTCGTCTTAAACAAAATTAACATAAAATAGGCTGTCGAGACTTTCTCGACAGCCTGAGCCCGTATTTTACGGGCTGTTTTTTTGCTGTAGTGATAGCAGAACCCAAAACGCTGAACAACTTTTTTTGACAAAATAACTTGTTGTTCATATAATTGTTATAACAACTAATTAATTTCAAAGTAATTTATGTACGGGAAACAGAAAGGAGTACCTATGAATAACTTGCCTCCCGATTGTTCCATTGGGATGTTGCTCGGGATTACTCACCGCAAAATGAGTCAGCAGCTCTTGCAGCGCCTCAAACCTTATGATATTTCCCCAGAGCAATGGTCGGTTCTGTTCCAAATCTATCAGGCTGAGGGTTTAAATCAGAAAGAAATTGCAGCTAAGGCCGTGAAGGACCAGCCTACCACGACTCGAATTATTGATTTGTTGGACAAGAAGGGCTGGGTACGGCGTGTAAATAGCCCACAGGATCGTCGGGCCTATTTGCTTCATCTGACTGAAACAGGCCGACAGCTTGTGGAGAAGACTCTTCCTGTCGAACTTGATACCAATCACGATTTTGTAAAAGGAATTTCCTCGGCCGATCTGAAGCAATTCCGCCGGACTCTTTTACAAATTCACGCCAACATGACCGAATCAGAAAAACAAGGAGAGAACGATTAATATGCAACAAGGCAAGCAACCTCTTTGGACCAAGGAATTTATCGTTCTTACGGTTTCCAATTTATTTTTGTTTCTGGAATTACAGATGATCCTATCTTCCATTCCTTCTTATGTGAAAAATACATTCCACGCTAGTTCCGTTCAGGTGAGTCTCGTTACCACCTTATTCGCTTTAAGTGCGATTGCAGCACGACTCTTTTCAGCCCGTATGCTGGAAAAGGGACATCGCAGTACCCTGATCTTCGTGGGACTGCTGTTTGCATTGGCAGGAACGCTGGGGTACAGTGTTTCGCCAACGATTACAGTGCTTCTGCTCATGCGGATGTTATTTGGGATTGGCTTCGGTATGAGTAGCACGGCCTTTCCAACGATGGCCTCTGACGTCATCCCGCCCAAACGTCTCGGTGAAGGAATGGGCTTCTTTAGTCTGTCCACTAGTCTAGCGATGTCGATTGGGCCGACCATCGGCATTTCGATGCTTCAATACGGGAGTTTCAACCTGCTTGCCTATACGACAGCAGCTGTAATTGTTGTGATATTCCCGTTGGCTTACTGGCTGATTCGTACACTACCCAAAGGGCACATCGAACCACCTATGGTTCCTTTGGAAGAAGGGCGAAAACCGGCATTTAACCGTAAATTGTGGGTTCCCGCCTTGTTGAACATGCTGATGTCTATCACATATGGTGGATTACTCGGCTTTATGGCGCTTTACGGGGATGAAGCAAATCTGGCACATCCGGCCTACTTTTTCCTGTTTAATGCGGTATCCGTGCTGATCGTGCGTCCCTTCTCGGGCCGTATTTATGACAAAAAAGGGGCAAAAGCACTGCTCATCCCTGGCTCCCTGTTTTTAATTGGCGGTCTGATCCTGCTTTCCTACGCACACAGTGATGTCTTCATGTATATGTCTGCTCTTTGCTACGGTATCGGGTTTGGTGTCATGCAGCCGACCCTCCAAACCTGGATGATTCAGGTCGTGTCTCCTAAACAGAGGGGCATGGCAAACGGTATGTTTCTCAATTCCCTCGATTTCGGGGTTGCAGCCGGAGCGCTTATACTTGGCATTATCGCCAAAGCAAGTGATTATGCGTGGATGTACCGTCTTTCCTCGCTGTTTGTTGTACTGTTCTTACTAATCTATGTCATACAAATCGTTGTGAGCCGCAAGCCTAAGACGCATCTCCCTCTAGAAGGGTAGACTATATTTTACAAATGAACATTAGCTCTTACTTGCTTAGTTATCAAAAACACCCGTTGCCATGGTTTCATGGACAATGGGTGCTTTTTCATTTATTTCGCAGGAGTTTTGCGTCTTAGCTTGGGAGAACGAGGCTTTTCCCGGGACACGCTTGTTTGCTCCTCATTTACACTCATACGGTCCGTGGATTTGTCATCTGTGGGTTCATCCTGCTTGGGTCTGACCGCAAACAGCATCAGCAGAGCTGCAATGCCTCCCACTGCGGCCATCACGCCAAAGAGCAGACCATGTCCACTGCTGCCCAGCAGCAAGGATACAACCGGAGGGCCTAGTGACACCCCGACAAAGCGCATGCTGCTATACAGGGCAGTAATGGTTCCGCGTTCCTCTTTTTCAATTCCCTTTGTAATGAGAGAATCCAAACAAGGCAGCGCAAGCCCAATTCCGCCGCCCCCTAACGTAAACAGTCCGATCACCGCATAAATATTTTGGATAAATCCGAGAATGGCAAAGCTGATCGTCAATATGGCCAAACCACTGAAACCGATCCACTTCATACGCTTTTTGTGCTTGCCGATGATCTTGCCTCCTACATAAGAACACAGACAGAGGGAAATCAGCGGAATGGCTAACACAAAACCTTTCCACACTCCATGGAGGTTGTAACGACTTTCCAAGATGTCGGATAAGTAGAACAAGACGCCAAAAATGACAAACATACAAATGCCGCCCATAGCGAAAATAGCATAGAGCCAACGTCCTTTTTCGGCAAGCACCCGCTTCACATTTCCCACAAACTCCCGAAACATAATCGGTTGGTTCTTACGCTTAGGCACATGGATCAGCCAAAGCACCAAAATGAGCGAAATCAGACAGAGGCCTGGAATTACGGCCAGTGGCAAAAACCATAGAACAGCTCCCAATGCGGCACCGAGTATCGGACTTAGCACTTTGCCAAATGTGTTGTAAGTCTCGACGACCCCCAGGTTCTTACTGGCCTCATCCTCATTCTCGTACAGATCACCCACAAGCGGAATGACTATAGGAAAAGCCCCTGCCGCTCCCGCACCCTGAAGTAGACGGCCTGCAATAATGGTCCAGTATGCTGCCGAATCGTGAAGCAGCCATGCTCCCGCTGCAGAAATCCCCCCACCAATCACCGTCAGAATCAGACAGGGAACAATCACCGCCTTACGGCCAAATCGGTCGGAGAGATAGCCCGCAATCGGTATCAGTAAAATGGCCACCACCGCATATACTGTAATCAACATGCTAATCCGAAAAGAGCTTACATGTAGCTTACGTCCGATTTCCGGTAACACAGGAATCAGCATGGAATTACCCAGCGTCATCATCAGCGGGATGGAACCTAACGCAAGCAGATTCCCCTTATTTTGTTGCATCCCGTTACCACCTTTGCAAAAGTAATAACACAGCTGTTCAGATTTGTTCTACAGATGTTATTGTGTTTACATTGGTGGGGATTTATACGGCTACACTTTAAATCCACCGACCCTTGCATTTAGTAGCTGCGACATATCCGCCAGTGTATGAATAGATGATGCAATTTCCTCCATGGAAGCCAGTTGCTCTTCTGCCGCCGCACTGACGCTCTGGGTTCCCCCTGCCGACTGCTCTGCTACTTCACGAATACGTTCTACTGCTTCCACCATTCGCTCTGATCCGCCGGACATTTGTTCTACGGACCGGTTTACACTGTGAATCTGTTCGCTGACCTGTTGAATGGAACTTCCAATCTGACGAAATGCGGTTTCTGCGGATTGCATGACCTTTACGCCAGACTGCACTTCAACCGTCCCTGTCTGCATACTGGAAGCGACATTTCCAACATGCTCCTGAATATTTTGCACAAATTGTGTGATTTCTGCTGCTGAAACCGATACCTGCTCGGCCAATCTTCTTACCTCAGAGGCTACAACTGCAAATCCTTTGCCCTGCTCTCCGGCTCTTGCCGCTTCAATCGACGCGTTGAGCGCCAGCATTCCTGTCTGTTTAGCAATTCCAGTAATAACAGCTCCAATCATGCCAATCTGTTCGGCCTGTTCACTAAGTGAACGTACAGCACGTGCAGAGCTGTCTACACTTTCGCTTACCTTCTCCATCTGACGCATAGCCTGACCTATAGATTGTTCCCCTGCTTCTGCATCTTTAGCGGCTGTATCAGACAACTCATATACCTGCTGGCTCGTAGCTGCAATATGCTCCAGTTCGTGGGCAAGCTCTTTCACAGTATCTGTAGTTTGTGTAATATCGTCGACCTGATGCTCCATACCAGCCGCTAATTCTTCCATTACACCGGAAGTATGACGATTGGCCTGATTCATTTCCTCTGTACTTACGCTAACCCGTTCTGCGGTTACGGTTAATGTACGCGCCGTATCCTGAGCATCCACTATAATACTGCGGAATCCCTCAATAAGCTTGTTGTAGGAGCTTGCAATCATACCGATTTCGTCTTTGGACGTAATATCCAGTCGGCTACGCAAATCTCCCCCACCTTCAGACATTTCCAACAGTTGCTCATTCATATGGTGTAATGGACGAATTGAACGAATCAGAACGATGGATTGAAAAATACTGTAAATGATAACCAGAAGCCCTACAATACTCGTAATCAAGGATGTATTCGTCATCGTTTGGTGCGCTTGCTGTACTTTCACCGTCACCATATCCTCTTGAGCTTTGACGAAGGCTACTACCTTGGTATCAAGTTGCTTGCGCAACACCCGTTCGTTTTCAAAATCATCGAGCAAATCAGAAAATGGCGGGAAAGCGTCATCTCTTGTACTCTGATACCCCGCTGTAGTCAGTAAACGATGAACTTGATTCATATAGGTATTAATCCCCGTCTTGAGATCAGTCATCTTTTTACTAGAATCCTCATTGCCTGTACTAAGCAGAGCTTCTGTCTCCTGTAGCAACTTTGCAACTTCACTTTGCTTGTTTCCGATCTCTTTCCCATACTGTTCGTCACGAGTTAGCAAATATGCCCGCTCATCATTAGATATGCCGTTTAACAAAAATTGAAGAGACTTCGAGTTATACGCAATAGCCTCTTCACGATTCATAATATCCTTGTACTCATTCTCACTATGTACGCTTAAAATGTAATTGGTCAGCAGCATTGCTGCAATCACACTCGGGATCAGTATCGCGCTAAGAATCATTTTGGCCTTAATCGTTAAATTCATGAATCGGTCCCCCAGTTATTTCTGAATAAAATGTCCAACTTACTATATATCGTTTTATTCGATTGTTTTTTTGAATGAAATAGAAAATAGTGTATAGATTTTTAAATATATTTATGTCTATTCAGTGAACATATATATCTTTTTTAATATCAAAAAACAAAAAAATTCAAAATTAGGTAAATGAACTGTTTTCAGTTTGTACTCTTCGAATTTCAGACTATTTAAATGATATACTATGTATTGGTATAGCATAAGCCTCAAGGAGGATCTGCATGAACAGTCTGGAGCTCAAACCGCTTATTCACGTGCTTAACGAGTTGGAAACCCGCAGCTGCCTTATTGAGCAGCAGGGTAACATGATCTTGAATTACTATCGTGAACCTCAAATTGCTAACGAACTCTATAAAATAAATTCCTGCACCAAAAGCGTGATTTCTGCATTAGTTAGTATCGCTATGAACCAGCAACAGGGACCGAAACCGGAGACGCCGATCCTCGAATTCTTTCCCCAGTTGGCCACAGATAGTGATTCTCGAAACCATGATATTACGATTGAACATCTGCTGACGATGTCCGCAGGCTTTAACTGGACGGAGTTTGGCGGACAAAACTCTTTTCCTACCATGAGCAAAACGTCAGACTGGGTGCAATTTGTACTTTCACAGCCATTATCGGATGTGCCAGGCACGCGAATGGAGTACAGTTCTGGCTGTTCTCAACTTTTGGCCACCATACTACGTCATGTTTCTGGACAAACAGTTGCTGAATTTGCCGAACAGCAATTATTCCAACCGCTCGGTATCGAAAGCTACCATTGGGAAACCGATCCTCAGGGCACTCATACGGGAGGCTTCGGACTGCATCTCAGGCCAATGGACATGCTCAAATTCGGGCAGCTTTACCTGAATGAAGGAGGCTGGGAAGGACGGCAGATCATCCAAGCAGAGACGGTTCGATATTCAACCCGTCCGTTTCTCCCTGCTGCCAAACCACAAAAAGCATTTTACGGATGGCACTGGTGGACTTCTTCCTTTTCAGATGGAACAGATACAGGAAGTGAAACGGACTATTTTTACGCTCTCGGCTTTGGTGGGCAATATATTGTTGTCGTCCCGTCGTATGACATGGTTGTTGTCGTTACCGCCGATAAATTCAAAAAGAAACGGACTCCTGTGGATATTTTCCGGCAGTATATTGTACCGCTACTACTCCAGCAGAATGGATAGGAGTAGATAACCAATGCTAAAAGTTGCAACTGATTCTATCAAAAATCTGCATCAAAAAGGGCTTGCCTGTTGGATCAAGCAAGCCCTTTCTTTACATATAATCGCTACATTGTGACATACTTCATCCACTTTCTAGCGCCTTACCTAGCCCAAGTGAATCGTAAGCTCTTGCTGTCCACTGGAAGCTGGTGTAATAATTACACCCTGTTCTCCCGACTGGCTGCTGCCTTGCTCCACTTGAACAACCTCGTGGATACCGCGCAGGACGATCGACCATGGTTTAACAGCACCTTCTGCCTTCACTGTAATGACAGAATCCTTGCGGCTGGCAATAACCGTTAACTCTTCTTCACCTGACGTATTCACGATAACCGTTCGAGCCTGTTGCCCCTCACCAAGCTCAAACAAATGAAGCGCCACTTGATCAGCATAATCATAATCCGGACGACTGTCCTCATGACCGGTTGCCAACAGTGTGTTCGGCTTCACGAGCACAGGCAAAGTTGTAAAATCATGATGCTCGTTGACCCAACGACCACCTGACACTCTCTCATTCGTAAGTAAATTTGTCCACTGACCTTCTGGTACATAATACTGTACATTGCCTTCTTTATTAAAGATTGGGGCTACCAAAATGGAATCCCCCAGCATGTATTGCAGATCCAGTGTTGCACAGGTTGGGTCCTGCGGGAATTCCAATACCATAGCCCGCATCATCGGCAGTCCCTTTACCGAGGATTCCACAGCAGAAGGATACAGGTATGGCATTAGCGAGCATTTGAGTTTTGTAAAGCTACGCACCACATCCACTGATTCTTCGTCAAATAGCCAAGGCACGCGATAGGATTCGTTTCCGTGCAGACGGCTATGGGAGGACAGAAGTCCAAATTGTACCCACCGTTTGTATACGTCCGGCGCAGCCGTTAACTCAAAGCCGCTAATATCATGGCTCCAGAAGCCGAAGCCGCTCAAACCAAGCGACAAACCGCCTCGTAAGGATTCCGCCATCGACTCATACGTCGACGAGCAGTCTCCTCCCCAGTGAACCGGGAACTGTTGCCCCCCGGCTGTAGCGGAACGTGCAAATAACGCGGCTTCATTTTTACCCAGCTTTTCCTCCAGCACATCAAATACAGCCTTGTTGTACAAATGCGTATAATAGTTATGCATTTTCATCGGATCAGATCCGTCATGATATACCACATGGGTAGGGATGCGCTCGCCAAAATCAGTTTTGAAGCAATCTACCCCCTGATCTACTAACACCTTCAGCTTATCCTGGTACCAGGCGACTGCAGCCGGATTCGTGAAGTCAACCAGCCCCATCCCCGCCTGCCACATATCCCATTGCCACACGCCACCATCGGCGGTTTTGACCAGATAACCATTCTCCATGCCTTCATCAAACAAAATGGATTTCTCAGCAATATACGGATTGATCCATGCACAAATTTTGAGCCCCTTTGCCTTCAATCTTTGCAGCATGCCTTCCGGGTCTGGGAACATGTCTTGATCCCACTGGAAATCGCACCATTGGTATTCCTTCATCCAGAAGCAGTCAAAATGGAATACCGAGAGTGGCAGATCTCGCTCAGCCATCCCGTCCACAAAATGATTCACTGTGGCTTCATCGTAATCTGTTGTGAACGAAGTGGTCAGCCACAAACCAAAAGTCCAGGCTGGTGGTAATGCAGGCTTACCCGTCAGCTTGGTGTAATTGTCCAGTACCTCTTTAGGGTTAGCTCCTCCAATAATAAAATACTCTAACGATTCGCCGGAGACGCTAAACTGAACCTTTGATACATTTTCCGATGCAATCTCATAGGATACCTTTTCCGGATGGTTGACGAACACACCATACCCTTTATTAGATAGATAAAATGGAATGTTTTTATAGGCCTGCTCACTGCTGGTCCCGCCATCTTCATTCCAGATATCGACCACTTGGCCATTTTTTACGAACGGAGTGAAACGCTCTCCGAGTCCGTATACGTACTCACCGATGCCCAGCTCCAGCTGTTCCCGAAAAAAAGGCTGATCCTGCGGGTCTGTAATATAGCCTGGTCCCCGATGTCCGCTACCTGTGACTCTGCGATCCTCGACATAAAAGCCTACGTCCCAGCTCTTTCCACGACCGACTCGCACACTCAGATCGCCGCTTTTCAGTACCGCTGCGTCCTCATCCACCGTAATGCCTACCTCTGTTGGCAAGGTGTGAATTTCAAAATCCGGTCCCTGATGCACCCGTCCCTTATGGTGGTTTAGACGTACCCGAATGACATTCGGCATAGGTGAGCTGTAGGTCGCTTTCAGCAACGCTCCGTTCAGTGTATCTCCTTTATGCTCGATCCGGTGGGTTGCTGCATATACCGTCATGGAAGCATCGTCCGTCACGATATCACGGATTTCAGCAGGATTTTGTATTTCATAGCCCTTGCGAACCAACCAATAGCCATCTGTAAATTTCATCTGTTCCTTCCTCCGTCTCAATCTTTATATTCTTGATTCCAAATCGCTTGTTGGATTTTTTCGAAATCCTCACTATAATAATATTGATTTATGTAAGGGTTTACTTCTTTTATTTTGACGTATTGTATCAATATTTTGATGTTTTCTATATAAATCAGTTTGCCGAAAGGAATCATTGAAATGCAAAGGGAAATGTTACGAGAAAACCGCATTCACGGCAATCCCATGTATCCAGTCAGCGTATATCCGAGCGTAGAGCAATTGAACGGAAATAGTATATTGGAGTCCCATTGGCATGAGGAAATGGAGTTTATCGTAGTGGAACAAGGGACCGCTGTATTTCAGACGGATATGGTCTATACGGAGGTTAGCGAAGGTGAAGCCCTTTTTGTAAACAGTGGCGAGCTTCACGCCGGTTATTTACAAAAAAGTCCTCGCTGTGTATTTTCTGCGGTGGTGTTTCACCCCGACATACTGCACAGCCGCACGCAGGATACGGTGCAGACGCAGTTTATTGACCCATTTATCAGTAAAAAGCTTGTCCCTCCCCCCCACATTCGCGGCGTGCAGCTCTGGGAGCAAGAGGTGCTGGCTGCATTGCGATACATTATCACCAGCCATGAAAAGAATGCGCCTGCCCGTGAACTGGCGACCAAGGCACAGCTCTATAGCATGATCGCCTGCCTGTACCCACACATGACTCCCGCTAACGGAGAGGATGTGATTATGGCGGGTCAGCGCAACAAAGTTGAACGGATCAAAAAAGCGTTGGCGTATATCAACAGTCATGCTCATGAGCCTATACGTTTACGGGAAATCGCAGATGAGATTGGAATGAGCGAGGGACATTTCTGCCGTTTTTTTAAGCAGATGGTTCAGAAAAGCCCGGTAGAATATATCAACTATCATCGGATTCAAAAGGCTTGCAGGTTGTTGGAGCAAAGTGATCGAAAAGTGGTTGATATTGCGCTGGATGTTGGATTTGACAATCTAAGCTACTTTATTGCGACCTTTAAAAAATGGAAAGGCCTGACCCCTTCGCAGTACCGTAAGCAGCACGAAGCAGATCAGGCGCTTGCTGTCCCTTATATAACAGACTGATATGCATAGGATAAATTATTTGTTTTTTTTGGGCTTCATAAGTACTAAAATTATTTTTCTTCCTCTTAATTTAGTAAATATGTAGCCAGCTACACCTCCTAAAACAGAGGGAATTAACCACCCTAACCCTACATTATATAATGGGAGAAAATGGGTGAAAAAATCATTAATTACATTAATTTTTATTCCAGCAGCATTTAAGCCATCAAATAAACTAATGATAAAGGTTAATATCAAACTGCCTTGATATACTTCTGACTTTCCTTTAAATACGGGATGTAAAAAAGTTAAAAATATTAGAGAAATAGCAATAGGATATATTGCCATTAATACTGGCGTTGAAACCTTAATGAGCTGTGTTAAACCTATGTTGGCTACAAGGATACTAAATATAGATAACATGAGAGCGACTCTTTTGTAAGAGACTTTTGGAAATAATCCATGAAAAAAGGAAGAGCAGGAAGTGATAAGCCCCACACTTGTCGTTAAACACGCTACTGTAATCATTAAGCCTAATAGAATAGATCCATAAGATCCAAAATAATAGGAGGAAACCTTAGCTAACACCTCAGCGCCATTTCCTAAAATGCCCAGTTTTTCAACACTAGAAGCTCCCATGTATGAAAGAGACGTATAGATAAAAGCTAAGAGTATAACCGCAATTGCTATCGCTTTGCCACAAATGATCATCAGCTCTTTTTTTGTATTAACCCCTCTATCCTTAATCGCATTCACAATGATAATTCCAAAAATAAAGGCTACAAGAGCGTCCAATGTTAAATAACCCTCTTGAAAGCCTTTAAAAAAGACATTGGATGTATAACCCTCCGCAGGTTCTTGGAATTTTCCTATTGGGTGAATAATAGCTACAATCACAAGTAATCCAATGAATGTCAATTTAATGGGTGTTAGGAACTTTCCGATGACATCAATAATTTTTGTAGGATTAAGTGACAACAAACATGCAACTGCAAAAAAAAGGATAGTAAATGCAAAAAGTGCGACAGGATGATCTACATTGTCTGAAAAAAAAGGCTTTACTCCAATTTCAAATGACACACTACCGGTTCTAGGAATTGCATACAAAGGCCCGATGGCTAGATAAAGGATTGTTGTAAAGACAAGACCGAATACAGGATGTACACGACTCGCTAAAGTTTGCAAATTGCTTTTGCCCGAAAAAACAAAGGCTGTGACGGCTAGTAATGGTAAGCCGACACCGGTAACCAAGAAACCCGCATTGGCTATCCATACATTCTTTCCGGCCATTTGCCCAAGCATAGGTGGAAAGATTAGATTCCCTGCACCAAAAAATAAGGCAAATAGCATTGATCCTATAATGATAATAAAGGACGTAGAAACACTTTTAGACATAATAAATCCTCCAACCACGAACTCACAACATTTTGTTTTTATTCGTTTTCTTTTAATTTTGTATACTATATGTTAATAGGAACGTAGCCAATTGTTGCATTCAAAGAACGGCATCTGATTGCCTAGAGTATGTTACTCTATATACGATCATCGTTTCAAGTAACTTTGTACTTGCAAAAATGAATCATTTCATCCCCTTGCTTTTGCAATTATGAGGCTACCCTATATTTCTCCTCCTACTTAGTGAGCTTAATGAACTATAAGAGAATTTTACACGTAGGACTTATTTCTTACAAGACATAGATGTAGTTACACACACCCGGTAGGTCTCGTAAAAGTTTTAAATTACTACATAATCTGCGGTTTAATCGAATCATCAACTGATTGTAATAAGCACAGGAAATCTTGGGAAAATGCCCTATGGAAGCAAGCGAATAATCCTTACAATTAATAGTACAACAATGCATATTAACGTTGAATACAATTTGAGCGGCTACAATTGAAGGGGTGCTTAAACATGACGAATTTGGCAAAACGCAACTATTGGTCTCTGAGTATTTTTAACTTCGCTTATCTATTTACATGGTCTGCCGCCATGTCTTTTTTTGTCATTTGGCTGGGACAAAGCCTGGAAATTTCAGAAACCTACACGGGATTTTTATACGCGGCTAATTCAATCGTCGCCTTGATCATGCAGCCTTTGTTCGGTTACTTATCTGACAAGCTGGGCTTGAGAAAACACCTGCTGTACATACTCTTTACAATCCTTTTGCTCGTCGGGCCCTTTTTTATCTATGTATACGGTCCATTGCTTCAAACGCAGTTCGTCATTGGTGCCATTGTTGGTGCGCTATTTATCGGCCTGGTATTTAATGCAGGTAACGGTGTCGTCGATTCGTATATGGACAAAGTTTCGCGTAAATATGGCTTTGAATACGGACGGGTTCGTATGTGGGGTTCACTCGGGTGGGCGGCGGCTACTTTTGTTGCGGGACGGGTCATCAATATCAATGTAAATCTGACCTTCTGGATTGCCTCCGTATCTGCCGTTGTTGCCATGATCTGCATCTTCCTGACCAAAGTCGAAATTTCTGGACAGGAGCAGCAGAAAACAGAATCGTTGAAGCTCATTGATGTGCTGCATCTCGTACGTACCACAAAGTTCTGGTTTCTTATGCTATTCATGGTTGGCGTGACCCAAATTTATGAGGTATATGACCAACAGTTTGCCACATACTTCGTATCGCAGTTCAGTTCCAAAGCGGAAGGAAATCAATTCCTTGGCGATTTGAGCGCTGTGCAGGTTTTTCTGGAATTTGTGTTCCTTTTCGTTACCCCTTGGTTTGTGAACAAAACGACCGCCAAATGGGCATTAATTATTGCCGGGTCGATTATGTCTTTGCGTATTATCGGCTCTTCGCTGCCATTCGGTTCTATATGGGTGGCTGCGATGAAGATGATTCACTCCCTGGAGAAACCACTTATTCTGGTAGCCATCTTCAAGTACATTACCGTTAACTTTGACCAGCGCTTGTCCTCCACCATGTACCTGCTGTATTTGTTTATGGGCTCCCTGGTGGTTTCCATTTTCTCACCCATTGTCGGGCATATGTATGAAGTATTAAATTTCCCGATTACTTATGTAATTCTGGGTTCCATTGCAGGTCTATTCACCATCCTATCCTGTTTTACACTGACAGCAGACAAGAAGAATGGAGAGCGGTATCTGGAAGAACGCCGTAAACAGGATCTGAAAAGAGCAACCAAAAAAGCTGAAGCAGTTCATTCGTAATCTAATGGTTTAAGCTTAACAAAACAGCGGCAGTCTAGGACTTTCTTCTCGTCCAAGGCTGCCGCTCTTAACTCCAGTTGATTTGAAGCTTATTTTAAATCTTGAATACCGACACCGTCTGATTCATCTCTTCCGCCCTCTTGGCAAGCATGTTAGCACCCGCAGACACTTCCTGCATGGATGCAGTAGTTTCCTCGACTACGCTTGCGACTGTTTGAGTAGAATCTGCTGCACGTTCGGAGATTTCAGCAATTTTCTTCATCGATTCCACCATAGAAACGGTCCCTTCATTTACGGATCTTGCTTCTACAGCCGCAGTGTCCACCTCACCGCTCACTTCTTCAACGGCACCTACAATCTCAGAAAAAACGTTACCTACGCCTTCGACAAGCATCATGCCTTCATTCAGAGATTGAACACCTTCATTCATTGAAATCACAACTTCATCTGTTCTTAAGGCAATTTCGTTAACCAGAGAAGAGATCTTGCCTGTTGCTTCACTTGCTTGTGCCGACAGATTGCGTACTTCAAAAGCAACAACCGCAAACCCTTTTCCCTGCTCTCCCGCCCTCGCAGCTTCTATACTCGCATTTAGTGAAAGCAAATTGGTTCGAGCTGCTATATCACGGATCATAGCTGTGATCTGTCTGATCTCCGCAGACTTTTCTCCTAGAATATTTACTACTTCAGCGGATTGAGTTACCTTGGTATGCACATCTCTTATTTGAGAAACAGTCGAAGACATTTGGGTTTTTCCGTTGTTTGCTTTTTCTTGTGCTTGGGTTGTGAGATTTGCCACATTCACAAAGCGATTGGTTATGTTCTCTACACTTTTAGAAACGTCTACCGTGTAATTCAGCGTTTCAGCTATGTCTACAAGCTGTGTCTGAGATCCCTCCGCAACCTGAGTGGCACTTATAGCTATCTGCTCGGTAGCAATGCTTGTCTGTTCCGCACTAGCCGTTAACTGTTCAGCCGTAGAGGCAACCAGTAAGGAATTATCCACAACTTCCTTTAAAAGATTGCGAAGTGAATCGCACATTTCATTAAAATCGGATGCCAGCTCCCCGACCTCATCTTTGGATCGGATACTAAGGGGTTCCACTTGCAGGTCCCCTCTCGTTACCAGCTTTATCTGTTCCGCTATCTTTAATATGGGCTTAGTGAACGATTGAGCCAGTAAAAAAGAACCGATAATTCCAAGGATCGTACATATGATAGTCAGAGAAATCATCAAAAGTCTACCTGAATGGTAAGATTGACTCGATTGATTAGCGGCATCAGTAGCGTACTGCTCATTAAGCAGCTTCAGTTTATTCACATCGTCCAAGGCTGCCTTATAAATAGAAGAATTCCCATGGATGATCATGTAGGCCATCACCTTGTCGTTTTCTTCCATGGCCGCGGAAACCACCTTTAGATGGCGGAGATACATTGCCCACTGACCATAAAAGTCGGTGAATAGTTCTTTTTCCTCTGCCGTGGAGGCTAAACTTTGATATTTATTTACACTCTTATCCATTGACGCTGTAGCTTTGGTTAGTTCTTCTTGATAAGTGCTGCGGACGGCTGCATCCTCTTCGAGTATCATTCGAACGGTGAGCCTATCGATTTCTGTAATCTGCTTATCCATACCTTGAAGAAGAATGACTGCAGGTAAAGACCTGTTATTTACCTTATCAGAAGCCTCCCCCATTTCCGACATCTTAATGACGCCTATAACACTTGAAAGGGACAGCACGATCACCAGTATGAGCGCTGCACTAATTATCTTTTTCTTTAACGTTAATTTAAACACCCTTATCTTCCTCCCGTGACTGGTCTCGTATCATCACTGCTGAGCTTTCCAATATATACGTATTTGGCGCAACAGCTCTGCCTTATCTATCTTTCCACTGATGTAGCTTTGGATAGATGCTCCTGTGATGCCCCCATGATCAGGTGGAAGGGTTGCCATGAACGGCAGCGTCTTTCCGCTCGACATATATGACTTGATCGATTTACTCAAAGGATCTGAAGGCACCATGTCAATATTCTTGAACGCCGGTATAACATTGGCCTTGTTAACCAAAAGTTCTTGTCCGGATTTTTCATATACCAGCCAGTTCAAAAACTTCTTTGCTTCCTCTTGCTGCTGAGGTGTGGTAGTTGTGGAGTCGATGAATATATACTTTGTCACACCGACAGTGATCTTAGCATTGTTAGGATCATCCGTATTATCGTTTAGCGGAAGAGGCAAGAAACCGTATTCCTCATTTGCCGTATCATTGCTCTTTATTCCATTCCAAGCCCAGTTGCCCATAAACCAAAGCCCTACCTTGCCCTCTCCCAAAGCTTTGGCTCCATCTTCATACGTACTGTCCAAAGGCAAGTGCTTATTAATGTTGTTATCCTTGAGCAGATCTAAAGTTTGTACCCATCCAGACATTACATTGTTCTGGGACATATCAATGGAGTTATTCTGCATACCTTTAACAAACTCCGGAAAGCCCCCAGGTTGAACAGAATAAGACAGAGCTAAAAGATGAGAGCCGAGAGACCAGTCCATTGGTGAAAGCATGTCCGGTGCTACTCCCGACTTCTGAATTTTAGCCATTAATGAATTCAGGCTACTTCTACTTTTTACCGAGGAAACATCAAAAGCCCCCCCTGTTGCTTTGTCCAGTACTTTCTTATTGTAAATTAATCCGTAGCCTTCTACTGCAAATGGAAACCCCAGCACAGCATCATTTTTCTTGACGGTGTCAAGTCCATTTTCTATCGTATCGGCTACCCACTTCTCTTTACTTAAATCAATAGCTTTATCCAAGAATGTCTGCGTGTCGCCTGGATCAAGCATCGACATGGTAGCTGGACTTCCTGAGCCATACATCGACATCAGCTTTTGATATGCAGACGTCCCCTCAGGAGCGGTTATAATCTCTAAAGATACTTCAGGGTGCTCTTGATTGTATTGTTTTGCTACTTCCTCTAACTGGGTTTTTATTTCAGATTTAGAATTCAAAAGTGTAATCTTGGTCGTCTGCTGTGATAATGGTGAAGCTGAACAACCTATAAACATAATTAAACATGCTAGAGAAATCGCAACTTTTAGCTGTTTTCTCATTAACTTCCCCCCCTAAGGATTTGCTTTCATAAAATTTATGAACAATATTCAATGTTATCGACATAATCCTTCGCGAAGGTTAGAAGTTTTTCGTTGGTAAATATCGGAAGTTAAATAATAGTACAAACAGGTTGTTACGTTAAGTTAACAGACAAGATAGCACAACAAATTTTATCCAATCGCGTCTTAATATGGGGAAAAGTTACTTCACAACAAATTTAATCAAAAAAGGGGCAATCATTTATGAACAAAGCATTCTGCTGGGTTTTTCTTGCAATCTTTTTATTTATTTCATCATCCACTACTTATGCAGCAGAAAATCAAATCAAAGTTGACGGTGTGACTGCTACATCCGATGTGAAGCCCGAAATGAAGAACAACCGTTTAATGGTACCTCTACGTGTTGTTAGTGAAAGTTTGGGGGCTAGCGTCGAATGGTCCAATTCCGAGGTTATTCTCGCTAAAAGCGATATGAAAGTGAAATTAGCAATAAATAGAAGTACAGCGGAGAAAAACGGCGAAAAGATACTGCTTGATGTAAAACCATACACGAAAAACAATCGCATATATGTTCCACTTCGTTTTATTGCAGAGACGTTTGGCTGCAATGTCAATTACAGCAACCTTGCAGTGATTGTTGATACTAAACCACTGTTCATAAACGGTGTACAAGTAAAAGCATTGCAACAGGAATACCGTATGACTTTGGGCGGCGTAGTTCAGCAAATTCATGGCAATGCATATAATGAAACCATTTATAATATTTTCACAAAAGGCAAAGGTGAAAAGGTCGAAGCACCTGAAAACTATTCTTGGAGCTTAACTCTTGACACACCTGGATCTTATTATAAAGATGCACAATACGATTTCTTAGGCCAAAAAGGGAAAAGCTTAGCTCGTTTTGATATGTATTCTTTAATTCACACTTATCCACCTGAACTTTTAACAGGCTACCCAGAGACATTGATTCATGACGTATCGAATGATGAGTGGTATTTGTTTAACGATACCGCAAGAAAATCCATTAATCAGTTAATGTTTACCGCTGGGAAGAACGGTTTTCTGAAGATTATAAGTAACACAACTGTATAATGTGGTTTTTCTTATTACACTTTTTTCGTCTCCAAAAGATAAAAGGCAAATTCCCAGCTGAACATAAGCAGCACAGGAATTCGCCTTTATTAACCGTATATAAGATGAACTCTTCATTTTACATAGAAAGCGGAATGAAGGTTATTTTTCCATCTGTAACATTTCTGACTCATAGGACTGAAATGCATTTTCCATACCCATCACTACATCTTTAATCTTCATGTATCCTTTGGTATACGGTTCCGAATCGCGAATTTCTTCCCACATATAGTGATATTGCTTCATATCCTCTGTTTCGCATACGACGAAATCGGTGTAGTCCTTTCCAGGCAATGCTTCTGCATCAAAAAACCGAACCTGAACCTGTTCGTTATACTTTTGAATGGTAGCCTGCAAGGTCCCCGCATGTTTTCGACGTTCCTCCCGAGGAAGAGCCAACCAGGAAGGGTAGAATTCCAATAATACAATCATCATATAACGCATATGCCTATCTCCTTTTTTTGGTGAAGCTTGAATGATGTATCGTTATTGTACGCTGCTTGTCTACAAATTCGCATTAACATAGGTTAATGCGGATCACTACGCAGCAAACGACTAAGTGACACAGGGGAGACGCCTATGTAAGAAGCTATATGATATTGGGCAACTCGCTTGTCCAATCCGGGGTATTTTAGGAGAAAAGCGTGATAACGTTCCTTAGCGGAGAGGTACAATAATTCGCGTTCCCGCTCCTCTTTTCGAATGTAAAGTCTCTCTACACTCTTGCGCACGAATCTTTCCCACATATGGCTTGTATCCATAAGCTCCTTCAATACGTGATATGGAATTTCAATGACAACCGAATCTTCCATTGCCTCAATCGAAAAAGTGGAGGCTTCTTCTTGGATCATAGCCCCATAAGAGGTTACGTAATCATCTTCTGGCGAAAAACCGACATTATATTCTCTGCCATCTGCTAATGTATAAAATAAACGGAATAATCCCTCTGAACAAAAATAGGCATGTTTCACAAGCTCACCTGCTTCAATGAGAACCGTTCCCTGCTGAACATGCTTCACACGGGTTTGCTCTACAAACCGGTTCCAATCCTGCTCTATAATCGAGGCATGATGAGCCATTTTTTCTAGTGAACGATAATAGGGATGCATCTGCCCACCTCTTCTTGACTTTTATAAAGGAATCGAAGATAACTTTTATGGCTTCGTATATGAAAAACAGGGGTTATCCCTTAGGTCTGGACAGACCTGCAGGACAACCCCCAGCGACGTGTTCTATCAGACTTCCGCAGCATCCTCTTCCACGAAAAGAGATACCTTGCGGATGCCATCCGCTCCGATGACGACAAGCCCCTGATCCGACAGACGGATTTCAGGGATAACGACCAGTGCGAGCAGTGACAGTGTCATCAGCGCGTTGTTCAGCATGCAGCCGGCTTGCTGAAGCGCGCGGCTGATACTTTCGGACTGCGCTGCCACCTCTGCAAACGGAGCTGGGGACATCAGCCCGGCAATAGGCAGCGGGAAGCGTGTCTCACCCGAGGCGGATACAACCACCACGCCACCACGCAGACCAACAGCCTGCTTCGCCGCCTGGGTCATGAGCTCGTCATCATTACCAATGACGAGCAGGTTGTGACTATCATGCGCGACGGTCATGGCAATCGCAGCCGGCTCAGTGAAGCCGACACCTGTCACAAGTGCGACCGCGTGACTGCCACTGGCATGATGTCGCTCGAAAACGGCGATTTTGCACAAATCCTGCGCAGGATCTGATGCAACTTCACCATCACGCACCGGAACGGTCATCCGCACTTCCTTCGTGTCCACGTGATTTTCCGTAACACGAATCACCCGTACGGGTACGTTCCCCTCCTGTACTGGAGCCGCAATGCGGAAATCTGCTGCACTCAGCTCTCGTCCCAGATGGACCGTGTCCATTACTTCCGCAGGATAAACGAATCCGTCCCAATCGGCGACCATTTGACCGTGCTCGGCCACCAGCTGGCCCGCTGCGATGGTAGCCGTCACATTCACTTCGGCCAATCGGCCATCAAGCAAAATAATGTCGGCAATCGCACCCGGAATGATCGAGCCGATGTCCCGTGCCACGCTGAAGCGCTCTGCCGTATTCAGCGTAGCCATCTGAAACGCGGTTACGGGCTTGACGCCCTGTGCAATGGCATGACGCACAACGAAGTCCATCTGCCCTTCATGGAGCAAGGATTCTGCGCTGCGGTCATCCGTTACCAGCATCATGCGGCGCGTGTCGAGACCCATTTCCGTGCTGGCGCGGATCGTCTCGGCCACATCATGCCATGCGGAACCTTGCCGCATCTTGGCATACATGCCGAGCCGGATACGCTCAGCTACATCCTCGGGCGTGACACACTCGTGGTCGCCCGAAATTCCCGCTGCTGCATAGACCGGCAGTCGCCAATCATCGGAGGCCCATGTAAAATGGCCATCCGCCACCTTGCCCGCGCGCAGCGTGGCCTGAATTTCCCCGATCATCACATCGTCTCCATAGACGACACCAGGGAAATTCATGACTTCGCCCAGCCCGATCATATCCGGGCCCCAGCTTAACGCTTCTGCGACTTCCACCGGGCCGAAGGAGGCACCCGTCGTTTCCAGCTCCGGGCCTGTGGACGGCACGCAGGAAGCCACCTGCATGTAAGCTGCCAGCGGTGTCGTACGGGCTTCGTCCAACATCAGACGAAGCCCTTTTAGACCCAGTACATTAGAAATTTCATGCGGGTCAAAAAAACCACCCGTCACTCCCAGCGGCAGTACAGCCTTAGCAAACTCAGTTACCGTAAGCTGCGTGCTTTCGATGTGACAATGTCCGTCCAGTAACCCCGGTGCCATATAGCGGCCATCCGCTTCAATGATTATGGTGTCTTCACCAATCGCATGACTGACGTCCCTACCGACGTAAGCGATACGAGAACCTTGCACAGCAATAGACATGCCCGGCAGCAACTCGCCCGATACCACATTGACCAGTGTTCCTCCGCGGATCACCAGTGATGCCTTGCGCTCCCCTCTAGCTGTAGCTACTAACTCGGGTACACACTCCGCCAGCGGCGGGCGTTGAAATACACTCTTCATGTCCATTACGTTTGTAACCTCCGTTTATGCTTCTTACCTGTTTTGCTTATTTGCTTATGTTACTGGAATACGCTCCATAATGCCAGCCAACTCTATATCTATTCAAACATCGCAAAGGTTCCTGTGGCATTTGTCCCCAGCTGATTGCCAATATCCTCTCTACAGAACACGATCACTTTCTTCCACATTGCGGGTATACGTATCCGAATCCCGTAAACTCACGAATGGTGTAATCTCCCCTATGCTATAAATATGCAGCAAATGCATCGCTCGCGTACAGGCGGTGTAGAACAACTTACGCTCACTCTCACGCTGGTATTGTTTCGCTGATCCGTCATAAATCAGGACCGCATCGAATTCCACGCCTTTTGCCAGGTAGGCTGGAATGATATGAATCCCCTTTTCAAAAGCGGGGGTTGTTTTCTTAATTAATTTTGGCTTCACTGACAGCTGTCCTTCCAGCGCTTCGTAGGCTGCCGCGCTTTCGTCAGCATTTTTACAGATCACCGCGATGGACTCATAGCCTTCTGCCAACAATTCAGTGACATTCCCAGCTATCCGTTGATGCAACTTTTCACGTGAACGCACCTCGGTTACCAGAGGCTTCTCACCCTTACGGTTAAACGGTACAATGTGCTCTCCCCCAGCGACCATCCCCCGGGTAAATTCCACAATCTCCTGTGTCGAGCGATAGCTGCGTGTCAGGGAAATCATCTCGGTCTGATCTGCACCATACAAGTCATACAATGGCTCTGCATCCTGAAGCACCGAGGCATGGGCATAGATGGCCTGATTAAAATCACCCAGTGCCGTCATTTTAGCCTGTGGAAACAAACGCTTGAAGAACGCCAGTTGGAATGGGGAATAGTCCTGTGCCTCATCAATAAACACGTGACGGATGTTGCTATTGGAACGGAAGCCCAGCATCAGCTCACGCAAATATAAAAAGGGGGTTACATCCTCATACGCTAACTCCCCAGCCTGAATTCGTTGCAGGGTTTGCCGACTAATTTCACCCCAGCTGACGGGCAGCTCTGCATGATTCGCCAGTTGGCTCAACAGCGTCTCGTTCATAAACAGCTCGCTGTAGAGCCGGGTCGTATCTACGAAGCGAAGCGCCTTAATCCATTTGCGCAAGGGCTTTAAGCGGTCACTGACCACCATACGTGCCAATATTTCTCTTTCACGTGCAAAATCGTCGAAAGTATCGCCCTTATTCTTGGATTTACGGCGCATACGGTTATAGGCACGCTGATAATCCTCCGGCTCCATCAGATCCATCTGTTGATCCACCCATGGAGCGGAGCATTCCTCCTTACCAAAGCGGGCCAGCTCTTTAAGCATCCAATCCCGCAGCAGTTCCAATCGATTCGCCAGTCGCACCGTAGAGTCGAATTCATAAAACTTGCGTGCCATCTGCTCTACTGAAACCACCTCACGTCCCTGAAAGCGGATGGGTTTAAAACGCATGCCCTCCTGCTCCAAATACGCCTTGTAGCCTGTAATCACATGTAAGAACGTCTTAGACGATTTAAAACGGATACCTTCCATCCTGGCTTCATACCCAGGCAGTAACGACGCTGAAAGCACATATTCCAGCTGTTCAAAGGGATCTTCTAACTGAAACTCCCGGCCCAAACGCCGCTCCAAATATTCCTGAAACGTGGCCTGAAGCATATTTTCCTCACCCAATTCAGGCAATACCGTCGAAACATAACTGTTAAACATCGGGTTTGGCGAAAATAACACGACCTGATCCGCTCGCAAGCGATCCCGATACTTATACAGCAAATACGCTACTCTCTGAAGCGCTGCAGAGGTTTTGCCACTTCCTGCCGCTCCCTGAACAATAAGCATACGGCTTCGGTCATCACGGATGATTCGATTCTGCTCCTTTTGAATGGTAGCGACAATACTTTTCATTTGAGCATCCGAGCTGCGGCTCAATACGGCTTGAAGAAGTTCGTCTCCAATCGTCACCCCTGTATCGAACATAAAACGAATTTGTCCATCACGGATCGAGAATTGACGCTTAAGCGTGAGCTCTCCATCCATCTCCCCTGCCGGAGTTTTATAAGAAGCGGGACCCGGCATGTTATCGTAATAAAGATTGGAAATAGGCGCGCGCCAGTCATAGATCAGAAATTCCTCATCTTGATTATCAAGCAGGGAGGCAATCCCCAGATAAACACGTTCCGCAGTCTGCCCTTCCTCAGCAAAATCAATGCGTGCAAAATACGGTGAATCAAGCAACTTTTTCAAACGACCTAACGCCTCTGTGGAATGCTTGTGTCTTCGTTCCCGCTCAGACAAAATCTCAGACTGCTGACGCAAACTGGTGGACGTCTCGCCCACATCATCCGCCTCACTGAAATTGATCGTTACCTCATCCCAGAAGTCTTTACGCATATCGACGACATCTCCGCGCACAGAACCAACCTCTGTCTCTAGCTTCCGAATACGCCCGCTAATTACTGCGGTCACATCTTCTACTCTTCGTTGTTCTTCATTCCATTGCTGTTCAGTAGTCACTGGCATCGCTCCTGTTCCGTTTCCTCCTGCTCCACGCAGGGCTCCCTTGCGTACAAACTATGCTCTATTATGGACCCGGACATACCCGCAGCATCCCCCTGCTCCGGGAAAATTGACTAATCCTTTGAAGCATGCTATAATGTAAAAAGAAGTGTAACTCACAATTTATGCATATGGTTTTACCATAAAACAGAGCATTCTCTATTGTAGCAAGTTCAGTCCCTGTTCGCAACCAGCGGGCTTTTTTTGTGCGTTCTGGCAACCTTCTATTAACCTGTTCTGACATACTTGAATTCATTACATAAAAAAGCGACCGTTCATCTGATTGATGAATGCGGTCGCTTTTCTTTTAGAAAATTCGCCTATCTGCTCTCTTCCACAGGATGAATATGATCGGCCAATCTGCTCAACCTCTCCAGCTGATGACCGTAGTCGTACATGGCCGCAGCCACAATAGAAAGCCGCAGCATTCCTTCCTGACAATGGTCAAAACGTGTAATCGCATGCTTCATAAATTCGCCGTTCGCCTGCTGGAACAATTCACTTTCGTCCTCGTTCGGTTTTAGCTTATTTTCGAATTTCAGTAGAGCGTGCTCGTGAAAACGAATCAGCAACTCCAGGTGACTGTCAAAAAAAGCATCCGTTCCCTTTGGCCGTAAAGACTGGAAGTAGTGCCTTTCCACCGCATCCAGTACCTCATATCCTTTGTGTAAACTTCCGAGCATTTGTTTGTATACTACCATTTGTCTCGTTTGACTAAACTTGGAGCGCTTGAGCTTCTTCTGCTCTTCCTCGAACAAATGATATTTGTCCGACAGCGATTTAATGGCTCCCTCTAGATTTCCTTTTTCCTCTTTAAAGACAGACTCCTTAATCTCATCGGAAATGGCAGTACGCAGCAGCAAGGACATGCTGTTAAATACATTTTGAATCTGATTAATAAACTGCCTTTTCGGTTTCGGGGGAAAAACGCTAACATTGATGACAAAAGCAGACACAATCCCAATCAAAGTGAGCGCAAAGCGGGTCACCGCAAATTTCCAGTCCCCTGAGGCTTCCATTACAGAAACAACGGTCACGAGTGTCAATCCAACCGTATCAGCCATATTTATTTTCAGACATATCATAAGTACCAATACACATACGAGTCCGACTGCAATCGGCTCATTCGAAAATACCATTCCGCCCAGCAATGCCATGATTGCACCTAGTGTGCTTGTTTGGAGTTGATCCAGAAAATAACGCCACGACCTATATATCGACGGTTGCATGGCAAAAATAGCGGCTATCGCTGCCCCCACAGGCGAATGGGTGTTCAAAAGCGTGCTCAGAAAAAGGGCGAGCGTCACTGCAATTCCCGTTTTCAACACCCGTGCTCCAAAAGCCAAAGCCATCCCTCCTGCTTACCTTTCAAATTTATTCATACCGAATTACTATAATGAAAATTCAATGTAAAGTCCATGCTTTATTATTACCCAAAACAAGCGAAGATCAGGAATATTTATGAAATGTACAGTTCCTGATAGAATACATATCAACAGTATTAACTTATTTGCAACACGTCACAGGAGGAACTCATCGTGTCATGGACTAGCAAAATGTTAGAAGAGCCCCGAAAGTGGCCGCGTAATATCCGATTGTTTTTTATGGCCAATCTGTTGTACCAGATGGGCACGGGAATGTTTTCTGTACTGTATAACCTGTATATCCAAGGGCTTGGCTTTGATGATGATATGAACGGCCGGGTGGTCAGCATGCAGGCGCTGGCGACGGCGTTGCTGTTCATTCCGGTCGGATTTTTGGGGGATCGGACGAGCCGCAAAAATATGCTGGTCATCGGTGCATTATTCAGCGGCCTGGCCTTTCTCGCCCGTACCTTTACAGATACCAGCGGAAGCATGTTGGTATTTGCCGTAATCTCAGGTGTATTCGCCGCCTTTATTCAGGTGCTGGCCGTGCCTTTTTTAGCAGAAAGCATAAGCAAAGCCCAACGTTTAAAAATATTCAGCTATTACTCAGCTCTTGTACTGGCAGCCCAAGTCCTGGGCAGCTTCGGGGGTGGCGTACTCGCAGATGGGCTGCAGACGTGGGGAATCACACCGCTATCCAGTCTGCGGGTTGCTCTGTTCCTTGGAGGAATGGCAACATTGACTGCTTTTATTCCTCTATTGTTCATCACAAAAACTACGGCAACCGTAGAAGCACCAGCTCCTGCCGAATCTTCATCTCAAACAGAACAAGTACAGACGCCGCACAGTACATCCGATATCCCTGCCTCGGAGACACCTACTGCTGCTTCTGATCGCCGGGTTATTGGACAATTTGTTCTGGCCCAGTTTTTTCTTGGACTGGGTTCAGGTCTGGTCATCCCGTATCTTAATTTGTATTTTACGAACCGCTTCTCCGTATCGCTCAGCGCAATGAGTTTACTGATTGCACTCGGCCAGCTCATGACCATCCTCTCCATGTTGATCGGACCTACCCTCGGCAGCCGAATTGGTCTAGTCAGAGCTGTAGTTGGCTTCCAACTGCTTTCGCTACCGTTCCTTCTCATTACAGGCTTTACAAACGTGCTATGGATCGCTTCCATCAGCTTTCTATTCAGGCAAGCGCTAATGAATGCAGCCAATCCGCTGCAAACCGCCATTCTCGTCGAACGTGTGTCAGATAAAAATCGTGGCATTGCCAACTCCATTCTCCAGACGACCTGGATGCTAGGCACCGCAGGTATGGGACTTGTACAAGCCTATCTGGTTACAACTTATGGCAACTACTGGGGCTATGCCATCACATTTAGCATGACAGGTGTTTTCTATATTTTGTCCTCCCTCGTCTATTACAGGATGTTTCGAGAAAAGCGTCCGTCCGCGAGCCAGCTTTTACAAAACCCGGCAGGCCCGTAAACAAAATCATGACACAATAAAAGCCGGAGCCTCCAAGCGGACTCCCTTGGAACGTCATAGGATAAATGAGAATGGCGGAGGAGGAATGAAGGCATGCTTCGAGTTGCATTATTTACGGACACGTATACGCCTGACGTGAATGGCGCTGCTCTGACCCTGGAACGATGGATTGGCTATCTGGAGACACATGGAGTATCTACGCTCGTCTTCGCACCGGAGGCAGACCATCATCTGCCCTCTGGGCCGGGTGTAGAGCGATTTCGAAGTATTCCCTTTTTGTTGTACCGGGAATGCAGACTTGCGATCCCCAACGCCAAACAGATCAACGAGCGTCTGTCAGCCTTTTCCCCGCATTTGATTCATGTCGCTACTCCGTTTAACCTTGGCCTGTATGGAACAAGCTACGCAGCCAAACACCATATTCCACTCGTTGCCTCATATCACACCCACTTTGATAAATACCTTGAATATTACAAGCTTCGCTGGCTTGAACCTGCGTTATGGAAATACATGCTCTGGTTTCACAGACATTGCGAAAGGGTATATGTCCCCTCTCAATCAACCATGGAATTATTGCGCAATAAAGGAATGGGGCAGCTCGAAATCTGGAGCAGAGGCATTGATACCGACCGATTTCAACCAAAGGTGGACCGTCATACAGTATGGAAGAAATGGGACGTTCATGCAGATGCATTTGTTATTTTGTATGTGGGCAGGCTTGCACCAGAAAAGGGGATAGACACGTTACTAGATTCCTACCTCCAGTTACCTGACGACGTCCGCGCAGCCTCTGTGCTGGTCATTGCAGGAGATGGTCCATTATATAAGGTCAAAACTGCAGCGGATATAGGGGCGCCGGAGCATGCACTCCACTGGCTTGGTTTTGTGAAAGGGCCGGAATTAGCTGAACTCTACGCCGCAGCCGACGTATTTCTCTTCCCTTCCACCACGGAAACCTTCGGCAACGTAGTACTGGAGGCTATGGCGAGCGGTACACCTGTGGTCGGTGCCAATGAAGGCGGGGTAAAAGATAATCTAATCCATGGAAAAACGGGGCTATTGTGTCCTGCTGGGGACGCCTCTGCCTTTGCCAAAGCTGTACACCTGTTGTATGAGGATGCCTCACTTCGCGATGCTATATCCAGAACTGGTAGAGCCTACAGTCTGGAGCAGACATGGGACCGTATTTTTGAACGGCTACTGGACAGCTACATGGACGCAGCGACCCTCCATCTTGATAGCCATCCCATGAGGCGAATGTAACTCTGAGGACTTCATAGCTACAGATGCTAAAGGGTGGTTAGAAAATGCTCCTTCACGCATTCTGTAACCACCCTTCATCAGCTTAACTATTTCCCCGTCTAACTACAATTGCAGATAAAAGAAGAAAAGCCTTTGCTAATATCTTAATTGTTTCAGCAGCTTGTTATGTACCCCACTCAACAAAATCACTGCGGTCAAAGCGCCGATGAACGCAAGAAGCATATCCCATTGGGTGTCCCATACATCCCCCTGTGTGCCCAAAAAGGCTTCTGCTGCTGTTCCCGTTGCCTTGGCTACAGCAAACTCAATCAGCTCGTACACAGCGCTAATCGCCAGACACACACTAACCGTGAGGAAAGTGAGCCAGCTCCCGCTTCCCAATGGCGTTTTACGCAACAACACTTCCCTGACAATGAGTGCAGGTACAAAACCTTGTACAAAGTGCCCAAGTCGATCATAATAATTGCGCTCCAGTCCGAACGTGTCCCGAATCCAGTTGAACAGTGGCATTTCGGCATAGGTATAATGTCCGCCCACAATCAGGATCAATGCGTGCAGCCAGATTAGGGTATATACCAGATTGGTAAACCGAAATCTTCGGTACAGAGCCGCCAGCAGTACAGCTCCCAAAACTGCTGGGAGAACTTCCAGTACCCATGTAAAATAATCCGCCGGGCGAATCAAAGACCAAATGAGGGCAAGCGCCAGCAATACAAGTAAAACAAGCGGGTAGCGATCATTTTTAGACCATGCCGTTGCCTGGTTCATCGTCATTCCTCCTCAGCCCAAAGCTCTAGCCTTCGTTCGTTACGATATGTTTGACACGCCCAACCTGTCCGTCTGTCAGACGCACTTTGATTCCATGCGGATGACGTGGGGAATTGGTCAAAATATCTTTCACCGTTCCTCGCGTCAACTTACCGGTAGGCTGATCCTTTTTAAGTACAATATCTACCTGAAGACCAGCGCGGATGTCGGATCGATTCTGTCCGTTCATTGTAGCTATTCCTCCTTTGTTTTTATATTTATGATGATATTCAGCCACTCAGTTACAACAAAATCACCAACGACGCCATTCGTCCTGGCGGCTGTTCCCCATCCAGACTACGCACATCGTGGATACATAGCTGACGAGCAAAATAACGAATACCATCCCGCTAAACTCCACAAAATGAGTACGTTGCAAGGAGTCTGCCCATATGGAAGATACCTGTGCATACAGTTGAGAAGGCGCAGAAACAATATCCCATGTGTTCCCTCGAAAGAAACGGCCAATATAAATACCCAGGCTGCTCAACAAGAGTACCGCCATCATAAACAGCCAACTAACAAGCCCACCACGTGCACGTTGTACCAACTGTCGTACGGATTCGAGTGATACAAATCCCATTGTCAGGCCAAGTATGGCTACCAGCAGCATCCCCAATACATGATTCCAAAAGTACGGATTTCCCCAGAAACGTTGCTCCCCGAGAAACGGATATCTGGCGAATACATGCAGCAAATCTGTGATCAAATAGGGTGTATTGGGATAAAAGAAAAGCCATGCCGCCCCCGTGACCCAGAGTAAAAAAGTCCTCGTTCCTCGCCTCCACGAGCTATACACTACATCAAGCAGCAGCGTCAACAGCATAGGAATCCAGGCCAGCATCATATTCCACCAAATAAAAAGATAAGGGCGGCCCCCTGAGGGCAGTCGCACGTTAATGATCCACAATGTACTGATTACGGAGCATAAGGCCAGTGTTAAAAAAACATAAAGTTTTACTGGATAATTTAACGATCTTAAACGGGCATACATACGTGTCTTTCCCTCCTTGTAACCGTCCTGCCTTCCTGACGTTCCAATTTACACCTGTTCTGGACAGTGTACACCACAATGGCTTCAAGCTCAATGGAAGCGCTCCACCTCTGCATAAATGAACATAAAAAGACATCTATTCTTTGGGAATCGACCCCATCCCGAAAAATAGATGCTTACTGTGTTTTAGACTTCACTCACAGGTAAAGGCGTAGCTCCGGTAGTTTTAATATTCGGGCAGCATGAATTAGCATAATACCGCTAACGGCATTATAAATTCCGTTGCTGCGCTCTGTCCATTCGCCATCTGTCGTCCGGGATGCACAATTCCCGCTTTTGCTCCGTACTGATGCGCATATTCCACAGATTGCACCAGCAGTTCTATCGCACGTTGTCGCTTGGTCTCATCGTCAAACCCGAGCAGAACGGAATTCGTGCTAATTCGGATCTGGTGTATGAGGAAATGTATTGTACACACTCGATATGCCGATTTTCCCCCGCTCAATCATAGGCTCAATCGTCGTTAGCATTTCCCGGGTAATGTTATAATTCAGCTCCACCCTGCTAAAGTCCAACTGACGGATTTCCTCTACAAGTTCTCGGCCGCCCATATGTTTTTTTATATTCCAACAGTTAGATGCTGAATAGATAAATTTCTTACAAATGATCTGTTATCACTCAGCTCCCAAGCCTTCTTTTGTTATGTATATGAACATTATGAAATCGCTCCACATATCACAAAAATAAATTTATATTATAAAAAAAAGCCTATCCATCATCTACTTAAAGACGGATAAGCTTTTACTGTTGTCTAACCTTGTATCCAATTGACTAATGAATGTACTGCCAATGTACCCGGCGCAGCTGCCACAAATGCCGCTGAACCGTTGTGCAAAGCCAAAAATTCCACTGTTTTTGGAATACCGGGAGCCAGATCCAGATGGTTGTCGCTGAAAATACCTTCCTGCTCTGCCGATAGCCACACGTGTCGGGCAAGTACATCCGAACACAGCATGAATCTGCTAGCCTCGCTTCCCTGAATCTCTGTCACTTCAATTTTTGCCTGCGGTAAATCCATCTCTTTCGTGTCTGCAAAATAAATTTCACTGGAGATCACCTGTTCACCATTCTGCGTCAGACGCGCGACCAGCATATGCTCCGCACGGTTCAGGCCACTCAGCCATTTGTCGATAGGCAGTATATGTACAATTCCTGCACCACCTGCTGGTTGCTTTACCTTAACATTCTCTTCACGAACAGCCTGGCTGCTTCGGATATGCAAAAGCGTCAGCCGCAGCGTACCTGATATCGGCTCTAGTGTATCGTTGACCAGATGTAGTGCCTTATTCCCCTGTTCTGTATCTGTTGCACTCAACAACACATCGGCAAAGCTACGCTTAGCCGTATATTGGAGCGCCTTCCAACGACCAAAATAGTCCATACTCGACCAGGAGGCAACGGGCCAGCAATCATTCATTTGCCAGTATAATGTTCCCATGCAATAAGGCTTGTGACGACGATGCGCCTCTATAGCTGCTTTCATTGCTTCTGCCTGTAAAATTTGGCTCATGGGAAGAAAACCCGTAAAATCCTTTGGTTCTCGCATGTACCGCTCCATATATTCTTTAATCAGACGATTGCCCGCACCGTTCTTCTGATGTGCCAGCATCACCGCAGATTCCAGTTCCAAATCCTTCTCTTCCGCATAAGTACGAACGGACTTGTATTCAGGAAAAGACTGAAAACCATATTCACTCATAAAACGGCCCACATGTACATGATAATTCTCAAACGGCTCAGACGCGTGCCATACACCCCAATAATGAACATCGCCTGCAGTTGAAGACCGATGGGCATGCTGGTTCCGATCCCTCGTCAGGTCAATTAGCGGGGAGGAGGGCCAATATGCTGTCTGCGCTGACCAGGTGCATACCGCCTCCGGTAGAATCCGATGAAAGAGCATTTCATAATCATCCCACAGGCGTTCCCGTTGCTCAGGTGTGTAGTTCTTTTTCCAGCCCCAGCCTCCATTCTCTTCATAATGCGCCCACGCAGAATCGATCTCATTGTTGCCGCACCATAAGGAAATACAGGGATGATTACGCAGCCGCTTGATATTGTCCTCGGCTTCCTGTGCCACATTGTCTATAAAATCTTCATCGCCTGGGTACATACTGCAAGCGAACATAAAATCTTGCCATACGAGCAAACCGTATTCATCACAAAGCTCATAAAATACGTCTTGTTCATATATACCGCCACCCCACACTCGCAACATATTCATATTCGAGGCGGCTGCGCTGGCAATTTCATACCGATATCGTTCCATCGTAACTTCAGTGACAAAGCTGTCATTCGGAATATGGTTAGCCCCTTTTGCAAACACCGGAATTCCGTTCAGCTCAAAATAAAAGCTCTCTCCTGCTGCATCCCGTTCCCGTACAAGACGGATGGAACGCAGTCCCGTTTTTACTGATTTTTCCGCGATTACAGCTCCTTGTTCTTGTTCCACTAATTCGGCCACAAACGTATATAGATGCGGCTCCCCCAGTCCACGGCACCACCACAGCTTCGGCTTCTTCATCTCCAGCTCCAGCTCCACTGTCTGCTTCCCCTTCAGCAGCCGAACTGGCTTGGACCACACTTTGCCGTCAGCAGAAATACGCAACTCGGCATCTCTAATCTCATCTGCATTTTCGATCTCTACCACTGCCATGAGTTTAGCCCCTGCCGAACTCACTTCGTCCTGTCGAATAAACAAGTCTCTCACGATCAGACCGGACCAAGCCTCGATCCGAACCTCTCTCCAGATACCGCTCGTCACCAGCCTCGGTCCCCAATCCCAACCATAGTGGTAAGGAGCTTTACGTGCGAAAACGCTTACCTTTTTATCGGACAAACCACCTATTTCGGACTGATCATTGGGTGCAGGGAGTCCATAACCTAAGCTTTCCAGCTTGGGTACATCTTCAGCAATCGGAGAACGAAAACTGATTTCTAGCCGATTTTCCCCTTGCTGAACCAATGCCTTCACATCCCGTCTCCATACTCGAAACATATTATTGGCTGACAAGACAGATTGATCATTCACTTTTACATCCGCGTATGTGTCCAGACCTTCCAACACCAACTCTACACATTGACATTGAAGCTGATCTGCATTTATCTCAAAATGGGCTTCATATATCCAATCCTGCTTATCAATCCACTGTACCTCCATCTCGTTCATACCCATAAACGGATCAGGAATTTTGCCATGTCGTAAAAGATCGGTATGCACACAACCCGGCACTTTCGCGCTGAGCCACTCATCACTTTGTGCTTCTCTAAACCTCCAGCCATCCAACCCTATCACATTAACCATCGTCACAAGCCTCCCTATAAGCATGATTGGGAACATCTGGATTCGTCAGTAACATAACAAAAATAACATTAAGCTAACAAATTAGTCAATTGTTTTTTTGGAACAAGTGACAAAATACAAAATAAAAGTCGCCCTCTGCCCCAAACAGGCTAAAAGCGACCTCCTTTGTCTTCACGATGTATGGTGTCACACACGTATCTGGACATTAACTATATGTGATTGTGCTGATGGGACGCTCACGGTCATCATTTTCCCGACTGATCCGGGGTGCATGAACTTCCCGTATGAATAGCTCAGCATGTAGCAACTTTTTCTCGACAGGCGAGTTCGGGTTCGTTATGCGCCACAACAATTGGTCCACTGCACGCATTCCCAGCAATTCCTTATCCACTCTCACCGTGGCATAAATTGGCATTTGTTCATTCGTATCGTCAAACCCGGTCACTCCGCAACGCTTCGGAACGTCAATCCCCTTTTCTTTCAGCACATCCACGACCTGCGCAGCAGTCACATCATTAGCACATACAAAAACCTCAGGCAGTTTGTCCTCAGACAACTTGTCCATTTCCTCAGCAAGCGCCTGCGCTCCTCCGTGAAGAAGGGCTTTATTTTGTCGCAATTCTACTCCGCTCATTTCCAGTGTAGAACGACAAGCTTCCCAGCGTTCGTAGAAACTGTGAGCGTCATCAATATGACCCACAAACTGAAAGCGGGTATAGCCCCTACACAGCAAATCCTTCATTAATTCACTCATGCATGTGCGATTATCTGTAAACACCGTATCACTTAAAAATGCAGAATCCCAATGATCTACCATGACGACCGGAATACCCATCCGATAAATGTTCAGCAACAACGAAGTTGAAATTGTCCCTACTGTGATAATCCCTTTAATCGCCTCCGGGTTCAGTAGAGAAAACATATCCTCAGTCGAGGGCTCCGTTAACGTGATCATATCCATCCCCTTACGGTTCAGACGCTCGGAAATCCCTTCAAATACAGGTCCCCAGTACCTGGATTCCCTGTTCTGGTGCCGAATATTTGGAAATAACACCAGCACCGTACCCGACCATTCTCTGGTATCTGTGTCCCGAGGCTCTATCCCAGTCATTTTGGGATGACTGCGAAAATAGCCCATCTGGGCAGCAAGCTTAACCAGCAGCGCCCTCGTCTCTTCACTTACACCGGGTTTGCCTGACAGTGCACGCGAAACAGCAAACTTTGAAACACCCGCCGCATCCGCAATTTCCTGCAATGTTACTTTTCCACGCATCTCCTCACCCAACCCTATTCGAAATCTTTTTCTACCTTAGTCTTCTAAATATACAGGTATGCCTATAAACTGGTACCATCGTAGCATACTTTGTTTTAGATCATCAAACGATGGATTTACACAAATCCACACTTTTCATTAAAATATGTTTGCTTAATAAAAAAACAAACTGCATAACAAACAATTATAAATGACTTGACGTGAGGTTCTTTATTTCCTACAATTTACTATTGAAAGCACTTACATTGTGTAAATCATACTTATTAAGGGGGATTTGCAAATGTTCATGAACAGGTCGGTACGACAGAGCTCTATTCTACTCCTGTCTTTGCTGCTGCTCGTTACAACGGGCTGTGCGAATGGAACAGACGGTAAGGCAGAAAAGGAAGATCCTAATGACACCAGTCCCATTACATTTACTTTCTTTGGCGGTGATTCCAGCTCTAACTGGAACAACATGAAGGATGCTGTCGGACAGGAAATTATCAAGAAAACGGGCGTTACGCTAAATGCCGAACATGCTGTCAATGGTCGAGGCGAGGAAAAGTTTGCTTTAATGGCAGCGAGCGGAGAATATCCAGATCTCGTGTACCCTAAATCAGACATTGGCAAGTTAGTCGATGCCGGGGCACTCATTGACTTAACCGACCTCATTGACAAATACGGCCCTAACATTAAGAAAGTGTATGGAGACTATTTTAATCGTATTAAATATAGTAGTGAAGATCCAGCCATCTACACGATCCCGACCAATCTGGGTGTGGATCACATTGCGTTTGATGCACAAGCCGGCTTCGAAATCCAGCACCAGGCACTTAAGAAGCTCGGATACCCTAAAATCCGCACCGTTCAAGATTTTGAAAAAGCACTTAAAGATTATGTCGCCAAATATCCAACCACCAATGGACAGCGAACCATCCCCCTATCACTCGATGCCGAGGACTGGAAAATTCAAATTACAGTGACAAACCCGGCTGTTACTGCTACAGGTGGACCCGACGATGGCGAATATTATATTGATCCTAAAACACACAAAGCCATTCTTCACTACAAGCGCCCAGAAGAACGTGAATATTTCCGCTGGTTGAACCATATGTACAATGAGGGACTGTTGGATAAGGATACTTTTGTGCAAAAAAGTGATCAGTACAAGTCCAAAATTGCCGCAGGCCGTGTCATCGGACTCATTGATCAGGAATGGAACTATCAAGATGCCGAAAATGCGCTCAAAGCAGCAGGTAAGGATGAATTCACTTACGCCCATTTTCCAGTCACTTTAAATGAGAAATACGAGGACCATTCCCTCCAGCCCATCGGCTTCGATACCGCATCCGGGATCGGAATTACAACCTCATGTAAAAATCCGGTGCGAGCTATCAAGTTTCTGGATTTTCTGGCCTCCGACGAAGGACAAATTTTACGTAATTGGGGAATTGAAGGCCAGCATTACAACGTAGAGAATGGCAAACGAGTCATTCCGGCGGATGTGCAACAACGTAAGAACACCGATAACGCTTCTTTTAGCAGAGAGTCAGGTATCGGTTTGTACTGGATATGGGGTCCACATTACGGCGATAGCGTGAAGGACCCTTCGGGCAATTATTACACAACCAATTATCCGGAGATGATTACCGAAAATTATAGTCAAGCCGAGAAAGAGTCCCTTCAGGCATACAAAGCCCATACGTGGAAAGACCTGTTCCCGAACGAAAAAGATTTTCCGGTAAAAGAGTGGGGGGCTGCCTACAACATGCCTGTTCCGACCAATACGAATTACAATGTTATTTATCAAAAGTCGCAGGACATTGTACGCAAACGCATTCCTGAGGCCGTACTCGCCAAGCCAGATCAGTTCGACGCTGTGTATGACCGCATGCTCCAAGAGCTGGATCAGGCGGGTGTGCCAAAGGCTGAAGAAATCTACACTGGCCTAATTCAAAATCGGCTGAAACTGTGGTACGGCGAAAAATAGGGTTTGCCTTTTTAATGAAATATTACAGGGCTGACAGACCATGCTGTTCAGCCCTTCTACATTAACTTTTACATTACATATTCTGTTTGGTTTCTTTTTCTTTCCAAGAATTACTTTTCCCTGATACACGATTGACGTAAAACAATAAAATGATAGGAATCAACGCAATCCCCCCACACATTACCCAAGATATTTGAATAGGTGTTTGATCGGAAGACAAATCCGTAAAATTACGACTGATGATCCCTGTCACGATTAAACCTATGCACATGCCTAATTGTGAAATCGCAGAATCCAGAGATAGTAGTGTAGAACGATACTCATTAGAGATTCTTTTGTTCAGAAAAATTTGTTTGGCAACCGGGTACATGCCGCGCCCCATTTCATAGATCAAAAAGGTAAGCAGTACAGGATAAAATGTGTTGAACGCACCGGCAAAAATGAGCCATACTCCAATCATGCCGCAAGCATACATGAGTATATGTACATCACTGTATCGTGCGCCTAGCTTTCGAACCAGGTAGCTTCCCAAAGTCATACATAGTGAATACCCTGCCTTGATAAACCCCATAATCCAAATCCCTTGTTCGGAAAGGCCCACCAGACGTGGCTGTTGAAATGTATTTCCAGCCGAGTTTGAAAAGCTGATAAATAAGCCAATCATAAACACAATCCAGATAGACTTATTTTCAAAACCGATACGGACACTTTCTCCGATAATCGTTTTAATGCGGGTAGTGGACGTCTTTCGATGAGCCACATTCTCCTCATCCATATAAAAGAAGCATAGAAAAATGCATACAATAATAGATAAAATGCTAACCGCCCATGGAAGTGAATAGTTAAAAGTTGCGAGGAAGGCCCCCAACAGACCACAAATAAATCCTGAAATGTACTGTATACTGTTAGAGGTTGTAAAAAGAACTTCCATGGGCTTATCACTATTTTCCACAACCCATGATTCCAACGAACCTGATTGTAAACATATAGCCAGACCTCCAAAGACTTGTGCAAACACAAGCACCCCGATATGATCTGTCGAAACGAACAATACACTATAGGCTAGAAAACAACAAAGTCCCAAAATAACAGAGATTTTTCTTCCATACTTGTCTGCAATAGCCCCAGTAGGTATCTCAAACAGAAAAATACTTATAAAGAATACAACCAGTAAGAAGTTCGCACTCTGCAAAGAAAGTCCTTTAGCTAATAAAAAAAGGATGAGCGTAGTCCCCGTGATTTCACTCATAAAAAATTGAAGAAAGCTGACGGAGTAATATAGCTTATGAGGTTGCACTCTCAGGATTCCGTCGATTGCTGTGCAGCCTCATATTCACTTCGCAAAATCCCCATCTGAATAATGTCATAGTATCGCCCTTCCCTGAATAGCTTTTCCCGCAGCCGCCCTTCCTCCTTGAAGCCGCTGGCCAAATAGCAACGGTGTGCACGTTCATTGAACGCATAGACCTCCAGCTCCAGTCGATGTAGGTTCAGCGTATGAAATGCAAATTTTTGTAACAGCCGGATCGCTTCCCGTCCATAACCTTTGCCCAGATCACCGTCACGCCCGATCACAATTCCAAGGGTGGCATGCCGATTCACCCAGTTGATTTTAAATAAGTCCAATTGTCCGATATAATCCAGGGTGTCTTTATGCGCAATGACAAAACCTTTGATCTCGGGGTTGCCGTCAATCATCATCTGTACAAAAGATTCACTATTCACCTGTGAATGCGGATAGATAAACACGTCGCTTAAACCACGTGTGATTTCCGGGTCATTGACCCATTTTCGGATATCTGGTATATCCTCTTGACGGTATTCTCTCAATACAACTCGTTTTCCAATGATATGCGGCATCGTAATCTTCCCTCCGATTATGTATTTGTTTAAGCACCTTTATGCTTCCATTACTCTCACAAACTCCAGAAAACGTGTACCTTTATAATGAAGCTCCCCACGATCCCCGATCACAATCATACCAAAGTCCCTATCCTTCACCTCCAGCTCCTTACGCTCACCCCCGTCAAACTGAAAGGTGATATAATAATAGGTCGAAGCTGAAAAATCGCCTGATCCCCCACGCACTCTCGTCCGTTTATCCACAACCTTACATGAACGTTGTACCCGTTCGGCTGCTTGATTGGACAGGCCCGCTCCGATCGTTTTGACAATTCCCATAATCATTACAAAAGCAATGAGTCCAAATACGATAAAAAAGATCGTATTAAACGATTGAACTTCCATAGAATCACTTCCCATTCACTTCATCCTTTCTACAGTAAAATGTAAATTTTCCATTCAATTGCCCATTGACAAATCGTACATCTTCACCCTCAAAAACTCCAATACTTTTTTAACATACTTACGAAAAAAAAGTTCTTTCGCTCTTTTCCGCACCCCGCTTGGACTTCTACCCGATCTGGGTCCTCTGATCCCCTCTAGACCGATTGACAAAACTATATATAGATATAAAATAGAGAATGTACTCTAAATATAGTGTAAAAAACGTATTTATGCCCGATATCTTGAAGATACAGGTATGAAAATACATGTAAATATAGAGTCAAAAATCTTAAATGGCGCAGCCAGCAAGGGATTCCATCTATAATAGATCCCAGGCAATGCCGTTTTCTTTTTTCGTTAAATGTTTAAGGAGGTTGCATACCATGCTGATTGCATATGATTCCAAGACCGGCAATGTAAAAAGATTTATAAACAAGCTCAAGCTTCCAGCGGTTCAGATCGAGGAGCAAATGACTATAGAAGAACCTTACGTACTTATTACATATACAACTGGGTTTGGGCAGATACCTGAGAGGGTATCTTCCTTTTTGAAAAAGAATGCTCAAAACCTTGTTGGTGTAGCTGCAAGCGGCAACCGTAACTGGGGTGAGAAATTTGCCAAAAGTGCGGATTTGATTGCCGATCATTATAATGTCCCCGTGATTAGTAAATTTGAATTATCTGGAACGTTCGGAGATGTAGAGCGTTTTAAACAGGAGGTGAGCCGAGTTGCGGCATATTGAATTGAACAACATGTTGATGAAACGCGATACAGACGGCTTTTTCCAATTGGAAAAAGACCAAGAGGCTGTAGCAGAGTTTATGAAGGAAGTTCAGGAACGGAGTTTGAAGTTTGCTGACACAGCCGCTCAAGTGCTGTATATGATTGAGAATGATTATTACGAAAATTTCTATAACAGCTACACGGCTGACGAAATTAATGATATTTTCCATATCACTCATAGCTATAATTTTAAATTTCCTTCCTATATGGCAGCATCCAAGTTTTATACCGACTATGCAATGAAGAGTAACGACCGTAAAGTCTATCTGGAACATTACCCTGACCGGGTTGCTGCTGTCGCGCTGCATTTAGGACGCGGTAACGCCGATACGGCACGCCTGTTGTCTCGCTCGATGATGGAGCAACGTCTCCAGCCAGCGACACCAACGTTCCTGAATGCAGGCAAAAGCCGCCGTGGGGAATTGGTATCCTGCTTCCTGCTCGAAATGGACGACTCCCTGAACTCGATCAACTATGTGCTGAACACCTGCATGCAGTTGTCCAAAATCGGGGGCGGTGTTGCCGTTAACCTGTCGAAGCTGCGGGCACGCGGCGAAGCGATTAAAGGCGTAGAAGGCGCAGCAAAAGGCATTATGCCTGTGCTGAAGCTGATGGAAGACGGCTTCTCCTACGCAGATCAAATGGGGCAACGCAAAGGCTCTGGGGCAGCCTATTACAACATTTTCGGATGGGACGTGCTGGAGTTCCTGGATAGCAAAAAAATCAATGCTGACGAAAGAGTACGTCTCAAGACACTTTCGATTGGATTACTGGTGCCAAATCGCTTTTACAAGCTGGCTCAAGATAACGAACCGCTGCATGTATTTGCTCCTTACAGTGTGTTCAAAGCCTATGGAACACATCTGGACGACATGGATTTGGATGAAATGTACGACACGCTGCTCGCCGACGATCGGGTGAAGAAAAAAATAGCGATGAGCGCACGTGACATGCTGACGAAAATTGCCATGATTCAGTTGGAGTCTGGTTATCCATATATCATGAACAAAAGTAACGCGAACCAGGCACATGCTCTTAAAAACGTGGGTCAAGTCAAGATGTCGAACTTATGCACGGAAATCTTCCAGTTGCAGGAAACTTCCGAAATTACAGATTACGGACAACAGGATACTATCCGCCGGGACGTGAGCTGTAATCTGGCTTCTCTGAACATTGTAAATGTGATGGAGCATGGCAAAATCCGCGAATCCGTTCACGAGGGTATGATTGCTCTTACTTCGGTCAGCGATATGACCCAAGTAGCTAATGCACCAGGTGTCGCGAAAGCGAACCGTGAAATGCATTCCGTCGGTTTGGGTGTCATGAATCTGCACGGCTACTTTGCCAAGAACAAAATTGCGTATGAAAGCAATGAAGCAAAAGACTTTGTCCGTACCTTCTTCATGACGATGAACTATCATTCCATCGAAAAGAGTATGGAAATCGCGAAAGCGGCTGGACAAAGCTTTTATGGATTTGAGGAATCGGATTATGCGACAGGCGTATATTTTGACCGATACCTGAACACAGATTATCGTCCAACAACTGCACGTGTGCAAGAGTTATTCAAGGGCATCTATGTTCCGACTACAGCGGACTGGGACAAATTAAAAGCAGATGTGATGAAAAATGGCCTGTACCACGCCTATCGTATGGCAATTGCGCCGACTGCCAGCATTTCGTACATTCAAAATGCAACATCCAGTGTTATGCCGATTGTTGAGCAGATTGAAACCCGTACCTATGCCAATTCGACGACCTACTATCCAATGCCTTATTTGCAAAAGGATAACGTGTTCTTCTATAAATCTGCTTATCAAATGGACCAATTCAAAGTGCTGGATCTGATTGCAGAAATCCAGCCGCATGTGGACCAAGGAATTTCGACCGTGCTTCATGTGAACAGTGACGTGACTACGCGTCAGTTAGCACGTTGCTATCTGTACGCCGCACACAAAGGACTTAAATCGTTATACTACACACGCACTAAAAAGCTGTCTGTGGAAGAGTGTCTCACCTGCTCCATCTAAAGCATAAATGGTAACAAGCTGTAGTATAAAAATTAGATTTTAAATAGATATGGATGCTTTGCATTAGAAGCTGTATCCAGCGTGTGGTTTAGACCTTTACGGGACTGGACAAGACCCTCGCGGATACAGCTTCCGTATGTCAAGCATACGATGATTCGCCTGCACTATTTCAATGTGTGTTTCCAGGGAATCTCGCAAGCTGAAGGGAGAATGCTAACAATGACAGGTATACAAGCTGTAAACTGGAATCGCTCGGACGATGATTTCACACTGATGTTCTGGAACCAGAACATTATGCAATTTTGGACGGATGACGAAATCCCGTTGTCTGACGATAAAATGTCCTGGGTAACCCTCAGTGATATCGAAAAAGAAGCCTACATGAAGGTGCTAGGCGGACTAACGCTACTGGATACCATTCAAGGCGGCGTGGGTATGCCGCAAATTATGGAGCATGTGGACGGACTACAACGCAAAGCCGTACTAAGCTTTATGGCGATGATGGAACAAATTCATGCCAAGTCGTATAGTAGCATCTTTACAACGCTAGCTTCCACGGAAGAAATTGACGGTGTATTCCGCTGGGTAGAAGAAAATCCACATCTCCAAACCAAAGCAGAAACCATTCGTCAATATTATATGAATATCCACACACCGAAAGACCTCTATCTCGCGATGGCTGCGTCGGTGCTGTTAGAAAGCTATTTGTTTTATAGCGGCTTCTTCTATCCTCTTTATCTGGCGGGCCAGGGCAAGCTGACATGTAGTGGAGAAATTATCGATTTGATCTTACGGGACGAAAGTATTCACGGTGTGTACGTAGGTGTACTGGCACAGGAGATTTATGCAGAATTGGACGAGGAAGAACAACGTGATCTTTACCAGACGCTGGTAGGCTTGCTGCGCTACTTGCATAATAACGAGGAACAATACACCGAGCAAATTTACACCCCTATTGGACTCGTAGACGATGTGAAAGTCTTTTTGCGCTATAATGCCAACAAGGCCATGATGAACTTGGGCTTTGATCCACTGTTTGAAGAAGAAGAAGTTAATCCCATTGTATTCAACGGCATCAGCACCCATACTAAGCAGCATGATTTCTTTTCTAAAAAAGGAAACGGCTATGTGCGGGCGATGAATGTAGAGCCGCTGACAGATGATGATTTTAATTTTGGCGTATAAGTACAATTACGTAAAACTGTAAACAAATAGGGTTTCAGAACTTGTCCCTGAGTTCTGAAACCCTATTGCCTAAAGAAAGTAGGTAGCATGCGTTCGCTTATATAAAACTGGTATTGCCGCTGTTATAAGGATTATACCCATAAAAGCGGGTGCGGCATGACCAAGTGATACATAGATTTGACCCCCAATAATAGGCCCAATCATTCTTGCTAAAGCCTGAATAGATTGACTACCTCCTTGAATCCTTCCTTGTTCACTAGAATCGACAGACTTGGAGAGCATCCCGTTGAATGAAGGTCCAAAGATCGAATCACCAAAACCAAATATAAACATTCCAGCGATAAAAAGAGGATAGAATGAGAACAAAGTAGATAGCGCAATAAGACTGTAACCTATAATCTCCGAAACCATTCCAAGAATGGCTATCTGTTTATCATTAAGTTTTATCAAAAGCTTGGGCATGATGAAACCTTGTGAAATGATGTCTTGGAAACCCATAATTGAAAACATAAGTCCGATTAGTGCAGGCCTCCAACTGAAAGTATCCATTGTAAATTGTGAAAAAACGGCCTGTAAAGATCCGTTGGGTATCCAAAGTAAGAACGCAGAGACAAGTAACCTATTTAAGTTTTTCATGGAAAGCAGATTTGCAAGCTGTGTAAATGGATTCAGTCTTACAAAGGTAATCTCTTTCAGTCTATGTTTCTTGTCAAGGCTCTCAGGCATAAAAAAGAATCCATAAACAACGTTCAATAAAGTTATGATTGCTCCAAAATACATGGGTACAGAATAACCAAACTTGGCAAGTAATCCGCCTAGAGTTGGCCCAATGACAGTGCCTACACCTACAACCGCACTCACCCATCCAAAGTATTTGGTTCTCTCTTCTGGAGGAATGATGTCTGCAAAATAGGCGAAGATCGTGCTTATGCTCCCGCCTGTTAACCCTTCTATGATGCGCCCAGCAAATAGTACCCATAGAGCTCCTCCTATGCCAAAAACCAAGTACCCAATTGCGGAACCCAAAAGGCATACTAAGAGCAATGGACGACGGCCATATTTGTCGCTCAAAGCTCCAAGTACGGGAGCCGCAAAAAACACGCAGAATGCATAAACAGAGGTCAGCAGCGTAACAACTATAGCTTGTTCTCCCGGACTGCTTGTATAAGGCTGCACTAAGAATGGGACGACAGGTATTATGATACTGAAGCCTATTCCGCAAAGAAATACAGAGATAAGGCCGAATATTAAAGCGTGTTTATCTACGGTTTGTTCTGTGTTCTGTTCATTGTGTGATCTACATTTGAACACTTCATTTCTCCCCTTAAAGGTTAATTTTTACTTCCTCGGAAGCAAAAATATCGTATCACAATTTTGCTTCCTCGGCAACAAAATAATAACAAAAAAATGCAGCCCGTTCTCAATAGAGCCCGGCTGCCTATGGTTTGATTTTCATTATTCAAATTTATTCCGTCTTAATATCTATACCCTGTTTTTTTATTTCTGCATCCAAATGCCTACTATACTTTTCCAAGAAGCTAATCATACTGTTAAATTGTTCTTCGGTTACCTGCTCAAATACGGCTTTATCCCGCTCTTGAAACTCTTTGTGCAGTTCCTCATGGATGTTATAGATTACTTTCCCTTCCTCAGTAAGCCTAAAATAGACTTCTTTCTTGTTATCCAGCTTCTGGTAGCTTTCGATAATGCCTTTTTTTATAAGCTTCTTAGTTATTTTACTTATGGCACCGGTAGTCATATAAAGGGACTCCGCAAGTTTTGTCACGTTGGAATCTGCATTTCTTTCAATGTATTCGATGCAATGTACTTCAGAAGGCTTATAACCCTTAAGGCTGTCTTCCATCTTATCTTTATTAAGCCAAACCATCTTGTTAAATAAGTCCCTGAAACCCACTATGACCTGTTCTTCTTTGTTCATGGCCTGTCCTCCCACCCGTTGGTGCATTAACAATACAATATAGTATATTTTTGTTTCTATTTCAACAATATTAAAATAATTATTGAATTGAGCACGAGGGCATACACGAAAAAAAAACGGCCAGATCGCTAAAGTAGCGGAATCGAGCCGTTTTACATTTCTTAAGACCCAGCCTCAGTGAACATTTGAAAAGTGACACCAAACTTGTCTGTTACATTCCCATAAGCTGGACTAAAATGGGTTTCCTGCAAAGGCATTCCCACCTGTCCTCCCTGCTGTAGAGCATTAAACATTTTTTGAGCTTGCTCCACACTATCGGTTGTAATACAGATGCTCACCTGATTCCCGCGGCTAAACGGTGACCCGGGAAAGGTATCAGAAAACATGAGCTCTGTCTCACCCACTTTAAGGGTAGCATGTCCCACACGTTCCTTGACCTCTGCGGGAATGGGAAAATCGGGGTTTTCCGGCATTTCCCCAAAGGTTTGAATAAAAAGCAGTTGAGCATCCAATGCCTCTTTATAAAATTCGATTGCTTCTTTTGCATTTCCATCCATCGTGATGTAAGGAATCAAACGTTTGGACATCTTCAACACAGCTCCTTTAATTCGAGGTGGTTAACCCAGCATTTCTCCTGTATTATATACAAAACTTGTCAAGAAAAACAAATCTGTATTCTTAGCTTTCATGCACTTGAACGCCAAGCTGCTTTAGCTCCTTTATCGCTTCCGTAACGTTACGCTGTGGATGAAGCGCAGAGATCATCTGTGCAGTGATCGGAACGCCGTTGAAAATCTGGCTTACCACCCCTAGAGAAATCGGCAACTCATAGTAACTCTCAGCCCAATCCTGATATTCCTCCGGTGTAACTATAATTTTCCCCAACAAAAAGGATGAGCCATCGTCATATCCCTCAGGAAAGTTCGCGTTGCCCATACGCCACTCTTTATCTCCCGCTTCCCTCCACATACAAAAGGTAACGTCCTCTTTCTCCAGTGCTTCATCTTCCAAAAGCTCCATCATATCATCAGGCACACCGTCATATATGCCCGGCCAGACTTCATAATCGTCTCTCGCATGAGAACTTACAGGGGATTCATGGTCAAACCCCTTCAGCAGCACACCTTCACCCGTCCATAGCATATGAATCGTATCTCCAGCGCCATTGTTTACCTCACCCAGGCACACATCACCAGACCACTCAGACCGCATACGATACGTGCGTAACCAATCTTCTGGAGACAATATAATGTCCAGCGCTGACAGTAGTAGCATTCTGTCTTTTAAACCATTCGGCGTTAGCTGTGCATCAAGCATCATATTCTTCATCATTCCCCCACTTTGTTCATGCGACTAAGAATTCATCTGTCCCTACCTATATCTTTCAAGCTTCGCCCGCTCAACCACCTGCCGAATGAATGGTCCTTTGGCTTCTGTATACGCTGCACGGTCATATTTGAATGCATAGCTTTCTAAAAAATGCCTTCTAATCGTGCTTGGCACAAATCAGAAGGCATTCTCTTGTTCAATTTAAAAATCATTCAGCAACTCCAACCCTATTATTCGGCTTCTCAATCACGATCAGACAGGTGCTGTCTGGAAAAGAAACCTGCTGGCCCTGCTCATCCATGAACTCAACACGTCTGGACAGCGCCTCGGCATAGCCCTCCTGTAAATAATGACGGCTCACGCGGATAATCGCTTGTGATCCAAGTGTGCTACGAATACACTCTTCATACTGTGACGGGGTAAAATAACCAAACTGCTCCTGCACTTCATGCACATAGGCTTCCGCTCCCCATGTATAGGTATAGAGAAATTCCATCGCATCGTTCACTGGTAAAACAGCCTCATGCTCCCCCACACGCTCTATTTCAATGTGGCGACCTGCAAAATCTTGCGCATACCGTATCAGCCATTCCATTCCATCCGGCTCCAAGAATCGAATTCGTCTGCGCTGCTCTACTGGTTCGGTCATAATCCCGTCACGAATGATGATACGCCCGCCGGGTGCAAGCACACGATAGGCGCTCTGCAGAGCTGCCTCCACTGTTTGTGGATTGAACCGAATCCCATCTCGTTCAATGTAGGAATAGAGCTCGTGAAGAATTGAAGAGAAGATGACCGTGTCCATACTCCCCGTTTCCACATATTCCTCTAACTGAAGCGCATCCCCTTTGATGACATCCCAACGATGGCGCTCCAATTGCTTTTTACGTTTAAGTGCCTCAATGACATTTACAGAAATATCAAGACCTAATGGCTTCGCATCTGGTCTTTCCTGTTCGATCAGATCCAGCAGTACACCCCCGCCGGGTCCAATATCCAGTATGCGGGTTCCAGTCACATAATCTAAAATGACCCTTTTGTAATCTACGGTCTGGTTCATATCTGTAAGGTACGTTTCCTCATTGTGAAAGCGATCATACGCATCGCGCCGTAATCCGAACAGATCGAACAGCAGCAGGACTGCTTTGTCATACAGAGGCGTTTTTTCTGCCTCAATACAAAAGTCAATCAGTTTCTCAGCCGCAGATGAAAATACAAAATTAAAAAATACAGTACTCGGCAGCTCCTCTTTATGCTCCACGATCACACTCAAATGAGGATTATGCTTCCGTTTTCCTTTTGAAATGTCCTGCCAAGACAGTGCACTTAAATATTTTTCTATCATTCGTTTTTTATATACGTTAATTTTCTTGACACCACGATAGTCATAATACATCGTATTCATGAGCGATTCGAAACTGATATGGCGAACGGTCGCAGGCTGTTCCTGCCCTGTGCCATCCCTTAATGTGAGTAAAAATACCTTTACCAGTTCTTGAAGTGAAAAATCTTGCAAAGCTGATTCTACATACCAAAGTGTCCGATTCTCCAACGGAGCCAGCGCCTTCTCTACATTCAACTCCCGCTCTAGTTCTGTGTAAGCCTGCTCGAACGGCTCCCCTTCATGAATGGAAACCGACCGTAACCTTTCCAGTCGCTCCTTTACACTCCAGACTACAGGTGCGTTATCCCATGCAATCCAGCCGATCAGCTGCTCCACTTCACTGCGTACTTGATCCCATAATGCAGGTTCCACCCCGGCGATAATACACTCGTTCAGGGCCCGTAAAACAAGCTCCAGTTCCTCAGGGCTTAGCCAGCCCTTACGAGTAATTTCAAGCAGCAGTCGATTTTCAGCAAAAGGAATTTCCCCCCGTATATATTGCCCTATCAATCCATGCGTCTCAATCAGAATTCGGGTCATGCTATTGCGCGGGTAAGCAGGGGACTCCGCTTGGGCCTGTCTGACATACAGTTGGGAGGATCCGATATTATGTACAAATAAATTAATACCCTCATGCTGCCAGCGTAGCCGTTCGCGGACTGTGCCTCCTTTGGCTGTCTCAGACCATACCAATACATCCTCCAGTAGCTCTTTAACCCAGAATGACAATGGAAGTCCGTCCAAAATAAGCAACGTACGCTCCACGTAATCCAGTACAGGATTGGCATCCTTTAACTCACCTATAGATCGAATGCGTTCCAAATTTACAATACGCTCCTCAGCCGAAACAAGCAGCTTTAACCAAGTCGGTGTATCCCAGGCCAGATCATTTTCTTTCCTGTAATTAGCAATGGCTTTTAACGATTGCAACATTTTTCTCACCTCGTGTGATTCGGATTCGGTATGCACAGGAGACTTTGAATAAGACATTTGGATTAAAACCTTGTATATACTACACTTTACCATACATTTGTAACTTCCACCTCGTGGAAAATATTAAACATTTGTATCAATCAACCGCTTGACATACTTTCCAAACGCACACATAACCCTCAAGTGCACTAGACAGTGCCACTTCAGACAAAACAAATGACCGTAACTTCCATATAAGGAATTACGGTCAGCCTGTTTATTTCCATATACAGTTTAACGACACGACTCCCACTACCTCCATCTTCCGAACTTTTCATTCTGTACTTCGTTAACCTGTCCAAAAAATACCTGCATGATCTATTTCTACCTGTTCGAGCTGTTCTTCAAAGCACGGATTAGGTGCAATCTCTTTTACACGCTGCCAGCTTTCAGCCTCTTGCCGGGCATATACATGCCAATGATTTTCTTCCCAGCGAAATTGGACAATGTCCGTGCGATCCCACAACTCAGTTTCATTAGAAGGCCTTTCCTCCGTCAAGATCAAACAGTTATCCTCTATTTGATAAATGAGCCGCACGTCAGAACGCACGTAGCCTGGCACCTTTAGCGCAATATAGCCATTCAGCAGGTATTCAACCTTTTTAACGGTAAACGGATCAATCCGTTCGTTCACGAGATTTCCACCCCTTGATCAATTCGTAAATATTACGATTTAAATATAGCAGAAATCGAAGTTTTTGAAAAGAGTCCTTCATGCCGTCCCAAAATCAAAAAGATATCCTCCAGCCTGAAGGCTCAGAAGATATCTCATTACTCTTGTTATACGCAGCCGAATCATAATCCCCTATGATTTCTAGAAAGTTAAAGTGCCACTGTGCAACACGTCAACCATCTATAATAAATTTCGCTTATTTATCAACAGAAACGCCATCTGGTACTGGAATACCAAAATCAGGTGTTCCATCTTCTTTCCAGTAGAACGGCTGCACACGTGTATGACGATTCGGATCATACAGCGGGTCGCCTGTAATTTCCTTGTAATTCCGGGCGTGATATACGATTACATCGCTACCATCAGCAGCAACCGTAAAACTGTTATGACCTGGCCCGAATTGTCCTGTTTCCTCATGGGTGCAGAATACCGGCTGAGGTGATTTCGTCCATGATTTCGGATCAAGTAAATCCGCATTCTCATCTGCCGTCAACAGACCCATGCAATAATTGTGGTCTGTGGCGCTAGCTGAATAACTGATAAAGATCCGCCCGTTCCGTTTCAGAACCGCTGCTCCTTCATTCACCTTAAAACCGATGATTTCCCAATCATATTCAGGAGTGGAGATCATCACCTGCTCACCGCGCAACGTCCATGGATTGCTCATTTCGGAAATATACAGATTGGAATTACCGACGATGTCAGGGTCCTTCTGAGCCCACACATAATACAAAACTCCATTATGCTGGAAGGTTGTCGCATCGAGAGCGAACGTCTCCCAACGGGTTTTGATCTGTCCTTTTTCCACCCATTCCCCTTCCAGAGGATTAGCTGAATCATTTTCAAGCACGAACATCCGGTGGTCGAACAGGCCTTCCTTCGTTTCTGTTGTACGAGCTGCTGCAAAATAAATGTACCATTTGTCGTTTATATAGTGAATTTCCGGTGCCCAAATGTTCGCACTTAACGGGCCCGTTTCATATTTGTGCCACACTGCGACAGGCTCTGCTGTACTCAAGCCTTGAATAGTACTTGCTCGTCGAACCTCAATGCGGTCATACTCTGGTACAGATCCGGTGAAATAATAGTATCCGTCACTATGCTTGTAAATCCAAGGGTCTGCCCGTTGCTCAATGACCGGATTATTAAAGGGTACAGTTTGATTCATGGTTATTCTCTCCTCTATGTGTAGTATGTAGTTCATACAATTAATCGCTGATACGCTTTCCCCAAATGGAAATTCCCTTTTCATTCATACCCGTGAAAATTAAAGTATGGCGACCAAGCTCCCAGTCCCATGAAGGAAGCAATAACAATTCTTCCTTAGTTCCTTCGGATGTATTGCTCCAATCCATTGTTAGAGTACGCCTGCCATCAAAGCTCCAGTGACCTTCAAGAGAACCGCTAGTTGCCCGCCCTCCATCTTCTAGACGGAGCTGTTCAGCTTCCACCTGGCCGTCTACTTCCTGCTTTATCACGATGCGCTCCCAGTTGCCGGATAATAGCCTTTTGGGTATATCCTGCTCCTTTTCGCCGGCATAGCGCTCTGGAGAGACGACCGGCCAGCCCTCTGTCGTCCACAATATTCTGCGTACATGCAGGTACGGCCAGCTCTTGTCCGTTTCTCCTCGCGCATGATGTACAATATAATAATCCGCACCGTCCTTCAGGACAGAATTGTGACCTGGCGCAACCCAGCCTTCTCCTTCGCTGAACCGATAACCGCCCAATACCTTGTTTCCAATCTCGTATTGAGGCAAATAGTTGGTATCTGCCATATCATGTCCATTCATGTCCACATAAGGGCCTGTGATAGAATCTGAACGGGCAACGCGAACATTGTAGTCCTCAAACAAAGAATCATACGAGACGAACAAGTAGTATTTACGGAACATTGGATTGTACACAATGTATGGTCCTTCTACAGCACCGTCCTCAGTTGCCCGATCTCTGGCAGCGATATTTTTACCATAGCCAGATTCTTTGAGCTTTCCAGTCTGGGGATCAAGCGGTGTAATATAAATACCGCCGAAAAAAGAGCCGTATACCATCCATGGATTACCCTCTGCATCCAGCACCGGATTGGCATCAATCGCATTCAGCTTGTCATGCTCTTTCGTTTTAACGACCAGCCCCTCATCCTTCCAAGGGCCTTCCGGGGAGCTGGATGTCTGCAATCCGATCGCAGACCGTGTGCTGCCAAAGGTAGAAGCAGAGTAATACATCCGATAGGTATCACCCATCTTGATGACGTCCGGTGCCCACAGATTGGTTGCCGATGACCACGATTCTGCTTCCTTTGGAATGCCGGGGAGTGCATACTGCACCCAATTCCAATGAATCAGATCAGTCGATTTGCGTACCATGACACCGGGTCTCAATTCTCCACCTGTCTTTACATCCGTTGAGTAGACATAATAGCCTTGATCTGTTTTGATAATCGCCGGGTCATGTGCATTGTTAATGGTCCAGCGCTGTTCATCGTTAATCGTACTTTGATCATACAAGTGATCGGGAGGCGGAGCCTGCGGATACACAGGGTCCGGAGTGTTATCCCCACAGCCAGATAGACCCAGCATGAGCAGCATAACCATAACTGTTATTCTCCTCCTTCCTTTACCCATTACATATTGTAACTGCCTTACATCATTCATGCGTACCCTCCAAGTGTCAATTAACCTTTGACACCCGAAATAGCAACCGATTCAATAATTTGTTTCTGGAAGATCAAGAATATAATCAGTACAGGTAACAAGGCTATTATTGATGCTGCCATTATAAGCGGATAGTCCGTCTGAATGGCGTAAGTCGCATTAAAATTCGCGATAACCAGTTGCAATGTCTGCGTTTCTGGTGAGTTCAAGTAAATAATCGGTGCCAAATAATCGTTCCAAATCCCCATGAACCATAAAATAAGCTGTGCCGCAACTGCTGGCTTAATGAGCGGGAACGTAATCGACGAATAGAGTCGGAAATAAGAACTTCCGTCAATTTTCGCAGCTTCGATAATGGCATCCGGTACACTAAGCAAGTACTGCCGCAGGAAAAAGATCATAACTACATTTCCGAACAAACCCGGAACGATCAGAGGCAAAAGTGTATCAACCCAGCCAAGTTTGGAAAACATCATAAACTGTGGAATCATAACCGTTGGGTATGGAATCATCATAGATGCGATGAGTGCCAAAAACAGTTTGTTTTTATGGGGAAATCTCAGCTTAGCAAATGCAAAAGCCGCCACACTGGATGTAAAGGTACCTACAACGGTAACACTTACAGCTACAATCACGCTGTTCTTGATTCCGCTTAACAAAGGCCCTGCTTCCCAAATTTCCTTATACTTGCCAAACTGGAACACCTCTGGTATCCATACTGGTGGAAGAGCAAAGACATCCTGCTTTTCTTTCACTGAAGTGGACAGCATCCAAAGCAGCGGCGCGATCATCACAATCGCTCCAATCGCTAGTGCAATAAAGATAATGATATTGGTAACTTTCGTTTTTTGACTATGGGACATAATCAGACTCACTCCTTTCCGCGAAAATCAATCCCCATCAAAGGACGATTTTTCATTCATTTTGAATTGAATCAAAGTTACGATAAAAATGAAGATGCCGAGAATCATAGCCATCGCGGAGGCATATCCCATTTGCAGGTTTTTAAATGCCTTATCCCAAATATAAAAGACGATTGAGGCGGATGAGTATTCCGGACCCCCTGTAGGTGTCATAATGTTCATTTCAGTAAAGATTTGCGAACCACCAATGATATTAGTTACGACCAGGAAAAAAGTTACTGGTTTCACCATTGGCCATGTAATATTGCGGAACATTTGGAATCCGCTAGCTCCATCTAGCTCTGCTGCTTCATAATAAGAGCGAGATACGCTTTGCAGGGCTGCCAAATATAGCAGCATCGTATATCCGAGACCCTTCCAGACGGTCATGAGAATCAAGGCCGGTTTGACCGTATCCTTATCCATCAGCCAATTAGGACCCTTAATACCGAATATTTCGAGGAATTGGTTCACCAAACCATAGTCCCCGTTGTATGCCCAGTTCCACATAATAGAAACGGCAGCCAACGAAGAAATAACCGGGATATAGTAAATCACACGAAATGTTGTCGTACCTGGAATCTTGCGATTCAAACCTAGTGCCAGCAGTAAAGCTAGTACAAGACCGATTGGAATACCTAGCATTAAGAAAAGAGTATTGTACATCGATTTATAAAAGAGCTCATCGCTAAATAAATCTTTAAAATTGTCGAGACCAATAAAGTTCATTTGTCCCAATCCGTCCCAGTCTGTAAAAGAGCCGTATAATGAATAGACAAACGGGAATAACGTAAAGATTAGCAGACCGAGAATAGGTGGAAGAATAAATAAGTATCCATATACCTTCTCTTTGCGGTAGAGATTAGATTTGGTTATCACAGGGCTCACCTCTGTTTCTAATTTGGAATGAAGATGATGTTAGCAGCATGATATTCAGCCACTAACATCATCCTTTTTTCCTCTATTTACGCATTATTTCTGTGATTTTTTCTCTTGCTCCACCGCTTTATCCAGCAGTTTCTGCATCTTCGGTTGTTCTTGTTTCACATAATCTGCCGCCGTAATTTTACCATCCAGCACAGGTTGAATATCTGTGAAGAAAATATCGTACCATTCTGCATTATACGTATAGTTGCCTGGTAATGAGCGTCCATAGTCATTTACGATATCAATAAATTCTTGTTTATTGTTAGGCTTGGTTTTCGTATCTTTGGACCATTCATCAGCCATGTCCAGCAGATTCGGAATTTGTACCTTGGCATCTACGAGCTGCTTCATTCCTTCTTTAGAAGTCGTCAGATAGTTAACCAGTTCAACAGCTTCATCCGGGTATTTTGTTTTAGAGGAAACGCCGATACCCAGAGAACCGATCCATGTTGCTGATTTGCCAGTCGATCCGGCTGGGAACGGCAGTAAATCATATTCGAATGGCAGTTTTTCAAATGTACTCATATCCCAAGGACCAACCGGGAAGAATGCCATTTCGCCCTTCATCCAACGTTGGTATGTGTCCAATGTTTGTGATTGTTCAATACCAGGTGTGATTTTATATTTGTTTTGCATGTCAGCAAAGTACTGAAGAGCTTCCGCAAATTTCGGATCATCAATCGTTACTTTCGTTTTGCTCTCATCCAGCCAATCAGCCCCATTACTCCATACAAAGGCTTGCAATGCCCACTGAACGTTAAAACCTGTACCGTATTGATCTGGCTTGCCGTCACCATTGGTATCTTTGGTCAACTCTTGGCTAACCTTGATAAATTCATCCCATGTATACGGTTTGTCTTTGTCAGGCAATGGAACGCCCGCTTTTTCGAACATCGTTTTGTTGTAGCCAAGTGCGAATGGACCTAAGTCCTTCGGCATACCGTAAATATCTCCTTGACCGGCCATTTTACCGTCATAGCGATACAAATCTATACCGTATTTCCAGATGTTATCCAGTTTAATATCCTTGTTCTTCTCAATGTAAGGAGTGAGATTCTTCAATACCCCACTGTTTACATAAGCTTTCACATCTCCAGGGGCAAAGTAAAAGATATCTGGAAGATTATTTCCTGTGATCGCAGCTCTTAGCTTTGTAGCATATTGATCCGCTGCCGTCACGACCATTTTAACTTTTACGCCAGGATGTTCCTCTTCAAATTTCTTGATTACTTCCTTATAAGCCTTTTGTTCATCTGTGCCACCACGGAACATGAATGTCAGTTCCTTACTTCCATCACTACTGGAACTTCCCCCACTACAACCAGCCAGTGCAGCCACCATTAACAACAGAACAACCATTGTTATTGCAAAACCTTTTTTCTTTATCAACGCGACCCCTCCTAAGTTTAAATGAAACCGCATACATTTAGTGTTAAAATAACTTTATACCACTCGGCCTAATCTTTAACTGTGCGGTACACAACCCGTTGTTGATTGCCGCTGTGATTATCATCCCTCTCATGTACCATATAATTAACATTTTACTTTATCAATAATGAATTCGTTTACAAACAAAATATAGCATGCCTTTCCTCGGTTCGTCAATGTATTTTTCAATCTTTTTAAATAATTATAAAACATAGATTAGAGTAACATGGAAAGCAAAATTAAATCGTATTTAAGTTAACTTTTATCGAAATAATCAGTAATAAAGCTTAAATACGAATTATTTTTGAAGTAATTCTTAATTTGGAGTTTAATTTTCTCCCCTCTTTATTTAGTAAAAAAAATTTACAAAAAAGCAGTTTACTTCTTTTTGATTTTATTTTAACATAAATCAAAGTAAATATATAAGCGCTTACATCACAATTTTTATAGATAAGGATGGTCTATAGCTATGATTTATATTAAGGACTTAATGTCAGGATTAGATATTTTTAAAGCACTGGGTTCAGAAATCCGCATTCAAATTCTCGAGTTACTTGCCTACCAGGGACAAAGTATGAATGACATTGCTAACAAACTTAATTTGAGCAACGGTACCATTACAATGCATATTCGAAAATTGGAAGAATGCGGCCTTGTGGAGATCAATACCGTGAGCGGCAAGCACGGCACCCGAAAAATGTGCTATTTGAACAAGGATAAACTGATGGTAGATTTGCGCAGTAGAGAACAAAAAAATGTGTATGAGGTTGAGATTCGCGTAGGTCATTATAGTAACTATCAAGCGTCCCCCACTTGTGGATTGGTGACCCGAGACAGCATTATCGGCGATTTTGATGATCCACGCTATTTTGCAGATCCCGGGCGGCTGGAGTCGGAAATGATCTGGATGGCTGAGGGCTTTTTGGAATACCGTATCCCCAACTATCTGAAAGCGAATCAATCCTTTAAAGAAATTCAATTCTCCGCAGAACTGGGCTCAGAAGCACCCTGCTATTGTGAGGAATATCCCTCCGATATTTGTTTTCACATTAACGGTATCCCTATTGGGCACTGGACCAGCGCCGGAGATTTTGGAGAAGTGCCGGGGGTTCTCAATCCAGATTGGTGGCCACCGCATCTGAATCAATATGGTATGCTCAAATTAATTCGCATCAATCAACAAGGCAGCTTCATTGATGGGTGCCGCATTTCCGAGGTCACAATAGATGATATTAACCTTAATTATAAAAGCGACATTACACTCCGTTTATCTGTAACCGATGAATCAGAAAACAAAGGAGGACTCACTATTTTTGGCAAAAGATTCGGGAATTTCAGTCAGGATCTGCTTGTGCGCGTGCTTTACGATGTGCATGGGGAGGACAACGCCAACTCCTGACTCGCCACATGTAAAAATAGGCCGAAGCCTGTATTCATGGAATACATGTCCTCGGCCTAAACTTCCTGATCCTCACTTAAAGAGATATAGATCAATAAATAAAAAATGACTGCTATCCCAAACACCAGCCAGCAAAAGGACAGCAAATGAAGCCTAGGTCCAGCATATACTCCCCATCTCCAAATATCCGTAAGGAGCACCAGTGGCTGCAACAACACATCCCAGCTATTCCAGCGAGCAAATCTGCCTATATATACGCCTATGCTGTCCAGCCACAACAACACCAAAACTACAGCCCATGCGAGCCCCTTTGAACAAATCCTCCTCAGCATATGATGGATCACCAACACACAAAGGGATGTAAGAAAAAGGCCAAGCCCTGCTGCTGAAAAAGACGTAAATAAGATTAACCAAAATTGGGTGTTCAACCAAAAACGTGTATCAGGATTCACATCTAAAAACGAAACGCATGAAGTAACTCAGTCACCAAATAGAGAGCATTCGGCAGAAAAAACAACCATACAATTAAAGAGAAAAATAAAAGAATACTCCTCACTTTTGTACTTCGCAGTCTGGATAAAGCCATCATGCCGAGAGTGATAAAGACCGGAACCCAGGCCAGGAATATATCCCAGTACAGAAATTGATACATCCTCGTTCCGCTTGTGGACTGTAAATACATAATGAGCCCGAAACAGCCCAACGTAGCTACAAGCAGCACTCCCAACAAACTGGGCAGCTTGTAACCCTTCCTTCTTAACAGCAAGTTTCCATCTACCTCCTGCCTGAGTTGCGTATATACGTCTTTTCTAATCCTAATTTTATAACGCTTTCATATTAAGAAAGAGGGTCTTTGTCTGTTTACTCCACGTTTCGTATGTCCTCAGATACATGGTTTGTTATCGTCAAGGCATCAAAGGTAACAGCACAGCCCTCCCCCACGGGAGATTGAGCAACAACTCCGACTTTTAGCTGGTTAGGAACATTCATCCCAAAATATCTCGCCAGCTTCCAATGCTGACCATCTGATGAATAATGAAATGCAAAGCAATTTCCAGCTCGTGCCACTCGTAAATACGGATTGGACACGTCCATCGCCCCAGAGATACAATCATCAGATGTATCCCGTGTGACCACACTAAGAATAGATGGAATGCTTTCGAAATATTCAAAACACAGCTTAGCCCAGCGGGTATCATCCGCCATTATCATCAAACATCCTGAATCATAAGGCTGCTTCATATCAACACGAACCCTCGTCCATATTGTAAAATCACCTTGAAGCGTTGTATGCAAAAAAGGTGCGGACGATTTAGTCGCTGCGCCGGACGGATCCCTAAAGAAATCTGCCTGTGAAGGTGCAAAAATTTGCAAAGACTTGGTATCATCAAATCTCCATTCTGTCGGCTCATTGATCCAGCTCCAATCCGCCGGCAAAACTTCACCGCTAAAGCGTTCAAATACGTTCATATGGATACCATTCCTCTCTGGCAATATAGTTATATAACACATTGAAATCTGGGGCACAATCCCCTTGATACCACTATATACGTTATTTTCCAGTCGTCAATAATGATGATATGTCTTTAGAGTTTATGAAAAAAAGACTTGCCATCCTGAAATGTTGTGCTTATAATTACACCTAACTTGATACGGTAACAAATTTCAATGACGAGAACGAGTAAGCTATACAGCGGATTTGCAGAGAGTTGGGGCAGGTGAAAGCCAACATTCCGAGGGTAGCCGAACGCCATCTCTGAGAAGCGGGCTGAACCTGAAGTAAGCTCTGCCGCCTTTCCAGCGTTAACCGGAACACGTATTGATGGATACGTGAACAGAGTGTCATTTCCTATGGAATGAAACTAGGGTGGTAACACGGGTATAAACTCGTCCCTTTTACAGGGGCGGGTTTTTTTGTTTTTCAAAAAGGAGGAAATCATCATGACAAATGTATCGACAGTAGTATCTATAACCGATTTTTTGACTCCAGCTGTACGGGAAATGCCGCCTTCAGGCATCCGTAAGTTTTTCGAATATAGTACAGGCAGAAAAGATATTGTATCGCTTGGTGTCGGTGAACCCGACTTTGTAACCCCTCAACATGTCAGAAAGGCCTGTATCACAGCACTGGAAAATGGCAAAACATCATACACACCAAATGCCGGTCTTCCTGAGCTTCGTGAGGAGATTGCCGGGTATCTGGAGAGCAACTTCAACACATCCTACAACCCGACAGATGAAATCATGGTTACCATTGGCAGCAGTGAAGCCCTAGATTTGGCACTACGCGCCCTCATCTCAACACACGATGAAATACTCATTCCGGCTCCATGTTATATTTCGTATTCGCCCATCACGTTTCTGAACGGAGGACATACCGTAACGGTTGAAACCTCTGCGAATCAGCAGTTCAAGCTGACAGCTGAGGCACTTCAAGCCAAGCTGACTCCACGATCCAAAGTGCTTATTCTCTGTTACCCGAATAATCCAACGGGTGGGGTGATGACCTATGAGGATTGGCTACCGATTGCCCGCCTGGTTGAGGAGCATAATCTTGTCGTCATATCAGACGAAATTTATGCTGAACTGACCTATGGACAGAAGCATGTAAGCTTCGCTGCTCTGCCAGGAATGAAAGAGCGCACCCTGCTCATCAGCGGCTTTTCCAAAGCATTTGCGATGACAGGCTGGAGGGTCGGCTATGTGTGTGGCCCCAGAGAGTTGATTTCAGCTATGCTGAAGATTCATCAATATACCGCCATGTGCGCTCCTATTATCGGGCAAATTGCCGCTATTGAATCCCTGCGTAACGGGCTGGAGGAAAAAGATCGTATGATGGAGTCCTACAATCTGCGTAGAAAATGGTTCGTTGAAGGCCTATGTCAGACAGGACTGCCATGTCACGAACCAAACGGTGCCTTCTATGCTTTTCCCTCCATTATGCACACAGGGTTAAACTCAGAGCAGTTTGCCAAGCGGTTGCTGGAAGAAGAAGGAGTCATTACTGTACCCGGTTCCGCATTTGGCTCAGGCGGCGAGGGCTTTATCCGCTGCTCGTATGCATCATCGCGAGATCAGTTGGAAATGGCTTTAGAGCGCATTAGCGCATTTTTGAAGCGCCTGTAAATGCGATTTTTCCTATCTTGAAATGAACATGAGTACTGGATGAACCCTACTGTAACAGCTTCTGAATAAGCTTTTTCTGGTGTGCTGGCAAGCCTTCCGGCCATTCCCCTACACGGCAATAACAAATGTCGGAGACTTCAGCGCTTGGTCGGAAAGTACCCGGAATGTCCGGTCGTCCTAGTCTTTAGGATGTCCGATATTCAGAACGTTTTGCACAAAATCAGTCTTGGCATCCGTGTACGCTTCACGATCATGCTGATTTTCCATCGCCAGCCGCCTTTTTAATACATCATATTGCTGAATCAGCTCAGGCTGTTCACGAAGTCGGTTCCGAAACAATAGCTGCCGATCCCAATGCTCATCAGATTTCAGTATGAGATGCAGATGTCCCTTTCTTTGATCCTGTTCCACTTTAACCAAAAATCTTCTCCATTCCCGACCGTCCAATTCAGGCGGAACATAGTTCCAGCCTGCTGGTTGTAAAGTAGACACGATCTGTTCCAGTTGATCCCAAGATTCTAATTTTGCCATTATGTCAATAATGGGCTTAGCGGAAAGATTGGGAATTGCCGTGCTTCCTATATGTTCGATTTCCGTCACCTTAAACGGCAGTAATAACTCCCGCAACTGGTGAATGATCTTTAGGCCCTGCTCTGACCAGGCAGGATCAGGATTCACTATTTTTACAGGCTCCGTAGCCCACACCGGCCAATGTTCCTGGTTTTGCTCCTCATGCATTCATGATCCCCCCCTAATTTCTATTCATGTATTCTCTCTTCAACTGTATCTTTTTGAATATCCTTAACACCATCTTGTAACTTACGGCTGTATAACTGAGCATTTTCCGCATCAAAACAAACAAAAATAATCTCATTCAAACCGGCATGTTCACGTACAAAACGTGTCACTTCCTGTATAGCAATATCCGCCGCCTTTTCTTTGGGGAAACAGTAGATGCCTGTGCTGATATTCGGAAAAGCAATGCTTCGTGCATTCAGTTCTAAAGCTAATTGGAGTGCATTATGGTAGCATTTCGCCAATAGCTCCTCTTCCCGATGGTCGCCACCATTCCACACAGGGCCGACGGTATGAATAACATATTGGGCATCCAGCTTGCCAGCTGTGGTATAAACTGCCTCTCCTACGGGACATCCACCCTGCTTGTTTCTGATACTTACACAATCTTCTAAGATAGCCGGACCGCCAGCCCTATGAATCGCGCCGTCTACGCCACCGCCACCCAGCAAGCTTGTATTGGCTGCATTGACAATAATATCCGCCTTACAACGGGTAATATCCCCTTGCAACACACGTATTGTCACGTTCAATAGTTCAATTTGGGTATCCATTGATCCTCTCCCTCTTCTAAAAATCAACTCGTTTATATAGTCATCTTATAGTCTCTACAGGCAATTTCTACTATATCGTCATAGGTTTTCAACATATAGTGCTTTAGATTTTTCCCCCGTGCGCTTGCTACTGTAGCTAATAACGGCGTATCTATAAGCTCATCAAAGCTGCTGCCCTGCGTATATTCCCGTTCAGACATGTGCAAAGCGACGTCCAATTCAATCATGTTGAAGTAGTAGACTTCTGTAAATATCAGTTCATAAGGCACAAAATCATCTGCTGCTTCCGTTGCCAGCCCCCCATTAATCTCTCCCTTTAAAATCAGCTCCTTCTTCGAATAATTCATATGCACATGGTCCAAATAGATCGCATCTCGTCCATACAATACTCCAATCGGGGTTTGAACGGCCTTTATCTGTGGCATCCACGCTCCCCTCCCTTCATCTCTATTTCCCATCCAGCAACATAAGTGCGGTCGCAACCGCATGATCCACAAAAGAACGCTCTGGGCGTGATTTCATCATCACGGTAATCCCGATTAACAAAGAGACCAACATATGCGCTAAAGCCCGTGCATCCATAGTCGCCTCAAGCTCCCCAGATTGAATACCACGTTCGAGGGTCTCCTGAAAGACAGCAGAAAGATACATTTGATGTTCTCTAGTTAAAATTTCGAATTTTTCATCATGAGGGGCTAATTCTACCATCGTGTTGATGCAAAAGCATCCCTTATTGGGTCCCTCCTCGTACTCTTCTGCCACCACTCCTCCAAAAAAATTGTAAAATGCTTCTTTTACAGATGAACTATTTTGCAGTTTAGCCCTTACACAAGCTGCATGAGATTGCGTATATTTGCGCAGCGCGGCTTCGAATAATTGCTTCTTGTCTCCAAAAGCAGCGTAAATGCTAGGACGCTGAATTCCCATTTTTAAGGTTAAATCGCTTAAAGAGGTAGCCTCGAATCCTTTTTCCCAAAAAATTTGCATCGCTGCATCCAACGCTTGATCTTCATCAAATTCCCGTGGTCGAACCATAAGCAGCTCCTTCTTTTCGTATCGTTCAGTATATTAAGATTGTATGATTACGAAAAGGAACTGTCAAATATGTACAGGATAAACTCTTGACATAACATATATGCACGAGTTATATTGACCTAAATTAATTACATACCAATCGGTATATTATACTTAACGGTATGTAACTTACAGAAAGCGATGTGGTATGTGAAAATGAAGACGTCAGAAGAAAGAGCGGTACTCTTCCCTCATCAAACGGTAGCAAATGCTACCGAAACAGCCCCCATTCCCTCCCTGTCCCGATCTGTGGCACTCCTATTTGCCATAGCCTGCGGGCTCGCTGTCGCTAACATTTACTATGCACAGCCACTGCTGGATGCGCTGGCAAATGAATTTGGCATTACGCACTCATCGGTAGGCATGGTCATTACCATCACGCAAATTTGTTATGCATTGGGTTTATTGCTGCTCGTCCCGCTTGGCGATCTTTTGAATCGACGGCGGCTGATTGCTGGGCAAATGCTACTGTCCGTGCTGGCATTAAGCGTGGTTAGCTTTGCTCCTACTCGTACAATACTGCTTATGGGAATGGCAATGGTTGGACTGCTGGCTGTAGTTACTCAAACACTCGTGGCTTTCGCCTCTACCTTGGCTAATCCGACTGAACGGGGTAAGGTCGTAGGTCTGGTGACCAGTGGAGTCGTTATCGGCATTCTGCTTGCACGAACCGTGGCCGGTGTATTAACTGATCTGGCAGGCTGGCGTTCAGTTTACCTTGTTTCTGCTATACTTACGCTGTTTATGGCTGTAGCTCTGTTGCGGGTGTTGCCAAAGAACGAACCCACGAGTGCGGCACTTTCCTATCCGCAGCTGCTCCGATCGGTTATCTTGTTGTTCGTGCAAGAACGAATTCTACGCATTCGCGCTGTCCTTGCGTTGCTCATTTTTATGGCATTCAGCATATTGTGGACTTCGCTTGTGTTACCTCTCAGTGCCCCGCCTCTATCTCTTTCACATACAGCCATCGGAGCCTTTGGCCTGGCTGGAGTCGCCGGAGCATTAGCAGCAGCACGAGCAGGGCGTCTTGCTGATCAAGGCTTGGGACAACGGACGACAGGTATCGCACTCGTTGTATTGCTGCTGTCCTGGTTACCTATCCGCTACACCGAGCATTCTTTGTTCGCTTTAGTTCTTGGCGTAATACTTTTGGATTTGGCCGTACAGGCTGTACATGTCACCAACCAAAGCTTGATTTTCAATGTTCGCCCTGAGGCACGGAGCCGACTTACCGCAGGCTACATGATATTTTATTCCATCGGTAGCGCCACCGGGGCTATTGCTTCCACTCATATGTACATCTATGCCGGATGGAACGGGGTGTGTCTATTAGGAGCTGGTGTCAGTGCTCTGGCTCTCATCTTTTGGGCTGTGACCCGACGTTCAACTTGATGGGGAGAATGCTATGGATTGAATCAGAAAAAACCGCCGGGTCCACGACAATGACCGGGTGGTTCTCTTCTGTCACGACAAAATCATCACTTGATTGCGATATAAATCAAAACAGGTTCATCAGGACTGCCATACACTTCAAAATCACCTGTGTATGTCCGCTCCCCTTGTCCCGTGGCAGCCCACTCCCAGATCGTCTGCCATACTCGGAAGATAGAAGAGGGTTCCTGAGTTGTCTGAAAAATGGCGTAGCGTGCAGCCGGAATAACAAGTTCTTCAAGATCGTCAGGAGTTTGGAAATCAACAGCCGCTTCCTTCCCGATAAAGAATGTATACTCGCCCAAAGCTCCATTTTCATAGTCAGTATAGCAACCATAGACGGAAGCAGATCCTTCATGCCCCCTGATCCGACCTGGCACACCCTCGCTCCAAAAACGTTCCCACATATTTGGAATGATCCCGTGAGATGTTTGTTCCTTCTGATTATTTGTACGTGCTTTTAGTCCAATTAAATGGATTTCACCTCGGTATTCCTCCCGAATGGGTCCATCAAGTTGAAGCTCTGTATCCTCTAAAGACCTCCACCTTTTCAAATGCGGTAGGTAATTACGCAGCATCGAAGTCGCTTCTTCTGCCTGCATCCCCTCTTCTACCAGGATAGGCACACACTGCTGAATCATCCCCTCCATAGTCAATTCAGGCTGTACAAATTCGCCTTCCTTGTAACAATACTTGCAATACTCATCCGTTTTATGATGTTGTGCATCCGTTCCATATTGGTCCTCATGCTCCAGCGGCATCCCACAACTTTGACAAGCTTTATCCATCCTCGTAAATCCCCTTTCGCTATCTGATATCAGGTATGCCACCAGTATAACGAAACAAACCTGACAACTATGGGTCAGGTTTGTTTTACTTTAATCTAAGAATTCCTTTATGATTCCCGAACTTCTTCGTAATTAGACGCAATACGCAGCGCCATCTTATGAATCTTATCCCGCAAATGGGCTGGTTCTTTGACAACCACATCCGGTCCCAGGCTTAAAATAAATCCGTACGCCCATGCATCCTCAGGAAACGGGACCGAGACCGTATAGATCCCTTCCTCCTGCTCGGTCAATGCTTCTACGCCAAACCAGTCCTCCGCCAGATGCCTTGAGTTACGGTTAAATTGTAGCGTAAATGGTTGTACGGCCCTGGATACCTCCATCCGCCCCTCATTCCACGGCAACACTTCATAAGAAAGATCCCTGCGAGCAAAAACGGTCTCTGTAACCACAAGGTCACTCATGCGGGAAAGCTTGAATAGACGAAACTGCTCCCTATCGGGACAATATGCATATACAAACCATTGTTGTCCTTTCAGAACGAGCGTATGCGGTTCAACATTCCGTTCTGTAATGGCTCCCCCCGCATTTCGATAGGTAAAGGCGACAGTGCGCGCTTGGCTCATTGCTTCTTTTACCTTTATCAATTTGCCTTCCTGCGCAGCCCGATTTCCCCATCCCGAATGATCGACGATAAACTGTGTGGTATGGACACTAAATTGCTCTTTCCCAGACTCTGGTATAATACTTTCAAATTTATGAAGTAACCGCGACACATTCGGGCCGCCCAACGACGAGGACAAACTCTGCAGCCCCATTACAATGTCCTTGACATCATGATCCGTCAACATACTGCGATCCAGGCGGTATCCTTCCATCAAGCCGATCCCCCCATTGGCTCCCTGATAAGTCACCACCGGAATACCTGCCATACTAATCGCTTCAATATCTCTATAGATCGTCCGGATCGAAACCTCATATAAATCAGCCAGTTCCTTCGCTTGTATTCTATTTTTCTTTAGTAGCAAAATGACGATAGAAAGCAATCGGTCAATTTTCATTTTTTCAAAACCTTTCACCATTAATAAAAATAAGCCATGAACTCCTCATCGTATTCCTTCATCTTACTCTATCTCTTATCTTGGGATTTAGCAAAAATCCATTGAGCGACTTTCAATAAACAAGATATAGATCGAAATGGTTTAGTTCGTCTATATCTTGCACTTCAGAGCCACTAGTATCGAATTTTGCAAAATCCGGATCTAAAATGAATCTGTTATTCTTCAATTAAAATAACCTCAGGTACTCTATCCAGCCGAATAGAATGCCTGAGGTTTCAATAACTCCTTACAAATTATGATTCGTAGCGCTTCAGCACAATGACCGCATTATGACCACCGAAGCCGAAAGAATTAGATAGCCCAATATTTAGTAGAGCCTTGCGCGCTTCGTGAGGCACATAATCCAGATCGCAAGCCGGGTCCGGATTGTCCAGGTGCATCGTTGGTGGAATGATGCCCTCCCGTAGGCTTTGCACAAGCGCAATCGCTTCGACCCCGCCCGCAGCTCCCAGCATATGACCCAGCATGGACTTATTCGCAGTAACCGGAATCTGATAGGCATAGTCGCCAAACAGTTTGTGGATTGCCAAAGTTTCAGCGGTATCCCCTACAGCTGTACTCGTTGCGTGGGCACTGATCACGTCCACTTCTTCCGGGGAGATGTGAGCCGAACGAAGGGCCGCTTTCATCGCCAAGTAAGCTCCGGTTCCTTCGGGATGCGGTGCAACCATGTGATAAGCATCCGAACTCGCTCCATAACCGATGACCTCACCATAGATTTCCGCTCCCCTCCGGGTAGCGTGCTCCAGCGACTCCAGTACTAGGATGCCTGCTCCTTCGCTCATGACAAAACCGTCACGATCTTGATCAAACGGCCGGCTTGCTATCGAAGGCTCCTCGTTACGTGTGGACAAGGCTGTTGCATTAGCGAAACTTGCCAAGGCCAATCGGGACACCGCTGCTTCAGCTCCACCGGCAAATATGACATCCGCATCTCCTGTACGAATCGTCCGAAACGCCTCTCCAATTGCTGTATTCCCAATAGAGCAAGCCGTCACGGGGGAAAGCGTAGGTCCCATCGCTCCAAACGCGATACTAATTTGAGCAGCAGCCATATTTGAGATCATCATGGGTACCAGCGTCGGGCTAACTCTGCCCGGTCCACGCTGTAGCAGTACATCTACATTGTCCACCAACGTATCCAAACCGCCGACTCCCGATCCCACATAAACACCGACACGCTCCAAATCGGTGTGATCCAGTTCCAGACCGGAATCCTTGAGCGCTTGCTCTGCCGCATATAGTGCAAACTGAGTAAACCGATCCATTCGTCTAGCATCTTTACGTCCCCATTGCTTTTCTGCATCAAAATCCTGTACCAGTCCAGCAATTTGTGCTTTCAAATCGGACACATCGAATGTATCAATTTTACGTATACCTGAATTGCCTTCCAGCAAATTCTTCCACAACGTGTCCACTTCATTACCCAGTGGGGAAACGACACCCATACCTGTTATCACTACTCTTTGCATAAGCTATTCATTCCTCCTGCTCGGTGACTTACTTATAATCCTCATTTTACCCTCGTCTTATCCTATTACAAGTGTTTGTTTATCCTGGTATAATGAACACTACTATAGTATACGCCTTATTGGCTCACTTCGGATATACCCATTGAATGGAGAGAAAATACCTATGAAAACGGAAGCACGTCTGGAAGCACTATCTGTTTTTCTAAAAACAAAAAGAGCCCGCCTACACCCACATATGGTCGGTCTTCCCCAAGGATCACGTCGGAGAACACCAGGCTTGCGCAGAGAAGAAGTCGCTCAGCTGGCTGGTGTCAGTACGACCTGGTATACCTGGCTGGAGCAAGGACGAGATATTAAGGTGTCCGCCTCTGTGTTGGATGCTATTGCTGCCGCATTGCAGTTGAACACAGACGAGCGCAAATATTTGTATGATTTGGCGATCGAGGCTGGGTCTCACAGCCTTCCTGCTCCTGCAGAGCAAGCCGTCATTTCCCCCTCTCTGCAAAAGATCGTACAAGAGCTGCACTACTGCCCTGCTATTATTTCAGATCGGCGCTGTCATATTGTCGGCTGGAACGCCGCTGCTGCTCATGTTTTTATGGATTTTGCCGAGCTACCACATGAGCAACGCAATATGATTGAACTGCTATTCACCAAAAAGGAGTTTAAAAGTCTAGCTGTGAATTGGGAACACTTTGTAAAGGGGTTCCTTGCTATTTTCCGCGCTTATTACGGGCAATACGTGACAGATCCCTGGTATGCACAATTTATACAAAATATGAGCCAGGCCTACCCGGAGTTTAACGAGCTTTGGAATCAGAGCGAAGTAAGCTCTGCACCGGAGGTGCTCATTGAATTTCGTCATGCGAAGGCTGGCAAAATGCTATTTGACCTAACTTCTCTTCAGGTACAAGGCAGTGTTGATCTCCGTTGCAGTATCTACACCCCCAATGCGCAAACCTCAACGGAAAGCAAACTCCAAAAGTTAATGGAAGGCAGCTAAAGGATTTCATCCCTCCTGTTATGAAGATATCATTTTCCGTCCATACTACATCTACGATCTGTGCAAAAATAGATGCCACGTATGTGACAGAACCAAGAGCTTCAACTGTGCTACTACCAGGAGGGAGGGAATCATCATGAAAGCCAAATCGACAAGTTCCCCGCACATACACAATCAAGCGCCACTGCCTGTTCCGGTGCAATTTGATCGAAGCTGGCAGGATGAGCTGGACCAACGCCTACGCAAAGGTGGCCCTTGGGGAGATTGGAATCTGTATCAGCTGGCCATTGAGGCAGAAAAAGTCAAACTGGTGCCGAACTTCGATGAGCTTCAATGTCTACAGCATTTGCAAGACCTCACTCCACTACCCCATCAGCTGGATACCGCTCGGAAGGTACTGTTTCAAATGTCCGGACGTGCCATTCTTGCCGATGAAGTCGGCCTGGGCAAAACGATCGAAGCTGGAATGATCCTAAAGGAATATCTGGTTCGCGGGCTGGCTTCCAAAGTGCTTATTCTTGTACCCGCATCCCTGGTCCTACAATGGGTGCGTGAGCTGAACAGCAAATTCGGTATTCCCGCTGTCGCCCAGAAAAAAGCGTATTCTTGGTCTTCCGAGGTTGTCGTGGCCTCTATGGATACTGCCAAGCGAGAGCCCCATAGTAACATCCTGCTAGATACCGATTATGACCTGCTCATTATAGACGAGGCCCATAAGCTGAAAAATAAAAAGACATCCAACTACCAGTTCATTATGAAGCTGCGTAAAAAATATTGTTTGCTCCTGACAGCGACACCTGTACAAAACGATCTGTCTGAGCTGTTTAACCTGATTACACTGCTCAAGCCCGGTCAATTGGGAAGACATGGCGATTTTTCAGCCAACTTTGTTGTAGATAAACGTCTGCCCAAAAATGAAGATCAGCTCAAGGATGAGCTGTCTAAAGTCATGATCCGCAATCGTCGCGGAGAAGGCCCAGTTCAATTCACCAAACGAAATGTTTCCAATATTCACTTGGAACTTTCGCCGGAAGAGCAAGCGCTGTACGATGGGGTAACCTCTTTTGTCAAAGAGCAATACCAGGCGAATGGCGGAAATTTAAGTAGCATGCTGTCTCTCGTTACCCTTCAACGGGAAGTGTGCAGCAGCCGGGACGCTGTGTTCGTGACGCTGGTCAATTTGTCTAAAAAAATGGCTCCAGACTCTCCCCTACGCGATCGTGTCTGGGATTTGGTTGCACACATTAAAGCGATCAAGGCCAATTCCAAAGCAGAAAAGGCGCTCGAGCTTATCCGTCAGATGAACGAAAAGGTGATCATTTTTACAGAATACAGAGCCACACAGGAGTATTTGCTGAACTATTTCCGTGACCGTGGCCTATCTGCTGTTCCTTACCGAGGCGGTATGAACCGTGGACGCAAGGATTGGATGATGGATCTGTTCCGTGGGCGCATTCAGGTCATGATTGCCACCGAAGCGGGTGGTGAAGGCATTAACCTGCAATTTTGTCACCATATGATTAACTTCGATTTACCGTGGAACCCCATGCGCGTGGAGCAGCGGATCGGACGGGTGCATCGACTTGGACAGACGCATGATGTTAATATTTTCAACTTGTCCACAACCGGAACGATTGAGGAGCATATCCTACATCTGCTGCATGAAAAAATAAATATGTTTGAGATGGTCATTGGCGGATTGGACGTTATTCTGGAGAAGTTTGAGAAGAAAGAATCCATTGAAAAAAGTTTGTATAAAATCATGCTTGAATCCAATAGCGATGATGAAATTCGCAAAAAAATGCAAAAACTGGGCCACTCGCTGGATTCCATCAAACAGGAAATGGAACAACTGCGCACAGACCAGCCAAACACCGAGAACTTATTAGGCTTAGCAGGCAATACGGTTCCTCCGGGTAAAGCTCGACGCAGTGTGAAGGGAGGTCGCTAGTTTGACCATGGATGCACAGCAAGTCCAGCGTTTTGTCCACACCTATCTGGAAGCTACCGGATGCAGTGTCATTGAGAGGTCACCCCACCATGTAACCGTCAAGCTTTCTCCAGAAGCGGATAAAGCCTTAACAAACCGGCCCTACTATTGGGGATACGTGGAGCGTACTGGCGTTCCAGCGCAGACGATGTCCTTCACCTTCATCTTTGATGGGGAAGCCTATCGCACAGAACAGGAACGTTTAGCGGACCATACACCCCCAACTCCAGCATCAGGCAACGCAGCACAAGATCAGGTCATGGGGCGTTACTTCGGTCATGTACCGACGTTACCACAATTGGGACCTGGACGTATTTTGCAGGAGGAGCTTCGATATGGAAGCCGTCGGCTGCACCAAATTTTTGAAGCCGCACGGGATGGAGGAAAATATGTTTATTTGTTTGAGCAGCCTGATGCCCGTCAGTTGTCTGCCCGCTCTCCCGTAGTCTATGAAGCTTGGCTCAGCATCTGCTATAAAATTGAATTCGCTTGCGATTTGAAGCGTGAGGAACTTCATTGGCTAGGTATTTCGCTCAAAAGCGGCACCATTGTAACCGATTTTGGCGCCATGCTCGAAACCCGGCAGCTCAGCCCGCTGCTGGCGGGCAATATGCATGTACAGCCTGCCAAGCTATCTGTCCCGGAAGCTTCCACCTCGCTTGAAAGCTACCTCACTGAACAACTCCGTCAGCAAGACTATGGTTGGGCTGAGCAGGCGAAGGAACGATTGCGCGAGGAATTGGAGGTCATTGACCACTACTACGAAGATCTAATCAAGGAGCAGAAAGAGGAAGAGGAAAAAAAAGAAGCCATATCCGAGCAGCATCAAGCCCGACGTAAAGAAATGGTATGGCAATATGAGCCAAAGGTACTCGTATCCGCCATTAACTGCGGGATATTTCATCTGCGGTAACCGATATCTCTCGCTCCTTCGCAGGAAAGTTGCAGAGATATCGTCAGCTTGTAACATCTTGCTTCAGCCTACATCAGTTTCCGCTGCTGTAACCACAAGTTTGGTTAAACATGTCCCCTATGTATCGACAGCAAAAAGCGAACCTGGATATGACATTTACGCCGACAAGGTGCAGCAGTCTTTTTATGGGACAGGCTGTATGCTGGATAAAAAAGAATGCCTCCGTCGGGCAATCAAGCCGACAGAAAGGTGGATACCATTGAAGAAGAGTCATTCCGGGCACTATAGCATAGGTATGATCGCAGCTGTTCTGATCGGCCTGTCTGCAGTCTGTCCGTTCGCTTCCATTCATGCGGCTCCCTCAGTCGCACAAAGCAACAATTTAAACTCGGTGTCTCTCTACAACGAAAGCTCGTGGGTTCCTCCATTGAACTCCACGAGTCCGGTTACCCCTTCCCCGGGTGACGTTTCTGCAAGTTTTCCTACTGAGGAGCAAGGCGTGCCCGCAGACGTAAAACAGGCTGCAAACAACACAGTACAATCCCTATCGTCGCAGCCCCCTTTTGCCTCGTGGAAAGATGCTGAGCTTAGCTATCATCCGCTCGGACCTGGAACCCATAGTTGGCTTGTTCAAGTAAACCGTGCGGGAGAATATATCGGCTATCTGATTATCGGATCAGACTCAAATGGCATATATCAACTCAACGAATACGGGAATGGCCCGGGTGGGCCTTATAGTATGGATGTACTTCGTCAATCCCTGGTGTCGCTCACAGATACTGATCTTTCATCTATCGACAAGCTGCAAATCACACCTATGTATGAGGAACCGCTACTAGCCTACTGGCTGGTGCGTTCCTCTACAGGCAGCCGAATATGTATTGATGCTGTGACTGGCGATCCGTTACCTGTAGAAGTGGCAGATGGGAGTTGGAAACATAAGCTTCAGGACAACGCATTCTCTTCATCTGTACCCTTTTTGAAAACACAGGCGCAGGCGGTTACGGTCTCGTCTGCTCCTTTCGATCCCTATGACGACCTGGGGTGGCTTCAACCCAAGCAAAAGCTTTCCGTCCGTAACACAGGCCAATTTATGGATACACTGAGTATTTCGCCGCGTATTATATTTTCTGCCACAGGTATCAATTTTGCCTTTGGGGGTCCCTTATCCATTAGTGGGTATCAGTCCTGGATATCCCCAGATCATCCGTCCCAATCCAATTTATATGCGTTAACCTACCATCATGGACTTTCCCGATTTGTACCATTAAAAAAGTTATTGTCAGCTGGCGAATTCTATCGTTTGGACTCCTAGTTATAAAGAAACATGATAATGATTCGGAATGATCTCTACAACATAAAAAGAGACCTCAAAATGGCATACCCTATGCCTCTTGTGGTCTCTTTGGCGAGCTTAATGTCGCTCCCTTCGCCCTCTGCGTGTGGATTTCATCCACATTTTCAGAGCGAGAGGCAACATGCCAAACCATTTGCTCCCCCACGGCTCTCTGGCTTGTTTTTGACTGCGCCGAACATCACGCGGCGTTTCCATATAGCGAACAATCCGCTGCGTAATATACGTCACCAGTTCGTCACTCTTCGCCATCATCCATGACCTCCTCCGAATCTGCGCCTATCCTTTCCATCTTACGTTGCTTGGAAATATCGGATTTACACGTTAGGTGCAGATAAAACTAGCTTGCTCATTTTCCAAAAGGTCTAACCCCTGTGGGAATAACTATGCATGGTTTCCCTTAAATGGAACATACTATCTTCAATCAGTAAATAATCAATTCGTCCACTGGAGGAATAGAACGTGCGGAATAAAAAGTTAAACAAGATAGGGATGACAAGGCTGGGATTGAGTCTATGCATTCTTTGCAGTGCTGTATTTGCCCCATTTACCTATATAGCTGCCCAGCCTGACGATAAAAGTAAGGAACCGAACAAGTATACAGATGTTCCGCCCAGCGTACATTCGTCCTATCACGCTTTTGCCAAGCCCGTTGTACTGATTGATGTAGGCCATGGTGGTGTGGATGGTGGAGCAAGTCACAAAGGAATTTTGGAAAAAGACATCAATCTCGCCATTGCTCAAAAGCTGTACTTGATTTTACGATCCCAGGGATATTCTGCCGTTCTGAATCGGGACAAGGACTACGCACTGAGTGACGACAACCGTTGGCTACAGTCCAAATCCCGGCATCTTAAAGACCTTGCTCAACGTAAAAGCTTAACAGAACAACTGCCCACCGCTTTGGTTGTAAGCCTGCATGTCAATTGGACCAAACGTGCCGAAAAACGGGGACCCATTGTGCTGTATCAGGATGAAGGCAGCAGCTATCTGTTAGCTGAACGGATTCAGCATTCATTAAACCGCTTATTTTGCATGAATAGAAAAACAGTGTACGGAAAACCCTTTTATCTTTTGAATAAGATCCAGCACCCTGCTGTCATTGTGGAAACCGGATTTATCAGTAACGAACAGGACAGAGCTATGCTTTCCGAGGATCGTGGTCAAAAAAGCATTGCAGGAGCTATTGCCGAAGGCATTATTGCGCATCTGACGGCATGGTAGTGTTGATGGCTGGGTCTCCCGTTCATCCCCATACAGCTCGCACCAAATCGCTAATACCCACAAATTTGGTGTGCTCCTTTAGCTTGGGAACCGAGGAATGAAGAGCGGAGGATGTGTACATGCCCGACACGCCGACATGCCCAATCGTTACACAGGTGTTGTGCTCATCCAGCCATTCAACCACTTTTGTAAGTTGCCGATTCACATGGACGAGGGTATGGACATCATCCAGAAAAACATCATTGCGTACCGGTGGCATTCCTTTTTTAGCGGCAAGCTCAGGCACCACCGACCAATAATTAGTACGGCTATCGACAAAAAATAGTCCATGCTCTTTACAAACATCAAGAACTATGGACATAATGCGCTTATCTGAAGTAACCTTGGAACCCATGTGGTTGTTCATCCCTATCGCATAAGGAACATCCTTAATCGCTGCTGTCACCTTAGCGTGTACTTCTTCATCCGTCATATTAGCCTTAATTGCTCCGGGTCCGAGCCATTCGGGCTTTCCCTGTTTTGGCTCCATTGGAAGATGGACGATGACGTCATGACCACGCTTATGCGCTTCCATAGCGTCCTGCTTGGTTGTAGGCAGGAAGGGCATCACAGCAACAGTAATCTTAACGGGTAAATTTAAAATTTGCTCAGTCCCTTTCATATTGTTTCCCAGATCGTCAATAATGACAGCAACCATCCTTTGCGACTCGTCCTGTTTGTCTATTGCTTCTGCAACACCAGTACTACAGACCATGAATAACATGCATACCGAAATACAGAGTACTACGGTTCTTCGCATTTTGGAGCTTGAATGGAATACAGGTACATAAGCTGGCTCTTTCCGGCCGCGCGATGCCTTTAAAGCCTTTTTTATTATATTTCTCATGTGCAGCTTCCGTCGTGTACTCATTGCGGGTCAGCCTCCTTCTCTGTCCCTTCATTGTGTGAGTAACCTCGTCTAAATATGTATAAGGCAGACCAGGAATACTCCCTGATCTGCCTTATCGTGCGTAGAAACGTATGTTAAAGCGGCTTACCAGTTCTTATCCATAAATTCATCACGGCCTGATTGAGCCCGATCTTCCTTATAGTGCTTCACGTTTTTCTTGTGGTAATCCTGATGATAATCCTCTGCCGGATAAAAAATCGAAGCTGGAAGGATCTCCGTTACAATTGGCTTATCAAAGCGTCCACTTTGTGCCAACTGCTCCTTGGACTGCTGCGCAAGCTTCCTTTGCTGCTCTGTATGATAAAAAATTGCGGGTTTATACTGTGTGCCCCTGTCCTGAAATTGACCTTCCCCGTCAGTAGGGTCTGTTTGTGGCCAATATAATTCGAGCAGCTTTTCATAAGGAAACAGCTCAGGCTCAAACGTAATCTGCACCACCTCGTAGTGGCCTGTAGTTCCTGTTTTAACCTGCTCATAGGTGGGATTGGGAATCGTTCCTCCAGTGTATCCTGACACAATGCCATGAATGCCCGGCTGCTCTTCAAACGGAGTCACCATACACCAGAAGCACCCACCTGCAAAAGTTGCTTTCTCCATCTTACATCCAACCTTTCAATAACTTCATCATAAAATTTTCTATCATATCTGGAAATCCATAGTTTGCGTGAAGACAAGAAACGTGTTCAGCTTAAACTATGAGCAAATCCCCAGAAATATAAGAAAAAGGTCTCTAAAACTGCTACGAGAGCAATTCTATAGACCTTTTCTAATGGATGCGGTCGAGAGGACTCGAACCTCCACGGGGGGTTAGCCCACACGGACCTGAACCGTGCGCGTCTGCCAATTCCGCCACGACCGCATATAAATTATCGTTTATCCTCGAAAGATCAATCTTTCTTAGCGACAAGATAGATCATACCATGCATATATCAAGATGTCAAACCTTTTATGTTCGTTAATTTCCTCTTGATAAAAAAGGAATAATAAACTAAAATAAGAACATAGGTTCTCGGGAATGAATGTTCCTTTTCTTCAATCGTTTATGAATTATCATCACATTTTCCTAAGGCGGTGAATGGTAATGACCTCTTTAGATACTACTCAGCATGAATGGTCTCTTGTGAAAAGTTATCTGCTCCTTACCTTTATTCAAAAAGTATTTGAGCGGGACAGCCTAATTCTTGAAGAAAGCGGTATGCTGAAAACCCCTGATCTTTATGTCGAAATGGTTAACGCAGGTGTAGATCGTACCGGAATCCTACTGTCTGAAGTAAAACATGAATTTAATAAATATCACATTCATGTTCTGGACATACAACAAAACCACTCCGGCGTTCACGCCACCTATATAAGTAAAGGCAATAAAGAGCAGTTCAGTATGGCAATGCCAGCATTCCGCAAAGAAATGTATGAGCGGATGCGAGCATATCTGGGGCTCTCAACCTCTATGCCCCATACAGCTGCCCTTCCTTTACTAGAGAAACATCGCCCCGAATTACCAAACAATTCAACTTCCAACCCCCTACGCATCGTTGATCGAAGTTTGGTTACATCCTCTTTGGCTTATAAGCGTAAAACGTCTCGCCCTGCTGCTGTTGCCGCAAGCAGAAGAGCATAATCCCCGCACAATAAACACGCAAAAAAAAAGCTTCCGCAGACACCAACTGTGCTCGGAAGCTCCTTTCCATATCCATCATATCTCCAAATCGATCTATAACCGCTAAGATGAAGCATAAGCATATCTATTAATGATTCGCTTTATTGCAACGCCTTCTGTACACGCGTAACCCCTTGACTTAGAGCATGTCCTCCACCTACCGCTGCGGCTACAGCAATGGTCTCCATAATTTCCTGATCACTAGCTCCTTTGGACCGCGCCTCGTCTACGTGATAAAACGTGCATACTTCATTGTTGGCAAATAAGCCAATGCCTAGTGCAATCAGTTGCTTGGTTTTCTCATCTAAGCTGCCGGCTTGAAAGCACTCTCCGGTAAAGCGATGATATGCATGAACTACCTCGGGCAACTGATCTTCCAAATGGCTGATTTGATCCTTATATGCATGTACTTTTTCGTCCATAACCGTCATTGACACAGCACGTCCTCTCTGTTGGATTTTCCTTCATTACTGTGTCCGATTTAGAGTTTCTGTATGCCTAATGAATCACCCAGTTATTTTTATCCAACACCCATTTGGAACCCATTCCTAATCCAGATCTATCGGATTGTGACGTGGCTCGCTGAACGGCTGATATGTATAGCTGCGATCCAATTTGACCACACGTCGATTCTGGCGCCGAATAAGCACCTGTTCATCATCCCATGCCAGTACAATGCCAACAACATCGTTGGTCTCCAATCCATCGCGTACGACACGCACCTTTTCACCGGAGAGTCGATAAGCATCCAATTCTTCGTCCATAATCATCCTTGTCCCCTCCTTATACACTTTTTTTAATAACACAGCGACCATGATTCTATGCATGAAAAAGTTTAAAAAGAGACCTAAATGAATCATTTAGGTCTCTTCTCACTTACTACTTATATGGATTGCCAACAGAGCGACAAATTATCCCGACTGATTTACACTGTGATCATGTTCTTTTGTATCGTTCTTCTCGTACCAGAAGTCCAGCACTTGTGCAGACAACACTCGCTGATCTACATACTCCACTTGGTGAGCAGTAAATTCTTCTTTCCAAGAGAAGGACAATTCTTCGCATAGGTTAACCAACGTCAACAACTCAGACCAGGCCACATAGCGTTTATACCAAAAAAACTGAGGATGTTCAATCATATAGGGATACAAATCGTCAAATTCCGTATGCTTACAATCCAAGGCACGCTCAAAGTGTACTTTAGCCGCTGCCAGTTTTTCCAGAAAAAACTGTTCGGTCAATTGTTCTTTCCCCATGTTGCTGCCTCCTCTCCAAAACCTTAACTATATTATAAGCGAAATTGAAGCTCATGCAAAGGTTATTATTAGAAATCAGGAACAGGAGTTTTGAATTGTTACTATTCAGCAAACTCAATCTTACCGTCCGCTAACGACGAAATTTTGACCAATGACTCTACACGAATACCCTGCTCACGGATGGTTCTCGCTCCGGCCTGAAAGCTTTTTTCCACCGCGACACCGAATCCAACCAACTCAGCTCCGGAGCGTTGAATGATTTTAACCATGCCTCGCGCCGCATCACCATTAGCGATAATATCATCAATGAAAAGAACACGATCATCTTCGTGAATAAATTGACGAGACAGCATAATATCCGTAACAATACCTTTAGTAAACGAAGGTACGCGTTCACACAGCGCGTCTGGATCAGCTAGTAGGGTCTTTTTACGACGAGCGAATACCAACGGGACACCCAATTCCAATGCTGTCGCAAACCCGATAGCAATGCCTGAGGACTCCACGGTCACTATTCTGGTAATCTTCTCTTCTCGGAAACGTGCTGCGAACTCTCGTCCCATTGCCATTGTCAGCTCCGGATCAACCTGGTGATTAAGCAAACCATCCAGCTTCAGCACCTGATCTGATGCAATCACGCCTTCATTTATAATTCGTTCCTTTAATACTTCCATTACATGACCTCCCACGGCATTCCTATGCGGTAAAAGTACCATACTTCACCCGCTGCTTTCAAGCTATAGCTGCTTTCCATCAGGTCATGTGACATTTTTTTTACGCTTATTCCAGAACCATACGGAGATTCCTCCCACAACGATTAAAAGAATAACGATCAGCCCTACCCGATGCGTCACCTTCTCCATTAGCTTCGCCACCTGCTCCCAATGCAAGCCCACCGCATGTCCAATCCCCAAAAATGTTCCGCACCACAGCAAAGCTCCTGCTGATGCATAAGTGATATAGCGAAAAACGCCTAGACGGGTTGTGCCTGCCAGATATGAGGATACATGTCTCAAGCCGGGGACAAAATATCCGAACAGAATTCCCCAGGTCCCATAGCGCCCAAACCAATTTTCAGAAGAGGCAATCCTAGAAGGCGTAAGCCTCACCCATTTTCCGTATCGATGCAAAAGTGGTTTTCCCAGCAGACGCCCTAGTGTGTAGCTAAGCATCATACCCGTCATACTACCGAAAAATGTGACTGCCAGTGCAGCAATGAAGTTGTAGTGCCCTTGAGACACGAGCCCGCCGAAGGCGATCATTAGCACTTCGTCGGGTATCGGCATACCTGCTACTCCAAGTGCAAGCAAGCCGAACATTGCCAAATATCCGTATTCTAGTATCCATGCAAGGATTTGACCCATAAATTACGCTCCCGTCAAGCTATTCATTAAATTCACTTTAATTATTTTCAGTCTCATCCAGTCATGTCCTATTTCAGTTGAACATAGTTTGTATTATATGCTCGCTGCAGCGTTATTCAAGCAGGCAAGGAGGGACTGGGGATGAAACGTAATATTCATGTTTTTCAGATTGCTTTTACATACATCGGCACAATCGTCGGTGCCGGATTTGCTACCGGACAAGAAATTCTGCAATTTTTTACGCAGTACGGTCGTTGGGCTACTCTCACTATTATGCTGTCCACAATCATATTTGTATGGTTGGGTACGAAAATGATGCTGATCGCTCATGATATTTCAGCCAAATCTTACGAGGACCTGAACAAACATCTTTTTGGCGCCAATGCCGGGAAATGGATTAGCTGGTTCACGCTCATCGTGCTGATTGGCGTAAACAGCGTCATGTTGGCAGGAGCCGGCTCTGTTTTTGTAGAGCACCTTCACCTGCATTACCAAACCGGACTGCTTATTACACTGATTGGTACTTATTTGCTGCTAAGTAAAGGCATTAAAGCCATCTTACACATGAACACCGTGGTTGTCCCTCTGATGATCATCATGTCTCTTCTGCTCGTTCACAGCACGCTCTCCATGCCCAATCCGCAGAGTTTTATTACGAATACGACAGATCACAGTACATTTCGAACCTTGCTCTCTCCACTGCTGTACACGTCCTTCAACCTAACTATGGCCCAAGCCGTGCTTGTACCACTTGGCAGCCAAACCTTTTCCCGAAGAACCATCCGCTGGGGCGGAGTTTTGGGCGGAGTTGGTGTCGGGTTTATGCTGATGGCTGCACACTTTGCCATGTCAGCACATATGCCGGGTATTCAGCAATTTGAAATCCCTATGGGAAGCATTGCTTATCGTCTGGGTGCCTTCGTCGAAATCATATACATTCTACTCATTTTCATGGAAATCTTCAGTACCTTTGTAGCCGACATTTACGGAGTCAGTCTGCAAATTCGTCAGCATGTCCAAATTTCGCCCAAGCTCATCACACTATTCATTATGCTCACCTGTTTTTTAATCAGTCAGTTCGGCTTTAGCTCACTGTTATCTGTTCTTTATCCTATTTTCGGGATGCTCAGTCTGATGTGGGTTAGTAAACTGATCATGGCAGGACGCGGGAGACCTTTCCGTTCCTCACGTCCTCACTCCAGCCTTCGGCATTCTGATCCCAAACCAGGTGATACTCGTCATGGTTAGTGTGGAAATTTCAAATACATTTTCTTCAACTCGTTAACCGCTCGACTCAAAGAATAGCTTGATTTAGCCTTATCGCAGGCAGATCTAGCCAACTCATAACGATAGGCAGGATCAGCGATGACCTTTTCTAATGCGTCTGCCAGTGCCTTCGGATGGTCGGGTGGCACGAGCAGACCATTGACCCCATCCTCAATCTGCTCCGGTATTCCTCCCACTTCTGTGCCTACCAATGCCAGACAACTCAACGCTGCTTCCGCAAATACCGAACCAAAGGCCTCCGCTCGAGAAGGCAAAACAAATACATCAAAGAAAGGCATAAACTCTTCTGGATGAAGGGTATATCCATAAAAAATCGTCTCATGGTATATATCAAGCTCTCGCGCCATCTCTTCCAGCTCAGGGCGAACCGGGCCATCTCCAATAATATGAAGCACAAATTCCATATTTCTTTTTTTAAGTTCAGCACAGGCCCGCAATAAAATATCCAATCCTTTCGCCGGAACAAGGCGGCAAACGGTTATGAGCTGTGTCACTTCATTTTCGTGTGGAATGGGCTTGAAGCGCTTCTCATCATATCCATTCGGAATGACTGCAATGTCTTGCGGATTCTGAACGTAAGGAGTTAAATAATGCTGAAAAGAATGAGATACCGCTATCAGGCGATCCGCCTTCTGCTCCATTTCCCCGTACAGTGATACCAAGAATTGGTGTTCAGGCCCGTTCTCCTCTATTTTCCCGTTTAGGATTAACTCCTTCTCATAGGAAGAGTGAATCGTCTGTACAAGCGGGATGTCAGGAAAAACAGTTTTCATAGCAATCCCGGCAATGGGGTGATGAGCATGAATGAGGTCATAGGGCTTCTGAATACGAAGCCGGGTCCACCACAAATAGTCACGGTACGTCTGAATATATTTTTGAACGATTGGATATTGTTCATATCTCGTCCAGTCAAAGGTATCAAAAATTACTTCGTCCCTACCCTTGTTACGAATCCGTTTAGGGATTGAAAATAGCTCCATTTCCCAACGGGGGGATGTAAATCGCTCTTGCAGATATGGAATCATGGATGAAACACCTCCCGGTTGCTCGGGTGGGAAAAAGAGAGCCTGTAGCAATTTCATGACGTGCTTCCCCTTTCAAGCATTAAACTGCCCGGATCACAGATGTATGTATAGGTTTCCGGATTTTCTGAAAGATGATATATTGAGAATAAATGTTAGTCACAAAAGAAAATTATAACATTTTAAATGGGATAAATCCTGTCTATTGTATCGGAACGATATCAACCGTTCAATAGATTGACTATTTTTGCAAATGGAGTCGGTGATGTTGACGTTGTTGTCCTTATCGGGAACCTTGGGTCCCCCATCTCTGGCCGAGGCCGTAAGTGCAGCCTGCGGTTTGTATATTATACTCATGATGGCACTGATGTGCGTGATCATATATAGCAGACAACGAAAAAAAGCCTATATCCTTTTTTCAGTTGCCGCTATTATTATTATGACATATGAAGCCATGAATCTCTATTCAGCAGGCGGAGGCAAGATGCAACTCCAAGGAATCGTGTGGAAAAATGTACTGGAGGCGTCTGCCTTCGTACTCATCAATGCCGCCGTATTTCAACTATACCGGAAGCTGAAACGTGTGCAGACATGGACCTTGCTACTGCTGGGTGCGTTATTGATATTGCCGGTTACTGCCTGGACAGCAGGTTTGTTGCCCGCTTGGATCAGCGCAGCGAAACTGGTTGGGTTCACTCTATTTTATCGAGTACTGGTGCTTATACTGAGCCTTGTGTTTATCACCCCACGAATCGGGCAGCCAAAGAAGTATGTGGCGGGCTTATTCATGTATTCGCTCTGGCTCGGCTATTTATGGCTGCGAAATGACATCCCTGAAGAAGCTGGCAAATCAAACACAGTCTTATATATGTCATTTTTACCATTGTTGTACTACACTACGTTATTCATCATTCTATTTGAACGAATTGTGGAGCTGCTCCAAAGGATTTACCGTTCTTCCATCACCGATGGCCTGACCGGGCTATATAACCGTAAATATTTTTCGGGGCGACTACGGCGATATATGGACCAGGGAATCCGCGTGTCGGTCATTTTTTGCGATATTGACAATTTCAAAAAGTTGAATGATACGCAGGGTCATGCTCGTGCCGATGAAGTACTCAAACAGGTGGCACAGATTATGGAGGATGAACTGGATGAAATCGGACTGACCGGACGATATGGTGGCGAGGAACTGGTCGCAATGGTTGTGGATCGACGGGCCAAGGTTGGACATGTCGCAGAACGTATCCGCGAACGGGTCGCGGAGGAAAGCATTGTCACAATCAGTGTCGGACACAGTACAGTGAAGAAGGAAATGAACCCGGATGAACTGGTCAAACAGGCCGATCAAGCGATGTACATATCCAAAACGACAGGTAAAAACAAGGTTACAGCTTATAAAGCAGCCGAAGTGAAAAAAAGTCGGGCAGCACGCGCACAATAAATTGTAAACTGCGATTCGTTGTTAAAAGTTGAGTTTGAATAATTCTCTGTCTGGTTGTCTATACCACAAAATGACGCACAGGAATCTCATAAGAGCCTGTGCGTCATTTATATTTAATCTGCTCATCAAACTTCTGACGTTGCAGATGCTATATCCCGGCCGATCCATGTCAGCTCTTCACTAGTCAGCTCTCGATAGCTGCCCAGTGGAAGCTGTTCATCCAGCTTCAATGGTCCCATGGCCGTTCTTTTCAAATAGGTCACCTTTTTACCAACCGCCTCGAACATACGCTTCACTTGATGAAATTTACCCTCATGGATGACAAGCGAAATATAGGAAATGACTTCTCCATCTGCCTGGTACGGATGTTCGTGGCGAAGAATAGTCAACTGTGCGGGAAGGGTAACATACCCATCATCCAGTTCCACTCCTGCTGTAAATTGAAGAATATCCTCCTCCGTGACATGACCCGACACGGTAGCTTCATACGTTTTAGGAACATGCCGCCGTGGAGAAAGTAGCTCATGCGCTAGTTTACCGTCGTTGGTCAATAGCAATAATCCTTCTGTATCTTTATCTAAACGTCCTACTGGAAAAGGCTCAAAATGTCGTTCCTCCGCACTCAGCAAATCCAGTACCGTCCGCTCCCTTGTATCTTCAGTTGCAGAGATGACACCTGGTGGCTTGTGCAGCATGATATAAATATACTCCCGAAAAACAACACGTTCCCCGTTCACTTCAATCTGATCCTGGTATGGATGAACCTGTAAGCCGCTATCCTTGGTGGTCTTCCCGTTTACCGTGATTATCCCTTGCTTCACCTGTCGCTTGATATCACTACGGGTGCCATATCCCATATGGGTTAAAACTTTATCCAAACGTTGCGTTTGTCTCCCTTTTCCACTCATACCGATGTCCACCTCCAGCCTGTAGGGTATTCATTTTTGAGCATGCCATCCTGCCATTTGCCCCACCCAGCCGAATAACCATCAATGCACACGAGAGTATGGCCTTTGGGCTGGACTTCGTTCCGCAGTGCCATTCTCTCAACGGGGATGGACAAGGTCTCCCCTTTTAAATACCGGATGGCCTCAGCATCTGAACTGGAGAGATTGATGCTTCTAACCGCCTCTGAAGAGCGTAATGCCACCGCCAGCGGGTGTGAAGGCACAAAGCGACCATTCTTGTCAGTACCCATAAACCAGCCTGGTCGCACCACCTTAAGGCCGTCCAAACGATGTGATGCCAGTGGCGACTGATAAATGCGATCTCCATAAACCACCGTATAGCCTGTAAAAGACACTTCCAGTTGCTCCTTCACAAATTGGTGATAGGATTCCAGCACATCCTGTGGGGAGCGTACAGCGGATTTTACATTTTCTTTGCCAGATCGGGACTTAATGCCACCCAAGCCGCGCGCGGACCTTCCTTTACCGGACTTCCCGTCCATTCCTTTTCCACTTCGTTTAGGCTCACCAGTTCCATGTCTTCCTTGACGGCTTGGTGTCTGCGCTTCCCTGACGGATAAAAACGGCTTCTTCCGTGGATACGCTGCATCTATATTCAATGCCCTATCATCCTTGTCCTCAAATGGAGTCAAATCCTCCGATTCAGTGTGATCTTCTATCGCAGCGGCATGCCCCCCCTGATGCTGCAATACAGCGATATAATGGCCTTCTCCCTCTACGAGATGCGGCCAAAGGCGTGCTGTTCCCCGCAGCTCGGGGTATGCTGACGCGACCTCTTCACTCATCCATTCCGGGTGGCCTGGTGCAAAGCCTGCTTCTGACGAAACAGGGACTACGTCAAAATCGGGGTGAGCCTCCAGAAATTCTGCGATCATTCCTTCATTTTCTTCTGGCGCAAAGGTGCAGGTCGAATAGACAATTCTCCCTCCTGCGCTCAGCATTGAGGCCGCTACACGCAAAATGTCCCGTTGCATGACTATACATTTATCTACCGAATGCGTTTCCCATTGTTTTGCCATGTCCTCATCCTTGCGGAACATACCTTCTCCCGAGCAAGGTGCATCAATTAGTATCTTGTCAAAAAAATGTGGAAAGGCATCGGCGATTCGATCCGGGCTTTCATTCAGTACCACGGCATTACGCACACCGTACAATTCCACATTTTTAGCCAACGCTTTGGTTCGGTCCGCGCTAATATCATTTGTCACCAATACGCCGCTTCCTTGTAATTTGGCAGCTATTTGGGTTGATTTCCCGCCCGGTGCAGCACATAAGTCCAATACAGCTTCGTCCTGAGCTACATTGAGCAGCTCAACCGGAGACATTGCACTCGGTTCCTGTACATAGTACAGCCCCGCATGGTAGTAAGGGTGTAATCCCGGCTTTGTACCGTGCGGAATATAAAAACCCGTGGCACACCACGGAATCGGCCGCAGTTCGAACGGAGAACGTTTCTTAAAGTCCTCTACCGGAATTTTTAATGTATTGACGCGAATCCCGGCATGGGGCGTGTGGTCATAGGCAGTCATAAATGCTTCAAATTCTTCGCCGAGCAATTGCTCCATGCGCTTTACAAATGCTGTGGGGAGCTGTACACCCATAATCGTAATCATCCTGTCCTTTTAAAATAAATTTTATTGTACCATATTCAACCTGTTATCCCGCAATATCCGTGTGATTTACAAACTTTCACTACAAGATGTAATGTTGTATAATAATAAGATTCATAGCTGCATATTTTGAATTTTGATAGGAGAGATTGCATTGAACGCACAAAATTCCAACAAAAAAAAGCTTATACCCGTCATCGGCTTTTTTGTTGTGCTGGTCATTTTGATTGGTGTGCTGCTCGCTTTAAATTCAGGCACTAAAAACAAGCTGTATGGCGTTTCCACAGCCTCGTTAAATCCTGCTACTCAAGAGCTGCTGAATGACCCGAACTATCAGCAAATTATTAAGCCGGAAGATTTACAGAGCAAAATTGACAAAAAGGAAAACTTTTTCGTCTATCATTTCGCCTCCGACTGTGTGCATTGCCGCGCCACTACTCCCAAGCTCTTGCCTTTGAGCAAGCAGGAGAACATCACGATGCACGAATTTAACCTGCGTGAGTATGAGGATGGCTGGGACAAGTATAAGATTGAGTATACCCCTACGCTCATTTATTACGAAAAAGGCGTGGAAAAGGAACGTATGGTAGGCGGGTTGAAGGAAAATCCTTCGGACAATGGATACACACTCGACGATTTCAAAGCCTTCTTTGAGAAATATAAAAAGAACGTAACCTCCTAAGCAAACCTTCACAGACCTGAAAACGATAAAGCAGCCCGATCCTCATGAAACGGATCGGGCTGCTTGCTTATCATGCGCTTCAAACTCAAGGTGCATCCTTCGTTTCCGCTGAGACAGAACCTGAGCCGCCAGCGGCCTGTCTTCGCCTAATAGAAGCTTCCAGCGCCTGCTGACGCTGCTCATGCTTTTCCCCACGCCGAGGACCTCTTTGCTGCGGAATGTTGACCGGAATAGACGACGATGCCTTCTCCACGGCCCGGCGCAACCCGGGCTCGACGATTTCAATCGTCATATCCCGATAAACCGGCGGTTCTTGCTGAAGCTCTTCCGTGCCGGTCATAACAGCTTCAGCAAGCTGACGAGCGCAAATGCGCGCCTCTTCCACCAGCTTCACCATATTAATGCCCAGCGCCTGCGAAGGAGCATGCTCCAACCGGTGGACCGCACTATCCAGCATCATATGTCCACCACGATAGTTACCATTCCGAAAATGATACAGCCCTACAGCAACTTGCAGCAAACCTTTATATACAGGGTCACGGTCCAGCTTAAGCCACAGCTCTTCCAGTACCTCATGACATTCAAAGTAATCCCGATCACGATTGAAGTATACCAAATAAGTCACGTATAGCGGTTCGTAGGAAAGGTGTGCCATTTAATACTCATCCCTGTCTTCTTCCTTGGTAGAGGCTTCTAGCATCTCCTTGACCTCATCGTGAAGCAGCTTGATTCCTTCCATGTCGTGCCGTTCCCACAGTTCATTGAATCTGCGCTGCGCATCAATCGTTTCACTGATCTTATGGTAGAAATACAGCCGATGCATGCCTGTTAGCACTTTGGAAACGATATTGGCTTCATCCTCGAATTTTTTCTGCGCTTCCAATATTTCAAGACGCATGGAAGACATCTCATTATCCAATACAAAGGCTGCCTCAGCTGCCTTTTTCAACCGTGTACGCATATTATCAGGCAAGCTTTCACGATACTTATAGCTAAGAGAATGCTCTATGGTTGCCCAAAAATTCATAGCCAAAGTACGGATTTGAATTTCTGCCAGCACGATTTTCAGCCCGACTGCTGTCTGAACCGGATACTCCACAATCATATGAAAGCTGCGATAGCCACTGTCTTTATAATTGGTGATATAGTCCTTTTCATACAGTACGGTCAAATCCTTACGTCTTCTGATATATTCGGCCACCCGCCGAATATCCTCTACAAATTGACACATAATGCGAATACCTGCAATATCCTCGATTCCCGTCTCCAGCTGATCAGAAGGAACCTGTAATCTCTTCGCCTTATCGAGGATGCTTGATATTTTTTTAACCCGTCCGGTTACGAATTCGATAGGAGCGTATTCCTCGCGCTTTTTCAGCTCCGCACGCATTGTTTTGAACTTGACCTTAAGCTCTTCCACCGCCTGATCATATGGCAGTAAAAATGTTCCCCAGTCTCTTCCGTCCATCCCCGTACCTCCTGTCTCTTCCGACAACACTTTTTTATCTGTGATCTGCACCAACTGCCTCGGTAATGTGTCTAAAGCCGTCCTTTCGAAGCAGCTCACGCAGGCCAGCATGTATAGCTCTATTTACTTCCGGCCCTTCGTAGATCAATGCTGTATAAATTTCAATCAGACTTGCGCCTGCTTTAATTTTGTCATAGGCATCACGGCTCGTGAATATACCGCCTGATCCGATAATAGGAAGCTTACCTTCCGTCTGGCGATACACCCGTCCGATGACCTCTGTGGAACGGTCACGCAGCGGCTTACCACTCAGCCCTCCTGTTTCACTCGCATTTCGGTGCGTTAAACCAGCTCTGGATATCGTTGTATTGGTCGCAATAATGCCGTCTACTCCACTGGCAGCAATCGCATCTGTCATATATTCCAATTCCTCATCCGATACATCTGGCGCAATTTTAACCAGTACAGACTTGGCATTGCCATACTTTTTCGCCTGGACTCCCATCTCTGCCCGAACCGCTTCCAATAACGACTTCAGTTCATCACCATGCTGGAGCTTTCGTAAATCCGGCGTATTCGGCGAGCTAATATTCACTACAAAGAAGTCCGCATACGGATACAGTGCGGAAATACACTTTTCATAGTCCTTATGAGCATCCTCATTGGGCGTGATTTTATTTTTGCCGATATTAACTGCGACCGGAACAGGTCGATGTTTGAGTGCAGCCAGACGCTTGGCCATGCTCTCAGCACCCAGATTGTTAAAGCCCATCCGATTGACTAATGCCTCATCGGGAGGCAGTCGGAACAAACGTGGCCGATCGTTACCGGGCTGTCCCACAGGTGTCACCGTTCCTACTTCCATAAATCCAAACCCGATGGAAGAAAAACCAGTAACCGCTTCTGCATTTTTATCCAGTCCTGCAGCCAGTCCAATCGGGTTGGGAAAATGAATGCCAAACAGATCAACGGCAAGATCCTCCGTCTCCTTGACTCCGTACATTCCTCGCAGTGTCGCTGCTCCACCAGGAAGTGAGCCCGCATGTTTTAAACCGTCAATGACTACATGATGGGCCGTCTCTGGACTCATTTTAAAAAAAACAGGTTTCGCAATCCTTCGATACAACACGATTCATCCACTCCGTTCTATGCCCTTGCACAATCCTAAAAAACATCTCTACAAAATAGTTTAGCTTTTTCCATACCAAAAAGAAAGTAATTTGCGAGGTGCAACATCAGAACAATTCAGTTGTCATGGAGATGTCATTGAAAATGTATAATCAAACCATTTACAATGGACATAGTAAGACAAGACCTTAGCTCGTTAGAAAAGAGGGATTGCTGATATGAAGACCAAGCGCAAGCCGCCCAGTCTGCAAAAGAAAAAGGATGAGGTGAACAAGAAAGCGATTGTATGGACCGCCGTCAGCTTTGTTCTCCTCATCATTGTAATTATTCTGGTCATTGTTTTAGCACAAGCAGGAAATCGTTAAACACCAAGTAGCAATAGCATCAAAATTTTAATTTAGCCAGTGATAGGTTTTGCGGGGATTCGTCTGGTCATGCTGCGGCTCACTTGTAAATCGAGAACCAGGCACAAGCACTTGATCAGGCAATCCGCCGTTACCAATGACTACCTCCGTACCCGAAGGTACGAGTGCAAACAATTCCTCCACATCCTCTTTACCCATTCGGACGCAACCCAAAGACTCATTTTTGCCAATGCTGTCCGGCTCGTTCGTGCCATGAATGGCATAATTCGTTGCAGACAGTTGCATTCCACGGCTGCCAAACTCACCGTTGGATTTGCCGTTCGGATTTACTACTTTATCGGTAATCACAAATTTCCCTTCTGGTGTTCTTTCTCCACCCAAACCGATAGGATAATTTCGAATAAGTACATTGCCACTCACCAGGGCAAGCCTATGCTTGGATTTGTCCACCACAATTCGCAGCGGTTGCCCCAGAAAAGGCCTTCCGTGCAATGACGATGCCAGTAATGGACTGCTTTCGGCCGACAAGTCTGCGTCTAAATCTACTGCCTTCCCTGTTCCCTTTCCTGGTGAAGCAAGTAAATTACGCATAGGTGTAAAAGCCTTCTTCATCCCGTCTGTCGTACCATACATCGTGTTAGCGGGAAAGTCTCGAGTCAGTTCATCAAGACTCTGGGGAAGACGTTGATGCTGTGAGCGAAAAGCACGCATGGAGCTATTCAGCACAGCTAATTCCTCCTGTCCAGCAGCCCATTTTAGACCTGCTTTGCGAAGATTTTCACTGTCTGACGGCTTACAAGCACACGCAGCTGCGTCGTAAGACTGAACAGCTAATCCGCCGTTTCCTTTGTTCTGTACACTAAGTAATGGTTTCATGCCCTCTCTCCAGAGCAGCCACGAGCCCCCTTGCTCCATGCCCAACACCGTAGTCTTGGATGGCAGTCGGCTAGTCTTAGCCAACATATCAGTAAGCCCCGTTCCAGCTTCACTCCCTTTTCGAGCTTGAGCCGTAAACACACCACCAACCACACCGATCTGGGCCATCTCCTTCGGATCAGCAGTGGCCACTTTCGTAACTTCAATATTATCAATTGCTGCCTGCTCAGTTCCGGATGGATCAATTGTATTCTCATTTGAAGGTCTCGGTGAATTAGCTGAAGGAACCCATATGAGCAGTAGTACCATTAACGCAGTTAACAGGTGACGTGTTCGAGCCGTTCTTCGCTCCTTCTCCTTGGACATCTGAACCAGTTTATCCTGATATTCCATCCATACGTCTGCCGGAATCTGTTTATGCTCGAAGGCTTCGAACACTTCTCCTGCGCGATTAAAGCAATAATTTGCTTTGCCCTCCTGACCGCTGCTCTCATACTCTTTGCCGAGTAAATACCAGGCCATTTTGTTATCAGGGTGTTTTTTCACATACGATTTAAGATGAGGCGAATGGTTCATCGGATCCTCCTGATCGTGTAATCTTGCATACTTCCTATTATGTATATCGGTAAAAATAGACTTGATGGACAGCACATAAGAAAAACGTCTATCGACGTACTTTCACAGAAGCCAGACCGCGCTTGGCAGAAGTTTTTCTTGCGGTTATAGAATGGTTCAGCCTCCGCTGAACCATTCTATAACCTAAAAAAACAGCACCAACAGCTTACTTTCACCGTTATACGGCGAAGGGAACTGTCGGTGCTGTGCCTATCAAAGAAGCCTACGCTTAACCTTCTTTATTGAACGGCTCGTCTGCTACTTTAATGGAATCCGTAGGGCAACCGTCACAAGCATCCTGCATATCATCAAACAGGTCTTCTGAGATCGCCTTGATGCCTTGGTTGGCATCCCCTTCAAAGATCACTTCAGCCAAACCTTCATCATCATAATCATAAATGTCTGGTGCTGTAGCGCCACAGGCTCCGCATGCAATGCATGTATCTTTTTCTACCCAAGTGTATTTAGCCATAACTTTTCTCTTCCTCCTATACAATCAAACAAACCAGCTTTTGCATTCTATTCACATATTAATACAAACCCAATATTATTACAAATTATTTTCCTTTATCCTTCATGCAAAAAATGCTTATAACGTAAGCTTCTGCTTGCACTAATCTATCCAAAAGTTCACTCCGGAGTTGGTAGATTGTCTTTTTGCAGCGAAGTTCCGCGCAACTTGGAGTTGCGAAGAAGTACCGAAGGATCATCTCCCAGCATCCCAGCGGTCAAAATTGCATTTTCACCAAACTTGTCGCGAAGTGCATCCATCGTCTTCAATAAGCTTTCTTTCTTGGGCTGATCCTGGTATTCAAATAGATCCATTTGAACGGCCGCTTCCTCCTTTGGAATAAGCTGCTGTAGCGTAATCCCCAGCAAGCGCACAGGCTTATCTTCTCCCCAATGGCGACGATATAACGCACAAGCTTCCTTATATATGTCCTCTGCACTTTCCGTAGGAGTGCTCCTGACTTGAGAACGCGTAAAGGTCTTCATATCCGGCGTCCGAATCGTCAATTGTATACCTCCTGCCAGCATACCGTGTCGTCGAAGCCGCCGGGCTACCTGATCACTAATGTTAAGAAGTACCCGTTGGGCTTCTTCCAGTTTGACCACATCCATAGGTAAGGTGGTCGTGTGGCCGATAGACTTGTTTGGCTCCCGCTCAGTGCTGACTGGAGAATGATTAATCCCGTTAGCAGCCAATTTTAACCACGAACCCGTCACACCAAATACCCCAACCAGCATATGTTCATCAGCCTTAGCCAGTTGCCCAATGGTGCGAATGTTCATTTGTAGAAGCTTATCTGCCGTTTTGCGGCCCACACCAAACAATTGACCACAAGGTAGGTTCCACAAAATGTTGGGTACATCACGCAAACGTAGAACAGAAATCCCGCGCGGTTTTTTCAGATCAGAGGCCATTTTGGCCAGCAACTTGTTGGGAGCAACTCCAATGGAACAGGGCAGGCCTAGTTCGTCTTCTACTCTGCGCTGGATTTCCTCAGCAATTTCCATAGGTGTTCCAAACTGTTTGGATCCAGAAATATCCAGATAACACTCATCAATTGAAGTTGCTTCCAGCATAGGCGTATACGAATATGCAATGCTCATAAACGCTTTGGAATAACGACGATACAAGTGAAAATCAGGCTGTATTACGATGAGCTGTGGACAGATCCGACGAGCCTGCTGAACGACCATTCCTGTTGAAATGCCCAATCGTCGGGCTTCATAAGAGCAGGTTACAATTACACCTTTGCGCAGCTCACTACTGCCTGCCACCGCGGTAGGTAGTCCCTCATATTTCTCCGGCTCCTCCGCGGCATGAACGGAACAATAAAATGCGTTCATATCCACATGCAGAATAACTCGCCCGCCAACCGGATAATAAGCACTGACATCTTTCATGCTCAACCCTTCTTTTAACTGTAAATTCACCCGTCATCGCGGGAATATGTGTTTTGATTTTACACTTGAGATACCCTTAAGTACCATTTCTATTTTACATAAAAAATAAAGGTTTTGCGGCTAAAAATGATAATTATATATTACAATTGAAGTCATAAGTTGATATAATCGACTAACATACGAACACGACAAACTAACGCTTTCCTGTTTTTAAGCGTTAAACAACTAAATTAATGTGCTTAAAAAAGCAGAATATCACCAATCTGAGCAATCCGCAAAGGAGGAGTCCCTCATGTCCACCGCTATTTCTATCTTTGACACAACGCTGCGAGACGGCACTCAAGGAGAAGGAATTAGCTTGTCTGCTGATGACAAATTGAAAATCGCCAAAAAACTCGATGATCTCGGTGTTCATTATATTGAAGGCGGGATTCCCGGAAGCAACAGCAAGGATATCGAATTTTTCAAACGGGTACAAGAACTGGGCCTTCGGGCAAAGATTGTAGCCTTCGGCAGCACGCGCCGCAAAGATAGCATCGCAGCACAGGATGTCAATCTGCAACGAATTCTGGAATCCGGCGCTCAGGCTGCTACACTTGTGGGTAAATCATGGGATTTTCATGTACACACTGCCTTACAGACGACACTGGAGGAAAATCTGTCTATGATTTACGACTCCATCGCCTTTTTAAAGCAAGGGGGCATGGAGGTTATTTTTGATGCCGAGCATTTTTTTGACGGATATAAAAACAATCCGGAGTATGCAATGGCCGTTATGAAAAAAGCTGAAGAAGCAGGCGCGGATTGGCTCGTGATGTGCGATACAAACGGCGGTACCCTGCCGCATGAGATTCAGGACATTGTCACTATGCTGCAAAGCCAGATAACGAGGTCACAGTTGGGTATTCATACACACAATGACTGCGAGTTGGCAGTAGCGAACTCTCTAAGTGCTGTACAAGCAGGCGCAAGGCAGGTTCAGGGTACTATTAACGGGTACGGTGAACGGTGTGGTAACGCTAACCTGTGCTCCGTCATTCCTAATTTGCAGCTCAAGCTGGGTTACGACTGTCTAGATACCGAGAAGTTAAGTCAACTCCACAATACAGCCCGCTTTGTGAGTGAAGTCGCCAACGTCAATATGCCTGTGAACCAGCCTTATGTTGGCAATGCAGCTTTTGCCCATAAGGGGGGCATTCATGTGTCAGCCATTCTGCGCGACTCGCGAACTTATGAGCACATCGCTCCTGAACTTGTGGGGAACAAGCAGCGGGTCTTGGTCTCCGAACTGGCCGGGCAAAGCAACGTGGTATCCAAAGCGCAAGAGCTGGGCATCACCCTTGACCCATCCAGTGATGAGGCACGTGGCGTAATTAGCCGCATCAAGGAACTGGAGCATCAGGGATACCAGTTTGAAGGCGCGGACGCTTCGCTGGAACTGCTCATTCGTGAAGCAGGTGGTGAAGTGAAGGAAATGTTCTCTTTTGAATCCTTCAAAGTGCTGGTAGAGAAAACAGCCGGCCGCCCGGTCGTATCCGAGGCATTCTTGAAACTGAATGTCGCAGGGACGAGTGTCTATACTGCAGCTGAAGGCAACGGTCCTGTCAACGCGCTCGATAACGCACTCCGCAAGGCTCTTTCTCAATATTTCCCTGCTTTGCGGGACATGCATTTGGCCGACTACAAGGTACGTGTGCTTGACGAAAAGGATGCCACCGCCGCCAAGGTACGTGTGCTCATTGAGTCTAAAAATTACGAGGACGTCTGGAGTAACGTAGGCGTATCCGAAAATGTAATTGAAGCCAGCTGGGAAGCTCTCTTGGACAGCTTCCGTTACGCATTGTTGGAAGCACCAACTCCAACAAACGATCAGTCAGAGCTTACTCATCATGGATTAGTTAATCATTAATCAGTTGCTCGCATGAGCTTATAAGGTGCCTTTGGCGGTCTACTCGGCTCCCAAAGACACCTTCTTTTTTTGAAGAGTTTCTATTTTGCGTTCCAACTCCTGCTCACTGAGCATGCCGATGATGATTTCGCTGACCTGTCCATGAGGATCAACCATTACATGAGTTGGAAAAGCCACCCCTCCAACTCGTTCAAACAATGCTCCTTGCTCATCAAGTAAAATGGGAAACTGGAGATCCAAAGAGCGGGAAAACTTCTGTACATCCTCCAGTCGATCATAACGAGTTACATTGATACCATACACATCTACATCATCTTTGTACTTACTATACAACTCATTCAGCATAGGCGCTTCTAATCGGCACGGATCGCACCATGAAGCCCAAAAGCTAATAACCAAAGCCTTATTGCGCGGGGCCCCTACATCGTAGGTCTTGCCGTTTAACCCCTTTAAAATCATAGAAGGAAGCCGTTGACCAGGCTTTAGCTTTTTCAATACCTCTACCGCATGTGTTTCAGCCTCTACCTCTTTCTTAGCTTCAAGTTTTTCTCTACCATTCCCCTCTTTTAAGGGTGCATTTTTCATGGACAGGGTTGCTGCATAAGTTGTGTTTGCAATAACTCCCCATGAAGCCCCAACCACAACCAGTATAACCATCGCTCTGATGAAAAGAATTTTTTTCACAGTCTTATCACCTGTCTTTCGTCTAAATGACCCTTACCTTCTCCATAGGATGCCCATACTGTCCCCACCTCTAACCTTCTAAATCTGAATAGGACGCAAAAAAACAGCAAACCCACGAAATCGCGAACTTGCTGTTTTGATGTGTATATGAATGCTATGCCTTGTACTGAATCAGGCATGACTTAAATGCGCGTAGACATCTGCCAAATTGGTCACATTACGCTTCAACATTTCCTGAACATAAGCAACCCACAGCTTAGCCGTCATTTTCGCATCCTCTAACGCATGGTGCCGCCCTTCAATCGGAATGGATTGATAGGTCAACAATTCATCCAAACTGTAGGTTTGATGTTGCTGTGGCTCAAGCCATTTGGCAAGCATCATCGTATCCAGAACACGATGAGTCAATTGAACTTTAGATGTTTTCCATAACGCAGCATTCAAAAAGGCCTTATCATGAGCGCTAGCATGTGCTACAAGTACTCGCCCACCTACAAAGGACATAAAGTCGTGCAGTCCATTCATAAGTGGTGGAGCTTCATCCGTCATTTCCCGGGTAATCCCAGTTAGTTCGGTAATGTACTCAGGAATCACAGTCCGTGGATTAACAAGCGTATAAAACTGCTCTTTTTCCATAATCATGTCCCCGACAACCCGAATCGCCCCGAACGATAAAATCTCATCTCCATGCTGTGCTGAAAATCCCGTTGTCTCCAGATCAAAAACTACCGTCTCCAAACGATCCAGCGGGGTCCGCAATACTTCAGAGCGCCGTTGCTCCCGGGTTAAGGAGCGAATAAACGCCATCTGTTGAGCCGTAGGAGCCCCCATTACAGATGCGATCGCAGACGGCACTCCTCCTCTGCGGAGAGCGCTCCAGAAGCCACTTCCCTGCGCTGGTTCCTTCATGACCTTCTCCCTTCCATAAATCGCAACTGCCTTTGCAACGCACGATGCAACCGTCGTACCGTCGAAAGCGCCTCGCGCAACTCATGCCAGCCTTTACCTTGTTTCAGCGGCTTTACAGCCAGGTAGCCATTGCTGACCAGCAATCCATCATTCTCCTTCACTGGTGTAGCCATTCGTAGCTGAAGCGCAATCCGAAAGGCACGCTCGCAAGCATCGAGTAAAGGCAACGGTGCCGCTTCCAGTGATGCGAGACGACTGAGCCTTTTGAAGGTGGAGGTTTCCTCTACACCATGTTGCAACGCCAAAAAACGGACTGCGTTCACCAGCGGAATGTACAACCCGTATTTCACATCAAAATCGCCCGCATGCTCACCGAAGCGCTCGGTAACAACCTGACCTAAAATGTTAAGTGTCGCTTTATGCCTCACCGTGTTCCTAAGTACCGCCGAGGGTAAATCAGGATGTATTCGGAACAACTCATAAAAACTTCGTTTCCAGTTTGCAGATAGTCGTTCATCTCCAGCGATATGCCTCATATCAGACGAGATAATCAGATAACGGATCGGCTCCCAAGCAAAATCGTCCGACCATTTTGTTAGCTGTTTTTGCCATTCAGATAATGTTTGACGCCACAACGGCTCCGAGCACATTACTTTCCCCTCACATTTGGGATATCCCAAATACTCTAACATCGCAGACACTTTGCGACCAAACTCTCTAAAATATAATTCTTTGTCGGCAGATATCGTGTCACTGATAATCATACCGTTATCCTGGTCACTCCACAGCGTTGATTCCGAGCGCCCCATGCTTCCGAAGGCTATAAATGCGTAAGGGACGGGAGGAGGGCCGAAGCCATCCTCAACCATCCCTTTTTCGCACATTTGTACAGCTCTGGCCGCGATGCGGTCATGCATTTCATTCGCCGTTTGTAACCAGTCTGATAACGGAGCGGAGGCTTGAGAAGCCAGCAACCATTTTTGAGAGTCGACCCTGGCCCGCCTTAGCGATTCAGGTGTATCTGCATGATCAATCGCTTCGGCGGAACTCACCCAAGGGGCCATATTTTGCAGTTCCATACTTCCATCTCCTCCGCTCATCCATACTGGTTCTTTATATTTTACATATTAGTTCACAATTCCAGAACGCTTTTCAGCCTCAGCAACCAACTTCATTTGCTCAGGATAGCCGTACGTACCGTGTTCACTGATATCCAATCCCATTGTTTCTTCCTCTTCTGTAACGCGAATACCCATAATCGCTTTCATCGCACCCAGAATAATGAAGGAAATGACAAACACGAAAGCCAAAGTGCCAATCAGTCCAAGCAGCTGTACTCCTAATTGGGTAAATCCACCACCATAGAACAGACCCGCTTGACCTACACCAGTTATTTTTACAAGCTCAGGAGTAGCGAAGAACCCTGTGGACACTGCGCCCCACATCCCTGCAACACCGTGCACGGAGAAAGCATATACCGGGTCGTCTACTCTTGCACGCTCGAACCATTGCGCTGTGAAGAAAGTAACGATCCCTGCAACTGCACCAATGACCAATGCCGCCCAAGGTGCTACAAAGGCACAAGAACCAGTAATAGCAACCAAAGCCGCCAGCACACCGTTTAGCATAGCAGGAATATCTGCTTTTCCATATACCATCCAGGATACGAGCAAAGCGAAAACCCCACCTGCCGCAGCAGCAATATTGGTAGTCAAGGCCACATATCCAAAGAATCCGTCGTTCATAGCTGATACAGCACTACCCGGGTTAAACCCAAACCAACCAAACCAGAGAATAATAACACCCAAGATAGAGTACACCTGGTTATGACCAGGGATAATGTTCGGCTTGCCATCTTTATTAAACTTGCCCAGACGCGGTTTGAGCAGCAGGGTAGCGACGAGTGCTGCCGTAGCGCCTGTCAAATGGACTACCGTCGAACCGGCATAATCCTGCATCCCCAACTTACCAAGCCATCCACCGCCCCACACCCAGTGAGCTACAACCGGATAAATCACGATGGAGAACAAAATACCGAAAATAATGTATACACTTAATTTTGCACGCTCTGCCATCCCCCCACATGCGATAGAAAGTGATACCGCAGCGAAAGCAAAGTGGAACAAAAACATAATTGTAATCGGAACATCCAGACCTGAGAGAGCATCAAACGATGCAGCCGCATCCGTACCACTCATGAAGAAACCCGTCAGTCCCATAAATCCGTTTCCGCCATCATTACCAAAGCCGAATCCAAATCCAAGTGCCCAGAAGGACAAAGCCGCAACACCCGTGGTGAGAATCGTTTTACCAGCGACATGACCCGCATTCTTCATTCGAGTCGAGCCTGCCTCCAGCAATGCAAATCCCGCTTGCATAAAAAATACAAGTATAAATGCCAAGAACGTAAAGGCCGTGTTTAGCCCGGCTTGAAGTTGAATATTTGTCGGACCGTCAGCAGCAAACGCACCTACCGGAAAAGCTAATACTGTCAGCATGGCCAATAATACAACTAACCACTTTTTTCTCATGAAGCCCACTCCCTCGAATGTTAAGTTTCTTTACATTTCGTGAAATTCTTATTGTCATTATAATCAGAATACATGAAAGTTGACAAGATTTTTTTTATTATGTTAAAAAAATATGGTTCCAAACACTACATGTCATATTTACTAACTATAAAAGTAGCTTGTTTCTGTTCAAAAAAAGCATAACGTTTGACTGTATGGTTGGGAATCATGTAAAATATTCTTTATAAACACTCCGTTTGCAAATGCTAATATTGAAGGTTGAACGAAGAGCGCGAGGTGAAGACAGATGGGGATATGAAGCTGTATCGAATTGGTGAGCTAGCCAAGACGGCTGGTGTCAGCGAACGAACTATTGATTATTACACAAAGCTTGGTTTGATCACACCTGAAGAACGATCATTGAAAAATTATCGGCTCTATAATGATGAAACCTTAAACAGGCTTGAACGTATTAACCAAATGAAACAAGAGAAGTATAGCCTAGAGGAAATCAGACAAACACTGATTAAATGGAACTCGGTTGCGGGGGAAGAGCACGTCACTGACAAACTAACGAGTCTGGAGATGCACATGCAGCGTCTAGAGCGTGAAGTCAATGAACTACAACCTCTCTTGGGGCAGCTCAAGCCCGTTCAAGCGCGCAAGTTGCTTACTGGTCTACTACCACAAAGCGCCGCTTGTATCGAAGCTCTGAAGTATCTGCTGGAGCATAGTTCTATGATGTAGATACCTGGGCTAGTATGATGAACAATATTGGAGGGTTGCTTTATGATGGGTATGTATATATTGATTATTCTTGCGTTCGGATTATCCTTATGGGCGCAATTCCGTGTAAAAGGTACTTTTAATAAATGGTCTGATGTCCCAAATGAAAATGGGTTGACCGGTTATGATGCAGCTCGGCATATGCTAGATCGCAATGGTTTGCATGATGTGCCTATTGAACCAGTACCTGGTGCGTTATCTGACCATTATGATCCAATGCAAAGAGTCGTACGGCTGTCCGAGCCCGTTTATTATGAAAAATCCATTTCCGCAGTTGCCGTAGCTTGTCACGAGGTTGGTCATGCCATTCAGCATAAAGAGCATTATCCCATGCTGGCACTCCGTCACCGGATCTTTCCGATCGTAAACTTCGCTTCTGGGATTGCACCGTTTCTGCTGATTGCCGGTTTCTTATTCAGCTACACGAACCTGATTGGCTTGGGTATTATCTTTTTCTCGGCTACTGTTGCTTTTCAATTAATTACATTACCAGTTGAATTTAATGCTTCCAACCGGGCCCGAGAAATTATGGTTTCCGAAGGGTTTATCCGTAGTGATGAAGAACGGGGTATAGCCAAAGTATTAAATGCTGCTGCATTAACTTATGTGGCTGCAGCTCTTGTCTCCTTGTTGGAACTAATCCGCTTAATCGGTATCTTCAACAGCCGGGATTAATTGCTTGTGTTGCAAAAAAGGTTGTTCCTCTACCAAGTTATCGGTAGAGAACAACCTTTTTCTTTATCTAAACTATACTCACTGTCCTAAATCCGCTTTTGCACTTCCGTTCGGAGTAGCAACACTACCTTTAAGACCAAAATATTGCAACAAAAAAGTTCGGAATGACTTTGCAACTAATGGCAGTTTATCATCTCTACGATGAATCAAGCCAATAGTTCGCGTGACTTCTGGATCAACAATTGACACTCTTGCAGGTTGAAGCGGGTTGGTCTGAAACAACGCCATTTCAGGCAAAAGGCTAACGCCCATACCAGCCGCAACTAATCCGCGTATCGTATCTGTCTCTTCACCTTCAAAAGCAATATCTGGGGTAAATCCTGCCTCCAGACAAGCCTGCCAGACAATCGGGCGTAACGAATATCCATCTCTGAACAGAATAAATTTTTCTCCCTTAAGCTGACTCAGCGTGATATGTTCGGCCGTGGCTAAAGGATGATTGGGCGGGAGAACAGCAAACAACTCCTCGGTCAGCACCACATCCCCCTCCACATGATCATGACGATCGGGAAAAGGAGATACAAAAGCCAAGTCCACCTCACCCGCTAACACATCACGAATTAAACTCGGATACATCCCCTGTTTAAATCTAAATTTAACATTGGGATACCGCTTTCGGAATTCAGCCACTACCGTAGGAATAAGATGAATCCCCAAACTGTGCGGAAAACCGATGCGGATTTCGCCCCCCTCAGGATCCAAAAACTCATGAACCTCCAAAACAGCTCGCTCTAGATCTTTTATTATCGTCTCAACCCGTTTGCAAAATAGCTGTCCCACTGGCGTAAGCTGCAAATTGCGACCCTTTTGCATAAAAAGATTAACTCCCAGCTCCTCTTCAAGCTGATGAATTTGCCGACTTACCGCAGATTGCGCCACATGTAGCTCCTCGGCTGCCTGAGTGACATGTTCTTTTTGCGCTACCTTCATGAAGTATTGTAACTGTCGTAATTCCACTCCGATATTCGCTCCAATCTGTTTTTCAACATCCGGAAGAAGACGTCAATCGAACATCATCCTCTTTCTTCCCTGCTAACTTACGGTAAAACTGTCTTTAGTGGCGTTTGCGCTGGCCAGTCAATCTAATTAATAATCCATACATGAAAAATCCACTGAGTAATCCCCCAAAGTGAGCGGTCCAATTAATGTTCGCTACAGCAAAAGAAAACAGAATGCCAAACCCAAGCAGCGTGTACAGCGTTTTGCGCGAAGCATCATCCATCAAGGAACGTTGGAACAAGGCAACGTACAGAAACGCCCCATAGATGCCATAAATAGCTCCTGAGGCCCCTACAGAGACTGTCGTTTCCGCCACCATGTTGTAATGGGCAATGGACAGTATGTTCCCTACAATACCCGTGACCAGATACAATAACACATAGCGGAAGGACCCCAGCAAACGCTCCAGCGGAGGAGCGAAGACGAGTATGGCAAAGGAATTGAACAGAAGATGATCAAACCCTGCATGTAAAAACATGGCTGATACATATCGCCACAGTTGATCGGTGAATGGCGCCTCATTAATCAAAGCTCCATATCGGATCAGCGTCAAACTATTTTCCGATCCACCCTGTACGGTGAGTACAATAAACATCACAATATTGATGAGCAAAATCAGACAGGTTACTGGGTAAAACCGCAAATAACTTTTCCAGTTCTCATAACGTAAAAAAATCAAGGCAATCCTTCCTTCATGGGTGTCTCCACCTTATTCAAATTGGACAATGTCTTTTATAAAAGATTATAATAGATTTCGGCAACGATAACCAATGCTAAAAACCAAGGAGGCTATTACATATGGCACAAGAACGTACAGGAGCTGCTACTTTTAAAGGCAATGCTTTGACACTCTTAGGTCCTGAACTGAAGGTTGGAGATCAGGCACCTGATTTCAAATTACAGAAAAACCTGTTAGAAGCAGCTACGCTCCAAGACTTTGCAGGCAAAGTCAAACTGATCAGTGTTGTTCCTTCTTTGGATACAGGTGTGTGTGACGCACAGACTCGACGTTTTAACCAGGAAGCTGATTCCCTTGGGGATCAAGTCGTGGTGCTAACTGTCAGCGTCGATCTGCCTTTCGCTCAAGCTCGTTGGTGCGGTGCTGCCGGTATTGACCGCGTATTAACACTGTCCGACTATAAGGATCATTCCTTTGGCGAAGCTTATGGTGTGTTCATTAAGGAATTCCATTTGGATCATAGAGCTATTTTTGTGATTGATCAAAATGACAAAATTGCTTACGTAGAATACTTGAGCGAAATGTCCGAACACCCTGACTATGACCAAGCGATTGCAGCAGTGAAAAAACTCGTCTAAATCAAGACTGCATATTAAAAAAGCGAGTGAAGGGTTGCCTTCCTCGCTTTTTTTGACGTTTGTCTGCCACATCACTGCTCACACATCTACAATCACTGCACAACCTTATGAGCAGACAGCTTCTTGTCAATCACAGCGAACAGTTGCAAAATGATGCGGTAATTCGCGCCCAAGTCCCCTAGCGATCCGCGTGAAGCAGAATAAATATCCACCGCACTCCGAACTGGTGAGACAGACAATATGGAAACGGTAATGTCGACGGTTCTACCGAACGCCGTTCGCTTCTCTAACGTAATTTCACCTACGGATGCTACCTCATGAAGAACCTTGTAGCCAGGAATTTTTTTTAGAATAGATGATACTTCTTCCCAAGCCTTGTCTCTCGATAAGTTATAATAGCGTGTCTTCATTTGGGGGTCCTTGACCCGGTCGCTTGTACCTTCTTGGCTGCGCACAATCCCTACCAGAGTCCTCTTCAACGACAAGACATTTCCTCCTTCACGATAATCGTTGCCATAATGCAGCACATCGGTTTTTTTGCTGCAAGCGCTTTATAAAACGTTAAACAACAAAAAGTTAACCGACCATACCTGTGGTATGCGACCTTAGTACCTCATGTCTTAGTTTAACATTGTTGCATACAAAAAACACCCTGTTTCTGCAAGAAGCATGAACAGAGTGTATTCATTATCTTTGGAGTACCCGCCGATGCCGTCCGACCATAGCGTCTTCTGAACCTGCTTTAGCAGGTGGGTGACCGCAGAATAAACTTTTGAAGTCCCCTTGTCAGGAATTGACAGGGCTTTTCAGCTATTCATCCGTATAGATCTCCCTAGACATTGTCATTGGTTCAAAACAACAAATGACCGTAACGTGCATCGCAGGATATGACCTTATTATAGCGCTTCTCACTCAGAAAGTAAATGCTAGGAGAAATATGTTTTATTTTTAGAGGTTATCACTTTTCTTGTCTTCAATGCTTGCCGTATCTTCATCTTTCTGCTTCATCTTTTCCATTTGATCCTGCATTTTAAGGAATGTTCCATAAAAATTAAAGAAAGCGAACCAGGCAACTACACTACCGATGAAGAATAAGAAAAGCACAGGATATTTGACTCCGATAAATATAACAACGGCGCTACCGAGCATGGTAGAAAATACACGGAATGGTCGAATCAGCGTCAGTAAAACCGCATTTTTGATAATTTGTCCGGTAGACATATGATAATGAGCCACCATCGAAAAGAAGTTAAACATAGACACAAGCAAAATAATGATAAGAATGAGCATAATTACGCCCACGATTTGCAAGTTGCTGAGTTGTGTCATATATACGGTATAATCCACATACATGATGACAAACAGTAACGTGTAAAAGATACCCCCGATCAGACTCTGCTTATAGTTCTCTTTGTACCCTTTAAAAAAGGTACGAAACACGCCTGTATCGGTATCCCCCATTACCCATTTGCGAACCACCGTGAACATAGCCGATGTGGCTGGAAATAAAGTAAGCGGTGCCAAAACAGCCATCGCCCAATTCATTTGTAAAGATTCATTAGCCAAATTCTGATTCATTACAAGTAATTTCAGTATGAGGCAGAACACAAAAGGCGACGAACATAACACCCATAACAAATTTGTAGCCGCCAGTCGGGTAATCCACTCGGTCAGGCGGTAAATACCACCCATAGCTCCTTTAAACTCCAATGTCAGTCTCTCCCTCCGCAAGCCTTGGCAGTTCCCAAGACTCATGTTGCTATGCCTATAAATTCCGGCTCTTGGCTATATCATACCGTATTTCAGCCCTAATGCGCCAGTGAAATCAATAAGTGCCTCATTAAAGCAGATTGCTAAAAGGTTCATACATACTGATTCAATCATAACAAAAAAGCCGAAGCTTCATCTGCTTCGACTTTTCATTATTTCATCTCTTATTCGGAAGAGGAATCTTCACGTCTTGCAGGACGACGAGTTTCCCCATTGCTGCTCGGGCGTGGTTTGCGATCTCCACTGTAACGGCTTCCGGAATCACGGTTGTAGCCACCGCCTTCTTTGCCACGGTTGTAACCGCCATATCCACCTTTGCTGCCACTTCCGCCGCTACCACCGGAACGGTTGGAATTGTAACCACCGTTGCTGCGACCGCTGTAGTTGGAAGGCTTGCGACCGCCAGAACGCACGTCTGGTTTACGACGTTTTGCACGGATCGGATCTTCTGGAGTCAGCTCAATCGATGCTTCTCTCTTCTCACCAGTCATTAGTTTTAGAGCTGCGGAGAGAAGTTGCACAGAATCATATTGCTCCAGCATTTGAATAGCCAAACCTTTGTACTCGTTCAGCTCGCCGCTTTCTACAGCCTCTAGGAGACGTTCAGCAATGATACGTTGTTTGCCTTCCAGAGCTTCAGCCAACGTTGGAAGCGGCTTGCGTGGAATGCGGTGACGAGTTACACGTTCGATAAAGTGCAAATGGTCAATTTCACGAGGCGTTACGAAAGACCAAGCTTCCCCTTCTTTACCTGCACGTCCAGTACGTCCAATACGGTGAACATAGCTTTCTGGATCTTGCGGAAGGTCAAAGTTCACAACGTGAGTTACACCGGAAACGTCCAAGCCACGGGCAGCTACATCAGTCGCTACGAGCACATCGATGCTTCCGTCACGGAATTTACGCATTACAGCATCACGTTGGTTTTGAGACAAGTCACCATGCAAACCGTCTGCAGAATATCCGCGTTTTTGCAGAGCTTCAGCCAGCTCGTCTACCCGACGCTTGGTACGACCAAATACGATAGCAAGTTCTGGGGATTCCATGTCGATCAAACGGCTCAATGCTTCGAATTTTTGACGCTCAGGAACTTCGATATAGGCCTGATCAATCAGTGGAGCACTAACTTGTTTAGGAATAACTGAAACATGCTCAGGATTTTTGAGGAATTGTTCAGCCAATCTTTTAATATTAGGAGGCATTGTAGCCGAGAAAAGCATCGTTTGACGCTCGTCTGGAACTTGCTTCAGAATGGATTGAATATCTTCCATAAAACCCATATCCAACATTTCATCTGCTTCATCCAAAACAACTGTGTTTACATCTTCCAGCTTGATGGTTTTACGATTAATATGGTCAAGCAAGCGTCCTGGCGTACCAATAATAATTTGAGGTTTCTTTTTCAAAGCGCGAATCTGGCGTACGATATCTTGTCCACCATAGATTGGCAAAGTACGAAGACCTTTGAAACGGGAGAGTTTTTCGATTTCTTCAGCTACCTGGATAGCAAGCTCACGTGTTGGTGCCATGATCAGAGCTCTGATTTTTTCGTCGCTTCTAGAAATTTTGTTGATCAGCGGAATACCAAACGCAGCAGTTTTACCAGTACCTGTTTGGGCTTGGCCAATCATGTCTCTGCCTTGTAGTGCAATCGGGATGGATTGCGATTGAATTGGTGTTGCTTCTTCAAAACCCAGTTCTGTAATCGCCTGAATTACTTTCGGTTCAAGATCAAATTCTGCAAATGTCGTCAAATTTATTCAAACTCCTTCTTAATGGTGGATGTGGTGGACAATCCACAATGTTGTCTGTATTCTTAAGTAGCGATATTATTGTATAAGTTTTCCCCAATACAGTGACAGTTTATTTAGACCTATAACTGCAACTTTCTGTAATGAATTTGGGGAACCTATCCGATACATCTTAAACGAATTTATCCTTTTTAAAACAGTTTAAATTTTAAGTGTTTCTCTGGACATAGGTCCCTACTCAAGAATATCCACATCGCATTATAGCACAGAACAATTCATGAATACCAGCAAGTTGCTTCCCGTATAATTTAAATGAGGTGAAAATAAGTTGTTAAAAATGGTGTTAAACTGCTTAACTGTCATTCTTGGAGCCGCTGCCATTGCATGCGGTTTTAATCTGTTTCTCGTGCCACACCACTTGCTGAGCGGAGGAGTAGCTGGGCTTTCCATGTTAATCGGCTACTTCACAAAATTTGATATCAGCGCGATGTATTTTATTATCAATATCCCGATGCTTATTACAGGCTGGTTTATTTTAGGCAAGCGTTTTATTAGCCTGAGCATTTTATCCGTTGTCGTTACAACATGGATTTTGGCCTTGGTGCCGGTGCGATCTGTCGTGTCGGACCCCCTGCTAGCCTCCGTTTTTGGAGGAGTGATGATCGGCGTTGGAGCAGGAATTTCCTTTCGGGTAGGGGGGTCTACGGGCGGTTTTGACATTATCGGTTCCATCGTCACTCGTTATCGTGACTTCCCCGTAGGAACTGTACTTGTTGGCATGAATGGACTGGTCATTCTTGCAGCAGGATATTTGAACGATGATTGGAATATTGCACTTGCGTCGATGCTATCTATTTTTGTGACTGGCAAAGTGTTAGATCAAATCTATGTCAGTCACACGAAGATTACCGTCTACATTATTACAGAACACACCGACAAGCTACTGGAGCGGATGTTAACCACACCACGCGGTGTTAGCAAAATAAAAATTGAAGGCGCATTTTCACATACTGAAAAAGACATGCTGATGACTGTCACGACACGCTACGAGCTAGTTGAATTAAAACGGATCATTAAAGAAGTGGACCCTTCTGCTTTTGTCAATATTGTGGAAACGGTTGGGGTGATGGGTTCATTTCGCCGAAGATAAGCACAAACCCAAGTGTCAAAATACAGTTTCTGTGGTACACTATATGTGCGCTGTTCCCATAGTATATAAAGACCAGCTTTACCTGCTATTTCACAGGCACTTTGCTTTTCCGAATCGTATTGAATGATTCTTTTGGAATGATTCCGAGCAGGAAAGGGTGATTTTTGTGGAAATGGAAACGGTAAAACTGTCCGACATTGTCTTAAGATGGTATCCGGAAATGCTCCCTTCTCTCAAAAAGGATGAGCTGAACTCGATGATTGTGCTTCGGGACGGGATGTCCATACTCAAGCCAACGGATGCGCTAGAAATTATTCAGTACAGTATTTGCGAGCATCAAGACAATAATTATCTTCAATAAATTTCTTTACCAAGTGCCGCTTCTTCCGGTTGCATCTACAACTGCGAAGAGAGCGGCATTATTTATACATTTTTATGGATTCAATAAACATAAGTTGGGTTAATCATGTAAGACTGTGCCTGATGATTCCAGTATTGGTTACAAGCGTGTTGTTTTTCGATACATAACTTTACGTATAATCAGGTAAGCGACATCCATAAGGGAGAGAGTTAGGAAATGAATATGATTTGGGCAATTATGCTATTGGCGATGGGGATAGGCGGAAACGGGGACCAGTCAGCCAACACTCCAAATGTAAAAGATACGGTGGCAACAACAATTAGCAGCGCCATGATTCAGGCTCAGCACAATAAGATGAAGGTGGATGCCTCCAATCCTCCGGTTAAAATTGACCCACAACCGACGACTCCTGCTATCAAGGGCATCTATGTCACAGCTTATAGCGCAGGCGGTTCGCGTATGACCCAGCTGTTTGAACTGCTTGATAAGACAGAGCTCAATTCCATGGTTATTGATATTAAAGACGATGCAGGTTATATCACTTATCCAACGTCCAATCCCGAGCTGCTCAAATTGGGCAAGCCGCAAAAATTCATTCGGGATATTTCCGGTTTGATGGACCGATTGAAAAAGCATAATGTTTACCCGATTGCTCGTATTGTCGTATTTAAAGATACGGTACTGGCCAACAAAAATCCCGAGATGTCTTTCCGTAATCCTGACGGCTCTGTCTGGAAAAACGGCAAGGGAGACGGGTTCGTCAATCCCTATAATAAAGAAGTATGGGATTATAATATAGCCATCGCTAAGGAAGCAGCTAAACTTGGTTTTAAGGAAATTCAATTTGACTATGTACGTTTCCCTGAAGGCTTTGAGAAAAGAGCAGACAAGCTGAAATATACCAAATCAGATCAATCCCGCTCGGATGCAGTCGCTGAATTCGTACAATATGCCCGCAGAGAGCTTGCTCCATTAGGTGTACGAGTATCCGTAGATATTTTTGGATATGCCGCATCCGTTCCTGCTGCGGAGGGAATCGGACAGGATTTCACTAAAATTTCCGAAAATGTGGATGTCATTTCACCCATGGTTTATCCAAGTCACTACACCACAGGCTGGTTCGGTGTAAAAGACCCTGATAAGAATCCCTACCAGACGATTAAAGGCTCCATGGCCGATACACACAAAAAGCTAGATCCGACAGGCAAGCTAAAGCCAATTATTCGTCCTTGGATCCAGGATTTTACTGCAAGTTGGTTAGGAAGCGGACATTATGCTAAGTATGGAAAAACTCAAGTAGAGGACCAAATTCGAGCGCTTAAGGATATGAAAGTGGATGAATATTTACTCTGGAATGCCACAAACCGCTATTCAAGCGGAGTAACTTACAAATAATTTATCCCTCCGGACTTCTCGTTATCTAATACGAAATTTAGAAATTATATAATTTTTTCGAAGGCTGTCCCGTTGTTTGGCGAACGGGTGCAGTCTTTTTTATTACTGTTCAAATGTGGCGGTATCCCTTACAATAAATACTTACATGTTATGATACATACGAATATTCAATCCCTAGTAAATGAGGAAAACAAAAATGCAATTGACTTCAACAACGGGGCAGAAATGGAAGCAGCTTTTATACATTTTGCTCCCTATCCTGATTACCCAGCTTGCACTATCTGCCATGACTTTTTTCGATACGAATATGTCGGGACACTTTTCCCCTGCCGATCTGGCTGGAGTAGCCATCGGAGTAAGTCTGTGGATTCCTGTACAAACAGGCCTTAACGGAATACTTATGGCTATCACACCTATTGTATCTCAATTAGTGGGAGCACAGCGCAAAGATAAAGTCTCCTACTATGTCATTCAAGCACTTTGGCTCTCTCTTGCCCTATCCATGGTCGTTTTGATTGCTGGCATCATTTTGGTCAAGCCTATTCTAAATGGTATGAATCTGGAATTGAGAGTTCATAATGTGGCCCTGTACTATCTTTGTGCGATGGCCTTCGGTATTGTTCCTCTATTTGCCTACACGGTGCTCCGAAGCTTTATGGATGCATTGGGACAAACCCGCTTTACGATGTTAATCACGCTCATGTCGTTACCCATCAATGTCTTGTTGAACTATCTACTTATTTATGGGAACTGGGGTTTTCCGCGTCTGGGAGGTGTAGGCTCCGGGGTGGCAACGGCAACCACCTACTGGATCATTATGCTGGTCGCTGGTATCACTGCGCATCGGGGAAAAATATTTGCCGAATACCGAATCTTCAGCAAAATATACGGGATTGCTGCTAGTGCTTTGAAAGAGCTCATCAAGATTGGAGTACCGATTGGATTTGCAATATTTTTTGAGACTGCCGTCTTTTCAGCCGTCACTCTCTTCATGAGTAGCTATAATACAGCTACCATAGCCGCACATCAGGCCGCGATGAACTTTGCATCTACGTTATATATGATTCCACTCAGCATTTGTATGGCACTTACGATTCTGGTTGGCTATGAAACAGGAGCTACTCGCCCGCGGGATGCCAAAGCTTATAGTGTAATGGGCATCAGCAGCGCAGTAGGTCTATCACTGATTACAGCTATTGTACTGCTTATCTGGAGTGAACAGGTCGCTCGACTTTACTCCACCGATCTGCAGGTCATTCAGTTGGCACAGCATTTTCTAATCTATGCGATTTTCTTTCAGATATCTGATGCTGTCGCTACACCTACACAAGGAGCGCTACGCGGGTATAAAGACGTCAATCCAGCCTTTTTGCTCACATTCCTCTCCTATTGGGTCATTGGGCTTCCTGTAGGATATATACTGGCACGCTGGACTTCATTGGGGCCCTACGGCTACTGGATCGGTTTGATTACAGGGTTGGCAGTAGGCGCTATTTTACTTCTCTGGCGTCTGGTGAAAGTACAACGTCGTTTCTCCGAAAAAAAACAACACGCAGAGGTTATTTAGCCTTTGCGTGTCTCGATTACATATGCTGCGCCTAAAGTTATTCGTTTTTTCTCTACAATAGCCACTTCGTTCAGCTTGGGAGGATATAGAAAGTGTCTCTCCACATGTTGTTCAATCTCTTCAAATGCCTGTTCTTCATTTTCAGCAGCGAGAATGACAGTCAGCGCTCCTTCCGAACTATCCACTTCGATTTTGAATAGGTACATGTATGACTACCTCCTGATAGGACTCAAAGCTAAAAAATAGCGGATGACTCGGGTCATCCGCATAATTTTGATCTTTTCCAATATCAGAACCGATCTACTGTACGTAGAAGGCTCTTATTATTGGGACAAACGCAAAGCAAGTTCATAAAGCTCCATGTTGAAATCTTTTTTAGTATTTACAACCTTGTCAATATCTGTAGCTACCAACTTACCGTCGATCGTTCCGCAAGCCTTATCAGATATGCCCTCGATCAATTGGCGAACAGCAAAGTCACCCAGACGGCTCGCCAGGTTGCGGTCAAACGCGGTTGGTGTGCCTCCACGTTGGATGTGTCCAAGCACTGTAACACGAGGCTCATAATCCGGACAGTTTTCTTGGATTACCTTTGCTACATTTTCGCCTTTGCCTACGCCTTCCGCAACGATAATAATACTGTGGCGCTTGCCATGCTTGAAATTTTGTTTCATACGATCAGATACTTCGTTCAGGTCAAATTCTACCTCAGGCACCAAAATTGTTTCTGCGCCAGAAGCCAGACCCGCATGCAGAGCAATATCACCACAATGACGTCCCATAACTTCCACAATGGAAGAACGTTCATGAGATGACATTGTATCCCGCAGCTTGTTGATTGCGTCCACTACGATACTAACCGCTGTATCAAAACCAATCGTGTAGTCCGTGAAGGAAATGTCATTGTCAATCGTACCCGGAAGACACATGGTTTTAATGCCTTGCTTGGTCAGTTTGTTAGCTCCTTGGTAGGAACCGTCTCCACCAATCACGACTACGCCGTCAATCCCACGGTCACGCAAAATTTGCGCGCCTTTTTTCTGCCCTTCTTCAGTCGTAAATTCCAGGCATCTTGCAGATTGAAGTACAGTACCCCCACGTTGGATAATATCTCCGACGCTTCTCAGATCCATTGGAAAAATATCGTCGTTCAAAAGGCCTTGATAACCACGTTGAATTCCGAATACTTCCAGTCCGAAATACAATCCGCTACGTACGACGGCGCGAACTGCCGCGTTCATCCCTTGTGAATCTCCACCACTTGTTAATACTGCAATTTTCTTAACTGCTGTCATGGTTTATGACCTCCTCAAAATAATCATATAAGCCTTCTTATCCATCGACTGTTTAATAAGAAAAACAAACGCATGAGCGGACTATTTTTCATTAAACGTCTCGAAACAGCGCGAACGTCTTGCTGCTCGCTAACTTTAGGGTCGGATAAATATAAAGCCAGCAATCCCTCGATAATCATCCGGTGAAAGGAGCTGGCAGGGACATCTGCAATATCAGCCCGCGCCCGATTCACAACGTAGGCGATCCGGTTTAGCATCATGTCGGTATCTTCATAATAATTGCAAAAGTTAAGATCTCCGCCCTTCCGGTCTTCGTCTTGATCGATTAGATAATCCAGCAAAATATGAAGACTGCACACATGTGGAAAATACGATGCATGTATTGAGGCAGCCCCCGCATCTGTCAGATGCTGGTCGCTGGCAGCAAGAAACAGCATAAAGACCCCCAGAGTTGAACCGGTAGCCGCAGCAAACTCATTCCAGCGCAACTCTGGTGTACGGTCTTTATGAAGCGACCACCAGTCCAAAAGCGCTTGTTCCCGCAGCTCGGGTTTAATATGCTTGTATACTTGCAAATCCGTGTATAATCGCGCCAAATCCTGAACGTAAGGCATTGCCGCCTCATAGCCCGGAAGCCTGCTTACACAAGACTGACAGGTTGTCACCAGCCCAGTCAAATAACCGCCATCCTCCTGCTCACGACGCAACTCATAATAATTCACTGGCCTAGCCGCCGGATTAATCGCATCCAGCATAGCCTGATGCAACAGCCTGAAATCATCCGGGTCCATGGACGTACTGCGATCACACAGGTTGTCCAGATAATCACTAATGGTCTGATACGCTACGATCAGCGGAATTAACGTCTGCCGGGCAGACATATTAGCTGCGGCATAAACCGCTCCACCCACGCAGTGAAATGTCTTATCCGCTATGCTCGCAAGCGCCTGGCTTCGCAGTTCAGGGTCCGGAATTTGTTCGGCCTTGCTCTTCCAGTTACTCAATTCTTGTTTCGTTTCAGGGAGAATGTGCTTGTACATTCGGCTCATTAGACCTATGGGGCCTCTCGGTACTTGATAACGTCCTTGCTCAACATAACTCAAATGACGGTGCCTCCACATTGTTGTCTACGTAATTATACCTATCCAAACCATATCCATTATAATATGATCGTCCTTTTAGCACAAATGAACAACCTCACTTTTTTCTTTAAAATTCAAGAAAAATGAGCTGTTCTCATTAAAAGACTTTATACCTGTAATGTTTTATTAGCCGAAAATAGTATAAAGGGCCTACCTATCCTTGTCCTCTGCTGGCTTCACGCCTTGGATTCCCTCTCCCATACTTGCCTGCTTCCATTTCCCGAAAGCATAATAGAAAATGACTGCTACGGCAGAGATAGCAAAACCAACAGGAAAGCTCCACCATACAGCATCTAGACCATACTCATCAACAAATGCATAGGCCAAAGGTATACGAATGCCCCATAATGAAATAATGGTAATTAAAAGCGGTATCATTACGGAACCCGTTGATCGAACAACCCCTGTAATGACATTGGTAACACCGAATATAACAAAAGACCACAAGGTGATCATATTAATCCGCATTCCCAATTCCAATGCACCCCCTGTAGAAGGAAGAAACATGAGCAAGGCCTGACGGTTAAACACGTAAATTAATACCACAGCTCCACCAGTCAATACAAAATTATACACAATCCCAATCCAGGTTGTCGTGCGCACTCGATCCCAACGTCCGGCTCCGATATTTTGAGCGGCAAAGGAAGATACAGCTGCACCTAACGCCATTGCCGGCATCTGTACATAGCTGGACAAATTATTAGCTGCTGTATAAGCTGCAGCTGCAACTGTCCCGTAGCCGTTAATCAGATTCATTAAAGCAATCGCGCTGGTAGAGACAGCAATCATTTGCAACCCCATCGGCACTCCCTTACGGACTAGGGTCCAAATAATCTTCCAATCAAATCTAAGTAAGTGAAGCTCTGAAGATGTAATGCGCAAAAAATATTTTACACGATATAGATAAATGAGAATCAACACAAAGCTGATCCCTTGAGCAATCAGGGTAGCAGTAGCGGAACCTCCAATGCCCATAGCAGGAATCGGTCCCCATCCGAATATGAACAGCGGGTTGAGTAGTACATCCAGTACGACGGAAACAATCAGAAAATAAAATGGTGTTTTGGAATCTCCAGCCCCTCTCATTACAGTCATGATGTAATTATAGCCGTACAAAAAGGGCATGCCTGCGAAAATAATACGCGTATACGTGATAGCCATATCTACCGATTCAGCAGGGGTATTGAGTACATGAAGTATCCAAGGCGCACTCAAAAATCCGATAATACCTATAGCAAAAGCGAGCACCAGAAAAAAGACTGCACTTGTACCTACTACACGCTTGGTTTCAGCTACGTCTCCTGCTCCGATATTTTGTCCAATCATAATAGTAGCAGCCATAGTGACACCAAAAATGGAACTGATAAGAAAAAACATTATAATATTTCCGTTGGAAGCGGCAGTCAAGGCGGCCTCTCCCAGAAATTTCCCAACCCAGATCGAATTAATCGTTCCATTCAGGGATTGCAGAATGTTGCCGAACAGCATCGGCAAAGAGAACATAAACAGCGTTTTGGCAATAGGACCTTCAATCAGGGAAGGCTTACGACTAGCCTCTGCTGCACTCATTTTCTCAGCTCCTTCAATCTATAATGTCTTCTGCCTAGTTTTATTACGTATAATACCCTATTCCTGCTCAATCTTCTCATATCATAAACGTATTTACGCAAAAAAGCGCAGTCCCTTAAAATAAAGGAACTGCGCTCTCAATTCATAGTTTAACCGTAATATATAAGACATCCGTAGAAACGGAACCATTCTTACAATTCAGTTACACTTACAGTTTGATTACGTTAGCTGCTTGGGGTCCACGGTTACCTTCAGTAATTTCGAATTCAACCGCTTGACCTTCTTCCAAAGTTTTAAAGCCGTCGCCTTGGATTGCGGAGAAATGTACGAATACGTCCTCGCCACCATCCATTTGAATGAAGCCATAACCTTTTTCTGCGTTAAACCATTTAACTGTACCTTTCAAGTGAACAACCTCCTAAAAATACCGCCATCTATGGCGAATATCCATATTATACTTCATGCTTTTTCACAATGCAATTGATGTTTTTCCGGGTTTTTTGGGCTGGAATGATTTGCTTTTGCGGCGGAAACTGCGGTATCATGAACCAAAACATCTATAAAATCGGAGACATGCATATGATGAAAAAACACGAAATATACAAAAAAGACAATTGGAACATGATGACTGTCGAGGTGCAGGGCCGTTACATCGTTCTACGGGAAATATCCGATGATTGGGGCGAGGAAGCCCACACGTTTTTAAGCCGCCCGGCGCTGATGCATTGGGCTCAAAATCGGTTTCCCAAGCAGTCCTTTCAAGATAATGAGGAAGAATGGCAGCGGATCATGAACGCTTTCAAACAGGTCTAGCCTATTCATGGTGTCCAACAGCTATCTCATCTTCATTATTCTGGCCTTCACGCTGGGCGGAGTGCTGATCATGAAGCGTGATACGATACCGACTCCTCTCAAAAAGTGGATGGCCCTCACTGCTGTAATCATGGTTTGCTTTGCCTTTTATCTCATTGTATACAGCTTATTAAATATAGGTTCCAACCCACAGTAAGGAAAATTATACTTTCGGGCGTAAGAGGTCATACTATGGCATAACAAGCCATGGTATAAGGAGGATCTGCCGTTACATGCATCCTGTAAAACCTCTTGCCCTGCTGCTTACGGTAAGCGTGGCGGTTTCTTCGTTTTGGCCGTCCCTTACTGCCGCAGCCCTGCCCCACATTACGTTCGATCAGAGGAGGCTCTCCATGAGTGAAATTGTAAAACGCGCTGATGCGCCAGTGGAAAATACATGGAAATTGGAAGATCTGTTTCCCAACCGCAAAGCATGGGATCAAGAATACGAAGAAGTCAAACAACTAGCCAAAAAGGCTGAACAATTCCAAGGCAAGCTCAATTCAGCAGAATCGATTGGCAACTGCTTTAAATTGGAAGATGAATTGTCGCTCAAAACCGAGCGTGTATATGTGTACGCACATCTGCATCATGATGAGGATACAGCTGAACCTACATACCAGGGTCTTTCGCAAAAAGCCAAAAAATTAGGCGTTGAGGTTAGCGAGTCTCTTTCTTTTGTGACACCTGAAATTTTGGCACTGCCAGATCATCAGCTCGATGCCTTCATTGAAGATCCGAAGCTTGCAGATTATCGGTTCACCCTTCAAGAAATGAAGCGGGAAAAAGCACATATTTTGGGCAAGACAGAAGAAGCGCTGCTCGCTCAGGTTGGCAATCTGGCTCAAGCCCCGCAAACGATTTTCGGCATGCTCAACAATGCTGATCTGAAGTTTCCAAAAATTAAGGATGAGAACGGCAAAGAGGTTGAGCTGACTCATGGCAGCTACATTCAATTCCTCGAAAGTCCACACCGCGAAGTGCGCGAACGTGCTTTTAAAGCGGTGTATGACACGTATGCCAAAAATAAAAATACAATTGCTTCTACACTAAGTGCCAATGTGAACAAAAATATTTTTTATTCTCGTGTTCGCAAATACCCTTCTGTACTGGAAATGTCACTATACGGTGACAATATTCCGAAGGAAGTGTATACGAATCTCATTGACACCATTCATGAAAGCTTGCCCCTGCTCCATCGTTACATGAAGTTGCGTAAGAAGTTGTTAGGTGTGGATGAGCTCCATATGTATGATTTGTTCGCTCCACTTGTGGACGAATACAAGATGGACATTACGTATGAAGACGCCAAAAAGCAAACAAAGGAAGGCCTTAAGCCACTGGGCGCGGACTATCTGGCTTCGTTGCAAAAAGGCTATGATGAGCGCTGGATCGACGTATACGAGAATGAAAACAAACGTACGGGTGCATACAGTTGGGGAGCTTATGGTACCCACCCCTATGTGTTGCTGAATCATAAAAATAACCTGAACAGCATGTTCACACTTGCTCATGAAATGGGGCATGCGTTGCATTCGTACTATTCAGACAACGCATTGAAGTATAGAGATGCACAGTACACCATTTTCCTGGCTGAAGTGGCATCCACAACCAATGAAGCGTTGCTAATGGACTACCTGCTGAACAAATCAACCGATCCAAAAGAGAAAATGTACCTTCTCACCTACTATGCAGATCAATTCCGCACAACGGTATTCCGTCAAACCATGTTTGCGGAATTTGAGAAAATTGTACATGAACGCGCTGAACAGGGGGAATCCCTCACACCGCAGCTTTTATCAGAGATTTACTATGATCTGAATGTGAAATACCACGGACCAGGCATGAAGGTAGATAAAGACATTGAAATGGAATGGGCACGAATCCCCCATTTTTATAACAGTTTTTATGTCTACAAATATGCTACTGGCTTCTCGGCAGCAACCAGTTTCTCGAAACAGATTCTGGAAGAAGGCCAGCCAGCCGTTGACCGTTACTTGGGCTTCTTGAAGAGCGGTGGCAGTGATTATTCAATCAATATTTTGAAAAAAGCTGGCGTTGACATGTCCTCTCCGCAGCCGATTCGCGAAGCGATGAGCGTATTCGAAGAAGTCATCACAGAAATGGAAAAGCTAACTGAAGGAAAGTAAAACCGTGCGCACTTAAAATCCAGCATTGAAATGATGCACGGATAAATCCCTTGTCCATGGCGGGCAAGGGATTTTATAATGTAACGGGAGGAGGTGGCATTTTGAAAACACAATGGTCTTTGATCGCAGCTCTTGTTATTGCTTTGTTAACAGCTGTATTTGCTGTTATTAATGTGAATTCGGTTCAAGTGAACCTTCTATTCAGTATGGTCAGCATTCCTTTGATTCTGCTTATTCTCGGTTGCACTCTTCTAGGTGGACTTATTGTCGGTTCTTTCGGTATTTTCCGCCAATATAGGCTTCAGAGGGAGATTAAACGTCTGACGACTCAGCTTCATACACTACAAGAAGAGCACACATCCACGGTAGAAGCAAACGCGGATGTGATCTATGACACGACTGGTTCTTCCAGCACAGGGTCTACATCCGACCAAGATATAGAGCAACCGTCCTCTAACTCTGATCGGTTGTCCAAATGAGGAGGAGCAACAAATGACGATTCAATTAAATGAGAATTATATGATGAACTTTTTAAATCAGCTACTGAACACACCCAGTCCCAGTGGATATACACACCATGTGATGGAGCTGATTCGTCAAGAAGCGGAAAGCCTCGGGGTACAAATCGAATGGAATGCAAAAGGCGGTGCCATCTTGACTCTGGAAGGTCAGGAAACGGACCATACGGTGGCGCTGAGCGCACATGTGGATACATTGGGCGCAATGGTGCGTTCCATTACAGCACAAGGCACCCTACGTCTGACATCCGTCGGCGGCTTCATGATGAACAGTATTGAGAATGAATACTGCCTTATTCATACCAGAAGCGGACAAACGTATACAGGCACTATTCTGTCCAGCCATCCATCTGTGCACGTCTATGATGATGCACGGAGCTTTGAGCGCAAGGAGAGCCATATGGAGGTACGGATTGACGAGCTTGTCGAGTCAAAAGAAGACGTGCTTCAGCTCGGTATTGCAGTGGGCGATTTTATTTCGTTCGATGCGCGTCCAGTCGTAACACCAAGTGGATTTATCAAGTCACGGCATCTGGATGATAAAGCTAGTGTAGCTGCGCTGTTTGGTTTACTGGAATCTGCTGTACATGGAAACTGGAAGCCTCGACATACCGTTAAATTGCTCATTTCTAACTACGAGGAAGTGGGGCACGGAGCGGCTTACATACCTGAAGGAATCAGTGAGATGATAGCTGTCGATATGGGCTGTATGGGTGAAGATCTGAGCTGCAAGGAAACGGATGTTTCTATCTGTGCCAAAGATTCCTCCGGGCCTTACGACTATACTATGACAACCCGTCTAATTGAGCTGGCCAAAGAGCTGAATATTCCGCATGCGGTAGATATTTATCCACACTACGGTTCGGACGCTTCGGCTGCACTACGAGCAGGTAATAACATCCGTGCTGCGTTGATCGGCCCTGGCGTACACGCCTCCCATGCTATGGAGCGCACGCACAAGCAGGCCGTGGTGAACACTGCCCATCTGCTTGCAGCTTATGTGACAGTTTAATTCGAATAACGACAATCAGCCTGTTACATCGTCGAATAGATCAGTAAATAAAAAAGCAAGTCTTCCGGTTTTTCGGATACTTGCTTTTTTAGTCTGAGCAACATGAAGAAATAGCTCTGGCAGAATGCTATTAATGTGGCTTTATCATTGCTTAAGATTTACTTTGTTCAATCTGCTCGGCCAGCTCATTAAGGTAGGTCCAGCGTTCCATTTGGTGCTCCAAATGCTGTTCTGCCTTCGCTTGCTCAGCCATGAGCTCCTGTAGTCGTGCTGAATCACTAAAAGACTCTTCCATCTGCCGCTGAATGTCGGCCAACTTCTGTTCGGCTTGTTCAATCAGCTCATCAATTTGCTCATATTCCCGCTGTTCCTTAAAGGTGAATTTAAGCTTGGTTTTACTTGTCTCCTTGACTGACTCGGAAGGACCCGCAGACTTAGGCGTGGAAGAGCGATTCGAGGAATCCGTACTCGTCGAGACAGACGTATTCACAGAAGATTGAGCATTTTTACTAATCCATTCTGCATACTCGCTATAGTCGCCCACATGTACACGTACCTGTTCATCCCCTTCAAACGCCAGTATTTTGTCCACTGTTCGATCCAGGAAATAGCGATCATGAGAAACAATAAACACCACGCCCGGGAATTCATCCAGATAGTCTTCCAAAACGGAAAGGGTTTGAATATCCAGATCATTTGTTGGTTCATCCAGCAATAGCACATTCGGTGCCGACATCAGAACACGAAGCAGATACAAGCGCCGTTTTTCACCCCCGGACAGCCTGGAAATAACCGTCCATTGCGCGCTTGGTGCGAACAGGAAACGCTCCAGCATTTGTGCAGCTGTAATCGTCGAACCGTCTGCTGTACGAATCACTTCGGCTTCTTCCTTAATATATTCAATAACACGTAAAGATTCGTTCATTTCCTGATGTTCCTGAGTAAAATAGCCAAGCTTCACCGTCGGTCCCAGCACAACGTTGCCGGAGTCCGGTTCTATATGCTGGGCAATCATTTGGAGCAAAGTGGATTTCCCACTACCGTTAGGACCTAGGATACCAACACGATCACCAGGAACCGCAATGTAGCTCAAATCCTGTATTAGCTTACGAGAATCTACCGATTTGGAAAGATGCTCGATCTCCAATATTTTTTTACCCAGACGTGTGGAGGCGACGGACATATCTACAGATCCAGAACGAGCTTCCGGTTTCTGATCCCTAAGCTGCTCATATCGGTCAATACGCGCTTTCTGCTTGGTGGAACGAGCCTTTGCTCCACGGCGGATCCAAGCCAGCTCATTACGCAGCAGGTTCTTCCTTTTTTGTTCCGTAGACGCTTCCCGCTCCTCGCGTTCTGCCTTCAGCTCCAGAAAACGGGTATAGTTAGCCTCATAACGGAAAAGGCGACCATGATCGAGCTCCAGCATGACATTTGCAACTCTATCCAGAAAATAGCGATCATGCGTGATCATTAACAACGCACCACGTCTTTTTTGCAAATACTGCTCCAACCATTCAACGGACTCATTATCAATATGGTTTGTAGGCTCGTCCAGAATGAGCAGCTCGCAGGGTTGGATCAAAGCCGCCGCCAAAGCCACCCGCTTACGTTGCCCACCGGATAGAACGCCCATACGAGACTCAAACTGGGTGATCCCCAGTCGGGTAAGTATATTTTTGGCCTCACTCTCCAGCTGCCATGCCTGGAACGTATCCATTTGCTGACTTGCTCGCAATAGACGTTTTTGAAGCTCCTCGCTACCCGGATTTAATTCCAACAACTCCATGGTTTCTGTGTATTCACGGACCGCTTTCATCTCAGGCTGACTGCCATGAAAAATATGCTGGAGTACCTTCATTTCAGGATCAAACTCCGGATTTTGTGCTAGATACTGAATTCGCACATCGTTGTTCACTGCAATATTGCCATCATCCGGCGGCTCTAAGCCGGAAATCACGCGTAAAAATGTTGATTTACCGGTGCCATTTACACCAACGACTCCTATTTTGTCACGTTCATCCATACCAAAGGAAGCATCCTCAAACAACATTTTCTCGCCATAGCTTTTCGTTATATGTTCAACGGTCATAATATTCATACGGATTCCCTACTCTTCCCCAATTTTGTGATGCATCCTGTTTATTTTAACACAGACACAGCCAATGATTAAAAAAACCGTTATCTGAATGAATTCAGTACGGTTTCTTAGCAATAAGATGTCAGGATTTTTGTATTCCGGCTTTACAGCCATGCATAAATAAGTTCGCTGCTAGTTCAGCCGTCTGATCCACGTCACATTCTCGGAAATCTTTATTTAATAAAATATCCATTTTTAGGCGCTCCAACATCCCAATGAATGCCTTCGCATGAAACTCGGACTGCTGTACACCCTCTGACGCCAGTTTATTTTTGACCAAATCAGTATAGTCCTGAATAAATCCCCGCATAAACTCCATTAGATCGGGGTCACTGTTGGGGGTCATAAAAAATAATTTCGTATGCTGCTTGCGCTTGAAATAGTAGTGCAGATGCAAATTTGCCATCCGCAGCAGACCTTCTCCCAAAGTACGATTGATTAATGCGCCTTGCATTTCGGCTAGGTATTGCTCGCAATCTCTACGTGTGACTGCTGTAAATAGCTGCTCTTTGCTTTTAAAGTACAAGTATACTGTGCCTTTGGCAACTCCCGCTTGTTCTGCAATCTCGGAAATTTTGCTTTCATAATAGCCTTTGGTGCCAAAGACTGTGTAAGCGGCGTCCAAAATGGCTTCATATTTATCTCCGTGTATATCGCCCATCTTAGCACCTCCTTATACAAGGATCGAAACACCGTCAATTCTTATAATAATTATTCCCTTGTAACGATCCCCAGCTCCGTGTTCAGAGTATAAGAAAAATACCTGCAAGAGCGACCAATCCTCCGAAAATAGAACTAATGCTATTCACCCGATCATTACTCATCCAACGCCAGCCTCGTACATAGACTGTCGTTTGTCCACAATGTGAGTCTACTTCTACTTCCCGTCCACAAACCGTGCAGGAACGCATCATTTGCACCGTAGCACCAAGATAGGAATCAGCAAAGGCTCCGGCGCTACCGGAGATACCTCCAACCAGTGCCCACAGCCATAACGGCAAGCTCGGCGTTCCTATGGCGTGTCCAAAGCCCCATGCACCTATGCCAATCAGTACACCCCCAGCCAAGGCCGCAGCCGTTCCCAATACAGATACTCCGCCTGAGGTTCCAGGTGCCAGCACCTTCCCGTTAAGCACTGAACGGGGTGGCTTACGACTCAGACTGCCAAATTCCGTTGCCCACGTATCGGAAGTGACCGTAGCCATGACACCGACAAAAGCCAGCTGCCACGTAACATGGGGCCATATCGCATAACCCAGGCATAACAGCATACCTAATCCCCCATTAGCCCATACTTGGCCTGCATCCCGGTTGCCGGTTTTGGCATACGATTTTTCCAGCTCAGCCTTGCGCTCCTTTTTGAACCTCGACAGGAGGGTTGACGTGATAAAGAACAAGAGCAATGTGCCGAACCAGAACAGGTTACCCGCCCCATAATATACGGTTCCCATCAGTACAGCCGCAGCAAAGCCAGATAAGGTTAAGGATTTTTTATAAAATGCAGCTCCCGCCACCACAGCAGCACAAAGCAATCCGATGATCCAGTCCATGATATACCCCCGCTTTTGAAATGAATCTCCGTTTTTCTTTATTCGTTCTGTATATTATTGTACAACGCTCCACGCTTATATAAAAGCCGTGTCCCATGCTTTGGCACAGGACACGGCCTTCAAAACATTCCCTTTTTTAATCCTCTTCTGTGGATTCCGTTCACAAATTTATGCGATGGTGAAGCTTCCCTGACGCTCACTCCCCCAGAAAAGCTCAAAGCGATCCCCGCTTGCTGTAGGCCCTACTCCTGCTGGAGTACCTGTAAAAATAATATCTCCCTCGCCCAGTCCATAATGAGTAGCTATATATTCAACGATGTGCTGGATAGAAAAAATCATATTTTTGACATGTCCACGCTGCACTTCCTGTCCATTTTTGAGCAAGGAAAAATCCTGCAGCTCCAGCATGTCCAATTGTTCTAAAGGCAGGAATGGTGTCACGGGAGCAGACGATTTAAAGCCTTTGGCGGCGGTCCATGGATGGCCTTTTTTCTTGAGAACACTTTGTACATCACGCAGGGTAAAATCGATGCCGAATGCAAATGCGTTCAGACACGTATCTGCGGACATGCCCGGTTCGTATTTACGTCCTACAGCTACAACCAGCTCAGTCTCAAAATGAATATCTCCCTGCCCCTGCGGAAGCTCCAGCGTGGCGCCATCCAGCGGCACAACCGCATGAGACGGCTTCAAAAAAATCATTGGTTCTGCGGGAACCTCATTACCCAGCTCCTCCGCATGCAGTTTATAATTGCGCCCAACACAATAAACATTACGAATTTCCACGTTCATTACGACCCTTCACCCTTCCCGCGTATGTAGTCCAATTATTAACGTATAAGTTTACGTATATAGTGCCACATCCGATGCTTGGAAAGCAAAAAAACCCGTTCCCAGCGATCCGGCCAATTGGTGCAAATCATCAATTCAGGATGCAATGAGGCCAATTTCCGCATTATACGGCGGTCATCCACCGTCCACGCCATGACAGTAATACCGCGTCCAGTGAGATCTTTCATCAAGTTTCGATCCAAACGCGGATAGCCTATAGATAAAAAAGTGCATTGTAGCTGTTCCAGTTGCTTTGCCAAGTCATCTGGACGCGCGTCAATAATCAATCCGGTACGGATCTCAGGACACAGCTCCTTAGCCCGGCGTAATGCAGCACGCTCAAAAGAGGTTAATACCACCTCTCCCTCCATCCCTCTCATCGCAATTTCACGGAGTACGGCTTTCTCCAGTCCTGGATACATATCTCCCGCTGTTTTAAGCTCAATATTGAGCGATACGCGGCCACGACATAAATCCAGCACCTGTGCGAGGGAGGGGATTATTTCTCCACGGTATTCTGCACTTTTCCAGCTACCAGCATCAAGTTGTTGCAATGCTTTCCAGTCCGAATCCTTTACTCTCCCTGTACCATTCGTCGTTCGCTCCAGTGTAAAATCATGAATTACCACCGGAACACCGTCCTTTGACAGCTGTACATCCAGCTCAATCCAGTGTACAAATGGTTGCTCCAACGCAAGCTGAAAGGCTGCCATCGTGTTCTCAGGAGCAATCCCCGAAAAACCGCGGTGAGCCACACACAAATTATTCATCTTGTTATGACCTCCATCCACAAAGGAGTCCCTCATACGCTCATTCCGTCAATTCCTATATTAACAATTTCTTTCGAAATTCTATTGAGCACTTACTGTACCATCCGTCCCAATCGAGACATTTCCCGGTGACAGTGCCGCCACTCTCTGCAAAATTTTGCTGGCCTCCGTATCCTTCAATGGGATCGGCTGACCCAGCTCCGCCCGATAAGGAGTCAGCTTCATCTCGCAAGCCCCTTTACGGGTACAGGTTGCCTGAAATATCGCTGTATCCCAAGTGGCTGGCACCGTTGATTTAGAAAAAATAAAATTGCCTGTGCTGTATGCAATCCATTTACCTTTATATTGCTCCATCCCTTGAAGCACATGTGGATGACCGCCAATGACAAGATCAGCTCCAGCATCAATAAAAGCGTGCGATAACTCGGTTTGATGGGGCTCAAGTGCAGTTGCGCGCTCCTTCCCCCAATGGGTAATGACAATCACCAGATCGGCCTGCATTCGTGCCTCACGGATAGACTTTACGATAGCGGTCGAATCATAGGCTCCTGCTACACCGGGCTGTTTGGCGCCCGCATTCCAGTTGGCTTCAGGCATAACACGTGTAGTCCCCAACAAGGCAATTTTGATCCCTTTACGTTCAAAATAATGCGGTGCATATGCTTCTTTTGCATTACGTCCGGCTCCAGCATGGGCTATACCCTTTTCATCCAGGTATTTCAGTGTATCCAGTAATCCGCCTGTGCCCTGATCCAAAATGTGATTGTTGGCCAAATTGACAGCGTCTATCCCTGCCGCAGCCAACGCAGTTAACGCTTTGGGCGAAGATTTATACACATACGTTTTATTTAACGCACCCACACCATTCGTTGTCACGGGCGTTTCCAGATTGGCAATCGTCAAATCGTCTTTATGAAACAAGTTTCCGAGATATTGATACGGAAAATCAAACCCATTCTGCTCCAAACGCTGCTCAACTTTACCGGAAAACTGCACATCCCCTACAAAGTGAAGCGTGACTGTCGGAGAGTCTGCACCGTCTGTTTTGGATTTCTTTATATCCTCCGTTCCTCCCTTATCGGTGGATGGATTACCGTCGTATATATCCTTATTGGACGTATCGTTCTGTGCTTGCCCGTCTTTCCCCGAGGACAATTTTGCTCCTGTGGAACTGCCTTCGGGAGCATTTGTTTCAGACGTTGTCGCGGGACGATTGCTTGTGTCTGAAGCAGCAGATTGCTTTGTTTCATCGTCGACAAATTTATTTTCTGCATGGGGGCCTTCATCCAGCTGTTTATTTGACAAGGCTGTAACATTTTCACTGACCGAGGAAGTAGACCGATCTGCACTAGCAGATCCTGTTTGGATTTTCTTCTCCGTTTGCGAATACCCGGCATTTTCCGCAAGAGAGCCACTGTTGTCGTGTTCAAATATGTAATAATAACCGAAAAGACCTACAATCATAAGCAGTAGGACCAGATTTGTAATGATCCAAGCCTTGCCTATTTTTGGTTTTCTTGCTTTTTTGCGACCTTCATTTCGCTGTGATCTGGGAGGGTACATTCTTCACTCCTTCTATGCTATTGCATTTGCATAACTTCTTTATTAGCTGGCGAACTTTACACCTTCTCCATTATATATCAAATTTCAATATAAATAGAACCCCTCGCCTGGATCGCGAAGGGTTCATTATCGAACATTTACACCTGTACCTTGACTGCTTCCTGTTGTGTCGTTTGGACGGCATTGGAGGCCCATTCCTTAGCCTGACGGATGCAATCCGGTAAGCCAATTGCATCATAGCCAGCGCCCAACACATACACTCCCGGCATCTCAGTGCGTAACTCTTCACGCAAATCAGCTATAGCCTGCGGGTGCCCTACCGGATATTGCGGCATGGAATTGCGAAGACGTGTAATTTCCGTGAACAACGGAGTCGCTGTAACTCCCATCATCTCTTTCAGATCCTTACGTACCAGTCCAATCAACTCATCATCCGGTAACTCTACAGTGTCTTCAGCTCCTGCTCGCCCTACATAACAGCGCAACAGCACCTTATCATCTGGGCTGGTATGAAGCCACTTGGCAGACGTCCATGTACAAGCGGTCACGCTGCGTCCTTCTTTACGAGGAACCAGAAAACCAGAACCGTCAAAGACGTTCTCAATATCTGTTTTATCGAAGGCTAGGACCACGTTTGCTACGGAGACGTAATTAACAGCTTCCAGTGCAGCCACATTGACATGATCTCGCAATAGCGGCGCAGCAGCAAAGTTGGGAGTCGTTACAAAAATATCATCCGCCTCCAGCATCTCTCCATTGTCCAGCATAACGCGATATGGGCTGCCTTCACTTGGCGGTGTCTTTGTGAATTTTGTAACAGCAATACCGGTGCGTAAATCACAGTCATACAAATCATTCAGTAACGCATGCACCAAACTTTGCAAGCCTTGACGGAAGGTCAAAAAGGCGCTTTTTTTCGTACCCGTATGTGTTTCAGCTGGTTTTCGACCTGTCATCATTCCGTGAATGAGACTTCCGTATTGCTTCTCTACCTCAGCAAATTGTGGGAAGGTCGCTTGCAAACTTAGTGTCTTCATGTTGGCAGCATAAATCCCTGCCAGTAGTGGTTCGGTTACATTTTCTAGCACTTCTTTGCCAAGTCGGCGTTCAATAAAATCACCCAACGCCTCATCTCCCGGTACACGGCGAGGCGGAATGACAAAATCCATCATAGCCCGCATTTTCCCGCCTAAAGAGATCAAGCCGCTGCGCAAAAAGGGTTTCAGCTCCGTTGGAATCCCCAGCACCAGTCCAGGGGGCATCGGATGAAGCTGTCCTTCATGCAAAATGTATGTCTTTTTAGCCTCAGGATTCGTGCTCACCAGTTCATGATCCAGCTCCAGCTCTTTTGCCAGGTCTATCATGGCCGTTTTACGGGCCAGAAAGGAATCTGGCCCCTTTTCAATCACAAAACCATCTTTATGCAGTGTTTCAATTTTTCCGCCCAGCACGGATGCTTTCTCCACCAGCGTAATTCGAGGTGTGTAGCCAGCTTCTTTGTACATTTTTCGTGTATAAAAAGCAGTGCTAAGCCCGGTCAAGCCTCCGCCTACAATTACAATATTACGTAACCTTTGCTCCATTATGTCCTCATCCCTTTTTCCATTGGTCTATGATGACATCACTAAGCGTCTCCATATACAGTGGATCACTGTTGAGTGAATCAATACGCTGAAAACGCATATCCAATTCCTTCGCCAAAGCCTGTGCTTCAATATCCAGATCGTATAACACCTCTAAGTGATCAGAAACAAAGCCAACTGGTGCAGCCAGCACATACTCCACTTGCTCCTCTTTAAGACTGTGCATGGTATCCAAAATGTCTGGCCCCAGCCATGGTTCTGCTGTACGACCGGCGCTTTGCCACGTAAACTGCCAGTTGGTAATCCCCGCCTTGTCCGCAACAGCCTGCGAAGTAGCCATTAATTGCTCTACATAAGGATCACCCATAGCCAAAATCCGCTCAGGCAAGCTGTGCGCACTAAATAGAACACGAACCTCATCCCGCTTGGCTCCAGCTTCTTCAAAAAGCGCCAGCTTGGCGTTCACACGCTCAGTTAGCGTCTTAATCAACTTTGGATGAAGATAATAGCTCTCCACAAATGATATGGCCAGATCCAGTTCCTGTGCCTTAGCCTGTGCGCGCTTAATATAAGTGCCTACACTCATAACGGAATAATGCGGAGCCAGCACGACACCCACCGCAGCACGAATGCCATCTTGCACCATGGCTTCCACACCGTCCTCAATAAACGGTTTCGCATGTTTGAGTCCCTGATAACAGGCAAATTCAATGTCCGGGTTGCGATTTTCCCGATTTAGGGTTTCCTGCAGGTTTTGAACCTGCCGATCCGTATTCTGACGCAGCGGAAACACACCGCCCACAATAGCTTCATAACGATCCTTTAATTCCTTTAGCTGCTCCGGCGAGGGAGCATTACCGCGACGGATATGTGTATAGTAGGCTTCCACCTGATCCAGACTTTCTGGCGTCCCGTAGGACATAACCAGTACACCCACTTTGGTTTTCATTAGCAGATCACCTCTTAACATTTCTAATGGTTTAATTCTTTGACAAAATCGAGTGGGAATACTCATGTACATAATCAGTAAGCTCTCTTAGCTTATCTAGCGAGGCTTCAGGAAATAAACCGTGACCGAGATTGAAAATGTAACCCGGCTCCAAGATACCTTCATCTACAATGGTTTTCGCATACTGCTTGATAACATCGATTGGCGCAGTAAGCACATAAGGATCCAGATTTCCCTGTACACCAAAACCGTTGCCCAAGCGACGACGTCCTTCAGGTATACTTACCCGCCAGTCCAGTCCAATCACATCGGCTTTTAACCCATTCAAGTGTGGGAGCAATTCACCAGAGCTTACGCCCGGAAAATAAATTTTAGGTACATCCAGATCAGATAATTCATGAAAAATACGTGTGATAGTCGGCAGCACAAAAGTTTGAAAATCATAGGGCGAGAGCGCACCTACCCAACTATCAAACAATTGAAAAGCCTTACCGCCATTAGCGATATGAGCTCGCACGTATGTAATAACCATGTCCCCTAGCTTATCCATCAGGCGATGCCACAACTCAGGCTCTCCATACATCATCGCTTTGGTGCGAATATATCCTTTGGAGGGTCTTCCTTCTATTAAATAGCTTGCAATGGTAAAAGGCGCTCCAGCGAACGTAATCAATGGCACGTTCAGTTCACGGTCCAAAATGCGGATCGTTTCCAAAATATGACCCAAATCGCGTTCCACATCAATTGGACGCAACTTGTCTACGTCTGCAGCTGACCGGATCGGATTATCAATAACCGGTCCAATATTTTTGACAATATCAAAATCAACCCCTAGCGAGGCCACCGGATTCATAATATCAGAATATAAAATTGCAGCGTCCACCCCGAGCTTGCGCACGGGCATTAAAGTCACTTCTGCGGCCAACTCGGGCTGGCGGCATATCTCAAGCAACGTGTATTTTTCTTTAATTTTGCGATACTCAGGGTCATACCTTCCGGCCTGCCGCATGTACCATACGGGAATATGATCCACAGCTTGCTTGCGGCAAGCGCGGATAAAAGTATCATTGTAGGTCATGACTTCAGCCTCCAGTTCGAATCATAAATACTATATTTTAATTATGCCCTTTTTCAAGAGTCGTAACAACCGTAGCTCTCGAACAAACCATGACAAACCCATGACATTTGGATAAAGTTTCAATGAAGTGTGCTATACTAGAGAAATGGCTTTTTTTAAAGCTCCGGAGAAGTTATGCGTTGATACGTAGGATTTACAACAGGATGAGAATGGGCAGAAAGGAAGTGAAAGCACATTGAAAACGTGGGAGACGTGGAAAATCAATCTCATTGTGCTTTGGTTCGGTCAGTTTCTGGTCAATGCGGGTATTACGATGATTACTCCGTTCCTCGCCCTGTATCTGGCTCAGGACCTTCATGTGAAGGGAGAGCACGATATTGGTCTATGGGCTGGAGTTATTTTTGCCGCTAACTTTTTGACCTCATTTATGTTCCAGCCTTTGTGGGGCAAGCTGGCTGACCGATATGGACGTAAAGTCATGCTGCTTCGCTCAGGCTTTGGTATGGCTTTGGTCATCGGATGTATGGGTTTGGTCACCCATCCGTGGCAACTGCTGGCGCTTCGCCTGCTGAACGGTACGATTTCGGGTTTCAATCCGGCATCGATTTCCCTAGTATCGGGTACCACTCCCAAAGAGCGAACCGGATTCGCTATGGGGATTATGCAATCCGGTCAGATGGCCGGCACGATTCTCGGTCCTCTGCTAGGCGGATTTTTGGCTGATTGGGTCGGATTCAGACCGATTTTTTATATTACAGGCGCTCTGATTTTTATAGCCTCACTCATTGCAATGTTTCTGGTTAAAGAAAATTTCAGTAAAGCGGAAGCCGCACGCACACCGCAAATTTCGGTTCTTGCCGGATTAAAGGAGCTAAGCCATACGCCCCAGCTTCCGGCTTTGTTCACCGTAACGTTTCTGCTCCAATTTGCCATGATCAGTACGGTATCTCTGCTGCCGTTATATGTGCAAAAACTGTATGGGTCGGCAGAAGGAATTGCGCTGATTGCCGGCTTCGTTACAGCTATAACAGGCGTATCCAATATGATTGCTGCACCGCTCCTTGGAAGATTGAGTGACAAGATAGGAGCGCACAAGATCTTGACCATTGCACTGCTCGGAACGGCGGTTATGCTCATTCCGCAGGCTTTTGTCAATGAAGTGTGGCAACTTGTCATTATCCGTTTTTTCATGGGTGTATTTATGGGCGGTCTGCTACCAAGCGTAAATGCGCTGATTCGCACGTATACACCGGAAGGAATGGAAAGTCGTTCTTTCGGCTTCAATACCAGCTCGCTCGCGCTTGGGAATATGCTGGGTGCTGTCATTGGCGGGGTGCTATCCGGGTTTATCGGCATCGAAGGACTGTTTATCATGTCAGGTGTCCTGTTAATCGTCAACATATTCTGGGTACGCATGAAGCTTTTTGATCGTAAGGCTACGCCTGATTTCAGGTAAGAAACCTTCAGGTAAGACAAGCCCACCTTAACAGACAAGAACCTCCTTGCCCACGCTATAGTGGACAAGGAGGTTCTTTTTTGTATAGATAGCTATACATGGGGAATGAACGCTATTTAACTCGAGCTAGCGCCAATCCATCGTAAGCTGGCAAAAGCGTGCTGACCAGCCGCGGATCTGTTGCTATCGTTTCGTTAAAACGTCTCACGGCCTGGACGGCAGGGCCGTTCTTATCCGTATTCAGCGTCCGTCCGCGAAGGAAACAGTTGTCTCCCGCAATAATGGCACCTGGATTCGCCAGAGCAATCGCATACTCCAGATATACTGGGTAATTTTCCTTATCTGCATCAATGAAGAAAAAATCGAAAGTTCTTCCCTCTTCCTGAAGTTCTTTCAAGCTGTCCGCTGCGGGTCCAATACGATATTCGACACGGTCACCGTAGCCATTGTTTTCCATATGTCGATGTGCCAGCGCTGCGTACGTTTCTTTCAGCTCCAGTGACACAATACGGCCCTTTTCTCCCAACCCACGGGCCAGACATAATCCACTGTAGCCGCCTAATGCGCCGATTTCCAGTACATGCTGTGCGCCAGATACTTCAATTAGAAAGGTCAACAGTTTTCCATAAGGATGGGCAACGGATACTTCCGGCATACCTTCTTTAACGATAGCCTCCCTAATACTGCGAAGTGCTTCATCCTCTTGTACCAGCTGGTCTACATATTGTTCAGGCGTCATATTGGGTGTAATTTCCACGATTCATCTCTCCTTATTGCTTAATCATAACGCAGGTAGGACGTGGTGTCCTTCGTAAATTTTTTACCTTAATGATTTGTCTCTTCGAGTACAATGACCTATACTATAGGGATTGAACCAAGCTTACATGATTATGGGGACGGAGTGAATACGTTTAATGACTCAACTGCAACTAATTGCAACTGCGCCAATGGGACTTGAGGCCGTCGTGGCCCGAGAACTCAGAGAACTCGGGTACGAAGATCTAACCGTCGAAAACGGCCGCGTCGTTTTTACCGGAGATTATATGGATATATGCCGGTGTAACCTGTGGCTTCGCACATCAGACCGCGTACTTATTAAAATGGGTGAATTTGCTGCAACAACCTTCGATGAGCTGTTCGAGGGTACCAAAGCATTACCCTGGCAGGATTGGATTCCTGTAGATGGTGAATTCCCCGTAGAGGGACGTTCGCACAAATCACAGCTTAGTAGCGTACCAGCCAGTCAGGGAATCGTCAAGAAGGCGATTGTAGAGAAGCTCAAGGAAACCTACCACACAGATTGGTTTGCTGAAGATGGCCCTCGTTACGTCATTGAGGTCATTCTATTGAATGATCGTGCGTTGCTGACGCTTGATACAACCGGTCCAGGACTGCACAAACGCGGCTACCGTAAGCTCGTTACAGAGGCGCCCCTCAAAGAAACGATGGCTTCTGCTCTTATTCAGCTTAGTCGCTGGAGCCCGGACCGCCCCTTCTATGACCCATGCTGCGGTTCCGGTACTTTATTGGTCGAAGCTGCCATGCAAGCCTGGAATATTGCGCCAGGACTGAGACGTACCTTTAACTCGGAAGACTGGCCTGTCATTGGCAGAGAATTATGGGATCAGGCTCGCGACGAGGCGATGGATTTGACCCGCGATGACATTCCTTTTGAAATTGCAGGTAGCGATATCGATCCAAATGCCATACAAGTTGCTGAGGCAGCTGTAAAAGCAGCAGGCTTTGCTAAAGACATCCCTCTTAAAGTGATGCCTGTAACTAAAGTCAGACTCGAAGGACAATATGGTGTGATGATTACAAACCCACCTTATGGCGAGAGACTGAGCGAACAATCCGAGGTGGAAAAGCTGATCCGTTCACTCGCACGCACGGCAGCCGAAATGAAGACCTGGTCCTTCTTTGCCATCAGCTCCACCAAGCAATTTGAGCATTATTGGGGCCGTAAAGCAGACAAGCGCCGGAAGTTGTTTAACGGCCGGATCGAATGCCAATACTATCAGTATCTAGGCCCTCTGCCTCCGCGCCGCAAAGATACTTCGCCGTTGCAGCCTTAAATAAGATGAAGCCTAGGCCAGGAAACGAACTCTCCGTTCGTTGTTCTGGCCTGATTTGTGCTGTATTTTCTTTACTTAATCATTGAAATGCGCGAGATGAGCGCTATAATAATTAAAGGCATTTCGGTTTTAACATTACGTTAATATGTAATTTATACTAGCCGAACATTTCTGCCAGAGGGGGTAAAGTGTTGGTTATTCGCACGTCCAGTGCAAGTCGCACTGGTAACACGTTCAGCAGAATGCTGCTGTCTCGATATTTTGGACTAGGTCTGTTTTTTGTGCTTATGATCGGCAAGCTCGTACTGATTCACTATAACTTGCATGCCCAAAATATTGACATGAATCCGCTGGATTATGTCATCGCTATTGGTTCGCTTTTACTTGTGAGCTTCTGGACCTTATGGCTGCCACGTCGCGGACGTTTGATTGCTCTTGTGGTGCTCGATATGTTGCTCACCGCGCTCATTTATTCCGACATGGTTTATTATCGGTATTTCCAGGATTTCATTACGATTCCCGTCTTACTTCAAGCTGGACAAGTTGATTCTCTAGGCGGAAGTATCGCATCCCTTATGTACTGGGGGGACATTCTCTTTTTTGCAGACTGGATTCTATTCATTCCGTATGTCATATTTGTGGCTTCCTTACGACGTCGATTTACCACGAATGATACTTATTTAAAAGCATCCCGAAGCTCCTACACAAAGAGGTTCCTGCTTCGCTTCTCTAAAGGAGCATTGGCCTTCCTGATTGGCTATGTATTAACATTTGGGCCGATCAAATATTATACCTCCACGTGGGCAACTGGCATATTTGTCGGCAACTGGTGGTCGATGGCCTTGTACAATGTAACAGGGTTGATCGGATTTCATGGATATGACATCTACCGCTATGGTCAGGATCACCTTGGTCCTCAGCCTACATTGGCTCAAGCGGAATCCGATAAGGATAAGGAATGGTTTAATCAGCACCAAAAGTTGCTTCAGGTAAAAAATGATCTATCTGGCAAGTATAAGGGCAAAAACGTGATGGTCATTCAAGCTGAAGCGTTCATGAACTTTTTTATCGGCAAACAGATCAACGGTCAAGCGATTACGCCTAACTTTGACAAACTGACGAAGGAAAGCATGTATTTCAACAATTATTTTCACCAGACTGCGCAAGGCCGTACTTCGGACGCGGACTTCTCTACACATGCTTCGCTGCATCCGCTCCCTACAGGCTCCGTATTTATCCGTTATGCGGACCATAAATTCGATACGCTCCCTTCCATTTTGAAGGATACTGGATATAGTCCCAATGCGTTTCACGTGTATGACAGCAGCTTCTGGAACCGCTACACTATGTATAAGGCAATGAACTATGACAAGTTCTACAGTAAAAAAGATTTTAAAATTGATGAGCCATTGGGCTGGTCCCTGGGAGACAAATCCTTTTTCCGTCAAACGCTCAATGATCTCACTACCGAAGTTAAGCAGCCGTTCTACGCCTATATGGTCGGTATCTCGAGCCATCATCCGTACAACCTGTCACCTGACGCGGTAGATTTAGACGTTGGCGAGTTTGAAGGTACCATGTTCGGAGACTATCTAAAATCTGTCCATTATGTAGATGAAGCACTAGGCGAATTGGTAGATCAGATGAAGAAAGACGGACTGTGGGATGATACGATCCTGATGTTTTATGGGGATCATGATAATTCTATTAAAGACAAAGCACTGTATGAGAAATTTTTAGGCAAGCCACTTACGGATCTGGACATGCAGAAAATCATGAATCAGGTGCCATTGCTTGTGCATCTTCCTGACGGAAGTCAGGCGGGCACGTATACAGAACCGGCAGGTCAGTTGGATCTGACTCCTTCCGTAATGCACCTGCTTGGGATTTCTACAAAACCATATCATTTTATGGGAAACGATCTGTTTAGCGGGAAGCCTCGTATGGTTGTGCTACGTACTGGTGCTTTCACGGATGGACGAGTGTACTACATTCCATCTGAGGACGGTACATTCTCCAAAGGGACCTGTTACAACCTGAGTACAGGCCAGCCTACAGACGTAAACGCCTGCGGACCGGGATATACCGAAGCTCTCAATCGGTTGAACATATCCGATCAGGTTATCACATACGATCTTATTCGCGAATGGGAACCACAAACAAAGAAGTAACTCCTTCTGTATCTGTATCTAATAGACTTTATGTGGGAGGTTGCTGATACAGCATCTTCCCAAACCCCTTTAACGATGTCGCCGCATAACTACTCTGTATATAACAAAAAAGCACGATCCATCGGCTTGTAAGTGCTGTGGATCGTGCTTTTTTATGGATTGTCACTCGACTGCGCTCGTTGTTACCAGTCACAAATGCTTAGGAACGCAACGTTTTTTTGGCCTGTTCAAGCCGTTGTACCTCTTCACCAAGCATGTCCTCCGCAACTTCTACTGAGTCGTCACCAAGGCTATCCTTCGCCTGCTGTATGGCATGTTCAGCATGAGTGCGAGACTGCTCCGCCTGTTCAATCAGTTGCTCAGCTGGATGTGACAATGCCTGAGAGACGGCATTGTGGAGCCTGTCCACCGAGTTTTGTGTTTGAGCCTCAACACTGTGATTGTCGAGATTGGAATCATATTGGGCCATGAGTCACTCCTCCTTCTGGGCAGTGGTCTACATCCATTAGCATGGATCAGAAGAAGGGGAACTATTCAAAAATTGCGAATGCTGCGTACTGGAACTATTTGATAAAGCGCGCAGCCTTCTCCAATACTTCATCCTCCGTGGCCGCACTCACATAACGTCCGTTCACATACACAAACGCCCGTTTCCCACAAGGACCGCAATACGATTTGCAGCCGATTTTGATCTCGGCATCTGGTGCCATCTTTTGCAACTTGGGCAAGATTGTTTTCAAGCGAATATGATTGCATTCATCACATACGCGAATATCGTTGGCCATCTGTCATCCCTCCGAGCTCCGGCTTAGTGGTCGCCGTGATTACCTTGGGAAGGGTTAGTAATGACAAATCCTTCTTCGGGGAAGTACAAGTAATCAATTTTCACACCATCCAGCAGCGGCTGGCCGCTTTCCAAAATTACGTCAATGCCTTTATCTGTAGATACGACAGTATCTGTTTCTTTAGGCGTGTCCAAATCCAGCCCGTAATGAGCATGATCTCCATGAGCATGAGTAATAACAACGCGCAGGCTCTTCCCTTGGTTCTCTTCCTTATCCAGTTCAAGTTTCAATACTTTAGCTGCGTTACGAGTAATTTTGCAGTTCATCAAACTTCATCTCCTTCATATTCATTAAATGAAATGTGGTTTATTGGATAAATCACAATTATGTTTAGCATAGCAAAAGGCAATATTCCTATTGTAAAGAAAATCGCGAAAAATCGCAATCACGAAATTCATAAGCTTATCTACCGAACACGTACATGTTGCTTTTCAAGCACATCTGGATATTTTCGTTCGGCACGGGTGACAAACCAATTCATAAGCAATAGCGTAACACCAATATCGTCGATGGGCATAAATGGCATGACATCAGGTAATACCCAATAGAGCAACACAGGCACCGCAAAGAGTAATTTTTCTCCCAGCGGAATCCTTGATGAAGTAATCAATCGGGGCATACGACGAAATACATGTGACCATTGACGGAGAGATAGTAATCTTTTCCACTTCATAGGTTGTTCACTCCATTTCCAATGCTCCTAAGTATATATACCCCATTGAAGGGACATGTAAAGAGGAACACTTATAAAAAACGTGTTCCTCCTAATACGTGCAAATGATTCGATACGTTTCAGTAGGCCGAATTTTTTACCATGACAGCACTGTTGCCATTAACATGCCCACTTCTGCTGCAATATCATCGTAATCACGCATGGGCAGCGGATTTACGCCTAGACCGACTTCAACGGTAAACCCCGGTTTACCAAATCGCTGTATAAACCAATCCTTGTACCCTGCATCGCTCCCACCCAGCTTTACCGCCCGGTAACCTGTTGCGGCAGCTAGCCGTAAGGCCCAATCTCGGCTCTCCTTAGGCTCTAGATCCCGATAATTCCAATAGATCTCCTGTCCCTGACTGTGTATGGATAACACCATGTCGAACTGTTCGCGCTCCGTTAGATCGGCAAGCGCCTTAGACTCTGGTTCAGACAAAGGTGCAGGCCCTGCATAGTCTCGTCGAGACGGACCTGTTTTACCGCGTCTGCGCACCTCTTCTTCCCAATATGCCGGAAATTGATCGTTGAGGTCGACACCACGAATATTGGCCTTCCAACCGCGATAATCAGCACGTCCTTCATTCCACTTTTTGAGGTCATGATACAACGGATGAGTTGGGAGTATACCTTGTTGCACCAGCTCTACCCCATCCGGGTTGACCATCGGAACCACCCATAAGGATGTATGCTCCAGCAAATCCCGCGGAGAACCTCCATACACCCATTGAGTGGCCACTACATGTTCTTCAGTCCCACCGATCCCTTGTGCATATTGCTCTATAAAACGCAGCAAACAAGGCGTCGTCAGCCATTCATTAGCATGAACTGAAGCATTGGCGTGAATTTTACGCGTTCCCTGCCCAATACGTACATAAGGAATATCCTTCCCCATGACACTGGTTCCAATGCTGCCAACTTCAATAAACGGATATCTGCGGGCTAAGGCCGCTAGGTCTTCCTTTAAATCTTCATATCCATACTCTCCACGTAATCGTACAATCTGATCCTGATGGTCTTCAGGAATAACAATAGTTTTTCCTTCCATAAAATCATGCTCCGCAAGTCCGGGGTTGGCTAGCCGTAACTCATTAAGCTCCACACCAAACTGCTTGGCAATCTGTCTTGCATACTCACCAGGCTGAATAACGTATTTACGATCCGTAGACGGACGAATATATAACACTTGACCACTAATCAGATAGGGTTGCGTGGCGGCCCACGGATTATCTACGATTAAAGTATCCGCCGATAGTTTAAAAGCCGAGGCGACCCGGTGTAATGTATCTCCTTTTCGAACGATATATTCCCTCATCTTCTACGCCCCTTCCATCTGCCTTACTGCATGTTATGCAAACGCGGCGTGTCTTGATGTAGCGAAAAGCAAAACAGCCGACTTCTTTTGTCCAATGACAAAAAGTCGGCTGTCTCGTTAATCCAAATTGGTGACTTGCCAGACGACAGGCGTTTGGCGAATTTGCTCCCCGAGCCACTGTGCGGCAATGCGCTGGAACAATTCAGGATCACCGGAACAAAAAAGCTGATGTACCGGCGTTTCATCCCCAGCTTCCAACTTGCCTTTGTTATACAAAATGGTACTCGTCTCACGCGCCGTTTCATCTGCCGAGCTAATGAGCTTTACTGCAGGCCCCATGACTTCTTGAATCGTTTCCTTCAAAAAAGGATAATGCGTACAACCAAGAATCAAACAATCAATCGGATACGTTTGAATAGGCCTCAATGTCTCCTCCACAACCTGCGATGTCGTCTTAGAGCGAAATAACCCTTGCTCCACCAATGGAACAAGCGCAGGACAAGCATGGCTCACCACGTCTACGTAAGGAGACAATTGCTTGAGCGCAGCTGTATACGCTCCGCTTCGAATCGTACCGACAGTCCCAATCACCCCGACATGCCCGGTAGCAGTCGCGCTAATCGCAGCACGAGCCCCGGGGTGAATGACTCCGATCACCGGAATGGATACCTTTTGGCTTATATAGTCCAATGCCGCGGCAGTAGCCGTGTTACAAGCAATAATAATGACTTTCGGATCAAATTGAATCAGAAAATCAACCATTTGCTCTGTAAATTTTTTAACCTCTTCCGATGGTCGGGGGCCATACGGAGTGCGCGCAGTGTCTCCAAAATAAATGATTTTTTCCCGTGGAAGCTGACGCATGACTTCTTTTACAACCGTCAAACCTCCTACACCGGAATCCAATATTGCAATCGCTTGCTGCACGTACACACCGCTTCCTTTTTTGTTCAAATATGAGTTATTTCATCTCGGAAAGCTATCCGTTGCTACATACCTTATGTCGTATCAGTGTAAAAGGTACCCCAAAAGATTACCCTAAAACGAGGAAGTGATCAATAAAAAGGCTCCATCCCAACGGGAGAAGCCACGAATTCAAACTGTATTCAGTGTTTCACCTATTTTTTACAGACCGTTACAGCGTATCTTTTTCCGTATCTTCTTGAGCAGTCGCTGATGAAATACTAACCTCAGGAATCATTTCACCTTTTTTACGCCATTGCCCAATTTCATGAATGACGGCTGAGGCTGTCTCCTTAATTTTGTCAGTATACTCAATTGAGGTGTCTGAAATTTTCCCCGCTAGCTCCTGTCCCTTATCACTTACGTTGCGCGCCTGATCTGTAATATTCTGACGCAGCTCACGACCTGACTTAGGGGCAAATAATAAAGCAGCAACCGAACCAACAATGCTGCCTGCCAACGCGCCTCGGATAAAACTTTTGCAGTTCTCCTCCATCATCATCTCTCCCTTGTGCCCGGGCGAATGCCCATCTGTTAGTGCATTATAAGCATGGGGAGCTTGTCATGATACAGAAAACAAGCCTGAAAAGTTTTACTTTTTTTTAGAGCGGATACGATACAGGCAGCAACGGCCCCCATCTGCCAAACAATCCTCACGAACAACCTCGGCATCAAGTAGCTCCTCAAACATTTGCTGCTCGCATTCACAAGCCTTGCGGTAACGGCCTGCAATTTGAGAGATAGGACAATTGTATTCCACAATAGAGTAGCTACCATCCTCTTCCTCGCGCCACTCTGCCATATATCCGGAAGCATTCTGGATGCCCGAAAGCTTTTCCACACGTGAAGCCAGTGTAGTCTCCCCCTCTATATGAGGGGCGTAACGCTTCATCATTTTACGTTTTCTACCATCAAACAGCGAGTAAACAGCTTCCATTCCCTGTTCTTCATCGAGTTCCTCTAACAGTTCCAGTAACAAATGATCATAATTACGTGGAAACTGCTCGCTTCCCTGCTCGCTCAGGCTGTACAAAAACGTCGGGCGTCCCATCGCCTGTCTCACGATTGTAGCCACGATCAGGCCATCCTGCTCCATCAATTTGAGATGCCTACGCACTCCCATTTCGGTAATGCCTAATTGAGCTGCCAAGCTTCCGACGCCCACAGGTCCCTGGGTTTTCAATAGTGTCATGATCATGCGCCTAGTGGGCATTTCGGGTACGATATACTTATCCGTCACTTTTGCCTTTACACTCCCTCGGGCTGGTGACCCAATTCCTTATTTAAATAATCATGCACGTTAGATGCAAAAAGCTCCAGCAACCCAGGCAGCTTTGTTGTAAGCGGGTGAAGGCTTGTCCGGTCCCAATGGAAATACTCCTGCACTAAGGGTTTACGTAAGCCTACCAGCTCTACTAGCGAATGAAATACGGTATCATCCAGTACACCTTCCTCATGAATGATACCGATAATATCCTCATAGCTACTGGCGTCACGCATAATAAATCCGTCGATGATATAGCTTCCTACGTCCGTTACCGTCTCAATGGCCAGATGAAGACAGCGCTCCTGCACTAGCCCCTGCAACAGATCGCCGTTCCAGGAAGCAGAAGTCTGGCGAAGTCCGGCGACAATGTCGGGAACAGCCCCTAGTCGAAGCTCAATTTGTTCCCGGTTGACATAATACAAGGTCCTGCACCTCCAGTACCGCTTTAGATTTCATAATCAACTGCGATAGATACATCCTTCACTTCATTCATGTGTACAATAATTTCCTGGTGCACAGGGTGTACCTGATACGTTTGCAAATCCTCCAGTGTTTCGACAACAGCGGTAAGGGAAATATCATAAGAACGTTCCGAACGAATCACATCCGTACCTACTTCGAGTGACAGCAGCTCTTTGATTTTGCCGTTCATGCTGCGCAAAATGGATGCTGTGTGCTCAATGCTTTCGGGGGAGCGGTCTTTCAATTTGAACAAAACAATATGTTTAATCATGCGTATAGGCTCCTTATCTTAAAATGTTCTCTTGAAAATTTTATCATAACGCCCCACATACGGAAAGAAACTTTGCAATTCTAGCGATCTTTTCCACCATTTTTTCCATCAGACTCCTTGTCCTTTAATAGGGCAAAAAAATTCTTGAGCTTCGGTGGGAGCGGTAAACCCATTCGTGAACAGTTTTCCGTAATAGAGATCAATTCATTGGATAAATAAAAGTACGTTGCCGCCCCTTTCATGATTTCGGTACCCATCAGGAGGTCCACATGATGCGCCAAAGAAATTACCATTAGCATTAAAGCCTTTCTCGCCAACCCCCAAAAGCCGGCTTTACTGCTTAAACCTTGCCCAGTCTTAATTGCTGCGGCGACTCCAGTCACATAATCGACAGCCATTGCAACCGTGAATAGCACCATTAGCTGATTCCAGCCGCCAAAGGCAAACGTAATAAAGGCTCCTGCGGTAGCACAAATCATACTAAACATACTCGGATTAATATTCATACCTTCCTCCTCTCGGGGCGGTTACTGTAATATATGCAGCGACGTGATAACCCGTAAAGTCATATGACCTGTGCATAGACATGAATTCATAGATTCATATAAACCATGCTGCAAACTTCACATTTTCGAGCAAATACAACAAAAAGACACCTTCCAAACCACTATACAAATGGTTGAAAAGGTGCCTTTTCTTTCATGCTATTCAATTAACGATGATCATTCCAAAAATTAAGCGGAGTCAGGTTATCATTCAACGGCTCGAACGAATATCCTTCTTTCTGCAAGGCCGCCATGATTTGTGGAAGCACCTTGATCGTAGATGGCTTATCATGCATAAGAACGACTGGTGTTCTGCCTTGCTTTTTCAGTCTCTTAATATCACTGAGGACTGTCTGTACAAAATGCTGCGGATTTTTAGTATAACGCCAATCATTCGAATCGATGTTCCAGTCCCAAATATGATAACCTGCACCCGTCAGTTGATCACGATATGCTTTCTTCAAATACGGTTTGCTGCCATAAGGTGTACGAATCAAAGAAGTGCGTTTCCCTGTGGCCTTAAATAAAATGTCGTTATCCTGATTCATCTCTGCCAATGCTGCTGCCGAGGATGCATAGATCTTTTTCACCTGGTGTGTCATCCCATGGAGGCCCAAACCATGCCCTGCGTCTACCATTCTCTTCATCACTGCGCTATGTTGGCGAATTTCAGGTCCCAGCATGAAGAAAGTAGCCTTCGCATTATATTTATCTAAAATATCCAGCAGCTGCGACGTATGCGCCGTAGGACCATCATCGAAGCTCAAATAAATCGTACGGCTGGATGATGAGGCAGTTCCCTTGTTGCCTGTATTGCTGGCTTTGCCCGGTTCGACAGCTGCATACTGTTTAATTTCTGCCGCGAATGTATTCAAAAACTGAGCATCAGACAAACTAGCGTTTGCATTCTGAATTCGATACAGATTACTTGTAGGAACCGTAATAGTGAAGCCGAATGCATCGGTCAAAGTGCGAATTGGCACCAACGTGCGTCCTCCACGCTCGAACACATCCCCCTTGTTCAAATCCAGCGTAAAGCTGCGATTATGTCCAGTCAGCACCAATGTGTTGCCGCTAGCCGAAGTAGAAATGCCCATCTTTTGCCCTAATGTCACGACAGGTACATACAACTTATCATTTTCCATTACGGGCTTAACCGTATTCGAATCTAGTAACACGTCATTGACCCCAAGCAAAGGAGCCTGCGCTTGTGCACTCGCTGTATTCGTATGTATACCTAGCAAACCCAAACAACAGATTGCCATCAAGCATACAGCCATCCATTTTGCATTTAAAAGCTTCATTCATTACACCATCCTGTGCTGTATTTTATAATGTGCGGGAGCTATCTCTAGCTTGTCTATGAAGTTATACAGACATGACGATATAGACATGACAATATAGACATTCACTCAACATATAGAACATAAACGCATCTCAACCGACTGAACCGGACGTCTTTTCGTTCCCCCTGTATATATTAATAGATTAACAGACTATAGTAGGTAAATATAGTAAAACAATTTGAAAACAATCTCGCAACCCCACCGCCAGATAAAGTTACAAAGTTGTGAATAAATTTTGATAGAACTAGAGACTACCTGAAGAAAATGAAGGTAAGGTACTTGGAGATAGATACAGTGGTATCTGACTGAATATTCTGGGTTTCTAATAGAAAATGGAGTGTCAAAAAGGAGTATTATTTAACCCATATAGTTCCACTTACATCAACACAGCGGATCATTGGGATCGCCTCTATGCGTGTCCTCATTAATAAACCTGCCGTTTGCGGAATCACAACCATCTGGCTCGCAAATATTGAAGTTCTGTGGTACTGTCCCATAGCTCACCCGAGTAACGGAATGGATTGTATGCATTCTCCTGTGAAGAAGCTATATCCCCCCAAATGTCATAGTTATGTTACTAGACTTATAGAATTATACGGGGACGTAAAAAAGCACCTGAAATCACCAAAGGGTTTCAAGTGCTTTATAAATTTGTTTTAAGTTACTCAGACAGTTGTCCATTGTGGCTTTGATTGTGACATAAAGTACACTCGTTGACAACTGGTTATTGCTAGAACAAGCGAGAATTAGTCCCGTTTGTGGTTTAATAAAGCCCCTTCTCGAAAAACGAAAATTTTCATTTTCCTCTTATTTTTTAGTTGCAGAAAAATTATTTTTGATTGGTGGGGTATAATCCCAACTTATCAGTTTAATACGGTATTTATCAAGTAATTCATCTGCAAGAATTATTCCAGTATTGGCTCCTATGTTGTCTCTTTCAATAAGCAGAGCATCAGGAAAGTAATGCTCATACTCTCCAGGATCGTCCAAATCGCCCATATAGTAATTTGCATTTCCTGGACTATAGTATATTTCCTTTGTGTCATCGACTTTTAGTAACGTTATTCTTTCATTTCCGCTAGCTAATCTTTCCTTCCACTTACGATATTTGCCTCGACCTTCATCTGAACCAATGCCATCATATTCGCATATTAAAGTATCTTGAATAACCTTTCGTTGTCCGTTAATTTCATATTCCAAACGAAATGGAAATTTCCCATATGTAATTTCAGGACGTGAAGGATTTGGTTCTAATTGAATCCCTATGAATATTAGAAGCCAAGGTAAAGCAATGTACACTACGATTGCAAATGCCAACAACAACGGAATGCTTAGTAATAACATTGATTTTCTCACTTTCATTTATATCCATCCTCCTTCAAAGCATTCTTTACTGAACCCATTTTATGATTTCTGATCATTTGCCAAGTCTTATATGCATCAGAGTGCCACCACTTAATTTTATACTGCGTAGGTAAGTAATTCGTTGTTCCAGTGTCTACTGTACCCAAAGTCTTATTCAAAATTTCATTCGTAACTACAAAATTTATTGCGTTTGCGGTATAGTTCTTATTACTTAAACCATATTTACTTAGTGAAGGTACTGCAGGATTAAATGTAATGGCATTTTTATTATTTGCAACTGCATTTGCAATTGCTTCAGCACCACCCTTTGAATGGCCCACCATAGTGATTTCACTATCCTTATGATTAGCCACAAAATACGAAGATTTTAAAATCGAATCTCTCATGTCATCTGAGTAACCTACTGGTTGTTGGATATCATTACCCGCGTCTCCCCATGTGCTAGTACCTTTGTTAACCAGTGCGTATTCCATCGTGCCATTTTTGTTTCTAAAATATACACCTATTTTTAATCCTTCTGAACCTGAAAGAATAGTATGCAATCTCCAATCACCTAAAAGTGTTTTTCTTCTAAGACTTAATGTCGCACTATAGATATCATCTGCCATTTCGGCGGCTTCCCTCGCAGTAGGAATATGCCCACTTGGATCAGTGTACTTCAACGGATTATTATTTGCATACGCATACCAGTTCAAGCTTTGCGGATCGCTGATCTCGCCCTGGTACGTATCCTCGCCCATAAAACGGGCTGTGCCCGGATCATACCAGCGAGCCCGCAAGTACTGGAGTCCAGCCGTGTCATCCCAATACTCGCCAGCATAACGCAGCACGTTCGGAACGTTCTCTTTGACCTTCTCCGGGCCGCCCCAGATATCGTAGCTGTAGCTATTCAGTTCCTTGCCCGAACTATCACTTAGTCCTACCACATCACCGTGGCCATTCAACTGATAGTATTGCAACTGTCCGCTTGCCTTGTCCTGTCTAGCCCACAGTTGACCGGATAAGTCATATACGTAAGCGTACGTGATCTTCGCTGTTCCACCTTGGACCTCGGCTTCCGCAATCAGCTTCGCTTCTTCGTCATAGTAATACCGAGTCGTTTTTCCGCCCTCTGTACGCTCGTACAGTAGACCGTCTCCGTTATAGCTGTACCCGACCTCTTTGCCTTCACCGCTCACCTTTGTCAGACGGCTGACAGAATCATACGTATATTCAGCGTTCTTCATACCGAACACTTTGCCACTGCCTTCGGCGCTTCGGTTTCCATTCGGATCGTAGCCATAGGTCTTATTCTTCTCACTTGCGGTTGCGCTGGCAATTCGGTTTGACGGGTCATATCCAAACTGGTCTGTTGTTCCGTTTTGTGTACGTCCGATGATGTTTTTATTCCCATCCCGTTCATACCCAAATTGATGTAGCGACGTACCACCGTGCTCCACCGTAACCCCGGATAAATCCAGTCCGTTGTAGCTGAATCGCGTACTCAGCCCTCTGCTCGAAGACTGGCTTTTCAGCAAACCATTAGGAGCATAATCGAACGTCATTCGATCCAATGATCCGCCCCCAGCAGCACTCGCTTCTCCCAAGCTCTGTACATTTGCCGCACCTGTCCCAGCGCTAATGTCCATTTGGGTAACTCGGCCCACACTGTCCAGCTTGGATTGAACGTGCATAGACGTGCCAGCAGCATCTGTTAGCACATAGCCTGTACGAGACTGCTTGTTGTATTCATAGCTGATGTGCGTACCATCAGGGTACTTCAGCCCAGTCAACGACCCATCTGATGGATCATAGGCATAGGTGGTCGTTCCCTGACCATCTGTCATGCTGGTTCGGCGTCCCGCAAGGTCATAGGTATAATTGGTTTTAAAATCCGGTCCCGCCGCTTCGGTAACCAGCCCGTACGAGTTATATTGAAAGGTAATCGCTTGCGATTTTCCTGTCAGCATACGAGTGATGGTTCCATCCGTATCATAAATATTGAGCGTTGTTCCTCCGCTTGATTTTTCCAGTAACATACGTCTGCCCAGCTCATCATAGGAATACATATTCTTTTGCCCATCAGGATACTGAACGGTCTTCAAATTTCCGGCCAGATCATACATATAGCTGGTCTTTTGTCCAGATGGATCTGTGACGGAGGTCATTTGTCCCAGTGCATCGTAATCATAGGTCATACGTTGGCCGTTACCGTCTGTACGGCTAGTAACCATATCCGCATAATTATAAGCTAACGATTCCAGCGGCTGAAATGATCCATTTTTAGCCTCTTGTGTAGAGGTCACACGACCTAAAGCATCCGATACTTCACGTATACTGTAGCCAGAGGCATCCGTCTGAGTAACGGTACGATCCACCGCATTATACGCCACGGTATCTGTTGTTCCATCCGCATAGGTCGTCTTTACAGGTCGCCCAAAAGCATCGTAGGCGTAGCGAGTGGTTGCTTGTTCAGCATCCGTGCTTTCTACCATATCTCCATTATCATCATAACCATAACCATAGATTGCATCATCCACCTGCTGCTGGAGCATCTGCCCGAACGGATTATACAATCTTTCAACGCTTACGCCATCGGGTCTGGTAACAGTGACATCATTCGTATCATCCTTGTACACCACGACAGTTTGAGTGCCGTCCGGATAAGTAACCTTTGTTACACGCCCCATTGCGTCATACACATAAGACTCCGTTTTGCGCTTGGCATCTGTTTGGGACTTGATTTCTCCGGTCGGATAGTAATCATACGTATACTCAACACCTTTAGGCAAAAGCTGCCTTGTTGGGAGGTAAGAACCATAAGGAGAATCATAATCAATAGACACATTAGCATCGCTTCTGTCATCAATTTGAATTTTCTGGCTGCTTACATTCCCTTTTGTATTGTAAAAAGTAGAGCTGTGCGATAATAGCTTTCCTTGCTCTGTGCCTTCATAGCTTTTTAGCTCATACAAATTGCCCTCTGACTTGTAGGTGCGAACCGTCGTTAACGTTTTCCCTTCACTTATTTTGTTGACTGTCTGAGCAGGTTGAATCCAGAAAAAAGGCTCACTAGAGGTTTTATACGTATGAACAGTCTCCAATCCAGTACTTTGGGATACTTTTAGTGGAAGACCATATTCATTGTAGTCATAGGAGGTGGTTACAGGTTCTGACGAAGAACCTCCCTCCGTATACGACTCTTGCATTTGCACAGGCAAATTCCAGTCCATGGCATCATTATATATGTAGTTTATATGATAGCCGGTAGAATCACCCTCTTGATCATAGCGGTTAAGAACAAGCTTGTCTGGTGTATTATCACCTCTAAAGACTTTACCAAAATGGAAGGTTTCTGTTGTACGCGTCCCTTTAGCAACCACCGTCCACTCAGCATTTTTGCCATAACTTGCTAGATCTTCTCCGGAATACGCGAAATCAAGTTTATTTAAAAAACGATCGCCGGCAGTTGTACTGTACATATCAGCGCGTGAAGCCACCTTAAACACGCCTTGTGTACCGTATACGCCTATCTGCTTGTTATAGGCTTCATACCGAATGTCTGTAATCGATGAAGTAGGTCGTACAATTCGTGTAAGGAGCGCGGTTTCATTGGATTGTAGAGCTCCAGTCTTTCCTTCACCATTTACGACTACATTAAAAGGAGCATCCATAAATGTGTACGCATAGCTTGTGCTTCGGGAAAGAGAATCCAATACTTCTGACAGCACCTTGCTGCTTCCCTCGCCACTTTGGCGATAGGTGTACTGATGGTCCGTGCCCTGCTCTTTAACAACAATTTGCCCGGCATTGTAAGTGAAGTCAAGCTCTTTGCCATCACTGTTTCGAATCGATCGAATAAGCTTTACTCCACCAGAACTTGTATAATCAAACTCCACCCGATTCTTATACGCATCCTGGATTAAAATCAAATAACCGTCCTGATCGATATAATAGTCATTTCCATTCAGCACTGCTATTTTGTATGCACTGCTTACTCCCTGCACACTTGCGCTTTGATCTGTACTGATCTTCAGATCTTTGTACGCATATCCTTCTAGCTGCAAATCATCTCTCAGTTCATAGGAGCCTGTTCCCGGAATATACAAATACCGTTTACCATCCTGTTTCTGCATATGAGGAAGATCCCATTTCCAGCCTCTCCCCAGACCAGAAGCTGCTTCTTCCTCGCGGATGGCACTTGTGTTTGTATACAACCCTTCATTTTGCTGCACACCAATCTGATTATTTGCCAATGAACTGTTATACACACGAGTCAATGCAAAGGGCAATGACCCGGGCAGTACCAAATCCGTATTTTGAACAACGAGCTGTCCTGAAGCGGTGGACACACTGTTGTCACCATAGTCCATTCCATAACGAGACGTATCATCACTCAACCTGCTTTGTGCAAGCGCCGCCTGATCAAAAGGAGCATACACATCTGTTGTAGCTGATACCTGCAACAAACTTTGTTTAAATAAATCCTGCCCGATCAGTCCGCTTTCTCCTGGAGTCGGAGCATATACGGAATCATTTACTCGGGGTATAGATGGGATAACCATCTCAGTCGTGTCTGGAGCCGGCTCTTTACCCTCTTCCTTATCAAGTGGATGTTGAGTTGCCTTTTCATCCTGGGTAGCCTGAGCGGGCTTTTCACCCTCCTTCAGCGCAGCCGACTCATCGGAAGGCTCCACCTTTGCATTTATGCCCAATGTCAGTTCATTCTGCTGTACCCACAAGCTTGGACTTTGTTCTGGTAATGAATTTTCTCCACCATCTTTTTGCCATGCTTTATAAATATCATATAAGGTATAGCCTTTGGATAACTGTGCATTGACCCAAGCCTGATCCTTACCTGTTTGCTGTGCAAGCCATGCTCTGGTAATAATCTGCGGAGTAGAAGACGAAGAAGATTGAGAAGCTGCTGCCTCTCCGTGTCCTTCTTCTCCATATGCCCATGTGCTCCATGGACCCAGCAACATCAGCACACATAGTAGACTACAAATATAACGTTTAAACACTCGCTCACCCCTATTAATAATGCCTATACATCTAATGATCTGTTATATTTTTCCGAAGCCAAGACATCCTTTTAATCTGTAAAAGGAAATACCTTTTTTGTCCGTTTAATGACGTTTCCGTTTAAATCATAATCCAATTGAATTTGATCACCGGTGAATAAAATAACTTTATTCAGTCGGTTTCCTTTGCCGTATTCGTATGAAGTATCTTTGCCAAGCGCCATATGGGCTGCCTTAATTACAGTTTGTAATGCACCGCTATTAATTTCTGACAGCTTCACATAAACCGTTTGACCTGCCTTCATCTCATACTCTAAGACCGTGTAATCCCAACCATATATTTGTGCTTGCTCAGTTGAGGAGACAAGCTGACTACTAAAATCAGGGTCCGTAAACAAGGCTAGAATTGGCTGCTGCGCAGCAAAGTTGGATTTCTCCTTCACCGCAAAACGGTAAATCCCGTCTTCTTTGGGTGTAAACCGATATTTCCCTTGTTGGCCTACCGTAAAGTCAGCTTCCTTATCTATAAGCTCAATTAGCTCGTCCAGCTTGCTGTCATCGTTATTTTTTACAGCAAACACACGATAAGGCGCTCCAAAGTTAACAGCAGGAGTAGTTGCAGCTACGGAAATATGAATATTTGCGTTAGCTGGCACTTGCTGTTGAGTATCTGTCGCCTCTTTATGTTCTCTAATCACTTTTCCAGCACGATCTGCAACAGTGAACTGATATGTTCCACCCGTTGCTTTCGCATTCGTCAAAACAGGTGCTTCCTGGCTCCCGCGATTGATCCATACTTCCTGCTTGCCGCCAGACAAAGACGTTTTTAATAATGCTGGTTCTGTGCTTGGATCTGCTTTAATGTCATTGTTGAAATGAATGGTTACAGCTTGCGGCGAAGTGACGGTTACAACAAGCGTACCTCCTGCTCCAAGTGAGATTTCAGGTAGAGAAGCATCCATACCTGCCCTATCCACCTTGGAATTCACACCGCTACCTTCTCCATACATGGCATAGTCATAGAGACGGCTTTCGTTTGAAGCATCTGTGGTTAATGAGGAAGCCTGTGAGCCAACATTATGGAATACATAGCTTTCTCCCTGCTTGATGGTAACCTGATTGCCTGTCGGCACCTGAGCATCCTCAACGTCGAATATTCCTAACACAGCTCCATAAGTCACGGGTACATCCGAGACCGTCGTTACAATGGCATAACCTCCAGCCTGTACCAACGGCAATTGAGTCGTATCACTGGCCTGACTGTATACCGTCCCGTCTGCCTTGTAATTCATGTAATTCCACTTCATACCGCTGACTGAAATGACGTCTAGGGCCTTGTCCAAAGTGCTTACATTTATAAATTTCCGGCCTTCACCGCGTTTTAGTGTAATTCGATGGAAGGCAGCCTGCCCGCTAAGCAAAGCCTCCACCTTATTGCTATAGGTAAAGGTAATTGGCCGATCGGATACATTGGTGACAATGGCTTTACCGCCAGCGACAATCTCTGGGTCCACTGTATTGTTGAAATGATCTGATGTCAGTAATCGAAGCACTTTATAACTTGCAGCATCAAAGTGTGCATTGCCACTGCTTTTGTCATGCCGCAATGAATTCGATTGACTATCATGATTACGAAACTCATACGAATCTCCCGGCTCCAGCGTCGTTTGCCCGATACCATTATCATCTTCGCTGGCCTTAAAGCTCCGATAGATACCCCCAAACGTGATTGGCGTGTCACTGGTTACCGTCACACTAGCCTTTTTACCTGCACCAACCAAAAAGGTTGAGTTCCCGGTATTGCGCCTGGATTGCTCTGTATCATCTGCTTTATACAGGACCACATCAAATTTTCCTTTAACAGTTTTGGCTGTGCTGTGCAGATTCCTCAAATGATCACTAATATTGGTAAAAGCATAACTTTCACCTTTCGAAAGTGTTACCCGCAAGAAAGCAGGATGGCTACTCGTTTCCCAGGAAAAATCATCTGTATAATCAAAGATAATAGGATTCGGACCGATCACAGTCACAATGGCATATCCCGAAGGCGGGATCATGGGACCAGACTGGCTGTTAAAACCAGAGGAATTTACCGTTCCATCCGGCTTGTAAATAGCATAGTCGAACAAGCTTCCTACCTTTTTGGAGTTATTGTAGATCGGATTCACCAGCGTACCATTGTTGTGGAAAATGTAGCTCTTGCCTACCTCAAGCTCCACACGGCTGATTGCATCTCCACCCACTGGACGGGCAATAAAATTGCGATATGGAGCCCCATATGTCACCGGGTTTGCAGTGACCTGAGTAATTACCGCGTATCTGTCCACAGCAATCTGCGGCTTCGCCGTAGTGCCACTGCCGCGTGAAGCCTCTGTTCCGTTTGCCAGATAAACAACATAGTCAAGTTTATCTTTAGATGTACCGTCACTTTCCACCGTATCCAATCGGGTTCCCACATTGATAAATTGGTAGCTTTCTCCCTGATTTAGGGTAACCCGCGCATAAGCCGGCTCGCCGGTGCTTTCTATACTGTATTTACCGTATGGAAATCCGAAGGTAACCGCATTGGCAGTGGAACCTGTAATAATCAGTTCCTCGCCATCACCCAAAGAGGGATGAGCAATGCTATTAAGATCAGATGCGGATAAAGTTCCGTCTGCCTTGTATTTTGCGTAATCAAAACGGCGATTGTCTGCATTTGACCCATCATGCTGAATCGAACGGGCAGTCCATCCTTCATTCACAATCCGATAGCTTTCATTTTTAGAGACCGTAACTCGCTCTAGTGCCGGGTCCTCCGATGTACTGTAGGTTAAGACGTCCGTTACTTTTACGGTTAATGCTGCTGTTCCTGTATTCGTAATAAACGCTGTGCCTCCCCCAGGAACACCAATGGGGCTTATGCCATAGTCCATATGGACAGTGCTGATGTCTCCGTCCTCTTTGTAACTTACACTATCGTACAAAATGCCTTTTGATTGAGAAGCGTTGCTATATATGGACTTACTGATCGTATCTGTATTCTCGAATTCATAGGTTTCCCCAGGTTCGATAACAATTGACGTATACTCCACCGCTGCCAAACTCATCATGAGTGCGTTATAAACGCTGTTTGTTGCAGAGGTAGGCGGATTGAAAGAAACTGTTTCATCAGAAAGCTCCTGCTCCTCCTGTACCAAACCTGCCTGATCCAGTTGTACTCCGTCCCTTAAATCTTGTTTTTCCGCTCCTGCCACACTAGGCAAGCACAGCAAAGTGTTTGTTGCTAAAAGTGCCGTCAGAAACCATACCATTACCTTTTTACAAATCATCTAGCTGTATAACCTCCTTTTTTCTCGTCAAAAAAATCCATGTCGGGCTGCAAGGACCCACTTTTATCTCTGTACATCCTTACAATTGTAAGAGAAGAACATGTTACCTCCATTTCCATTAAAAATGTCACATTTTAATATGTCGGCACCTTAAACTTCCATTTTTATAGGCCAAATGGACCTTATTTTCCATAAACCGGTTAAGCCCATGGGATTAAAAGAAAATCAGGAGAGGAGCCACTTGCAAACCCCCCTTCGGGTATAGTAGTATGTGTTTAAAAAAATCGGAGGGTATATGCCTAAACAACAAGATAAACATTCCATTCAGGCGTGGTCTCTGATCAATCGCAAATATTTGGGAAAAGGCGTGCGTGTCAAACGTTTTCGTAAACCAACACGCTGTCAAGTACGCAATCGCGTTTTGCTTGCCGTTTTGATGGCTAATGACATTAAACTGTCCCAACTTGCCGAGGAGCTTTCCATTTCCTCCCGTAGTGTCAGTGCGTGGGTATATGAAGGTCGCATTCCCGGCAACACTAATCTGGAAAAGACATGTAATACACTTGGTTATCCGCACCATATCCTATTTAATGAAGAGGTTGTCCGGCGTTCACCACTCATCTGTCAACCAGCGCCGTCCCGTTTTATGAAACGGACTGTGACTCGTTCTCCGGTTAAAAATCGGATTTTGGCGGGTCTATGCATGGTACATGATATTTCGGTGACCGATGTGAGTCATTGGATTGGAGTTCACCCCGGTACATTTCGGAAATGGTTGCATCAGGGTACCGTTCCTTCGCAAACTTTCCAGGATCAGGCGGAACAGTTTTTCCGTATTCCAAAATCCATTTTGTTTGCTGATGCCATGCTGAAAAAGTAAAAATGTCCGTAAAAGAGAAATGATTGTAATTTTCATGAAAGTCTTTGAAAGGAACGCATTACCATCTTTCATTCGCTGAGACTTTCACATCATGTAATTTCACAGAATATAAAATGCAAAAAGCACAGTCTACCGATTCCTCGGTGTACTGTGCTTTTTAGATAACAGAGCATTTAAATATTTCTTGCTTATATTTTATCAGTATCTTAAGAATGAATGCTTACCGCTTCAGTTGAACGTCCAGCTTCTTCCTTAATGGACTTTAGCTTTTTCATCACCGGGTTGCCTCCACGTCCAAAGTAGTCGTGAAGACGGCAGTATTCCTCGTACAGCTTATCATACACGGCCGCGTTCTCAGGGATCGGTTTGAAGTTCTCGTCCCGTACACGGCCATATGACGCGCTGCTTCGACGATATCATTGTAACCTCCAGTTTAAGCTCCCGCAGCCACTGCTGCGAACATGGCCGCACCCAGCGCAGGAGTTTGGGTGGAAGCTGCAACCTTAAATAAATTCCCGTCCGGTTACGTCAGCAACGTATACCCGACAATAAGCCCTGTCAGGTTAGTGTCGACCAACAGAGAACGGTTACAGACCGATTGCATTGACCCTTTATTCTTGGTTCTGCTTTCATTATATACTTGTACGTACAACTTAGCTAACCTTTTTATGTTTTTTCGATAGATTTATGTACTTATTTTCAGAAAAGATATAACAATAACAGTCTATTTCTGCAATCCAGAAAACAGACTGTTCGGTATGGCGAGAACCATGCCCATCAAATATGAAGCGTTACAGCTGTATACTTACTAACCTGTCCTTACATGTTAAGTAATAAAAGTGACTGATCTCCCAGCCTAGTGTTCTCCAGGCATGACCTGGACAGGCCCTGTAGATTCACGAACGATGAGCTCAGGCGGTAGAATTAACTGACGATCTTCTTCATGGTACCCCTTCTCTTCAATCATCGACAGCATGGTATCGGCAGCACGTAGCCCCAATTCTTCCTTTGGATGCCGAATTGTCGTTAGCTTGATTTCTGTTGCTGTCGCCAAAAACGAATCATCAAACCCAACCAGCGATAGATCATTGGGTATATTCAGACCCGCCGAACGTACAATGTCCAGGAGTCGAACAGCCAACTCATCATTATAGGTCACCCATCCAGTAGGACGCTCTCCCGCCTCCATCGCCAGCAGCCTCGACGCACGTTGTAGCGGAATCTCATTTTTTTCTTCTGTCCGGTAAGTCGTTACTGCGTTCGGGTGTAATGTCACTCCGTATTTGCGGTGAGCGGCCACAAATCCCTTCATACGAAGAATCCCCTGCATATCATCGGTTTTGAAAAATCCAGCCAAGCGTCGATGTCCCAGCTTAATCAGATGCTCGGCCGCCAAAAAACCACCCTTTTCATCATCTACTCGCAGACATGGCGCATCCATTTCCTCATAACGCGCATTGATCATCAAATAAGGGATTTGGCGATTTTCCACGGTTAAATAATAGTTCAGATTGGGGTTACGCTCTCCACTTTTGGTCGGTTCAATAATAATTCCGCTCAGCGGTTGACTTAACAGCATTTCCAGGCACTGACTTTCTTGCTCAGGGTCATTACCTGTACTTGACAGCAGCATCTTGTAGCCCTGGCGACTCAATTTGGATTCAATTCCCTGTACAATGGATGGGAAAATATAATCCGAAATATAGGTTGTAATGACTCCAATAATCTTTGGATCTTCGGGCTGTTTACTGTCACGTGTCGCGACAAAGGTTCCCTTGCCCTGCATTCGAAACAGCCATCCTTCCTGCACCAGTTCACCCAGCGCCTGACGCACCGTTTGCCGACTAACGGCAAAACGTTCAGACATTTCATGCTCAGATGGAAGCTGACTTTGCGGCTCAAGTCTGGATGAATGAATCCAGGACAAAATTTCCTGTTTAACTTGTATATATTTTGGCGCCATAATTTCCTCCGTACTCGCAATATCGTGTACCTGTTTATATTCCACGATTATAGCATACCGTTCATTTGTACATACAAATGTCACAGGAGCAGGATATCCTCGTATTGCTGCCGGAGGTGTAAACCCATTCGCTTATCCCTTCCTTGCCACACAAGATTGGCTGAATATCTAAGGACAATTTACGTAGATGTTGCACATTACGAACGAAGCAATTGATGTTCGTTCATATACTTGAGCCCAGTATAGCGATCACGCAAGGTATGAGCCGTGCGCAATGCACGAGCGAGCAGTTCCTCCGTAACTCCTAGCTCGGCAATGGTAGATGGGCCTCCGACCTGAGCCAGCCATGCACGCATCTGCTCCGACGTAGGCAAAGCCTGATACACCTTAAAAGCCTCTACATCTTGACTGGATGCTAAATCCCTGTACAGGTCAGACAGCAATGCGGATGCTACGCCTACTTTAGCACCATGCAAAACTTGCTTGCGTCCCTCTGCAATAAAATCCATTTCAATTCGATGGGAAATATGGTGCTCTCCCCCTGACGCTGGACGGGAATGATCTATCATCAGCATCGAAATACCGGATGCAATCAGCGCATTCATCAATACCTCGACACCAGCCTTGCTGCCTGCCGCAATCTCATCGACATGCTCTACACAGGCACGCAAAGCCTCCTCGGTAATGCGATTAGCCACAGGCGAATACGGCTCGTTTCCCAAATCTCTGGAAACATGCCAGTCCGCTAGTGAGGTGAACTTACCAAGCATATCGCCAAAACCTGCGGCAGTCATCGTCTGTGGCGCATTTGCCAGCACGGACAAATCAGCAAAGATCGCCTCTGGCGGAACTGCTTGGAATGTCTGCTTGCTACCGTCCACAATCAGTGGTGCGCCTGCGGAGGTAAAACCATCCACCGAAGCAGCCGTCGGTACTGACAAGAAGGGACGATTCATTTTATAACATACGAAGCGAACCAGATCATGAATCGTGCCAGAACCTACAGCAAGTACAGCCTGACTCTTATCCGCCACACCCAGCAGCACCTTCATAATGTAGGTTTCATCAGCGATGACATCCCCTACAGCATTCGGAGGTAAACGGACTACATCAACTGTCAAACCTGCCTCACGGATCAGCTCAGCTACTTTTTTTCCAGCCGCCGCCGAAGTATGCTCATCTTCTACCAGAGCTACATGACGATAATCCTGTTGGTTCAGATAAGGAACAACAGACTCCAGTGCTCCATCTCGTACCTCGATAAACAATTCAACCTTTCGGTGAGGATGATCAGCGTTACTAGCCTGCGCCTCTTCGTTCCACAGCTTGATCTGTTCATTCATATTCATTTCATCAGCCTCCTGAAAAAGGAATAATTTGCACAAGAATGATCCATAATGATTAATAGATTCCGTTTGAAAACGATTACTATTTAATTGTACGCACAAGTGTGTGTCTAAGTCCAGAGAAAAAGTACAAGTTACTTTTTAATTTATACATTTGAAAGGAACATGTTTATGAAATTTGGAACGGATATTGCCTGCGCACTTGGGTTACTGGCAGGTACAACGTTTGGCAGTGGTATTACATTTTTGTTCGGCTGGCAAGCTTACCGGGCCCTGACTTCTGTTGCAATCTTTGGCATTGCGGGGATTATCATTACCATTGCCGTTTTTCGCTTGCTGCACCGTAAGTCGCTTTCCACGTCTAATTCTCGATAAATGCTGTTAGTGAAACGAGTGCAACTTGTATTTTGCTAGAATACATAAAAAAACGGGCCTCTTAAGCCAATTGCATCGCTTGAGAGTACCCGTTTTTATTTTACACATATTTACTTATGAAGTCGTGTCTACCTCTGGGTTAACATCTAATTCATAATCAATTTCATCAAACCCGAATCCAAATAATTGGAGGAAATCCAGACGGTATTGTTCGAGATCGCCCAATTCAGATACATTTTCTGTAGTGATTTCAGACCAAGCTGCTTTGACAGCCTGCTGCACATCGTCTCTCATTTCCCAGTTATCCAGACGGATGCGTCCTTCTTCATCCGTTTCCACCGTGGACCCACTGTATAGCGTCTCGAACAGACGTTGTGCCTGCTCAATACATCCCTCGTGCAGTCCCTTTTCCTTCATGACCTTAAACAGCAAAGAAATATACAATGGTACGACTGGAATAGCCGAACTGGATTGTGTAACCAAAGCTTTATTCACAGAAACGTAGGCTTTTCCATGATAACGTTCCAGTTGCTTTGTTAGAGTATGTGCTGTAGCTTCCAAATCATTTTTAGCTTGGCCAATGGTTCCTTTACGATAGATAGCCTCCGTAATTTCGGGACCAATATACGAGTAAGCCAGTGTGGTTACCCCTTCAGCCAGCAGATCAGCTTCTTCCAACGCTTTTAGCCACAAGGACCAATCTTCGCCACCCATTACCGTGATGGTGTTCTCAATTTCCTCCTGCGTAGCCGGTTCCAGCGTAATTTCTGATACGACACCTGTATTCGTATTCACTGTTTTATTAGAAAAAGACTGTCCGATAGGCTTGAGAACGGAATTAAAAGTTTCACCCGTATCGGGATGTGTCCGTCGCGGTGAAGCGACACTATACACAATCAGGTCTACCTTGCCCAGCTTTTCCTTTACCAGCTTCAATGTCTCCTGCTTAATTTCATGAGAAAAAGCATCTCCATTAATGCTTTCTGCTATGTAGCCAGCTGCTCTGGCCGCTCTTTCAAAGGCTACTGTATTATACCAGCCTGCTGAAGCCGTGCGCCCCTCTGATGCGGGACGTTCATAGGATACCCCTACGGTATCCGCTCCCAGCCCAAAGCTCGCAGCAATACGAGAAGCCAGCCCATATCCAGTAGATGCTCCGATCACAAGTACCTTTTTAGCTCCTTGTATTGATGTACTGTCTTTGATGTAGTTGATCTGACGATTAACATGAGCCGCACATCCTGCAGGATGTGCAGTCGTACATATGAAACCACGAATTTTCGGTTTAATAATCATTGTAAATGGTCCCCCTACTTTGGCATTCATTTAATATGGATGGAATGGTTGTCCAGTCATTACTATATAGCAAATCAGCTTGTGGCTCAACATATAACATAGCACTTGAAGGCAGCCGAAGAAAACCGCCGCAAACATCGTAGTCTATAACGCTTTTTTACTCCACTATTCATTTTGAATCATATTCTAACAACATCACATCTTCTCCTTGCTGTTGTCTTATTTTGATATTAGCTCTTCCCCAAGAACACATTAAATCAATTATTTCATTTGCTGTTATACCATATTCCGTTATATAATACTCCACTTTTGGAGGCATCTGATTATACACATGTCTGCCAATGATGCCATCCTTCTCAAGTTCACGGAGCTGCTGTATAAGAACCTTTTGAGAAACGCCTGGAATACTGCGCTGTAATTCACTTGTCCTCTTTCTACCAGACATTAGTAAGCATATGATTAAGGATTTCCACTTACCTCCGATGATCTCAAGTGTTGCTTCTATGCCTAAATTATATTGTTTCATACGACCACCTCTTCAACGCTAAAATAACTAAGTTGATCTGATTAATTCTATAATCCCATATATTTACTCTAAGTACCATGCACACTTTCTAGTAACTATATTACTTTATTGTGTGTATTTACTTTTTTTATAGCGTACAGAATAATAAGACGTACCAACAAAAAACAAATGATGCTATGTAAGAAAGGTGATTTATGATGAAAACTCTCGTGATTTTAGCACATCCGAATATTGAAGATTCCAGAGTAAATCAAAGATGGAAACAAGAATTACTTCAGTATACCAATGAAATTACTATTCATGAGATTTATAAAGAGTATCCAAACTGGAGCATTGATGTTTTGAGAGAGCAAAAGTTACTTGAAACACATAGTAATATCATATTTCAATTCCCTTTATATTGGTATAGTTACCCACCTTTATTAAAAAAGTGGTTCGATGATGTTTTTACTCACGGATGGGCTTATGGTTCACAAGGTGATAAGTTAAAAGGAAAGAAGCTAGGGATAGCCATGTCCATTGGCGATAAAAAAGAAAATTACTTACCTACTGGTTCCGTTTCTTTCACTGTTGATGAAGTTATAGCACCTTTTAAAGCAAGCGCAGTACATGTTGGCGCCATAACATTACCCTATTTCGCTGTCTTTGGAGCCTCGTTTCAAGCAAGTGACGAAGACATTAATCAGAGTGCAAAGGATTATATCAAATATATATTTCAGTATAAATAAAATAGTTATAATAGTACACGCATCTTACCCATATAAAAACAGGCTCTTGGTGGCATCCAGCCAATCCAAGAACCTGTAAATGTTAGGCATGATGCGGTCGAGAGGACTCGAACCTCCACGGGGGGTTAGCCCACACGGACCTGAACCGTGCGCGTCTGCCAATTCCGCCACGACCGCATATTATGTACTCACACCGATATTTTCAATCACGGTAGTTAAGATTATATCTCCCATAGAACATAAAATCAAGCTATTTTTATAATATATTTCCTATGAATCATTTCCGTAAATATAAGAAAATCACTGGATATCACAAACCAGATATGGTAAAATGGGTTCATCAGGAAAGGAGGTGCGTCAACATCAATAATCACATGTTGAACGTATCCCTTACCCGGTCCGTTATTCTCTAATTTACAGAGTTAACGGAGGCGCGGGATACGGATCAAAGCTTTAATTAAGCGCCACGGGTAGAAAGACCGTCCTCGGACGGTCTTTTTTATTTCAACAACATCTTTCTCATACTTGACTATCGGAATAGGATTACATACTGTGAAAAGAGGCGTTACGATGTCGATTAGACCCGCGAATGTAGAAGAGTTCAAGGAACTGGCAGCCATCTGGCTGGATGCTTCCGTAGAAGCCCACCATTTTATTGCTCCGCAGTATTGGGCATCACAAGCTACTGAGATGGAGAACAGGTACCTTCCCCTCGCTCAAAACTACGTTATCATACAAGATGATCATAGCATCGGCGGCTTCGTTTCCATGTTGGATGGATACTTGGCGGCTCTATTTATACGTGTTGATTCTCAAAGAAAGGGCTACGGCAAGTTACTATTAGATTGGGTTAAGGAGCAACATGATGAGATTCAATTAAAGGTGTATCAGTCAAACACGAAAGCATTTAACTTTTATACTAAAAATGGATTTACCGTTCAAGCAGAATCTGTGGATGCCGAAACTGACGAGAAAGAATTTGTAATGGTATGGACAAAACATGAACGATAATGAAGTACCTTTAGCTATATAGTCTTCTTATTTAACCCATAGACCTCGGTATATAAAATCTCTTTACACGGAGCAAAATCCTGTTCAGCCAACGCACCTGGATAGCTCATAATTTGAAGCCGCAGATCAGCCCGTCCTTCTCTTAAAGGGGGCTGTACATAGTCAAAATGGTTCAGATGAAACCCCAAACGTTCATAAAAACCAATTCTTCTCCGAGTCCATTCATCCACTGGTGGCTCAACCTCCAGCACTACCGGTTTACCGAACTGTAAAATAAACTTGCTCATAAGCTCTTTACCTAACCCGCCACCTCGTATAGCCGAATCTACGGCAATATGCTCTACAAACCGAAAATCTGTAAACTCCCAGCCCGCCAAAAAAGCTATTGTTTGCCCTTGTTCGTCTTTTTTGGTAAGTAAACGATAACACGGATGATGAAGAAGAGCCCTCTGTGACTCGAATGTCCTGCATTCCGTTTCGGGAAAAGAAGCCTCCATAATCGCATATACTTGAGAGAATTCAAGTTCATTCATTTATACTTTCAACTCCTCTAACGTTAACTTGTTGGTCTACTAATGTGATTTACATTACGGTCCTAACCCTTTAGACCTTGTTTAATTCCATAAGCGTCAGCAATATGTGTTCCAACAGCTCTGGAATGTCTTCCATCTGGTCTTCGTTAATTTGTCTGGAAAATCGGAGTTCAATCCTGTTTTGGTATGTAGATGTCCTCTCTCCGTAAATCTGACTAAGCGTTTGTACCGGTCGAAGATCGGGCTTCCAAATTTCGGTCAGTATATTTTCAATCCGGTTGCATTGTGACTCAATTTCACGAATTTCCATGTAAAAACTCAGCAACAAGAGACATCCTGGAATTTGATCTTTGATTTCCAAAATTTCCGCAGCCAAGTTGTTTAAATCCATCTTTAGTTGAAGTTCTGCCATCACATCCGGCTGTTCCCTCAGTCTGAACTGTACGCCAAATTCACGCGACATCACAGACATTTCCAATCTATCGATCCGCTGAGTAATGTCAATACGTGAATCCAAATTATCCAGATCGTAAACCGCATTTTCTATAGCCACTTTTAAATTATCAAAAACCGTCGGATCGAACATGTATTTTTCACCTCTGCCTATCGCTACAATTTATTTCCCAAATCATGTCCAAATTTGTTCCTAATCCAATGAGTATACCATATATATTTTCCTCCAAGAAATGTGACCTTTAAACAGAACTCCTGGGACAAACTTGTGAACATGCGAAATGCAATTCTGTAACAAAATACTCTATTATATTTATTTTATTGATAAATGTTCCTTTTTATTATTCCAATTTCCTGGCGATTGATATACAATTAACTCAGAAATAGTTACTAATATATTCATATAAATGAATATAAATCCCAAAAAAGAGAGGTAGATTATTCATGAAAAAAACGTTGTTAGCTTCATTAGGCCTTACACTTCTGCTAAGTACTTCTGCCAGTGTTGCTTTAGCCGAAGAAGCAAATTCCGTACCAGTTGCAAAGGAAACAACTATTGCCCCTTTACTTGAATATGATGAACAGGAGCCAAATGATACTTTTGAACAAGCTAACTATTATTTTATAGGTGATGGGGTCATTGGAACCCTCGGTGAAGAGAAGCATGGGATGTGGGAAAACTACGATGTATATAAAATAATGGCAGAAAATAACTCAAGAGAAGTTCACTTCACAATTGAGGGACACAAATATCCCGATTCTTGGTTGGAGCTAACCCTCTTCGATAGTAATGGTCAAAGCATTAAAAGTTCAAAAAATGGTCAATATTTTTTAAATGCAACTCTTGAGCAAGGTAAAGATTACTACCTAGCCGTCAATGCGCTCGGGCTTCAATACGGAGGAAAAATGTTTGACTATAAACTCTCTTCTGAAGCTGTAAGGTAGACTAATTAAATTTATGTAACTTTTCAAGTAGTGAATCATTAATTAATGCCTGCTGTTGTGTTGGATACATACAAAAGGCGCGTACAAAAATCAAAAAACTCTAACTATACCAAGAGCCTAGCCCCTTTTTTAAGGGGCTAGGCTCTTTTTTAAGATCATGCAATTGGTACACTCTGTTATTTCACATTACCCTTGTCTTACGACAAACGAGAACTAAAGTCCTCGTAGGAGAACTGACGGATTACCTTAATGCCTTCTTCGTCGTTGTAGCTGGCGATGGCTGGCAGGTTGACTCCGTTGAACATGTGGTTTTTGACCATCGTGTAATGGGCCATGTCGCAGAATACAAGCTTGTCTCCCGGCTTCAATGGCTCTTTAAAGGAATAGTCTCCAATCACATCTCCGGCCAAGCACGTAAGCCCACCAAGTCTATAAGTATGTGCATACTCACCAGGTTTGCCTGCATCAATGATATTCGGGCGGTAAGGCATAGCCAGCACATCAGGCATATGACATTCGGCCGAAGTATCCAGAATGGCAATATCCATTCCGTTCTTCATCGTATCCAATACAGTAGCCACCAGATATCCAGTATTCAAAGCAATAGCTTCGCCTGGCTCCAGATAAACCTGCACACCATATTTATCCTGAAAATATTGAATACAGCGTACCAGCGTGTCCAGATCATAGTCTTCTCTGGTAATATGGTGACCGCCTCCGAAATTGAGCCATTTCATGTTTTTAATGTATGGCCCGAATTTCTCATCCACGACTTTAATGGTGCGCTCCAGCGTATCTGAATTCTGTTCACACATCGTATGAAAATGAATACCGTCCACGCCATCCAGATCCTCAGGTCTAAAGTTAGCCAGAGTCACACCCATTCTGGAGTTGTTGTAGCAAGGATCATACAACGGCGTTTCGATTTCCGAATATTCCGGATTAACCCGAATGCCGATGTCGATTTTTTTGGAAGTTACGCCTTGCACTCTGCTTTTGTAGCGTTTCAGTTGATCAAAGGAGTTGAAAACAATATGGTCAACATACTCCAATAGCTCATCAAATTCACTGTCAACATAAGCAGGTGCGTATACGTGAACTTCCTTGTCCATTTTTTCGCGACCAAGTCTAGCCTCAAACAACGAACTGGAGGTTACCCCTTTTAAGTATTTGCCAACCAGAGGAAAGGTCGAAAACATCGAAAATCCCTTAAGAGCGAGCAAAATACTGCAGCCTGTCCGTTCTTGAACGGAATTTAAAACCTCAAGGTTTTTGACAAGAAGTCTTTCGTCAACAAGATAACAAGGTGATGGAAGTCCTGTAATATCAATATTCATCGCAGACCTCAATCAAGCAACGTTGGCGTAAAGTTCTCTTGCCATGGCAATCCGTGTTTATTTAGGGCTTCCATAAATGGATCTGGATCAAATTCCTCAACGTTGTAAACGCCTGGTTTTTTCCAGATACCTTTGATAATAAGCATTGCGCCGATCATGGCAGGAACACCAGTTGTGTAAGAAATGGCTTGGGAGCCAACCTCTGCATAACATTCCTCATGATCACAAACATTGTAAACATAATAGGTTTTCGGCTTTCCATCTTTCACGCCTTGGATGATGCAACCAATGTTCGTTTTGCCTTTTGTTCTTGGACCCAGAGAAGCCGGATCTGGCAAAATAGCCTTCAGGAATTGCAATGGAATGATTTCTTGTCCTTCGTAATCAATAGGCTCGATCGAAGTCATGCCTACGTTTTGAAGTACATTCAAATGATTCAGATAATTGTCCGAGAACGTCATCCAGAAGCGGATTTTTTTCACGCCTTTAATATTCACTGCAAGAGATTCCAGTTCTTCATGGTACAAAAGATATATATTTTTCGGTCCAATTTCAGGAAGGTCGTATACCTTTTTCTCAGAAAGTGGCTCAGTTTCAATCCATTCTCCGTTTTCAAAGTAACGGCCCTTCGCCGTAATTTCACGAATATTGATTTCCGGATTAAAATTAGTTGCAAAAGGATATCCGTGGTCCCCTGCATTCGCATCCACAATATCAATCGTATGAATTTCATCAAAGTAGTGCTTTTGAGCATAAGCTGTAAATACTCCAGTCACGCCTGGATCAAAACCGCTGCCCAGCAGAGCTGTAATTCCTGCTTTTTCGAATCTTTCTTTGTAGGCCCATTGCCAGCTGTATTCAAACTTCGGCGTATCCGGCGGTTCATAGTTCGCCGTATCAACGTAATGAACACCTGTCTCAAGGCAAGCATCCATTATCGTCAAATCCTGATAAGGGAGAGCCACATTGATAACTACATCCGGTTGAAAGCTTCGAATCAAGTCAATGACCATGTCGGTGTTGTCAGCATCAAGCTGAGCCGTTTGTATCTTCGTACGACCTCCACCCAGCTTCTCTTTAAGCGCATCGCATTTCTCAACAGTTCTGCTTGCGATACAAATTTCTTCAAATACATCTGGGTTTTGGCAACATTTATGCACCACAACGCTGGCCACGCCACCGGCGCCAATAATCAATGCTTTTCCCAAAATAAATAACCTCCTTATTCCATACGCTAATCGCTAATCATTCTTGCAAACAAAATGATTATAAAGACATCCCACCAAATAATCAAGAAAAACGACAATTTGCTGTGTCAAAATTCACAGGAACATGTCACAAAAACTTTACAAAACCCAAAATTAGGCATAAAAATCCGTAAAGTAAGCAGAAAACAACTATTACCCCATACACCCCAGGGAAGTCAGCACACGTTTAACGGAAGTTTTTTTAAATATAATGCGCATAGCCCTAAAGAATTAATATTATCTTATTTCTAAACAAAAGACCACCCCTCCGCATCCTATGAAGATGATTCATGGGGTGGTAAAATAATGGGCTGATAGCGTAATGCCTCATCTACGATCTCTGCCGCACTCAAGTCACGGTCATCCCAGTAGATCAAATCACTGATCCCCGGATGAGGCGTATTTTGCATCACTATGGTCAGCATACTGTCGATTTCCTCTTCTGTTCCCTCATCTCTGATGATTTTTTCTACTAACTGTATAAGCTCACTTCGTTCTAAACGGTCTAAATTTTGGAGTTCCTGGTTGGCTTGATCCAGACTCATATAATTGCCCTCCTTTGTATTGAGTATGATCGGCAATGTGTGGGCCCATCCCTTCTTCTGTAAGCGCTATATGGTCTATCATGAAGCTTTAGGAAACGTTTATGATAAATAAAGCCGCTCCCAGTACGGGAACGGCTCTATATAGTAATAAAGCTTGTTAAACCATGATTTTGCAAATATCGTTCGTGAATTCAACCGGATCTTGCAGCGGCAAGCCTTCGATCAGCAAAGCCTGATTATACAGTAATGCCGTATAGAGGTTTACTTTCTCCTTATCCTCGGCAAAAGCTTCTTTCAAAGAGTTGAACACCGCATGGTTTACGTTAATTTCCAGCACTTTATTCGCTTTGACATCAGCGTTATTAGGCATGGCGTTCAAGATTTTTTCCATCTCAATCGTCACTTCGCCGTCTGCGGATAGACATACCGGATGTGTCTTCAAGCGCTTAGAGGCTTTAACACTGGATACCTTGCCTTCCAGCAAGCCCTTCATGTACTCGAACAGCTCTTTGTTGTCGTTTTGTTCTGCTTCTGTTTCTTTCTCGGTTTCGTCAGGCTCAATGCCCAGATCACCGCTTGATACAGATTTGAATTCTTTCTCTTTGTAGCTTAAGAGCATTTTAATAGCGAACTCATCAATATCATCAGTGAAGTACAGAATTTCGTAGCCTTTGTCGGCCACCATTTCGGTTTGCGGCAGTTTTTCAATACGCTCGTTGGACTCGCCGGAAGCATAATAGATATACTTTTGATCTTCTGGCATACGTGATACGTATTCGTCCAAAGTAACCTGCTTTTTCTCTGTAGAAGAGTAGAACATGAGCAGATCCTGCAGAGTTTCTTTATGTCTGCCGTAATCGTTGTAGACACCAAATTTCAATTGTCTGCCAAATGATTTGTAGAATTGATCATATTTCTCCCGGTCATTTTTGAGCAAGGTCAGCAATTGGCCTTTGATTTTGCTTTCGATATTTTTGGCAATCAGCTTCAGCTGACGGTCATGCTGCAGCATTTCTCTGGAAATGTTGAGTGACAGGCTTTCGGAGTCAACCATACCTTTGACAAAGCTAAAATAATCCGGCAGCAGATCAGGGGATTTTTCCATAATCAGCACACCGTTGGCATACAACTCCAGCCCTTTTTCATATTCCTTGGAGTAGAAATCAAACGGGATATTCTCAGGAATAAACAGAATAGCTTGGTACACTACCGCGCCGTCCGCGCTGACATGGATATGCTGGAGCGGCTTGTCGTAGCCATAGCGTTTTTCCGCATAGAAATTTTGATAATCCTCGTCGGTCAGCTCGCTTTTGTTTTTTCTCCAGATCGGAACCATGCTGTTGATACGCTGTTCTTCCTCGTAATCCTCAAACTCGTTGTCGCTTCCCTCTTTCAACCGCTTGCCTGTAATATCCATTTTAATCGGATAGCGGATAAAGTCGGAGTATTTTTTAATCAGTGCTTTTAAACGATACTCGTCCAAATATTCGTCGTAGGACTCATCTTCGGTGTTTGCTTTGATTTTCAGAACAATCTCGGTTCCGACCTCGTCCTTCTCAGCTGCCTCAATGGTATACCCGTCCGCACCTGTGGATTCCCATTTATATGCAGTATCGCTTCCCAAAGCCTTGGTAGTCACTGTAACCACATCTGCTACCATGAAAGCTGAATAGAAGCCGACGCCGAATTGACCGATGATGTCATGACCATCCTTGGATTCATTTTCATTTTTGAATGCCAGTGAGCCGCTTTTAGCAATAACACCCAGGTTATTTTCTAGTTCTTCCTTAGTCATACCAATCCCGGTATCACGCAGGGTTAGCGTTCTATTATCCTTATTGGCAGTTACTTTGATATAATAATTTTCTTTGTCAAAGACCAGTTGATCATCCGTCAATGCTTTATAATAAATTTTGTCAATCGCATCACTTGCATTGGAGATCAGCTCTCTTAGAAAAATTTCCTTTTGCGTGTAAATCGAGTTAATCATCATTTCGAGCAGACGCTTGGACTCAGCCTGAAACTGTTTTTTCTCCATTCGGATATCTCCTTTCAGATGTAAACCTATGTAAGGCCAGCAGATATGAGCTATGCAAACGATTCTACTTTGTTAGCACTCCCATCTTTCGAGTGCTAGCCTACCTTTTTTATAACATTCCTCATTTTTTATGTCAATATCTCGGTTGGCTGAGCAGTAAAATTACATTTTAGGAAATCGCTAGTGTCTAATGTGTTTAAACATCACGTTAAACATTTCGACAGAGGAGGGAAACAGCCCTTGTACATGGGGAAGCAGATTACTCCTGATCCGCAGCTCATCCTCATCCAAATGCTGTAGGTCCTCATGAAAGAACCAAACAATAGGATAATCGCCGTCCTTATGTCTGCTGCCTACATTTAAACAAACGGGACCTTGGTCGTCCTCTGCTATTGCAAAAGGAATGTAGCCTGCTGACAGCAGAGGTGACCATTGATCGAGCAAATCATAAAATGCCTTTAAGCCTTGACCTACAGGCAGACGTGGAAACTCAACAAACGTACAATCGCTCCAGTACACTCCCGGAATGGACTCATTATCGAATTGTAAAGATACATAATGGTAGGACATGATAAAACTCCTTAGCAGGGGCGGCAGCTCAAAATGGTATTTTTCCTCCATCTCCCGAATTTCCTGTTCAGTAATCTGTGAAGGGAGAGGCTTCCATTTGATCCATCCCTCCTCGTCGACATTCCCATCACGCATTTCAATCGGTACATTTTCTTCCACATCCATAAAAAAGGCTTCATCCATCTGTGCAAATAGTTCCTTCATAGATGTACGAATATCCGCTTTCTTGTCCATGTCCTCACACCTCTTTCCTCTCTATTCGCATTTTGCATCATGGGTTTATGCCAAATGCTCTCTATATGAAAATAGCATTGTATTCATGTGTTACTGCACTTTTAAGTTCAGCTTATCAGAACTTGCTTTTATCACCATTTGCGGAATATTAGTATTACCAGCGCAACGGCTCATAGTTACGCCAGATCATCCAACGTTCTGTCTCGTGAATTAGAGCGGTGCCAATGCTATATTCGTCCTTCGTGCTGCTCTGCAAATCAATCAAATGAAGCATACCACCATACGTTCCAACCGCCAACATGCCTTCATCGGGTGTAACTGCCAGCCCGGATATCGTACTGCCGACAAAATAGCGCCAAAGTTCACGCCCCTCCCTGTCAATCAGACGGAGATAACCGTAGGCATCACCCAAAATAGATCCTTGCGTCAGTGCTGTTGCAGCGTATACTCGCATTTCTTCATTTATCATCGGCCACTCTTCCTTATTCTGAGCAAGACCCTGATCCACCTCAGCAATCGACACTTGAATGGTGGCGCCGTTGTAGAAATGACAGGCATTGTACCAGACATTCAAATCATCTTTGGAAAATACAGCATAATGCGGATAACTAGAATTTGGCTCCAATGTATGCACCGTCTTATCGGACAGATCCATAAGCATATGCTCACTCATCTGGCTACCGTAAGCGATCCAGCGTCCATCCCTTGACACAGCTCCATGGGCCATATCCACAATCGTGTCTTCCAGCTCTAGTTCTCTTCGTTCAGACGTCTTGGGATGGATCAAATCCACCTGATCACCAGCCAACAAATAAACGCCGTAACCGCATACCAGCAGAACTCGCTGTCCATCGCCAAACGGAATCACTTCATCTAATATATCCTCTGGATGCTCTTCATCTCCCAAGCACTCCAAATCAGGAATGGATGCTTTTAAGCGTCCTTGTATATCCTTCCACTGAAAATGTGCTGTCTCTTCTCCTTGCAGATTTAAGTCCGGTTGACGAACAATACGAATCCCCTGTCCATCCACCAACGCAAAATAAGTCCCGTCTGGCGAACAGCCTACTCGATGCAGTCCGGGGATTTGCAAGATTCTATCTTTTCCCGCCACATAGATCATTCCACATTCCCGAGGATTGCCCGCATGTAGAATGACTTCATTGCCTCCATTCATAAAAGCTATCGGCCTAACGGCTTGCAAAGCCTCCTCAAACGCTGCTGTAAGCGGCCAGGATGCAGCCGGAATTTCCCGACGTAACTGCTCTGTTTCCTCTGCCTGATTTGCGTCCTGAATCATACGAAAAATATCTTCAGCCAGTTTGGAGCGTTCGTCTTGCTTTGGCTCTGGCTGCTCCTGCTGCCACTGGCTTTCCATACCGATTCTGACAAATTCATTCACATCTGCAGCATACCTTTTTCCTTCCTGTCGCCACTTTGCTGCCATTTCATGATCCAACCAACTCATTCGCTTCCCCCATCCAGTGTATGTATGCCCCGTTTGATCTACAGGCTTGTTCATTCTGCTAGGTGGTTTCTCACCTTTGTCAGCACAGACCACAGGTCTGTCACTGCCTTCACCTCTTCATAGTCCAGATAGGCATCGTGCTTGTCATAGTATTTTACCGCTATAATCACCATCTGAAGCGTCACTGGCTGTCCAGCAGCCTTAAGGACTTCCACAATACTTTCGAAGGTCGCCAACTCAAACCAGGTTTGAACCTGACGATCTGGCACCCACTTGGGAATAGACTCGTCATGTTCGTTGGTTACGGCTGTACCCTCCTCTGCACATTCCTCTAGCCAATGCTCATCCCAATAATAAATCGGTGTGTGAACAGGGTCCTGATCCCATTGATCTACATTCACATATAACCAGTTATTATGCAGTTGCCCCACGCTATGCACCAATTCCTGCAATCCTTCAAACACACGATAAGACGGGCGCTCTCTGCGACGGTAATCCTCAAGTCTCGTCTCATACCTGCTCATCCCCAGCCACCCCGCTTCCTATATCAGTTAAACACTCAACATTCGTATAACATACATTTACAACTCACAAAATCCGATATAACTACAAGCACCTCGTAAAGTGTCAAGACTACATAAGGAGATTGATCTATTCATGAAAAGAATCACCGCACTTGTTATCCTGTCCTTACTATTACTTGTAACCCCGATCTACGCTACTGCCCCAGCACCTATGCTGGTCTATGTGGATCAAAGTAACCACTCCTTCATCCCGCTCCGTCTCCTGAACAGCTATGAAGGGATCACACTCAACATGACTGCCGCGGACAAAAAAATAGAAATCGCGCAAGGCAATACCCGGATCACATTATTCACCGGACAATCTACCGCCAAAGTGAATGATCAGACGGTCCGTTTGCAAAATGCTCCTTTTACCGATAATGGTTCGACCTATGTACCCTTGCAGTTCATCAGCCAATATCTAAACCTGCAAGTCTCATGGCAAAAGGAAACCTCAGCTGTAAGCATTAAGCAGGGTACAACGTCCGTCACGCTTCCGGTACTTACTGGTAAGCTACCCGGAAATACTCCCCCCATTACAACGGCTCATAAAAGCTTCAAGGTCGGGTCTCGTACCTTTTCCGCTAAGGTGGTCACCGTCTCTATGCTCCATCCCAAGGTAAGCCTAGAGGTGGCTCTAGCAGGCGATACCATTGGTAAAGTGGAAGACTTAAGCAGTCTCGCCAAACGCAATCAAGCGGTTGTAGCCATTAATGGCATATTCTTTGACGCCTATACCAAAAGCTCCTACAAGACGCCTTACGGCTATCTGGTCAGTCACGGAAAGATGTTGAAAAAAAGCTCTGGCGACCAACGAACGGTCTTCACCTACGATGCTAACCATTTATCCGAGCTAATGTCGGGTTCCGCCTTCGAACAACGGTTAAGCCAAGGCAGTGTTAAAGGTGCCCTTCAAGCCGGGCCTCGTCTGGTTACGAACGGTCAGGTTTCCCTAAATGTCAAAGCCGAAGGCTTCAAGGACCCTAAAATATTAACAGGCGGCGGCGCCCGCAGCGCACTCGGAATGAGTCGGGATCATAAGCTGATCCTCCTGACCACAAGCGGAGCGACCATTCCGCAGCTCGCCCAAATGATGAAGCAGGCCGGCGCTTATCAGGCCATGAATCTGGACGGCGGTGCTTCAAGCGGGCTGTATTACAACGGCTCCTATCTCACCACACCCGGCCGCCAAATCAGCAATGCCATTATTGTAAAGTATCAATAGACGGATAAAGGGCTGTCTTCACGGATCTGTAAGCCGTGGGGATAGCCTTTTTCCATTTCCTCTAGCTTCGGTTGTTCCTGCTTCCACCTGTTCAAGCGGCATGTATGACCGTCACGTATTGATCCTGCAATCTACAATCGAATCAGACCTGTAAAGCTATTGCTGCCTTCGCTTCCTTTTTTTATAGAAAGGTAAATACGGTTGTCTTCTCTGCTTGCCATGCATTCATAAAGTCCCGGTTGCAAAGAAAGGAACATCCCTCCCCATACACACTCAGGCTCCAGCCCACCACTTGTGGCTTCCTCCCCTGCTCCAATAAATAGGTTGCCTGAGGGAACCTTCAAAAACAGCCGCACAGCAGGCTTGTCGATATGATCTGTCATCACAACCTCATACGTTCCGTCCGCTCCCAGATTCAAAAAAGCTACATTTCCTTTGTTCAACTCGCCCAGCTCGTCCTCTTCAATGGACCACCAATCCGGCTCATCGTTCAAGCGATGCTTCAGAGCTTGCGTATCAAATAGGCAAAGAGTCGCCGTGTCTGTCGTAAATTGAAATGGACTGATTGCCATGTTCATCATACAATCCTCCTGATAATAGTCAGCGAATTTCCGTTTTCCCACGTCTTCCGCTATCCGTATTGCTATAGATTTGAGGGAAATTATCCCTGTATGTAAAGTATAACAATGCTTGCAGGGCCAGACAACATGTTGGACTAACACCCATTCTGCATAAAAAGCCCTCCCTCACGATGTCGTGAAAGAAGGCCGATTTGTGATTTAAGCGATGCTAACCTGCTGTTAGATCAGAAAAGACTTAGTAATAATTACCAACAAAATGAACAATACCAAAATCGCTCCTGTGGATGTCCATGCTCCACCGTAACCTACTTCACCCATGTCTGAATCCCTCCTTGCATTAAAGCTTACTCTTATCGTATGTAGAAAAGTGGATAACGACAGGGCGAATCGGCAAGTTTATTGCCATAGAAGGGCTACTCAAAAAATGGACTGATACGTTTGAGATAGATCGCTAATGACTCTGGATGACAACTGGCAGAGAATATCGTTAGTTCTGCGCAACAGCCTGCTCACATCCTTGTGCCTCATCATTTGAAGGAGCGGGGTTTCTAACTGGGATGAAAGAAATTGAGTGGTACCTATAAATACGACAACATCTAATCCAGGGTGGTTTCGGTATGTAATAAGTGCAGCAGGTCAGTCATAGACAGGAATCCGGGAGGAAAAAGGCTGTTGTTTTCTTTCATATATAGAGCTTTTAACATGGAAGTTAACGCCCAGTCACATAGGATAATGCAGCATTGGACTTGATTGTGCTTGTACAGGATTTGGGCTAGTTTCATGTGGTATTGAGATAGAGTGTGGAAATCGGTTATTGAATTATGTAGGTGTTGTGAGGGTCTGGACGGTTGAGGGGGACTTGGAATAAAGGTAGAAGGGCTTCTTTCATATCTATTCCTCCAGAGAATTTCAATATTAGTCTTATTATACTCCAAAATAATACTTATAGATATTATTATTATTTATTATATTCATTATTCAATGTTTTCGTTTGGATATCTTGTCTACACTTTTAGAATAGTGAGGTGTAGACGATGGAAGATAAAGAAGTTCTTAAATTAGTGGGTGCCAGAATACGTGCTTTGCGAAAAGAAAAAGGATTGTCTCAGGAGTCGCTTGGGGAAAAAGGTGGATTCCATTTTTCATACATAGGGCAGATTGAGCGTGGAGAAAAAAACGTATCTTTAATAAATATAGCTAAAATTGCTAATGCACTGGATGTTAATTTGATTCAGCTTTTTGCTTATGTAAATGAGGATATTAAGGTTACAAAACATGAAACTGATATACAAGAAATCGTAAAAATACTCCAAAAATCGAGTCCAGAGAAAGTACGCTTGGCGAGGAATGTGATACGGGAGATTACAAAATAAAAGGATTTTTTAGCAAAAATAAAGGAGCCACCTTTAGTTAACAAGGCAGTTCCTATTGCACTATTGTTTTACGTAAGTTCAATACCCTATCGAACATTAAAATAACATATATATATCCAGTATTATCTTAATTTCAAGTTTCTTATATAAAAGCGCGAACCGAATCGAATACGAAATTGCAAAGGATTTCCCGCCATTATGAAATTATTGGCTTCTAGGTAGTTTCTTGCGGTCATTCAATTTAAATTTTCTTTTTACCCTTTTTGTGGGCAATACCATACGAACATTTTTTAGCTTCGCTTTTCTTTGGGCACTATTTGTAATAAGGTTGACTGTAAAGTTCACGAAACCGCGTTGGATGTTAAGTGTTTTAAAACCAACTCTTCTGCAATTATTGCATAGATTACCATTAATATTCCAGATCCAACATCCACTGAAGTTATAATTAGGAACATGTATGGGGAAACTACCTGACCACACAAGATTTCTTGATACGCTCTCAGCGTAATAATATATTGTTCTATCCCCTACGTTGCCAGTAACAACTTCCCTCGTTTGACCAGGCGCCAAACGGTACCAGGTAGACAATATACCAGTTTGTCCCACAAAGACAAACCCACACCTACTCGCGTGATAGAAAATGGCTACCTGTACGGTAGAATTGGTGCTGTTTCGAAAATAAAGACTCATTTTTTTGTCACTCCCTCTTAATACCATTCTACAATCCATTGTATGCAAGAGTTGTAAATAGGAAGTGGACAAACATAAAAGAGTCTTAGCCTTTTTTAGGATACTCAGAGATTATGCTTTTTTAGAGTTTCCCGCCATCAGTTTGGCGAAACCATATGACCATGTTGTTAATGTTATAGAATTCAATCAAAAGAAAACCCCCACCTAATCTTGTAAAGATCAAAAAACACGTCCATATATGACGTGTTTTTCAATAAAATATCTTTAACTAATAGAACCTTTTAAATATCCTAAACCAAACCTTACTTCCAAATCTCGTCCGCAATCTCTTTAATGAAAGCAAGCTTTTTCCACTGCTGCTCTTCTGTCAGAATATTGCCCTCTTCTGTCGAAGCAAAGCCGCATTGTGGGCTGAGGCAGATGTGGTTGATGTCGACGAATTGAGTCGCTTCCTTAATGCGATTAATGACCGTCTGCTTGTCTTCCAGTTCACCCGTTTTGGAGGAAACGAGACCCAGTACGACCTGCTTTTGATCTTTCAGATGCTTAAGCGGTGTGAAATCGCCTGCACGGTCGGTATCGAATTCGAGATAGTAGCCGTCGATGTTGTCGATGCCGAACAGGGTTTCGGCTACAGGCTCATAGCCGCCAGAAGATGCCCAGGTGGAATGGTAGTTACCACGGCATACATGGGTCGTAACGACCAAATCGGCTGGAAGATCCTTCACCGTTTCCTGATTCACACGGGCGAACAGCTTTTTGGTATCTTCCACATTTTCACCCGCATGCTGTCTAGCTTCCCAATAGTTTTTATCACAGAGCATACCCCATGTGCAATCATCCAGTTGCAAGCTGCGGCAACCCTCATTGTACAACGCTTGAATCACGGATTTGTAGGCTTTGGCGATATCCGTCACCAGTTCATCCAGATTGCTGTAATACGTATCGGTTGTTTCTTTATTCTCTCCGCGCAATAGCTCGGCCAGGAACTGTGCAGGTGCCGGGATCGTTTGGCGTGCGATCGCATCCTCACCTGCTACTTGCTTCAGGAATTTGAAATCTTCAATGAAAGGATGACGGGAATGTCCGATTTTACCGGACAAGCGTGCAGTTTCCGCTCTTGTTTCCACACCTTGGAATTGGTAGCCGTTCAAAAGCTGTACCTTTTCCACACCGTCCAGACCCCACATAAAATCAAGATGCCACCAGGAGCGTCTGAATTCACCGTCCGTCACGGCTTGAAGTCCTACGGATTTTTGCTTTTCCACTAGCTTGATAATTTCGTTATCTTCAATCTTTCTCAGCTCGTCCGCAGAGATTTCATTATTTTGAAATTGAATTCTGGCGTCTTTAATCGCTTGCGGGCGCAAAAAGCTGCCGACCATATCATGTCTAAAAGGGGTCACTTTACGTTGGGATGCATTATCAAGGATGCTGCTCATTAGGGTTATCTCCTTTTTCGCTTCTATAGTGAAGTTCTTGTAAGAAAGATAACATACATTTTCAGTTATAAGGTAACTCCAATAAACTATAGCTAGTTATAGCCTAGGGCTATACCCAACTTTTTATTCCCCTATCGCCTCATGCAGCGCTTCTACATAGACAGTGGCCAGCTTGGAGAGCGCAGCATTTTTATGGCAAATCCATCCCACATTAATAGACTCATCACATTCCAGAGGGACGGAAATAATGTCGTTACCGTTCAGATCGGCACTGATCACTCCGGTAGAAATGGTATAGCCGTTCAACCCAATGAGCAGATTAAAAAGGGTCGCCCGGTCATGGACGCGAATGCTTTTGGGATGCGATAACGTACTGAGAATCTCCTCGGAAAAGTGAAAGGAATTGTACTCCCCTTGCTCAAAGGACAAATACGGATACGGATAAAGCTGGTCAATGGTCACGATGGACTGTTGGGATAGCGGATTATTGGCACTGATAAAAATATGTGGCTTGGCCGTAAACAGGCTGTTGAATTGTAGATTCGCATCTTTTAGCAGCTTGTTAATGACCTTGGCGTTAAATTCGTTCAGATACAGGATTCCGATCTCACTGCGCAGGCTTTTGACATCCTGTATGATTTCATGGGTTTTGGTCTCTCGCAAAGCCAATTCATACTCTTCTTGACCATATTGATTCACCAGATTCACAAATGCATTTACGGCAAAAGCGTAATGCTGCGTGGACACAGCAAAATGCTGTGGTGTAGGCTTGGCATCCAGATAGCGACTTTCCAGCAGCTCCGCCTGCTCAACGACCTGACGTGCATAACCGAGGAATTCCACGCCTTCCTTGGACAAAGAAATCCCCTTATTGGTACGCTCAAAAATGGTGATATGAATTTCTTCCTCCAGATCACGAATCGCGTTCGACAGACTGGGCTGGGAAATGAACAACCGCTTTGCCGCCTCATTCATGGAACCGCGATTGGCAACCTCAATGACATATTTTAATTGTTGTAAGGTCAATGCATGATGTCCTTTCCGTTTGTGTTTCTTCTATTATATAATACACGATCACACTTCTGGGAAAGGAGTAATTGAATGCCTGAATGAAATCAAACTCTCCCCCAAGGCTACAAATACAAACACCTCCTCAAAATGGTAACATCCATTTCAAGGAGGTGCTTTTTCACGGCGGCTTTAATTAACGAATTTCACCGTTTGTGGAGATCAGCTTTTGATACCAATAAAAGCTTTGTTTACGAATACGACGCAGATCCTTGAGATCAAACTCCTCACGATCCACATAAATAAACCCGTAGCGCTTACTGGAGCCCTGGTGGGTACTCACCAGATCAATTGCAGACCACGGACAGAAGCCGAACACTTCTACACCATCTGTAATAGCCAGTTGAATCTGCTCGATATGTTTGTTGAAAAAGTCAATGCGGTAAGGATCATTCACTACATCCCCTTCTTCAAGCTTGTCAAAAGCGCCCAAGCCATTCTCTGTCACAATCAAAGGCAAGTGGTAGCGAGAATAAATTTGGCGTAACGTGGATCTAAAACCGACCGGATCAATCTCCCAACCAAACTCCGTCGTTTGCAGGTTGGGGTTGACGGAACCTCGATATGCTCCGGGTTCACCCACAATTTCATGCTGATCTCCTGTATGTGAAAAATCATTCCCGTCATCTAAACTTTCTCCTACGGTTTGAGAGGTATAATAATTAAATGCGATAAAGTCCGGGTTCCCCTTCGCTAATATATCCATATCCCCTTCTTCAATGACAGGCTCATAGCCTTTCTCGACCAAATAGCTCCAGGCAATATGGTTGTATCGGCCAAACACAGCCATATCCAGATAGAGCCAGTTGCGAATAGCTGCATAGTTGTCCGCCGCCAGCGTATCTTCAGGCTTGGAACTGGCTGGATAGATAACCCCAATATTCGGTGCTGGTCCAATTTTCGCGTCAGGCAGCATCTCGTGGCACAATACCATCGCCTTCGCCTGTGCGACTAACATATGATGATTTTGTTGGTACAGTACCTTTTGCAGATTTTCCAGACTTGTATCTAATGTGCCAATAGAACCGGGATGGAGAATCAGCATGTTCTGCTCATTAATGGTTAACCAATATTTCACCCTGTCTCCAAAGTTCTCAAACAATGTTTTGGCATACTGTTCGAAGGCATCAATCGTCTCCCTTTTCGACCAACCGCCTTGTTGTTCAAGAGCATAAGGCAGATCAAAATGATACATGGTAACCATCGGTTCAATCCCGTATTTAATTAGTTCGTCAATTAATAAGCTGTAAAACGCGATTCCCTTCTGATTCACTTCACCTGCCCCCAGGGGATAAATACGTGTCCAAGCAATCGAGAAACGATATGCTTTAAAGCCCATTTCAGCCATCAGGGCTACGTCTTCTTTGAACATATGGTAATGATCACTGGTTACCTTAAAATCAGTGACCCCTTCGACGTGATTAGCCATGTCAATGACAGAAGGTCCTTTTCCATCTTCGTCCCATGCACCCTCTACTTGATAAGCGGAAGTGGAACCTCCCCAGAAAAAATTTTCAGGAAATGCCTTCAATTGATTATGTTTCATGCTATAGTCCCTCCAGTTATCGTTATATCCTTCTGATTTTGCAATTCATGAATGTGATGATAGGCTTTCCTGTATCACACAACCAACGTTAGCAATACTTCATTTTTTTGAATTTGCTCCTGATTTGTCTCAAACACATCCACTTTATTTTTTGTAAGCGTGACGATGACAGGGGTCACGATTTCGTATCCTGCTTCAATAATCTGCTCTCTGTCAAACTGGATTAGCAAATCGCCCTGTTTCACGCTGTCGCCTTCTTTAACCACTGGATTAAAATGCTTCCCTTTCAGCGCAACGGTGTTAATTCCGATATGAATTAATATCTCCGTACCCGCCTTTGAAGTCAAGCCGATGGCGTGTCCTGTGGGAAACAGCGAGGTTACAACTCCATCTATAGGCGCTACGACCTCACCGACAGACGGCTCAATGGCTAAGCCTTTTCCCATCGCCCCTGTAGAAAATGCCGAATCATTCACTTGGCTCAATGGTATCGTCTTGCCTGTGATCGGGCTGTAGATCGTTTCTTTCTTGATGTCAACAGCCTTGGTTGCTGTAACAACAGGTTCTGGTTCTGCTGTTTTCACGGATTCAACTGTTTCTGGGGTCTCCTCCTTCACCTTGCTTTCATACCCAAAAATAAGGGTTAGTGCGGTTGCTGCCGCGAATGAGCAGGCAATGGCAATCACGTATAACAAGGTTGGCGTATACACTGGAATCGCAAAAATGTTGTGAAACACATACGCCGTCATTTTCACTCCAAAATGTCCATTGATGGCACCGCCTAGAGCACCTGCGATAATGACAATCGGAATGACACGTTTATAGCGAAGCACCAGACCATACACAATCGGCTCTGTCACACCAGCCAGCAATCCTGTAATACTCGTGGAACCGGCAAGAGTTCTAAGTGTTTTATCTTTTCTCGCCTTCAGGAAGATACCAAATGCGACCCCAATTTGAGCAAATACAGCTGCTGCAGCCATCGCCTCAATCGGATCACCGCCAACACCGATATTTTGAATCGTGATCGGGGTAAAACCCCAGTGAAGTCCGAAGACGACCATAAAGGTCATAAAACCGCCAAGAACAATCCCTGACAAAATGCCACTTACACCGATTAACCATGTCACACCTGAAGAAATCCAATCTCCTACCCCTGTACCGAAAGGTCCAAAAGCCATCGCAGATAGCGGAACCATAATCATTAAAGCCAGCATCGGAACTAAAAATAGCTGTAAATCCTTAAGAATGATCTTCTTCAAAAACTTATCTACCAACGCATAGATGCTAATGGATATAAAAATCGGGAAAACACTGGCGGAGTAGTTCATCATGACCACCGGTATTCCTAAAAACGATACATCAGAGCCTTTGTCCATCAGCCCCGTAAAGTTGGGTTCCATGAGAGCCGCACCGATCACACCAGCTACATAAGGATTCGCCTTCAGCTTTATACCAAGCGTAATCCCTAGTAAAATCGGCAAGAAGTAAAACACAGCATTCCCTGCAGCAGACAGGATCATATAAGTATCACTTGTTGCAGACATCCATCCTAGCAAGGTCAAAACCGTCAGGAGTGCTTTTATCATTCCCGAGCCCGCCATCGCTGGAATCAATGGGGAGAAACTACCGGAAATGACTTCAAAGATTGTGGATATGACCGATGTTTTTTTCCCACTGGATTCACTGGCTGCAGGGGAATTCGATCCAAAATCCCTGTTTTTCATGATCTCTGCATATACATAGGCAACATGGCTGCCAATAACAACTTGGAATTGTCCTCCGCTTTCAACAACGGTAATGATTCCCTCATGCTTCTCAAGCGCTTCTCTTTCGGCTTTTCGTGAATCCTTCAGGTCAAATCGGAGTCGTGTAGCACAATGGACAAGTCCATTGATATTTTCTTCTCCTCCAACGAGACGTACGATGTCTTCGCCCATTTTCTTATGATCCATGTTCATTCTCCTCTTGGGCAGATTGCCTGGAAACAAAAAAATACCTAAACGAAAGGCCTGTATGATCAAAGAAAATGATCACTGCCATTCATTTAGGTATCGCCTGCTTAACCAGTAACAATCCTTATATTTAAGTTGTGAGCCTACTATAAATCACTTAGAAATCGTTTGCAAGCTTTTTTTCTAAGAACTAGCTATATCATTTCTGGAGGTTACACGCTGTATATGAATCGTCAAATACACTTTTTCATCAATCGACATAGCACTTTCATGCTTTAACTCTAAATATTGATTGATTAATTGGGTGCATTGAAAAGCCTTCTCGTATTTATCTTTGACTTGGTCATACAAGAAATTATCCCCTGAAGCTAGTTGTTCTTGTTCATTGCTCAGCAATCGTTGGGCAAAGTACTGCAAATGAGTAATAAAACGGGAATAATTGAACGAAGTTTCATCCAGTGTAATCTCGTAGTAATCGGTTACAATGTTGAAAATGTCATCAATAATCTCGGTAATCTCAACCGTTTGTTTCATTCCCTGACCGTCTTGTCTTGCATTTACAAAATGCATAGCAATAAAGCTTGCTTCATGCTCATCCATTTGGATGCCAAATTGAGCATGGATGATGTCCAATGCGTTCATTCCGATCATAAATTCTTTTTTGTAAAATTTTTTAATTTGCCATAACAGTGAATTTTTAAGTCCTACGGATTTTCTGTATCGAGAGATGGCAAATTGAATATGGTCAATCAGAGAAATATAGATATTGTCACTAAAAATATCTCCCATTTCCTTTTTTGCGCTGCCTACAATTTCATCCGCCACCTTTAAATACTCTACAGATGTTTCCCCAATAAGATCTATTAATTTTTGTGGAATTTTATCGGACTTTAATACAAAGGTTTTTTCTATTTTGTCTTCATCGACCCTCTGGCCATTTTTCTTTTTAAAGCCTAGACCATTCCCTATGACAACAAATTCATGACCCACCTGATTTTCGACTCGGATAACATTGTTGTTAAAAATTTGCCGGATGATCATTTATCTGCTCACCTCATTGATGTAATGACAAAGTTTGTAATAACAAAAAAAAAACCAAATAACGACTAAATCAATTAGTCATTATTTGGGTATCGCCTGCTCACCAGTAACAATCCCGAAGGGCACTTCACCCCTCATTCAATTACTCTTACTATACCGCTTTCAATGCAGAATAACAATACAATCATGCCAAAAAACCGCCAAACACTCGGAATCCTTTGTGCTTAGCAGTTTTTTTAGGTTCATGCTTAACTTTCTTGCTCTTTGCAAAACACCTCTTTGGCAACCTGAATGGCTGAGGCTGCCCGGGGCCATCCTACATAAAAGGCAAGCTGTGTAATGACTTCAACCAGTTCTTCCTCCGAAATCCCGTTTTCCTTGGCCAGGTTCAGATGATAAGGAAGTTGATTCACATGCTCACCCGCTACCAGAGCGGCAACTGTAATGAGACTCCGTTCCCTTAGAGATAGCTCACCTCTTCTCCATACATCTCCAAAAAGGACATCCTCCGTATAACCTACAAAAGCGGGAGCAAAATCACCGATCGTTTCCCGAACACTCGATCTAATCAATTTATGCTTCATACAATCATCTGGGCAAGTCCATTGCCAAAGGACCAATCCTCTAATTCAGTCTCTACCAGTGTCACAAAAACATCCTCCGGTCGGACTTTACATTCAATAGAGATGAGTTCGGCTAATCTTTGGTAAAAATCCTTTTTTTGTTCCGTAGTTCTACCCGATCCCATCGTAATTTGGATGTACAGCAGCTTGTCTGTTCTGGATACATTCAAATAATCGGGACTATAATAAAACTCGCTTTGCTTATGAGCATGAAAAGCCTGAAAGTAATCTTTTTCCGGAACCTGAAAATGTTCGATCAAAGCATTCATGATACAGCAGCTAATGTCAGACAGCTCTTGCTCTGTGTATTGTTGCTCCATGTAGCCAACTCGTACAAATGGCATGTTCATCTCTCCTATCCGTTGGGATAAGATGATTGTACTCCCCTTACTTTCATCTGTATAATTGAAAATAATCATAAATATATTCAATTTCATCGATGGAGATGAGCAAGCGTGGATCTGAAAGAATTAACTACATTTCGTACCATAATCGAAGAAGGAACGTTTTCAAAAGCTGCTGTCAAATTAAACTACGCTCAGTCTACAGTCACGAACCAAATCCAGAGGCTTGAAAAAGAGCTGGGATTTCAACTTTTTAAAAGGGGTTGGGATGCGGAGTTAACGTCCCCGGGCAAACTATATGCCGAGGAGATAGACGGACTTATTCAGCATTGGAATTTTGTAATGGACCAGGCGAAGTCGCTGAAAAAGGAGGAGATCGGCACGCTCCATATCGGTGTGCTTGAAACGGTAGCGGCTACCTTACTCCCCTTGGCTCTGCAGCAGTTTCGAGAGCATAAACCGAATATTACATGTCATTTTACAGTTGGAAACACGGATGCACTCGCACATGCTTTGGTGGATGGTAAGCTGGATTTTGCTATCTCTGGGGAACCTCACTCCATTCCTTCTTTACACTTTGAATCCATATTTCACGAACACATCGCCTTTATTGTGTCCCGTAATCATCCCTTCGCGGCAAAAAGTGAGCTTCAGCTCGAAGATCTGTACGCGTATCCGCTTATCGTCGGAGGTAAGAACTGCTTGTACCATATACGACTGGAGAAAGAGCTTTCACACTTCCCGTCGATGCCGTTTTTTTATACTGTCAGTCAAATCTCGTCGATCCCCACGTTCGTAAAAACGATTCCTTCAGTTGGAGTGGTTCTATCGTCAATGCCTTTGCCGGAGGAACTGGTCACCGTCCCCCTCCAGTTAACAGACCCTAATATTGCCGTTGGACTATTACAAAACAACCATCACCAGCAGTATATGTCTTCGGCCCGAAAGCTATTTATACAGCTGGTTAAGGAGCTTTGCAGGCTATAGCATCTATGAGAGACTACTAATAAGTTATATCATCTTTGCATAAAGAAAAAACCGCTAAACACTCAGAAACCTGGTGTTTAGCGGCTTTACTATTTTGAAGGCCTAAGAAAATGTGGCCCTCTCTTTATTTTTATACTCTTGTTGTCATACCTGTTATTTCGCTTCAAGCGGTTTTTTCCACAGTCCCAGAATGAGCGCGGAAATTACGGAACCAATCACCACTGCAAGCAAGAACAGCAAAGCATGATTGGCAAGAGCTGCTACAAAAATTCCGCCATGTGGAGCTGGAAGATTGATTTGCCAGAACTGCGTCAGACCACCAGCAATCGCTGAACCTACAATACAAGAGGTTAAGACACGCAGAGGATCAGCAGCTGCGAATGGAATGGCTCCTTCCGTAATGAAGGACAATCCAAGTACATAGTTCGTCAAGCCAGACTTGCGCTCTTGCTCAGTAAACTTATTTTTGAAGAACGTCGAAGCTAATGCGATTGCCAGCGGAGGTACCATGCCGCCCGCCATAACAGCCGCCATCATAGCTCCGTTCGTGTTACCACTGGAAGTAAAGACACCGATCGAAAATGCGTAAGCTGCCTTGTTGAAAGGTCCACCCATGTCAATCGACATCATTCCGCCCAGGATCAGACCCAAAATAACTGCATTACCTGTTCCTAAATTGTTCAGAACGTTGACAAGCCACGTATTAATACCACCGAAAATTGGATCAAACAGGTAGAACATAATCGCGCCTGTAATTAGGAGTCCGAATACCGGGTATAACAAGATTGGTTTTAAACCATCCAGCGTTTTTGGTAGACCTGCAAAAGCTTTACGCAGGAAGATCACCACATAACCAGCCAGAAAACCTGCTGCCAGACCGCCAAGGAAACCTGCATTGGAGTTTACAGCCATCAGACCCCCAACCATACCTGGCATCAGTGCCGGGCGGTCTCCAATACTCATCGCGATAAATCCGGCCAGTATCGGAATCAGGAAGTGGAACGCACCTGTTCCGCCGCCAATCGTTTGTAACAGTTGGAAGAATACATTATCTTCTCCCGCTACCTGTTCAATCAAGAAGGAAATGGCTAGCAAGATCCCCCCGCCTACAACGAATGGTAGCATATGAGAAATACCGTTCATTAAATCCTTGTAGATTTTGCTGCCTACGCTGCTCTTCTCCGCTTTCGACTCTTCAGCGCTGCCTTTACCTTCACTACGATAAATTGGCGCATCGCCGTTCAGCGCTTTGCGGATCAGTTCCTCAGATTTACGAATACCGTCACTTACCGGTCTTTGTAATACAGGTTTACCATCAAATCTGGCCATTTCAACCTTCTTGTCAGCTGCGACGATTACTCCTTTGGCACGACGAATTTCATCCGCTGTCAGTACGTTTTGTGCGCCTTCCGAGCCATTCGTCTCTACACGGATATTTACACCCATTTCTTTCGCTTTCTTAATAAGAGCATCTTCAGCCATAAACGTGTGTGCAATGCCTGTAGGACAAGCGGTCACTGCAACCACAAACTCGTCAGAATTCGGATTGCCAACGATAACGTCTGGCGTTTGCTGCGCTTTGGCTGCCTCTTTCTTAGCCTCTTTTGCTTTTTTGGCAGCTTCTTCTTCCGCCTGCTTGGTATCAAACAACACAGATACTTCATCCGGTGTTTGCGTTTTCATAAGGTTCCCGATAAAATCGGTATCAATTAAGAGCCGGGAAAGGGCTGCCAGTGTGCGAAGATGCGTATTTGCTGCTCCCTCTGGAGCCGCAATCATAAAGAACACTTTTGCCGGCTCACCGTCCAACGATTCGAATTCTACGCCTTTACTGCTTTTGGCGAAAACGACAGTCGCTTCATTCACAGCTTTGGTCTTGGCATGCGGCATCGCAATGCCGCCGCCGATTCCAGTGCTGGACTCTGCTTCACGTTTGTAAATCATTTCTTTAAACAAGGCACGGTCATTAATACGTCCACTTGCTTCGAGACTAGCGATGAGCTCCTCAATCGCCTCGTCCTTTGTCGTCGCCTGCAGGTCCATGATCATCGTTTCTTTAATCATCAGGTCTGTTATTCTCATTTTTCACACTCTCCTAAGTTCGGTCAGCGTGTCGATACACGCATAATAAGCTCATGATGCAGCCGGATTACCGTTTTGAAATCGTGACTTGCGGCCGTAATTGTTCAATTTTCTCTCTAGTAGCCAGATCATCGGAAAACGCAGTTGCGCTTCCGGATGCCACTCCTGCACGGAATGCTTCGATCGGATCGCCATGAAGAGCCAGCGTACCCACGAATCCAGCAATCATTGAATCACCTGCGCCTACAGAATTTTTAACCGTTCCTGCTGGTACATTTGCGTGATACACTTCATCTGCCGTAATGAACAAAGCCCCTTCTCCTGCCATGGAAATCAGTACATTTTTTGCACCTGCTTCCAGCAGCTTACGACCGTAAGTGACGATCTCCTCCTTTGAGTGAATAGTTACGCCAAACAACTCAGCCAACTCGTGGTGATTTGGCTTGATGAGCAGCGGTTTATGAACCAGTGCCTTCATCAGCGCCTCACCTGTGGTGTCGATGACGAATTCAGCCCCAGTTTGCTGGCATACGCTAATCAGCCGATCATAGAAGTCTCCTCCAAGTGACGGCGGGATACTTCCCGACAAGACGACAATGTCATTTTTCTGGAGTGCGGCCAGCTTTTGCACCAACGCATCGGCCTCTTGCTCACGAATCACAGGTCCCAAACCGTTAATTTCCGTTTCATCGCCATGCTTGAGTTTAATGTTAATCCGTGTGTCATCTTCGATCATTACAAAATCAGTTTTAATGGATTCTTCCCGCAATGTATCGTCGATAAACCTGCCTGTGAATCCTCCTAGAAAGCCGATCGCCGTGCTATCTGCTCCCAGCTGGTTTAGTACACGTGATACATTAATTCCTTTACCACCTGGCAATTTCAAATCACGTTTCATCCGGTTCAAATCACCAAGCTTCAAATCGTCAACTTCCACGATATAATCAATGGAAGGGTTCAGCGTTACTGTATATATCATTGTTATCCCTCGATTATCTTAGTTTTCTGAGCGATGGATCGGCGTGAGCGTTCTGGCATCGATTCGGTAATAAGTATAGCTTCCTTGAGCTCGAACAGTTTGGCGAAGGTTACTTCTCCAATTTTGCTGGAATCGGCCAACACATACGTTTTGCCTGACAACTGATGGGCTCGCCGCTTGATTAGCGCCTCTTCAGGATCAGGAGTTGTATACCCCATTTCCATATCCACCCCGTTCGTTCCTAGAAAGCACTTGTCGAATCGAAAATTGTCCAAATTTTGTAGGGCAATACTGCCAATTACGGCTTTGGTATGAATTTTCATCATCCCTCCCAGTAGATAGCTTCTGATTCTTTTACTTACCAGTGCTTCTACGTGGGATAGACCATTCGTCACGACCGTCACGTCTTTAGCTTCAATGTAAGGAATCATCGCCATCGTTGTTGTTCCCGCATCCAGATAAATACATTCGCCATCCAAAATTTCTTTGGCTGCCATGCGGGCGACTGCGTTTTTTTGTTGAACGTTTTTGAATGTTTTTTCTTCCATGCCAGGTTCCTGACTTTTCTGATTCAGTAAGGTTGCCCCACCATGAATCCGTTTTAGCAACTGACGGCCCTCAAGATCTATCAAATCGCGCCGAATTGTTGATTCAGAAGCTCCCAACAGATCAGCCAATTCCTGCAACTTTACAACACCACGTTCTTGTAAGCGCTGTATTATTAACTTGTATCTTTCCTCCGTCAGCATCTTCATTCCCCCAACTGTTTATATCGTACCACAAACCTGATAAAAAACAATCATTTTTCTCCAAAAAGATTCAAAAAAATTCATTCCAACTTCATTTTTTTACAAAATGGTGAATTCCCGCTCTAATCGACATGATTGCGTTTACATTTTAAAGAAAATTCATCTACTTTTATGTAAATTCATTCTTCTTACATAGGAATTCAGCAGTAAACGTTCAAAAACGTTCTAAAGCTTCCATCAGTACTATTTTACCATTATGCGCACAATTCGTCCCAATTTCCCTGAAACCTCATTCAGCTCATACGTAACCATTCCTGATGAGCATTAGGCACCTGTGTACACTAGCGCTGTATTTTAAAATAACAAGAGCCATGACTGCGTGCATACCGCATTCATGGCTCACCTTGTTATGATACATATTCACCCTCAATAATCTTCTCCAGATAATCTTCCGGCTGTGCAAGAAACTCAGCAAAGCTGCACACATCCGCATATTCCTGATGCTCCTCGTCATAATAACCCAGGCACTTCTGCTTTGGATTCCACACCAATATAATATCCGAGTAATTATCTACGTTTAGAGACAGACGCAACAGCTTTTGCCGACCTACCTTCATCTCAACCGTATCGATAATTGAAAAGAACTCAACAAATTGAATATCAAGATCATTTTCTGGCAGGTTCACACGGAGTTGATTCCCTGTCAGAAAGGCTATTAAATCCTTCGGAAGCTTGTAGCTTTTCAAAGCATGTCGTTTATTTTCCAGATTATGAAATGCCGGAGGCTCTACAGACTTTAAATACTCAGCCATTTCTACGTTTTTATTACTTAGTGCAATTGTATATGCCCGTTCTCCATCTTTTTCTGCCAGCGTCACATCAGCGCCTAGTTGAACCAAATACTTCACCATCGAAAAATCGTTGTTGCGCGCCGCCACTGTCAAAGGCGTGGCTTTATATGGATATACCATATTAGGGGCATTGAAATTAATATCTACGCCATGTTCCAATAGTAAAGCTACTGTTTTCAAGTCATGCTCACTAACTGCGTTGCGGAGTGTTGCTCCAGCATGCTGCTTCATATCGAGGCCCAGCTCATGGATAAGCAGCATATTACTTTTGTTACCGTAGTAGGCTTGCTCATAAGCACCAGATTTGACATGATTTTTACCGTCCTGCTTGGCGCCATGGGCGACCACATAACGGACAACCTCTTCGGTACCATAGCGAACAGCCGTCAGGAATGCGGGATTATCCTTTACATTAAGTTGAACCCCCTCATCGACCAGTAGCTTCAAGACTTCCATTTGCCCAGTTATGAGTGTAATATCCAGTGGACTTAATGTCGTATATTTGCTGAGTACGATCCCTTGTTCTATATCCCAGCCTTCGGTCAGCGCCTGGCGTAAAGCGGATATATTGCCTTGAACGATATGCATCGCTATCTCAGGAAGAACCTTGAAATTGCCTACATCTTTTAATTTAATCATGGTTATTACCTCACTCTTTATGTATCTACTATTAATCATGTATATCTATTTTATACCAACCTCTCTTTTATATAAATCCAACAGATTCCCCAAAATTCATTATTCACTCTATCGCAAACAAGTGAGTAATAGAGGTCAAAATACCTTATAGAAGCTATAATTGTATTATGATTCTGTATACCCTGTGCAACCGAAAAGGAGAACATATGAATAGCATTCAATATTTGTCCCAATTTAATTTGCTTCATAGTCTCTCATTAGAAGATTTAATTGAAATGGATCAAATGACCTCCATTACGACTATACCGAAAAAAAACTTTATACAAACTCCAGAGACCTTTTCCGAGGGACTTTATTTTGTGAAAAAGGGCAAAGTACGTCTATATAAGCTAAATGCTGACGGGAAGCAATTTACTTTGGATATCCTCCGCGAGGGAAATGTATTTGGTGAAATGGATATGATTTCACTAGGAACAAGGGAGATGTATATAGAAACGATAGAAGAATGCGATATCTGCCGTATGGACAAAGACCGATTCGAGCATTTTTTAATAGAACATCCCAGGTTCATGATGAACATGATCAAGGTGTTAAGTGACCGAATTTCAGGAATGAGCAGTCTGGCCCAGCATTTAGCTTTGGGAAATTTACAGGATAAAATTTTGTATATTCTTCTGAAATTGTCCGATCAGTTCGCCCTCCAAAGCCGTGATGAGTATTGCAAAATCAATTTCCCTCTCTCTCATCAAGAAATTGCGAATCTGGTCGGGGCCACCCGTGAGGCTGTAACAGCTGCTCTTCAGGAGCTTGTCAAAGAAAAGGTCATTAAAACCGGCTTTAAGACGGTTTACATCCATCGCGAAAAGTTAGTGAAGTTGTAAACTACATTACATCTATACTCCACCCCAAAAAAGTATCGTATACCTATCAGACAATTTACGATATGGAGTGGATGAAATGTTACAACGAAAAGGTGCTCGCAAAGGGTCAGATATTCCTAGTGATGTGCTTCAGCTGCTACAGCAGGGGCGGCTTCAGACGGCGAATCTCACCGAATGGCTGGCTGTCGATCATGTTGTACTATTGCAAAATACTCTTGATGAATTTGACTTGCAGCAATCATTCGATGTCTTCCTGACCGAATTGAATGAGCTGAAGGAAAAGAAGATCATGAAAATGATACCCGCAATCGCGCGAGCGTGGCTTCATGTGTTTGAGCAACAAGCGATAGAAGAACGTATTCGCATCTTTGATGCGATGGCCTCGCATCTTTCAGACAGCATTCGCTGCTGGGCTGCCTACATCATCGGGGTTGATCCCTGTTTAAGTGTAGAGGAAAAATTGGCTGGCATTCGCCCCTTTGCAGCGGATTCCCATTTCGGAGTACGTGAAATAGCCTGGATGGCCGTGAGAGAATCCATATCCTTGCAACTGCTTGAAGGGCTTGCCCTGTTAGACAGTTGGGTGCGAGATGAGGATGCTAACATACGTCGTTTTGCCATTGAATTAACCCGACCACAAGGCGTTTGGGCCAAGCACATCCCTGAACTAAAAGAACATCCCGAGTTGGCTCTTCCGCTCTTGGAGGCTGTTCAGTCCGATCCGGTCAAATATGTCCAGGACTCCGTTGGCAATTGGTTGAATGATGCCAGCAAAACCAGCCCGGAATGGGTTCTTCAAGTTTGTAATGCATGGCTAATGGCTTCGGATACTAAAGAAACGAAGCGAATAGTAACCCGGGCCCAAAGAAGCTTGAACAAAGAGAAATAATTAGAAGACTCCTCCCCATCCAATCCATATCTAGAGTATTCACATAAACTATTATATTTATCTGGAGTATTAGGAATGAGGAATTCCTATGTCTATTATTCAAATCTATCTGGAAGCAGACAGTATCGTATCTGGAAACATTGCTATCACAACAAGTATCAATGTCACTCCAGTGGTTAATCGTTACACAGCTATTGTCGTGCTTGGTAATATATTAGGTGGAGTGACCACTATCCCAGCACAAAATTTCACGAATGATAGTGGTACTTCAGTCGCGGCAAACAGTCTTGTTGTTCCGACCAGTAGCGGATACTACAATGTATTTGTAAATGGGACGTTGCAGCGAGGCGGCTTAACAACGCTTTCTGCTACAAACCTAATTATAAATACAGGCCTGATTGTTGGCGCGACAGTAGTCGTTGAAGTTATTAATTTCAACTCTAGTGCCTCCTCAACCTCTGTCAACAATGTTACAGTAACGACTACCATAAGCGACTGAGCTACGTAAAACAGGACAAACGCCTCTATTTTATAATTTTATAAAAGGGTAAAATTTCCTTTGTAAATATGAAACAGAGGGAGTTATTTCCATGAAATTCAATTTTGTGCATTTCCGATTTTATGTTATTGCACTGATCGCAGTGCTCATGCTTACCAGCTGCACCTCAAAAAATGCTGCAACTGCAGTCCAAACAAATTCTGATGTAGACAATGCGGCTCATAGTACAACAGTTGTAGACAAAGAAAGTCAGCCTGTTCTACCCGTCACAGAGTCGCTGCCTCATACCGTTACCTCGGATGAGGATCTTGTGGCTCTTACCATTCCCGCTGGCTGGCGTAAATTTAAACAGGGACAACTGGATTCGGTGCTTAGTGTTTGTGACAAAGAAAAAAAGAATGTAGGTCTGGTTTTCCGTGTCCCCAAGTCAGCTTTTGCAAATAATATGACGCTCGACGAATTCGTACAGCAACGTGAAGAAATCTCCGCATTGGGCCTAGAAAACTTTAAGGCTGTGGATACTACCCCAATCCAGATTGATTCCACAACCGCCAGAACAGCCGATTATAGCGGGAAATACAATGGCCAACAGGTCTATTACTTCAGTGCCATGTTAGAGAGTAAGCAGCACTATCTTCAAGTATTAATCTATTCAAGGGGAGGCTCTGCAGTAGAACAACATCACGAATTTGCAACTATAGCCAGCTCCTTGAAAGTCTTAAGCGACTCACAAGTTAAGCCAGACCTTCGCTCAACAACTATTTTGAAAACATTTAAAAGTGAAGATGCCACGCAACAAATTCGTCTCCCTTATATATGGAAGACTGGTTTAATTCTTAATCCAGATGCGCTAATTCAAGCTTGGTATGAAAAAAACGATGCATACATGACGATCATCAAGGATTGGAAATCCGAACTGCCGTATGAGAAATCCTCAATGATCACATTAAAAGATTACGCTGAGTTTTCAGCTCAATTAGTACTCAAAAGGTCTGGAAAAGGGATTATTTCGACGGGACCAGTAAAGGTCAATATAAACGGGAATCAAGGCTTGCAATACGAAGTATGGGTAGAGAGTGATAAAGTAAAAATTGTATATCTAATCACTTATTTGGAACATTCTGACTCATTCTCTCAAATTATTTTTTGGACGAGAGCTGATTATTACGATAATCAAAAATCTGAATTTCAAAGATACACCAAAACATACAGAGAAGAAGAAATATAGACATGATAAAATCCGCCAAACACTTAGGAATCTTTGTGTTAAGCGGATTTTGTCTATATGACTATCACAGCTTGAAATTCTAAAAGCTTCCCCTTGTTTAGATAGGAGATGTTACTTGTACATCCTTTTATTTTTTGTGGGCTAATAAGAGATTAACTATGGTATCCAGCTGAAGGCCTTTCCATAGCTCACTATGCAGAATCTGATTAGCCCCTTCATCTTCTGAACCGTATACAAAGATGTGATCTCCCATATACTCGGGTAAAACCTCAAGTGAAATATTTTCAAATCCTTCTTTCATATTCAATGCCTTCTTGGTAGGTGGTAGCTTTAGCATCTGATAAATGGTCGGACTTCCGTAATTGCCGCCTTTCGCTGCCAAAACATATATCGATTTATTGGCGACTTGTACAATTGAAACCGTCTCTCCGTCCTTAACGATACCTTGAATTTTCATTCTGGCCTCTGCAGCTTTCTTCTCGTATTCAGTAATCCACTGCTCGGCTTCTTTCTGCTTGCCAAAGATTTCACTGATTCTACGGAATTTATCCAGTGCTTGCACTGCCGCTTGTCCATCGCTGTTGGATGTTGTCGCTGTATGATTAGCCTTCGTTTGCGAACTTCCATTTGTATTCGTCGGAGCCGAGCAAGCTCCCAGCATCAATGATAAACACAGCATAATCATCATGGCCGTTATTTTAACTCTTCCGTGCATGAGCCTGCGATACAAGGTCGGGCTTAAGAGGTTCGATGCCCTGCCAATACAACTGCTGCAACAACTCGTATACAAATTGATGAAACAAGGCTTTAACATGCAGTTTGCCAAGTCCAGAACCTCCAGGCCATTCTTGCTCCAACAGCTTCACTTTCTCGTACAGGGACAGCGGGTAATGTGGTGCGAAAGCATACTGATTCTGAAAGGGATTTTCCTTTTCCAGCAATTGTGCTATCTCTTTGCGATCAGGCAGGGCCAACGTCGCCCTGTACAAAATGATGTAATATTCAAGCACATCCTCCGCTAGGATACTCAGGCACATTCCTTTTCCGCCATGCAGTACATGGAAACGCTCTATCCTGTGAATACTGTATCCAACCGTACCCGTGCGCTTCCACGCACGGCATATAAGAACGCACTGGCAGGAAGTCGATAGGCTCGAAGCTCCTCTCCTTTTTCGATCTTCCTATGACGAACATCCATCACCTGTATAAAAACATGATTCCACAGCAAAATGTGATCGTTCAACTTCATTACTACCGCTCAGCCCCCATCCAAACCGTTCCTTCAATTCTTATTCCGTCCTATCAGAATTAAATTTATTATAATTGATAATCATTCTCACAAGCAATCGAATATATCCAACTTCGTCTGAACAGTTTAAAACCATTAATTATGTATATATCAAAATATAAGTAAAAAAGCCCTGCAAAAGGGCTATCTTTCTTGCGATTCATTCTACTGTCGATTAAAGCTCTACCTGTATGACTATGTTCCAAATCGTTTGCGGTACCCGCATTTTCGGCATAACTCTTCTACCGCTTCTCTTTTGGAGAACCCGAAGTACAGACGATTTGCACGCTCCCCTTCCACAATGTCGGAAAAAGATTGCTCATGCACGTTACCTAAATTAATGACACCTTCTCCATCCAGACAGCAAGGGACCACCGTTCCATCCACCAATATCGCTGCTTGGCTACGGAGTGCATGGCAAAAGCCTTTTCCGTCATCTTCCGGGGCACTGAGGCTCGGCCATTCAAATTCGTGGTCCTGATTCAAATAAACGTTTGGTGCAATTTTGACCCCACTACCCGGTATCACCTTTTCCTCAATCCGATAGTCCAGTCCAAACTCTTGCTCCAGTCGTTCAAGTGTTTCCCGGTTGCGCTGACGCTGCACATTAGTCAAATTATCTTCAGTCAAGTTCCAGAGACGGAACGAAATAATGACATTGTGTTTCACCGCTTCTCTTACAAACGTGAAGATATTACCCAAATATCCTTCTCGATCCACGGAGCCTTCATGTCCGTCAAAACTATGGAGAGAGAAGTTCATCTGACGCAGCGCTGGTTGCCCAAGCAGCTTATGTTCGGTCTTCGGCAGCAAGGTACCATTAGTGGTAATATTGACCTTTAAGCCTTTCTCATGAGCACTTTCCAGTAAAAGATCAATTTTCGGATGGAGCAACGGCTCTCCTTTTACATGCAAATAGATATAATCTGTATGTGGTTTGACCTGATCAAGCACATTTCGAAAGACTTCCGGATCAATAAATTTTTTGACACGCTGTGTTTGAGGACAAAAGCTGCATGCGAGATTGCAAATGCTCGTTATCTCAATGTATACCTTTTTAAAAGTTTTCAACATGATTTCCCCATTCTAACCTTCATCCTGAGCATCTTGTTTATGCTCACTAATCTTATGATTATAACGGGTTATCACCGACAGGTAAACTCTCCAGTCTCTCCCTTTGTGTGGGCATCAAATGCTCGACACATACGCCTATCCAAGATTTGTTTGATATTTTCTATTGACCCTAGGTCTGACCTAAGGTTTATAGTGGAGTTATTCAAATATCAGTAAGGAGTCCTCTCATTGAAAGAACACATTACGATCAGCCAGCTTGCTCAGCTTATGAATGTATCTGTACATCAACTGCGATATTTTGAAGAAAAGGGAATCCTCTATCCATCACATACTGAAGAAAATCAATATCGGATGTACGGGCTTCATGAGATTTATCAGCTATCGCATATTTTATTACTACGTAAATTAAATGTCCCTGTCGGTCAGATTCAAGAATGTATGACTTCCTATGCTGCCAATGATTATAACCAGCTTTTAGAGCATTCGTTGCAAAAAGTACAAGCTGAAATAGCTAACTTAAAGATGCATGAACAGTTTATTCACAAAGTGTTAGAAGAATATAATAATCGGACCCAGCAGGGCGATGAGTATCAAGTCAAACGATTAGGTCCCCGTCATTTAAAGCTATGGTTTGCATTGGAGAATGGTCAAGAGTTCACTGCCGGAAATCTATTTGAACACCGCCCTGCCCCACCTCGATTATTTGAAAATGACCTGCATTACTTGTCTGATGCTGGACAGTTGAAGCTGTGTTATGAAACGGCGGATGTGGTTGACTATATTCTGGAAGAAGGCAACTATCTTTATAAGCATCTTTCCGTCATTGAAGAACCTGAGATTGATTATGAAATCAAACAAATGGAACGATATGTAGCTCATCACCAATATAACTGCCAAAGCAAGACCATTCTAGTAGAAAAATCTTATCTTTCGATGTTCGACAATAACAAGCTACAATATGAAATTCAAGTCAAAGTAGAATAAATCTTGGAGGGTGTTACATGAGTGCAAAATCTTTTGACATTGTTGCATACCAAAAACAAGACCATGAAGCTGTTTGCAGTCTTTTAGTCGAATCGTTTAAAGCAAAATTCCAATCTCTTGTTACACTAGAGGATCAAGCTATACAGCAGTTGTTAATGCAGGTTTGGGTTCAAAATCCTTATTCTACATCTATGAAACAATTTGTAGCCAAAGAAAACGAAGAAGTTATCGGTGTTCTTTCCCTTAAATGGAAACCCTCCTACTCTTCACTTCCTGAAACAAACCCCATTTCTTTGACTCCGCTCCTAAAACAGTTTGGTTGTTTCAATGTATTTAAATTTTTGGCAGGTATGCATGCGCTAGAGTATACCCCTGCTGCAAATGAGTGTTACATTGATCATTTGGCGATTCGTTCAAGTCATCGTAATCAGGGAATAGGACGCCATCTTGTAGCTTTCGCACAGCAATTTTCGGTTGAATCTGGTTTTCATGCATTGACGCTTCACGTAGCGCATAAGAACCAAGGGGCTATCCGTTTGTATCACCAACTGGCGTTTGAAGTAAAACAATCCAAATATAATGGGTTACGGCATTTTTGGTTCAAGGAGCCTGTATGGCATCTGATGAGTTGGCAAGAGAACCTGCATTCGAGGAGAGAGCATCATTGAAAAAAACACTCAAGCTTACTTTTGGTATTGCGGCAGCTCTGGCTGTTGCCTTGGTACTCATTGTTCTATATCAAAATTCCTACAAGATGACAGAAGAAAAAATACAAATCACGACACCTAAAGGGCTGTTAACAGGTACATTAACTTTGCCTAAAAACTACTCGGGAAAAATTGGATTGGTTATTTTTGTCCATGGGGATGGTCCTATTAATGACACCTATGATGATGGATACAAACCACTGTGGGAAAAGTTCGCTTCCAAGGGTTATGCCTCCTTGTCACTGAATAAGCCCGGTATTAACAGCGCTCCTGGCAATTGGCTCGCCCAAAGCATGGAGGACCGCGCACAGGAGATCCGATATGCAATAGACTGGGCAAGAAGCTTACCTATGATTGATAAGCAAAAAATCGGCCTATGGGGAGCCAGTCAAGCAGGATGGGTCATTCCGAAGATCGTTAAAGAGGAGCATGATATTGCATTCAGCATCCTTGTATCGCCTGCCGTGAACTGGATTTCCCAAGGACAATTTAATACCAGAAAAGAACTGGAGCGAGAAGGAGTTACTCCGCAAGAAATTCAAAAGACATTGAACTACGATCAAGAGATTCTACAGTTACTGAAAAGACAGGCTTCTTATTAAGAATATCTAAGCATAGCCGATCCTGACGATATGATTTCCAAAGAAAGATGGAGCTTTATACGCAAAAATTTTCTGTCTGATTCCACCGAAGAATTAAGTCACTTCCATTCTCCTGTACTCTTGGTTCTGGCTGGAAAAGATATTAATGTTGATGTAAAGGATACCGAGCGAGTCTATCACCAGAAAATCCCCGCAGAGCTACTGTCCGTGATTCATTTACCTGAAGCCGACCACTCCATGATGGATGAAAAAATCGCGCGTTCAAAATCTCTAACTTTTTTAACAGCCGTATTCGCCCCAAGAAAATTGGTGAATGACGAGTATCTCGAAATCCTTGCCAATTATGTAAGTGAGCGTTAAACAATGATGTTTTTTCCAAACTTCTTTTGAATATGCTAGGATCTGTTTTCTGTGCATTCAGTTACGCGCTCATTCAACTCATAACTGTTCTCGGTTAGACTGGGAATAGATCTATAAACAACAAAAAAACGGCATCTCTGCCGTTTTTCTAAAAGGATGGACTCTCAGGGACTCGAACCCTGGACCAATTGATTAAGAGTCAACTGCTCTACCAACTGAGCTAAGAGTCCATAATAAAAGTTTGGTGGAGCCTAGGGGGATCGAACCCCTGACCTCATCGCTGCCAGCGATGCGCTCTCCCAGCTGAGCTAAGGCCCCATCATAAGCAAGTTTTATCAACGTTTCAAGCGACTTCTATATCATATAAAATATTTAACCCTGTGTCAATACTTTTATAAAAAAATATAATTTTCTCCCTTCATGGCCCAGAAAAGATACAGTCAGCGATCAGTCGCTGGCTGTATCTTTAGATAACAGTGTTTTCAGTTCCTTCATAAACATATTGATGTCTTTAAACTGACGATAGACGGACGCAAAACGTACGTAGGCGACTTCATCCACTGGGTAGAGCTGTTCCATGACCAGCTCACCAATCTGCTGGCTATCCACTTCTGTGGCTGCTGTGTTGCGGATAGCATTCTCCACCTGGGATACGATCATATCCAGTTGCTCGACGGATACTGGACGCTTCTCGCAGGCTCGAATGAGACCGCGCAGCATTTTATCACGACTAAACTCTTCACGGCTGCCGTCTTTTTTGATGACCATGAGAGGGGTTTCCTCCACCATTTCAAAGGTGGTAAAACGCCTGGCACACTGCTCACATTCACGGCGGCGACGGATGGACTTGTTATCATTCGCAGGTCGCGAATCCAGCACTTTCGTGCCATTGTAGGCACAATACGGACATTTCATAATCTCACCACTTTCTTTTTCCAATAAATTCCCGAAGACTTTTAGTAATAATTTTGTCAAAACAGATCATAATATGTTTACCATATCGCGAGGAGGTGAACAACAATGGCACAAGGAAACAATGGCAACTCCAACAATCTGGTAGTCAGCAGATCCTCCGGCGCTCTGGAGCAAATGAAATTTGAAATCGCTCAAGAGTTGGGTATCAGCATTCCTCAAGATGGATACCAAGGTAATATGACTTCCTATGAGAACGGTTCGATCGGGGGCTACATCACAAAACGCCTCGTAACGATCGCCGAACAACAATTGGCAGGTCAATACCAATAATCGCGGTAATAATGCAAAAATAACAAGAAAAAGTGTCTGGATGGGCTGGTAAAAACAGCCTGTCCAACGCTTTTTTCATTTTAAAGCGAAAAGCTCATCATGTCATTAACTTGGATTTAAAAATCATTATAAATTTTCGTGTATTGCCTGTAGTAATAAATGACCCGCTGTACATAATGTCGTGTCTCACCAAAAGGGATTTGCTTGATGGACTCTTCCTTTCCATCCCACACTCCCTTATCCAGCCACTCTTGAACTTTACCCGGCCCTGCATTGTAAGCAGCTACGATTGCTACAGGATTATCCTGAAACTTTATGGATAGGTTATGCAAATACCAGGTTCCCAGCTCAATATTGGTGCCAGGCTCGTGCTTGACGCTGTCCAGCGGAACCTTTTGAATCTGGGCGCTGTCCATAATCCAATTTGCCGTATTCGGCATAATCTGCATCAGCCCTAGCGCCCCCTTATGTGACTGCTTACTGGTTTTAAAATTGGTTTCTACACGGATAATAGACGCCACCAAAAATGGGTCTACTTCATACGTCTGTGAATACTGCCGAATCTCATCCTTATATTGAATTGGATAGAACCAGGACATCCAATTTGAATTAAGGAATAGAATCAGGACAAACCCGACAAACAAAATGAGCAGGACTCTTTTCTTTCGCAAAATATTCATGCAAGTCCCTTCCGCTGCCAAAATTGATCAATTTGTCGCTTCGTCTCAGTCTGTGTTCCACTATTATCAATAACGATATCGGCCAAGCTTTTCTTTTGCTCAATATCCATTTGTGCGGACAGCCGAAGTCCAGCTTGCTCCTCCGTCAGACCGTCTCTGAGCACCAGACGCTGGAGCTGAATATCACGTGGTACGTACACAACCATAATTTCCTCGTACAAGCTCTCAAGCCCCGACTCGTACAGTAACGGAATATCTGCCAAAACAAGCTTGTCCGGCTGTTCCCGTTCAAATGCTTCCATGCGCATACGCATTTCCTCACGAATAGCAGAATGTGTAATATCGTTAAGTGCCTGCCGCTGGGCAGGGTCTCCGAATACAATCTCTCCCAGTTTTTTGCGAAGCAGAGTTCCGTCACTGTTCACTATAGCTTGTCCAAAATGCTGAATGACCGCCGCCAACACCGGATGCCCCGGAAGCATCACTTCCCGGGCAATGGCATCTGCGTCGATCAGCAGCGCACCTTTGGCGACCAAAAGAGCCGACACGGTGCTTTTTCCGGTAGCAATACCTCCGGTTAATCCGATATTCATGCTCTTTCACCTCATAACAGCTTCAATATGCCCATCATAATCAGTAATAATGCCGGCAATACACCCAGCGCCTTCATAAATCGAAATGCTGATAGAAAAAAGCCTGCCTTCATCCCTGCAATCAAAAATGTTCCACTGAATAACGTAATAGCCAGCGCAGTAGACAGTGGCTGAAAACCAAGCATAGCTGCCCCGAGTCCCGCTCCGAACGCATCGACCGATAATGCAATACCCAGCCAAACCGCTTCGGTAGCAGATATACTGCCGGAACGGTCCATATCCGCAGCAGACGGGCTTCGAAGAATCCGAATAACAAGCCCCCATTTGCGAAACTCCAGAGAAAATACTGTTCGTTCCTGCTGCTCCACAGAAGCTTCTGCCGACAGATCTTTTCTTGAGCTGGGGAAAGACTCGGTATCAGCATTCTCCATACCCTCCTTCTCCCCAAGAACAGATCTGCTCGCTGGATCAGTCTGTTTTGTAAGAAGCAGACCCCGAGAGGGCTCCACTGAATCCTCTGGCAAATCCTCTTTGCGGTGCAGAGCTTGAATCAAAGAGTAACAGCCAATACAGATCAGGATGACAGCACCGAAAACGGTCGTATATACAGGAGACAGGACACGAGATAGTAATGCGCCCAATTGCATGGATATGCCGATCACCAAACCTGAACATACGGAGATGATAGCAATCGACAACAGTGGAATTTTCATTTTGCGCAGACCATATGTAACACCGACTCCGAAACTGTCCAAACTTAGCGCAAATGCCAGTAACAGCAGGGCTCCCCAATGATTAGCCACTCCAATTCCCTCCCATTGCGAAGGCAGGGTCTTATAACAACCGAAATCCTCCGCAGTATTGGTACTTGGAACAATATATGAGAGGGATGGGCTTGGGGTGACTGCGCCTGTTTAGCGCAGAGGCTGGCAGACCGGACAATGATGTGTGCCCCGTCCGGCTACAACAGATTTTTCGATCAATGTACCACAGTTGATGCAAGGCTTCGCGTTACGTCCATAGATTTGCAATTGATGCTGGAAGTCGCCCGCTTTGCCCTGTCCATTCACGAACGATTTAATGGACGAGCCTCCAACCTGAATGGACGCACCTAGCGTGGAGACAATCGCCTCATGCAAGACATGAAATTGGCTATCCGTTAGGCTTTTGGCTGGCTGTGCTGGATGAATCCCCGCCTTAAACAACGATTCATCTACATAGATATTCCCGATGCCCACCACATATGACTGGTTTAACAGCGCTGCCTTGATCGAAGTCGAACGAGTTCCAACAGCGGCACGCAGCATTTCTGGTGTAAAGGCCTCGTCCATCGGTTCCAGGCCAAGTTTGTTCAGCGGCTTTTCCAGCAAATCCTGTCCTGCTGGAAATAAGTGCATCGTGCCAAACTGGCGCACATCCTGATAACGCAGCTCCGTACCATCTTTAAAATGAAAGATGACATGGGTATGCTTTTCCACAGGATCATGTTGTGAATATAATCCATATCGCCCTTCCATTCGAAGATGGGAGACCAGCACCAGCCCGTCCAGCAAAATCCGCAGAAACTTTCCGCGTCTCTCCACCCCTGTAATCCGGTGATCAGCCAATTCCATGGCAAAAGCGTGGATATCATCGGGCCGTTGAATGATCCGCGGCAGATTCACAGTGACATGATCTATATGTTTATCAACGATAAGCTCGTTTAGCGTTCGTTTAATGGTTTCTACTTCCGGTAATTCCGGCATGATGTCTTCACCTCACCCTATATTATAACGGAAGCAGCGTCAAATTGGGACTATCTACTCATTGAAATATCTTATTTGGCCTCATACCAATTGCTGCCATAGCTTACTTCGGCTTTGAGCGGCACAGCCAGCTTTAATGCAGCTTCCATGGTAGCCGGGACAAGCTCTTTCATCGTTTCCATTTCCTCAGGCGGAACCTCGAATACAAGCTCATCATGTACTTGGAGCAGCATTCTGCTACGAAGATTACGTTCACGTAGCGCTTTATCCATCTGTACCATCGCCAACTTGATAATATCGGCTGCGGTGCCTTGAATCGGCGTATTCATCGCTGTACGCTCGGCGAATGAACGCAGGTTGAAATTGCTGGCGTTAATCTCCGGCAAATAGCGTCTGCGTTCCAACAGCGTTTTTACGTAGCCGTCCCGCTTCGCATCCTTCACAATATCATCCATGTAACGGCGAACGCCTTGGAACACATCAAAATACTGGTCGATAAAGCGAGCCGCTTCCTTCCGCGTAATATTCAAATTTTGTGACAGACCATAATCACTGATCCCGTAGACAATCCCAAAGTTGACTGCCTTCGCAGAACGCCGCATATTGGAGTCCACATCTTCCGCTGCTACACCGAACACATCGGATGCGGTCTTGGTGTGAATGTCCATATCGTGGACAAAGGCTTCCTTCAAACGTTCATCATCCGAAATATCAGCCAGCACCCGCAGCTCAATCTGTGAGTAGTCTGCCGCCAAAATAGACCAGCCCGGTTCGGACGGAACAAATACTTTGCGGATTTTGCGACCTTCTTCAAGACGAATCGGAATGTTTTGCAAATTCGGAAATTGACTGCTCAAGCGTCCAGTTGCTGCAACTGTCTGCCGGAAATACGTATGCACCTTACCCGTTTTCTCCGAAATTTCTTTAAGCAATCCTTCAACATACGTCGATTGGAGTTTGGCAATGGTACGGTACTGCAAAATGTTTTGTACAATATCATGATAGGGGGCCAGCTTTTCCAGTACCTCCGCATCGGTCGAGTACCCCGTTTTCGTCTTTTTAATGACAGGTAAACCCAGTTTATCAAACAAAATCTCACCCAACTGCTTAGGCGAATTCAGATTGAACTCTACTCCGGCAATGCTGTAGATCTCGTTCACCAACGTTGCGATCTGGGCTTCAAATTCTTTACCCAAAGCACGCAGTTCTTCTACGTTCACCAAAATGCCCTGCTTCTCCATATCCGCTAAAATGCGGGACAACGGCATCTCCAGCTCATGAAACAGCCTGTGCATTTCCGTTTTCTCCAGCTCAGCCTGCTGCACAGGCACCAAAGCTTCAATCACCGCTGCCTTACGCGCCACATGATCAGACAGCACGTCCACGTCAGGAACTTTATATTTAGCTCCTTTGCCGAACACTTCTTCGTCAGGACGGATCGAAGACAAGCCATATTTGGCTGCCAATCCGCTCAATGTCTGGTTTGCATCAGTTGGGTCCAGCAAGTACCCTGCCAATTGCACATCAAACTCGGCACCTGCAAACTCAATTCCATGCCAGTGTAAAGCCAAATCCGTACGATGCAGATCATGACCGCGTTTTTTGCGTTCAGGGTCAGCAAGCCATTCGCGAATAGGTGTAGCTGTATCGCTTTGCAGTACATCCAGTGTCATAAAAAACTGCTGTCCCGTTGCGGCAAATATCAGACCTACGATGTCAGCATGATGCGGATTATCGCCATGCGTCTCAACATGCAGCACATCCACATGATCCAACACTTCTACCAATTTGCTAATCCGCTGCTGATCCAGCACTGTTACGTCAGCCGCGGCTTCCTCTACGTCTACCCCAGTACTGCCAACCTCACTTGAAAAAGATAAACGCTCCAGCAAGGACTTGAACTCCAGCTTCGCCAGAGCTGGTCCGGCCGTTTCTGCTTGCAGCCCGCCGAAGGCCACATCTTCCAGCTTCTTGTCCAACGTTACATCCCGATAAATGGTCGCCAAATCCTTGCTCATTCGCGCATCGTCAGCATGTGTCTCAACACGTTCTTTCATTTTGCCCTTCAGCTCATTCGTGTGCGCCAGCACTTCTTCGACTGAACCGTATTGATGCAACAGCTTGAGCGCTGTTTTTTCACCTACGCCGGGAATACCAGGAATATTGTCCGACGTATCGCCCATCAGGCCCTTAAGGTCAATAATTTGCAGCGGCTTCAGCCCATATCGTTCCTGAATTTGCTCAGGTCCATACGTCTCCACCTCAGTAACCCCTTTGCGGGTCAAGCCGACTGTGACATGGTCTGATGCCAATTGAAGCATATCCTTGTCCCCGGTCACGACCAGCACATTGAAACCGGCTTCGTCCGCTGTCTTGGACAGGGTGCCTATAATATCGTCCGCCTCATAGCCATCCAGTTCAAACTGGGCAATGCCAAAAGCGGTCAATAGCTCTTTCAGCAACGGAAATTGCTGAGACAGCTCTGGCGGTGTTTTCTCCCGTCCACCTTTGTAATCCTCGTATCCTTTATGGCGAAACGTTATTTTACCGGCATCGAAGGCAACCAGCATATGTGTTGGTTTGTGCTCCTCCAAGAGCCGCAATAACATCGTCGTAAATCCATACACCGCGTTCGTCTGCTGTCCGCTCGAATTCGTTAACGGTGGCATAGCAAAAAACGCCCGGTAAATGATACTGTTACCATCTATAAGCATGAGTTTATCCATTTAGCACCTCGCAAGTTCATCAATGCATTCGTAACGTTCTTACGTTTTACGCATTCCTCTTCCTATCTTAACATACAAGACTCCTTTTTCAGAAAAAAACGGCTGCTTCCTAACCAAATTTGCCTTTTGCTCAAAGACAAGTCTGGGTCAGAAACAACCGCTATATACCTGAAAGCTCTACTGGTTCAAATCTGGTCTCTCCCCTGTCACGAGATATACAGTGCTTTCACCGATATTCGTAGCATGGTCACCAATTCGTTCAATGTATCGTCCTACAAGCAGTTGCAGCATGGCTTGTGAAGCCTCTGCCGGCTTTTCTACCATAAAGGCGTACAGATCGCTGATCATGTGGCTATACATGGAATCCACACGATCATCCTCTTTGGCCATTTTGTAGGCCAGATCTGTATTTTCATCCAAATAGGATTTGATCGCATCATCTATCATTTCTTTAACAATGGAAGCCATGTGCGGAATATCCACCAGCGGCTTAATGATCTGCTGCCCTTCCAGACGAAGGGTCACCTTGGCAATATCAAGTGCCAAATCGCCCATTCGTTCCAGATCACTGGAAATTTTAAATGCAACAATGATTCGGCGCAAATCCTTCGCTACCGGCTGCTGGGTAATAATGAGCTTGGAACCCATATCGAGAATATTCTCTTCCAGCGTATTGAGGGATGCATCATTTTTGACCACCTGCTGAGCCAATTCTGTATTTTTGGTCTGCAAACATTCAATGGCCTGATCGAGCGCCTTCGAAACGTGTGCACCCATTTCGCGCAGTACGGCTCTCAGTTCGTCTAACCCTTCATCAAAACCTTTTCTACGTATCATTTCGAAGTCACCCCTTCTGGCATATTCATCTGGTAGGCTTTAGCCAAATCGCCCTGAAATATAATCTTCCGTACGTGAATCTTGCGGCGTGGAAAACATCGTCTGTGTGTCCGCCGCTTCCACCACAACACCATTCAAAAAGAACGCAGTTCTACCAGACACACGCGCTGCCTGATGCATGTTATGCGTCACCATGACAATGGTATACGTGTCTCGCAATTCCTGAACCAGTTCTTCAATTTTCATCGTGGAGATCGGATCCAGCGCAGATGTCGCCTCGTCCATAAGCAAAATATCTGGTTGTACAGCAAGCGCCCGGGCAATGCACAACCGCTGCTGTTGTCCACCGGACAAGCTCAGAGCTGAACGCTTCAAAAAGTCCTTGACCTCTTCCCAGAGTGCCGCCTGCCGCAGGCTTTGCTCGACCAATTCGTCCAACTTGTCCTTTTGCCGAACTCCATGCAGACGCGGGCCGTAAGCCACGTTATCATAAATCGATTTGGGAAACGGGTTAGGCTGTTGAAAAACCATTCCCACCTGCTTCCGCAGAGTTTCTACTTCCATAGTATCGCCGTATATATCCTGACCTGCGATACTCACGGTGCCTTCAATACGTGTTCCCGGTATCATGTCATTCATCCGGTTTAGCGTACGCAGCAGGGTCGATTTGCCGCAGCCGGACGGGCCGATAAAGGCAGTTACCGTTTTTTCAGGAATATCGAGGTTTATATGTTTCAGCGCGTGAAATTTCTCATAATATAAATTCAGCTTATCAATCCGGATTACGGAATCATTCATGGATTTATGATCTCCTTCGTGTTGCAGTTATGATCCTCAAGCATTGCACCTGATTTGCACAATATGAAGATTATATAAGCTGTGTGTAAATTTAGTGTGGTGGATTTGTTAACGTTATGTAAAATGATCAAGAACTTAGCATGAGCTCAAGCTCCTGCGCAATTTCGGCTGCATTCAAAGCTGCTTCCTCTGCGGAACGGGACATTTCACTGTTTTTAGCTTCAATTTCATCGACAGCCTGCAGTAGTTTGGCAAAAGTTTGTGTTCCGGCAGATATATATTGAGAGCCTGTATGAATCTGCTGCATACTCGTATCCGTCAGTTCAGCGGTGTCACGCAGCATTTGCTCGATATGGGTGAGTAAGCCTGTAATCTGTGTGGAAAAAGCTTTCGTCTGTAGTGACATATTCCGCACCTCCTGAGACACAATCTGGAAGCCTCGTCCATGTTCGCCAGCATGTGCCGCTTCAATGGACGCGTTGATCGCCAGCAATCCACTGTGATCTGCCAGTGCACGAATGGATGAAGCCATGCCCGCAATGTCATTCAGCGATTGCGTCAACGCCGTCATTTGCTCATGCTGGCGTTTCATTTGCTCCGTAACCGCACGATAGGAGAGCAAAACATCCTCCAGTTCTACTTTGCCACGACGGGATAATTCACTCATTGAGCGGGTTAGCCGCACACTGTCATCGGCCTCTTTAGCTGCATCCAGCACAGTCAGCTGAATACGCTGGACTCCGTCATAGCTATGCCGAATCACATCTCCCCGCTCTTCGTCCGCTTCTCTTTGCATTCGCTGCACGACGGACAGGATATCACGAATCGTGAGTACACCGAGTAACCGTGTTCCTTCCTTAATCAACACACAGTCGTAAAAACGCTGATCTTCGCGCAGCATCGCCAGTTCCACAATGTCCGATGCCTGGCTTTTCAGATCCACAATTAATGTATCGGGGTCGGCAAATAGGGCCGCAGGCTTGTCATAGAACAACGCCGCAGCAAATCTGCCCGTAAAATGGCGATTGTACGCATCTCTCATAATAATGCCCAATGGAAGATCATTTTTATCCACAACAATGACACAAGGAATATCTTCCTGTGTTTTCATAAGGGCTAACAGTTCTTTACAAGACATATCCGTACCAATGATCGGAACCTCCCGGCATGGCACATAGGTAGTAATCGACTTGTATGCTTCACGTTCAATCACGGCAGTGGAGCTCGGCTGGGTCTTTGGTTCCGTTATCATCGTTCTGAAGTCCCCTTTTTTTAACTACTTGGAGTGACGGGAACATCATATCGGTCATTTGTTGATTCTAGCGTCTAGTTTTGTTAATGAAATGTAAAATCACAAAATGGACACAAAGGTCCCCGGACACTGCCCTGAATAAAGAAAAACGCTCCTCATTTATAATAAATGAGAAGCGCTTCTTTTTTTATTTACAACCAGCTTGTACCCCACTCCACGGATCGAATCAATATGAACCGAGTCGGGATCGAGCTCCAGCTTTTTACGTAAGGAACTGACGTGTACATCCACGGTCCGTTGCCCGCCAATGTAGTCAAAACCCCAAACAGCATTCATCAGATCATCTCGGGTTAATACCACACCCGGCTTGCGGGACAAATAAAGAAGCACCTCAAATTCCTTGGGTCTAAGGCTGATGGACTGACCTCCAAGAATGACTTCATATTTTTCAGGGTAAATCTCCAGCTCGCCCAATTGAATTTTGGAGCTATCTTTCTGATCAGACAACACTCCTTCATCCCCACCGGAAGTTCTTCGCAGCACAGCCGTCACGCGGGCCAACAGCTCAGAAACGCCAAAAGGCTTCGTGATGTAATCATCCGCACCCGACTTCAGCCCTTGGACAACCTCGGCTTCACCGTTTTTGGCCGTTAAGATAATAATAGGCGTCGTCAGCCCCTGATGGCGAAGTCTGCTCAGAATGTCCAGCCCGTTCATTCCCGGCAGCATCAAATCCAGCAGGATCAAATCGTAGGACTCTCTGGAGGCTTTCTCAAACCCGGCGCTGCCATGATCCTCTGTATCCACTTCGAAGCCTTCTTGTATTAAATTGTAGGATAGCAATCTGGCAAGCGTTGGTTCATCCTCAATAACCAGCAAGCGTTGTCCCATAAATAACTTCATCTCCTGTTTACCTGTTAAAGGCGCATTGGTCAAAATCCTGAAACTTTTTCCATACTCATGCGACACCCGTTTATTTTATCACGACATTGTTAACAGAATGTAAAAAATGTTCTAGTTCATTCTTCCTGTTGCAATAGCGGTAATTCAACTGTAAATGTGGTACCCAATCCAAGCTCACTTTCCACCGAAAGGGTGCCATGATGCAAATCGACCAAGTGCTTGACGATCGACAATCCCAGCCCCGTTCCGCCAGAGTTACGCGAGCGACCTTTGTCCACCCGGTAAAAACGCTCAAAGATACGTGGCAGGTCCTTCTTCGGAATTCCAATACCTGTATCACTGACTGTAAATACGACCTTTTCGGTGTCATTCTCGCGCTGTATCGTTAGAACCTTAATCTTTACCTTGCCACCATCAAGTGTATAGTTGATGCCATTAGACAAAAGGTTCAGGAAAATCTGCTGAAGCTTATCTTCATCTGCCTCCATAAACAGCTCATCCGGGATATCCATGTGTAGTGAAATTCTTTTTTTGGCAGCTACATTGTTCAGTTTTTCCAGCAATGATTCTATGAACGACGAAACGTGCACCGGCGAGCATTCCAGAGGGGAACGCTTGGACTCGATTTTGGACAGCTCCAGAATATCACCGATCAACCGATTCAATCGTTCGCTTTCATCATATATAATTTGCAAAAATGAACGGGCCGTCTCCTCATCTTTAACCCCGCCACCGAGCAAGGTCTCGGCAAAACCCTTGACTGCGGCAATCGGCGTTTTTAGCTCATGAGAAACGTTAGCCACAAATTCGCTCCGCATATTTTCCAACCGTCGAATAGCCGTAATATCCTGTAAAAGGAACAGCATCCCCCGGTATCCGCCCTCATCCTCATACATCGGAACACCGTCCAGCAACACGAGTCTCTCCTCGGGATTGTACAAATGAACCTCACCATGCAGCCTTTCTCGGCTTTGTATACTGCCCTCAATTAGCTTTGTGAGCTCATAATGCTTCTTCAGCTCATGATACGGCTTGTCTGTCACCCGTTTACCCACGACACCAAGCATTCGCTCAGACTCACGGTTTACAAGCGCAATACACTCATTTGCATCAATCATTAGAATTCCGCCTGTCATATTACTCATGACACTCTGGAGCAGATCCTCATTGTCACGTATCGTTTTCATTTGGTTTTGGAGACTATCAGCCATACGATTAATGGCTTCACCCAGTTGCCCTACCTCGTCCCGGCGCTGCACACCAACCCTTGCGTCATAATCCAGTCCTGATATACGGTTGGCTACCCCAGTAATATGTTCAATGGGCGAGGTGAGACTGCGAGCAATACGATAGCTCACCAGTCCAGCAGCAATAAACAGCAACACTAGACCAATCCCGATGGCCGTCCAGCCGCGCTGCACTCCCTCCTCCACCGCTTTCAGACTCATGGACAAACGGATATATCCGTCAAAACCCTTATCCGATACAACAGGCTCTGCAACGTATAGCATGTTCCGCTGCAAGGTTTCGCTGTAACGAATCGTGCGTCCAATCTTCTCTGTTGAAGCTTGCTGAATTTCTTCACGAGATGCGTGGTTTTCCATCTTTCGCGGATCGCTTAACGAATCTCCAACCACCGTCCCGTCCTTGCGAATGAAGGTCACCCGCGATTCCGTAAGACGAGCAATTTCCTTCGCCTTTTGAGAATAATAAGAGACATAATCCGTGCTGGACAGGGCATCTGCATTAACAAAAGGGAATGTAGCTCGAAGCAGGTCGATCTCCCGTCCCATGTTCTCCTCTAGCACCTTCATATTCGAATTTTTAAAAATTTGTCCCATCGTGATTCCAGCAGCAAGGACAGATACGCCAATCAAAATCAGCATGATCAGGGTAAGCCTGAAACGAAACGATTTCATAAAATATGCCCATCCTTTATGTAAGTTAAGTCTCATTCTACAGGCTACCTTCATTATGTTCCACTGTGAAAAGAAAAAAGGCTAGGGCATAACACAGCCCTAACCTTTCCCTTGTCCTTTTATCCGTTTATAACTTCACCGCCATTGATATGAATAACCTGTCCGCTTACATAAGAAGAATCATCTGAAGCAAGGTACACATAGGCTGGCGCCAATTCTTCCGGCTGACCCGGACGCTTCATTGGCTGCGCTCCTCCAAACTCGCTGACCGTCTTGGCATCAAATGTAGACGGGATTAACGGTGTCCAGATCGGCCCTGGTGCTACAGCGTTCACCCGAATGCCTTGATCCGCCAAATTGAGTGAAAGGGAACGTGTAAAGGATGTGATTGCCCCTTTGGTCGATGAATAATCAATGAGTGTTTTGTTCCCAGCATACGCGGTAATCGATGTGGTGTTGACGATCGTGCTCCCTTTCTTCAAATGCGGCAATGCTGCTTGCGTCAAGAAGAACATACCGAAAATATTCGTTCGGAACGTGCGCTCTAACTGTTCTTTGGTGATATCCTCCAGCTTTTGCTGTGGATGCTGCTCCGCTGCATTGTTCACAACGATGTCGAGCTTGCCCAGTTCGTTAACTGTCTGTTGAACCGCTTTTTTGGCAAATTGATCATCTCCGATATCGCCAGGAATCAACACGCATTTGCGTCCCTCCTGTTCCACCTGACGTTTTGTTTCTTCCGCATCCTTATGCTCATTCAAGTAGATGATGGCTACGTCCGCACCTTCTTTGGCATACGTGACAGCTACAGCCCGACCAATTCCACTGTCCCCACCAGTAATAAGTGCAACTTTACCTGTTAGCTTGCCAGCGGCTTTGTAAGTTGGTTTTTCAAATTGGGGTGCAGGCGACATTTTGGACTCAATCCCCGGTTGCTGGTCCTGATGCTGTGGGGGCAAAGTTTGCTGAGGTTGATTACTTTTAGACATTGTACATTCTCCCTTCAAAATCAGATATTTTTTAGGATGCAACATTTGCATCCACTCTACTCCTGAATTACCACACAAAGTTATTCGTTAAACGAAAAAAGAACAATGTAGTGATTTGAGCGCAAAAAAACGGCCTATGCTTATTCAGCACAGACCGTTTTTCAATTTAGCATTTGTCATCATTCGATTATAGACTCTCACTAAATGCATAATTAAATAATATGGCTGTATACCATTAAAAACGTAATTAAAATCAGGAAGACAGCAAGCAGCGTACTGAACATTCGCATTTTGCCAGCATATTGCGTAATAGGCTGTTGGCTACGAATCGCTTCCAGCGACAGCCGTAACGGCTTACCCATGGCTCCCGCAATACCAGAAATGGCGAGAAACAACAGCAAAACGACAACAATCCATGCTACCGAATAAGAACCCCAGGGAAAAATCATATAGATACCGCTAACAAGCACTAAGATCAGCGCAAATTGAGCCAAACGGTTCAATAGCTGAACAGCCGATATCGTTCCTTCCTGCACGCTAGGAGCCAATTTGTCGATTTTGCCCACCACGAAGGGGAGCAATAAATAAAAACCCATCGCCAGTGATCCAATAATGTGAATAAAAAACATTTTACAACCTCCACTTCTTTGTTTTCTTACAAACTTTTTTTCCATAGAACGATCATATTCCAACGAATGTCTACCATCTTTTCAGTGTTTTGGGACATGCTTTTCTATGTCAGGATTTTGCAAAGTCCTCATGTAACTATCAATGCATATGAACTCTATTATACCGGGGAAGTGAGTCAAAGCAAAGGAATAAGGAAGAAAACGAATAGATTCCCTATATTCTGTTTATGAGTAAAAGAGGTGTCCCGCGGCCATGACTATGGCTTAGGGACACCTCTTCAGGTAATAGTCACCGTTTTAGTAGAAAATTGAATCTAAACGGTAACTATTTTAATCACACTGCGGACCGACTCCGCGGATTGATCGAGCGCTGCTTTTTCTTCGGCTGTCAATTCCAACTCGAACACTTTTTCGATGCCATTGCCACCAAGAAGTGTCGGTACGCCAAGGAATAAATCCTGATAGCCGTACTCTCCCTCCAGATAGGCGATGACTGGGATAATCCGTTTTTTGTCTTTTACAATCGCTTCCGTCATCTGTGCAAGCGAAGCTGCCGGAGCATAATATGCGCTACCATTACCCAACAGGTTGACGATCTCTCCGCCACCGCCGCGTGTACGTTGTACGATCGCTTCGATACGTTCCTGCGAAATCAGGGTTTCGATAGGTATACCTCCAACACTGGAATAGCGTACCAGGGGCACCATATCATCACCGTGGCCCCCCATAACGAAGCCGCGCACGTCTTCGACGGAAACGTTAAGCTCTTGTGCAATAAAGGTACAATATCGCGCTGTATCCAGCACACCGGATTGGCCAATAACCCGATTTTTCGGGAAACCCAGTGTTTGGTAGGCAGTATAGGTCATAGCATCTACCGGATTGCTCAGAATAATAACAATAGAATCTGGCGCATACTTCTTCACGTTCTCACAAACGGATTTTACAATTCGTGCGTTCGTATTTACCAAATCATCACGGCTCATACCCGGCTTGCGTGCAATCCCAGCTGTAATAATGACGATATCTGAGTTAGCTGCATCCTCGTAATTGGAAGTGCCCGTGATCTGACTGTCAAATCCCTGTACCGGACCGGCCTCCAAAATATCAAGCGCCTTGCCTTTGGTCGGATTCTCTAGTTGCGGAATATCGATCAGTACGATATCACCTAGCTCCTTTTGAGCCAGCAGCAATGCGGTAGTGGCACCGGTAAAACCGGCGCCAACAATGGATATTTTTTTACGTTGAATGGACAAGTGGTATTCCCCTTCCTTACAGGTTACTAATAATGGTATCTGCGAACTCGGAGCATTTCACTTGTGTAGCACCATCCATCAGACGAGCAAAGTCATAAGTTACAATCTTCTTATTAATGGACGTCTCCAGCCCTTTGTAAATCAGGTCAGCCGCTTCTTTCCAACCCAAGTGTTCAAGCAACATTACGCCCGACAGAATGACGGAACCAGGGTTCACTACATCTTTGTCGGCGTATTTTGGTGCTGTACCATGTGTAGCTTCAAAGATAGCATGCCCTGTTACATAGTTAATGTTCGCACCTGGCGCAATACCAATTCCACCAACTTGGGCAGCAAGAGCATCGGACAGATAGTCCCCGTTCAGGTTGAGCGTAGCAATCACATCAAATTCAGAAGGACGAGTCAGTACTTGCTGAAGTGCGATATCAGCAATCGCATCCTTGATAATGATTTTGCCTGCATCTTCAGCTGCTTTTTGAGCTGCATTAGCCGCATCCTCACCGTCTTTTTCCTTGATTACGTCATATTGGGCCCAAGTAAATACTTTATCTGCAAATTCTTCCTCAGCCACTTCATAACCCCAGTTTTTGAAGGCACCCTCGGTAAATTTCATAATGTTACCTTTGTGTACAAGCGTTACACTCTTGCGTCCGTGGTCAACTGCATACTGAATGGCTGCCCGTACCAGACGCTTTGAACCCTCGGAAGAAACTGGCTTAATGCCAATACCAGAGGTTTCAGGGAAACGGATTTTGTTCACACCCAGCTCTTGCTGGAGGAACTGAATAACCTTTTTCACGTCTTCGGACCCTTCAGCATACTCGATCCCCGCGTAAATATCTTCTGTGTTCTCACGGAAAATAACCATATCTACCAATTCAGGACGTTTCACTGGAGAAGGAACACCGTTAAAATAACGAACAGGACGCAGACATACGTATAAATCCAGTTCCTGACGCAATGCCACATTCAACGAACGGATACCACCGCCAATAGGTGTCGTAAGCGGACCTTTAATGGCTACAATATACTCACGGATGGCTTCCAAAGTATCGTTAGGGAGCCATTCGCCGTATGTATTGAAAGCTTTCTCACCAGCGAATACTTCATACCAGGCAATCTTTTTGCTGCCGTTATATGCTTTTTCTACAGCTGCGTCCAGTACGCGCTTGGAGGCTTTCCAGATATCGCGACCCGTGCCGTCACCTTCGATAAACGGAATTACCGGATGGTTCGGAACCTGTAGTTGACCGTTATCAATCGTAATTTTTTCGCCTTCAGTTGGGAGCTCAAACTTTTCAAATTTCGCCATAAGTTCCTTTTCCTCCTCAGATATGAATGGGTACAGGACGAAAGACATGATCTTTATCACAGACAAAAACGTACATCTCTCGTCGTCCCCTCTATTGTATCTTATTTTTTAAATTCAGGGTATACAACCTCAATCTTCCTTCGACAAGGGGTTAGCGCAACTCTGGTGATACGTATTTTTGATCCATTGGACCTGTATATTCGGCGCGAGGACGAATCAGGCGATTATTTTCATACTGCTCTAAAATGTGCGCTGTCCAACCGGATACACGACTCATAGCAAAAATAGGTGTAAACAGGTCTCTCTTGATACCCAGTTGGGTATACACAGAGGCAGAATAAAAATCCACATTGGGCTTCAAGCCTTTTTGTCCTGTTACAATTTCCTCAATTCGAACTGACATATCAAACAACGTTGTGTCGCCGTTCATTTCCCCCAGCTCGCGGGACATTTTGTGCAAGTGCTTGGCACGCGGATCACCGTTTTTATAGACTCGGTGTCCAAAGCCCATAATTTTTTCGCGATTATCCAGTTTCGCCTGGATATAGGAGTCCAACTGATCCAAACCACCAATCTCCTCCAGCGTTTTGGCCACAGCCTCATTGGCTCCACCATGCAGTGGTCCTTTTAAAGCTCCAATTGCAGACGTGATTCCGGAATAAATATCCGACAATGTGGCTACCGTTACACGCGCAGCAAAGGTAGAGGCATTTAATTCATGATCGGCGTGCAGCACGAGAGCCTGATTGAACGCTTTAATAGCCGTCTCCTCTGGATCCTTGCCAGTCAGCTGATACAAAAAGTTTTCAGCGATAGAAATACCTTTTTTAGGCGCAATCGGCTCCAAGCCCTCGCGTATACGTGCTATAGCTGCCACAATGGTAGGCAATTGCGCCTGAAGCTTGACGGTTTTGGTCACATTAGACTCTCTCGACATATCATCCGCCTCTGGGTCATACAAAGCGAGAGACGATACGGCTGATCTCAAGGCAGCCATCGTGCTCAAATCTTTCGGATATAACTTTAATTGAGTAACAATTTCATCCGGAATAGCAGCGTATTCGCTTAACTGGTTGCGAAGCTCCTGCAATTGCTCTTTATCAGGTAATTTCCCAAACCACAACAAATAAGCTACCTCTTCAAAATCGGCGTTAACAGCCAAATCATCAATGTTATAACCCCGGTACGTGAGAACGCCATCTACGATAGAGCTTATGGAGGAAGTGGTCGCTACGATCCCTTCCAGACCTTTAGTCGCTGTCATCGTTACATCTCTCCTTTGTAAAAACATTGTGAACGGACTTGCAATGTAAACATTTTCAAAAGTAAGATATGCCTTTTAAATAGCCGAGTAATGTTAACGCCATATGTCAATATTTAAACCTTCTTTCACTATACTGGATTTTGTCGTTTATGTGAACATTGAGGGCTATTCCAACACATTCAAATGTTTTATCGCTTCCATAAATAAATTTTTGAAACCCCTTACAAAAAATATTGATTCATTTGCACTTTTTTACACAGGTCTTGTCTCCCCCCTTTCCCGCATATGTATAGTAGAGCATTTATTTTATGAAATACTATCGTAAAAGAAAGGAGTCGTGAGAGCTTGAGCCGGTTAATCCTGAATCGCATATTTCGTGCTCTATGGGTGGCAATCGTGATTGTAGCTCTGTTATTGGGCATATATGTGCTTTTCCCTCTCGTCTATCCTTTCCTATTCGCCTGGCTTGTGGCTTATGCCATGAATCCATTGGTTGGTTTTCTGCGTAACAAAGCCCGTATGCCACGTTGGACGGCTGTCACGGTCTCATTATTTGTATATTTAGGTGGAATTGCAATTATCCTGTCTGCAGCAATCACCCGCATGGTTCGAGAAGTTATAAAGTTAGCCATGACTTTTGACGGGCATATTGAGCGTTTTAAAAGCCTGTTTATCGATTGGACACAAAGCGATTTGATTCAAAATGTAATTATTGAAATTAACCATTTCATCCGGGATAATCCGGATTACCAACACACCATTAACAGTAATATTGATAAAACAACTCAAACCGTCAGTTCGGCTGTCACTACGCTAGTCGCTCAATTTTTTAATGGGGTTTTGAACTTGCTGACCTCTCTGCCTAATATGGGAGCAGTTCTAATGGTTATTGTATTAGCAGCTTTTTTTATTAGTAAGGATTGGGACCGACATAGTCGGATGCTCGCAAACACGGTTCCTGATACGATTCGCAAGCCATTGTCGGATATATGGCACGATCTACGTAAAGCACTGTACGGCTATTTGCGTGCACAGTTTATTATCATCTCCATTACGGCATTAACGGTCATTGTTGGGCTGTTCATATTGCGTGTGGAATCCGCCTTTACCATCGGTTTAATGATCGGGCTGGTGGACTTGCTACCTTATTTGGGGGTTGGCATTGTGATGATTCCGTGGATACTGTATACGTATATGTCTGGTAATTTGGCGCTAGGGGTAGGATTGTCGATCCTTTATATCATCCTGTTGATTGGACGACAGATCGTGGAGCCTAAGGTGCTGGCCAGCAGCGTGGGCTTAAACCCGCTTCCCACCCTTATCGGTATGTTCATCGGGCTCAAGCTATTTGGCGTTTTAGGACTCATTATCGGACCTGTATCACTCATTGTCGTTGATGCACTGAATCGTGCGAATGTCATTCAGGACTTGCGCAATTATATTCTCGCAGGAAGAGTCCGCTAGATCATGGATAGGAAAAACGGCAGCTCACGTCAAAACCGCCGAAACGTAATACTGCCGTTTTTCATTTTTTTCTCCAGCCACTTTAATAAAAAACGTCGGTACAACGCTCGTGTTAAAGGGAACACCAACGTAAAACCAATAATATCTGTTAAAAATCCGGGGATAAGCAGCAAACTCCCACCAAAAAAGACACATAATCCATCCAGCATTTTACGGCCGGGCATTTGTCCCCGATTCATTTCATTTTTCGCATCGGCAATCACCTTACGACCTTCAAATTGCATCATGGCAGCCCCGATTAGCGTCGTCAGAATGATGAGTAAAATCGTTTTGCCTGCTCCAATCCAGTGACTTACCCATATAAACCCGTATAGCTCCGCCAAAGGAATGAGCAGCAGCAACAGCCACAGACGTTTACGCATCATCATGACTTCTGTCCCTCCCCGCCTGTAAAAGCAAACCTTAATGCAGTGTACAGCTCAGGTAGCGCCTGGTCCAGTCGAACGGGCTTCCATTCGGTGTTCACCCATACGTGACGTGTCATCCCAGTGACGAGCAGCTCTCCCGGCAGCGTGTCTGCCTGGGTCCATACCTTTCCCAGATACCTTTGATGCTCATCATCCGTTACCCGCCGAACCTCATAGATATAGTTTAGACGCAGTCTGGAGAAGTCGGTAATTGCGGTATAAACGGTAATTAAATCATCATATCGAGCAGGACTCGCATATTTCGCATTGATTTCAATAACTGGCAGTAAAACTCCACGTTCCTCCATGCTCCGATAGTTAAAACCCGTCTGTCGGATCATTTCGGTACGCCCGATCTCAAACCAGTTCAAATAATTTGCATGATATACGACCCCCATCTGGTCGCTTTCCTGATAACGGACACGTAGCGGTGCGCCATACCAGCGTAATTCCGTTTGTTTCTCCTCTTGAGTCATACAAGCTCTCCTATCTTTGTGCATCTTTATCTCTATTTTGCCCTCTCTCCATTAAACCATATTTACAGCCCGGGAACAAAAAGAGGGCAGACCGACCGGTCCTCCCTCGCAAATCATATATAATAATGCCTTTATTATTGTGGCAACGGCTTGGACAGTTTATAATATCCGCTATCCGAAGCCAGCTTAAGCAAGCTCTTAGCTTGGCTTCCCGCCCAGGCGTAACCGAGTCGTCTTTCCTCACTAATTTTCATGATGTCGGTATACTTTTTGCCATCCCGGTCTGAAAAGAAGTATTTATTGTCTTCCACATTATAGAACCGATACCACATTACACTCGATGCGTCCTTTTGGAAAAACTCCGGACCTTGACGATTGTATTTCATACCGTCGATTCGGTTCGCGTCAAACCATTTCAAAGCACTTTGAGCCGCTTTTTTCACTTCAGCGGTTTGCGGCTGGGACATGAGAAAAGCAGTAATGCCTACTGATTCCGTAGTTGTTTTGGAAGGTAACTCAAATGCCCGGGCTTCAACAGATGCATAAGTAGCCGGATCGTGCTGTGCACCCCAGATTGTTGGTGTACCATTATTTACAATTTGAGATTTAATTGTGTACTGGATACCTTTGTTTAGCGCTTGCTGAAGTCTGGAGCGGTAAGAGTTATCCAGAATATCGCTATCAAACGGCTGCTTCTTGTTCACGATATCGTCAGCCAAAACCATAACTCTGACCATTGCATCATCATTATAAGTTACAGCATCGGAATAATTACCACGTTTAGGGTATACTTGAGGCCAGCCACCGGAGGAATATTGAGAAGTTAGTACGAAGTCAACTGCTTTTTGTACACTGATCTTAATGTCTTTATTTTTGGTTTTTTTGTATACATCCGCCAAAAAGCGAATCTCGGTTGTCGTCGCCTCGTTATCGAACGTTCCGAGTTCAACACCATCCTTGCTCTTCCATGTGGAGCGTGCAGCTTTGCCATCCCATTTGGATTTATAATTCTTTTCCATAGCTTTGAAGAATCCGCCATGTGGCAATTGCCAGGATACAATATTTAAGGCAAGTGTAGTATCCTTGGATGTATTCCCCGTAGAAAACTTACTGAAATCGCGCATCTTGTTTAGGATGCTGTCTGTATTGACAACAGCGGTTGGCTTCGCCACAGCCGACAGCCCAAATAATTGCTCACGATCCAACACACCTGAATTTACATCGTCACCATAAACGTCCCGTCCCACAGCTGAATCTGTGGTAAGCTCATAAGAAGCAGTAGCCGATTCACGTACTGAATCATATGTAGCCGGCACAATCTCCTGTGCCGCAGCCCATGAGGGACTTAGGAGCCCTGACGTTACTGTAATCGCCAAACTTGAAAGCGCTATCATCTTTACAGTTGGACACATCTTCTTCTTCATTTGAACCTCTCCCTTATTTTAAGTTGGGTCATTGCGTTCAGTTTAACCTATACATTCTTGCTGAGGATTCTTTTGGATAGTGAGAGGGACTGAACCACTATTTATGCATGATAAATAGTTAGTTGTATTATATGAAAATATATCCAAACGATCAATATATTTTAATTTACTAATAGATTAAAAAAGTTAAAAAACTTTGAAAACAATAAAAATCCTCTTACTAATGCCGGATTAGTAAGAGGATTTTACGTAAAGCTAATATAAAGTAGGTCGATGAGCAACATCGCTTACCCAAATCGACCCATGATGTACTCCTGAGTCAGCTCATTTTCAGGATTCGTGAAAATATCGTTCGTTTTCCCATGTTCAACCAGACTTCCGATATAAAAATAAGCAGTATAATCGGAAATTCGTGCAGCCTGCTGCATATTGTGCGTCACAATAACGATGCGCAATTCTTTTTTCAATTCGGTAATAAGCTCTTCTACCTTGCCTGTAGACACAGGGTCCAGCGCTGAAGCTGGCTCGTCAAGTAACAGAATTTTCGGTTGAACGGATAGAGCACGTGCAATGCAAAGCCGCTGCTGTTGCCCGCCAGACAGCGCTAGAGCGGAGTCGTGAAGGCGATCCTTGACCTCATCCCATAATGCTGCTTTACGCAGGCTGCTTTCGACGATTTCATCAAGCTGTTTCTTCTTGTGCACCCCACGGTATTTGGGACCGAAGGCGATATTATTGTAAATGGATTTGTAAAAAGGGTTGGGACGCTGCCACACCATGCCAATTTGCTGACGCAGCTTGATCACGTCCGTTTCCGGTGCCGTCAAATCCTGTCCATCCATCCAGATGTGTCCCGTTGTAGAGGAAGATGCAATCTCATCATTCATCCGATTAAGGGAGCGCAAAAAGGTCGATTTACCGCAGCCGGAAGGCCCGATCAGGGCAGTCACTGTCTGCTCGGGAAAGGCTAGATTCACTTTTTTCACAGCCTCAAAGCTACCATAATAAATACTCAAATCCTCAGTACTGAACGGATGCGGCGGTTGTCCCACAAGCTGTTCCGAACGCGTAGACTGAACGGATGTTGCTGGTGCGGCGGTTTTTGCCGTTCGCGTAATCACATGTTCCATTGTTCTCCATCCCCTTTCTAATCCATACGTTTGGCAGCTGTCAGACGGCGGTATACAACTCTTCCGAACCATCTTGCACTCAAGTTGAATGCAAGCACAAGCAGCACCAGTACGGCAGAAGCGCCTGCAGCAATATCTTTGGAGTCAGGAGCAATCCCCTCACTATTGACCTTCCAAATATGAACAGCCAATGTCTCAGCAGGTCGCATCGGGTTAATAGGCGATCTAGCATGCAATGGATTCCAATCAGTAAAATCAAGCGGCGGCGTACTCATCCCTGCTGTAAACAGCAATGCTGCGGCTTCCCCGAAAATACGGCCTGCGGCCAAAATGGTACCCGTAATCAAGCTTGGCAGCGCAGCTGGCAACAAAATGGAGGTAATGATTTTCCACTTGGACAATCCAAGCGCAAGTCCAGCTTCCTTTTGCTCCTTCGGCACAGCTCGGAAAGCCTGCTCCGTTGTGCGAACCATCAGCGGCAGGTTAAATACGGCCAAAGCCAAGGCTCCTGATAAGAGGGAAAAGCCAAAATCAAACGTATTTACGATAAGTAGTAGTCCAAACAATCCGATGACGATCGACGGGAAGGAGGACAATACTTCGACGACAAGTCGTATAAAGTCCGTAATTTTCCCCGGCTTTGCATATTGCGCCATGTAAATACCTGCGCCCCAGCCAATCGGAATGGTGATAATCAAAGTTAAGATTAACAAAAATACGGAATTAAACAGTTGTGGGCCAATACCACCGCCTGCACGTAATGTTTGGGGAGCACTGGTTAAAAAGTCAAAAGAAATATGACTGACTCCGCGGGCCAAAATGAAGCCCAGTAATCCCACCAAAAGTGCAACAATGAACAAAGCGAAGAAACAGATTACAAATGTAGCGATCTTGTCGGTCGTTTTAGCTTTCATCAAACCCGGTTTCTCCTTTCAAGCAGCCTTACCAGCAGCACGAAAATGAATGTCATGAGCAGAAGAACAAGCGCCATGCTCCAGAGAGCATTGTTATGAACGGAGCCCATCGCTGTATTCCCCATGCTAAGTGTAATGACGCTGGTCAAGGTCGAAGCGGATTCCAGCAAGGAATGCGGTATGTGCGGAGCATTCCCGATTACCATCTGTACAGCCAACGCTTCTCCGAAGGCACGAGCCATACCGAGAATAATTCCTGTTAAAAGAGCAGGCAACAACGTCGGAATAATAACACGAGCAATTGTCTGCCAGCGGGTAGCACCCAAAGCATAAGAGGATTCACGTAGCCCCCCCGGCAAGGAAGACAACGCATCCGCCATAATACTCGTAATCGTCGGCAAAATCATGACTGACAACACTAGGCAGCCTGCCAGAATGCCGATGCCTTGTCCTCCAAACACGTTCCGTAGCAGCGGGACGATTACGGTCAAGCCGACAAAGCCATATACAACAGACGGAATACCGGATAATAATTCAATCGCGGGTTGAAGGATACGCTTACCCGATTTCGGCACAATTTCCGTCATAAATAAAGCCGCACATAAGCTGAGCGGACTGGCAATTAAAGCCGCCAGTATGGTTACTGCAAAAGAACCCGTAATAAACGGAAGTGCGCCGAAGGACTTAGGCTCGCCATCCGGACTCCATTTGGTTCCAAAGAAAAACTCTCGCAGACTGACTCCATTCACCGCAAATGTAGCTACACCTTTGGAGGCAACAAAATATACGATGGAGACAATAACCGCAACTAAAAAAACGACACAAACCGACGTATATATGCGGCCGGTCCATTCTTCCCAGTAATGTCTTTCTTTCATAACTCGGGATCGTTTATTCTGTTCCATGTATGCCTTCCCTTCAATTGGTCCCATACTGTAACTCCTTTAACCGAAGAATAGAGGCCGGACGCTAGTCCGCCTCTTCTTCGTGAATATACTCGCGTTAGCTGCGTTCATCGAACAGGAGGTGTGACTCTCCTTATTTCGTGATATTACCGTCAGCATCACGTTTCACTTGCATACCTGATACTGGAATGTATCCCAAGTCTACGACATCCGTTTTTTGGATTTCATCTGACAGAATGTAGTCCAGGAATGCTTTCACATGCTCTTTTGGCTCACCTTTAGTGTACATATGCTCGTAAGCCCACACTGGATATTTACCTTGTTCTACATTTTCAACGTTAGCTTCAACGCCATCGTATTTCAAAGCAGTTACTGTGTTGTCGATGTAGGACAGAGCCAGATAACCAATCGCACCCGGTGTTTCAGCAATCAGCTTTTTCACAGTACCGGAGGAATCTTCTTGAATGGAGCCCGGCAGATCTTCTGTTTTTTGTCCCAATGCGTATTTTTCAAATGTTGCACGAGTACCGGAGCTGCTTGGACGGTTTACAATAACGATTTTTTGATCCGCACCGCCAACTTCTTTCCAGTTTGTGATTTTACCTGTGAAGATTTGTACCAATTGATCTTTTTTCAGGTCTGTAACGCCTACTTTAGGATTCGCTACCGCTGACATGGCTACAACAGCTACTTGGTGATCGACCAGCTCATCTGCACCGCTCTCCAGTTTTTCTTTTGCAAACACGTCGGAGTTACCGATGTCCGCTTGTCCGCCGGAAACCTGAGTCAAGCCAGTACCGCTACCGCCGCCCTGTACTTGAACTGCAATGCCTTTATATTTATCGACAGCCATAAATTTTTGTCCCGCTTGCTCTACCAATGGTTGAAGTGCAGTGGAGCCCACAGCCAGAATGTTTCCTGTCAGTTCAGCAGCTGCTTTATTGTCTGTTCCTGTAGCAGCTTCTCCTTGTGGTGCAGCATTGTTACCTGATCCACAAGCTGCAAGTGCAAATACCATGGTGAGAGTCATCAGAATGAACGGCCATTTTTTCAACATTTTTTATTGTCCTCCCCTTAGTTAAGTGACGGTTTTTTATTTATGACCATCAACACTTTTACATTGTAGGCCTGGAATGTTAGACGAACGACGTGGTTTTGTAAAACAAATATAAAATATTGATAGATAAATTATTTTTCGATATATAATTAATCTATAGTTTGAAATTCATATATGAATGGACATATAAGGAGAGCTGTTGGATTCCATGAATATTCTAAAATTGCGTATCTTGATGCTGATCGACAAATTCCATAAGGCGACGGATGTGGCCGAAGCTTTGCAAGTCAAACAACCTACCGTCAGCTTTCATATGAAAAGCTTGGAAAAGGAAATGGGTGTTTCCCTATTCTCTCTTCAACAAGGCAGGATTATGCTAACGGAAGCTGGAAAAAAATTATTACCTTACGCAAAGCAAATCATCTCTCTGGAGCAAGAAGCTAGACAAGCTGTAGATGAACTGACAGAAGAGTCACAGGGTCAATTACATCTAGGTGCTGAGTCGATATCAGGTACGTATCTCCTCCCCACTTTGATGGCTAAGTTTGCTGAGCGGTATCCAGATTGTCGTATTCAGTTAGAGATTCAATCCCCGGATGCAATTAGGCAGCTACTGAAACAGGGGGAAATTGATTTTGCTTTTCTCGACGATAGAGGATCTCTTCCAGAGTATACAGTGGCAGAGCCAGTGGCTTCAGATCAAGTAGGAGTTATCCGTTCTGCACGTGCACCTGAAGTCAAATTAGAGGAGTTCGATGGAACCGATATGCTGGACAAGCACACATGGGTAAAATATAGCGGTTCATCCGTTGTAGATCTGTACTCCTCGCTAGTTAAGCCCCATCTGGAAATCAACTCTTGGGAAGCGGTAAAGCAAGTCGTAAGCGGCGGAGAGGCGCTTGCCTTCTTTCCTGCAAGCGGAGTCGATAATCATGAAAATGCTGTTCCCTCGGTGGAATGGCTTCCTTATCCCGAGGCTGATTATCAAATAAACATCGTGTATCAACAAGATACACACATGAACTTAATGCAACAGGCATTCCTTGATTTCATACGACAAGAAGGACTAGAAATAAAAAGCTAGAGAACATAAAAAAGAGCATCCAAGTCTTATTGACTTGAATGCTCTTTTGCTTGTTGTAACGATACATACAGCCTCGGTATTATTTCACGGAGGCTTTAATTACGCTTGTGCTGGAACGCAGCTAATTTTGATCAGGTTCGTAGAACCGGAATCACCAAGAGGTACGCCCGCAGTAATCACAACCAAATCGCCCTCTTTAACGAGGCCAGATTTGCGACCACCTTCCAGCGCGTTGTCAAACAGACTGTCTGTTGTGTCAACGATTGGTCTGCCTTGTACTGCATGTACGCCCCAGATCAGAGCCAAACGGCGAACTGTTCTTTCCTGTGTTGTCACAGCAACAATCGGAGCTTCTGGACGGTATTTAGAAATCATACGCGCCGTTGTTCCGCTTTGTGTGGACGTCAGAATCGCTTTAGCATGCAAGTCAAGTGCAGAAATAGAAACGGATTGGCTGATTGCTTCTGTGATACTAATCTCTTGAGCCGTTCTTTGTTTTTTGAACAAATCACGGTAGTTCAGAGAGGACTCAGCTTTTTCTGCAATACGTGACATTGTCAATACGGATTCTACTGGATATTTACCCGCAGCTGTTTCGCCGGACAGCATAATTGCATCTGTTCCGTCAAAAATAGCATTCGCCACGTCACTTGCTTCCGCACGAGTCGGACGCGGGTTACGTTGCATGGAATCCAGCATTTGTGTTGCCGTAATAACAGGCTTGCCAGCTACATTACATTTGTTAATCATCAATTTTTGCGCCAGAGGTACTTCTTCAGCAGGAATTTCCACACCAAGGTCACCACGGGCAACCATCAGGCCATCCGAAGCTTCCAAAATTTCGTCCAGGTTGTCCACACCTTGCTGATTTTCGATTTTGGAAATGATTTGAATATGACTTGCATTGTGTTTCGCCAGCAATTCACGAATTTCCAGTACATCACTTGCTTTACGAACAAAAGAAGCCGCGATGAAATCAATGTCCTGCTCAATACCGAAAATGATATCATTAGCATCTTTCTCCGTAATACCAGGCAAAGAAATTGCAACGCCTGGAACGTTAACGCCCTTCTTGCTTTTGATCGTTCCGCCATTGACAATGCGGCATTTGATTTCAGTGCCTGATACTTCAATAACGGTGAGTCCGATCAGACCATCGTCGATCAGAATGGTGGAGCCGGGCTCCACGTCCGAGGGAAGATCTTTGTACGTAATAGAAATACGATCTTGCGTACCGAGAATTTCTTCCGTTGTCAGCGTAATGAACTCGTCCTGAACAAGCTCAATAGGTTCAACTTCGAGCTTTCCTGTCCGGATTTCCGGCCCCTTCGTATCGAGCAAAATAGCAACATTTTTGTTAAGCTCCTTACAAGCTTGACGGATGTTTTTAATCCGGTTGCCATGCTCCTCGAAATCACCGTGAGAGAAATTCAGGCGGGCTACGTTCATACCAGCCAAAATCAGTTTCTTCACATTTTCCAATGACTCACTGGAAGGACCGATGGTACATACAATCTTAGTTTTGCGCATTTGGGTTTTTCCTCCGTTTTCAAAGGTGCTACTCTTTATATCTTTTTCCAACAATTAAATCTACTACACTTTTTCCTATTTGTATAGGAAGTTCGTCATATTTATTGTTACCCGTTTACAGCGTATTACAACATAGGTTCAGTTTCCGAAGACTTCAAGAAGGTGTATTGACCTATTTTTCGGAATTTCTGATACCGATCTTCCCTCAATTCATCGCAGTTCATATTGGTAAGTTCCGCCAAATGACGTTCCAATAGCTCCTTGATTGCGGCAGCGGTCACTTCATAGTTACGATGCGCGCCCCCTTTCGGCTCCGGCACAATATCCTCGATAATTTCCATGCGAAGGAGGTCATTAGCCGTAATCTTCATGGCTTCAGCTGCCTGATCGGCCTTGGAAGCATCTTTCCATAGAATCGAGGCTGCACCGTTTGGAGAAATGGCCGAATAAATGGCATGTTCCAGCATCAGCACACGGTTACCGACTGCAAACGCAAGCGCACCGCCGCTTCCACCCTCGCCGATGACCACACAAATAACAGGCACCGAAAGCTTTGCCATCTCCCGCAAGTTGCGGGCAATCGCTTCCGATTGACCTCTCTCCTCTGCTGTATTACCCGGATAAGCGCCCTTCGTATCAATGAATGTAATAATAGGGCGTTTAAATTTCTCAGCCTGCTGCATCAGACGCAAGCCTTTACGGAATCCTTCCGGATGGGCACTACCAAAAAAACGTGCAATGTTATCTTTCGTATCCTTACCACGCTGCTGGCCAATGACGGTCACCGGAATACCATTCAGCTTGGCAATCCCGCCTACAACCGCCAAATCATCTCCAAACAAGCGGTCGCCGTGTAATTCAATAAAATCCGTAAACACCTGCTCTATCAAATCAAGAGACGTTGGTCTTTGATGATGACGAGCCAAATGCATTTTTTGTGGTGCTGTAATGTTCGAATATATTTCTTCTTCCATCTCGAGATAACGTTCCTCGAGACGGTTGATTTCATCTGTAAAATCAATTTGCTTATCCTGTCCGAATTGCTTGAGTTCTTCGATCTTCTGTCGCATCTCGACCAGGGGCTTTTCATAAGGCAATTCGCCAGCCATCTATTCCTCCCCTTTCACACTGTGTAGATCAAGCAGTTGCCCAAGGGTATCGCGCAGTTCCTTGCGATGTACAACCATATCCAATTGTCCGTGCTGCAAATTAAATTCGGAAGTTTGAAAATCATCCGGCAGCTTCTGTCTGATTGTTTGTTCAATTACAATACGCCCTGCAAAACCGAATACAGCTCCTGGCTCTGCGATATTAATATCTCCAAGCGTAGCAAAGCTAGCGGATACTCCACCTGTAGTCGGGTCGGTGATAACAGAAATATAGAGCAATCCCTGCTCATCCAGACGAGCAAGAGCAGCACTTGTTTTTGCCATCTGCATCAAGCTTAAAATACTTTCCTGCATACGTGCTCCGCCGGAAGTTGAGAAAATAATTAGCGGCAGACGCTTGTCTATTGCTTGCTCAATGGCGCGCGTAATTTTCTCTCCTACGACCGAACCCATACTACCAGTAAAGAAGTCAAAGCTCATCACAGCAACGACAACAGGATGTCCATAAATAAGGCCGTCGCCCGTAACGACAGCCTCTCGCAAGCCAGATTTCAGGGTCTGTTGCTCCAGCTTGCTCGCATATCCCGGAAAGTCCAGCGGGTCAACCGAAATCATATCGGCATCATATTCCGTAAACGTGTCTTCGTCGAGCACCATGCGAATGCGATCCATTGCATTCAAACGCATATGGTATCCGCACACCGGACACACTTTCAAATTTTTCTCTAGTTCTTTGCTGTATTGAATACTTCCGCACTTGCCACATTTGGTCATAAGACCTTCGGGAATTTCCCGTTTGGGACGATCCGGCATGTCCGCTTGATCGCCGCTCAGCGCCCGTTCCGAAGGGATGGTCGCGTATTTACGCTTCTTTTGGAATAAATCTTTAAACACAACTACACCTCTCCAGCCGTTTATTTGTCAGCCGTAACCGATACAAGGTCCTCTGCCGTCTATGCGGCACCTCTAAGCATTATGTTCATACACACGTCAACGCCTGTTCCTAAAACATTACCGCCGATCGTGCATCCTTTGTTCCACTCATGCTGCTGTATCACTTCCGCCGTTCCGGACTCAAGGGCGCAAAATCGAATTAAGCACTTCCTGAATTTCTTCGACTTCACCCGAAGGCACAAGTATCTCAAACTGTTGCTTGGATGCGCTGATGGCCCGGGCCTGCACCATAAAACCTTCTTCAGACAGTTTGAGCTTAATCATGTCAGCCAGTCTGGCCGTCGGTGCAATATAAATCACCGTCCACATGCCTTGTTTCTACCCCCTAAGCCTCAAGTTTTGAGCCCATATAATAGACTCATGATAACATACCTTACTTTTTTCCCGCAACAAAAGCCCTCCTGATCATTTAAGTTCCGTCGGAGGGCCTAGAAAATCATCAACTCTGTTTACACAGGTCAACTAAGCATCCAATGATGCAGGATAATGCTTGGCATGGAGACTCCGATGTGCAATTCGCGAAGAAGCAGCGGCAGCCAGTCCGGCGACAAGATCGTCTAAAAACACATGAATACCACTGCCTTTTTGGTTCAGCTGTTCGATAATCCCCGTCTTTTCCTTATCCAGATAACCAAAACTGGTTAAGCCAATCATGCCGTACACACTCGTAATTCCAAGAGCTAGTGTCTCGTCCACTCCGTACAGCGGTTCGTCTGCCTCCATAATGGCTTGCAGCGGCTGAGGGAGAAGTTTTTTTTCAGCCAATTCATCGAGCGCAATGCCTGTGAGCAAGGTATATTGAACCTCGCGCTTTTGCAAAACCGCTTTGACACTGTCTATACATTCTTCCATCGTCAAATGAGGATAATATTTTAGCTGAAGCTGAAAAACAATGTCCGCAATGGACTCGATACGAATGCCTCTGCGATTTAGCAAAGTTTCTGCATATTCATAGGACATAATTTCCCTCCCGCTTTCACCGTGCAGTTCAATTCTTTCACCGTGCGGGACCTTATGGTGCAGGGTGCGTGTTGAACCCCTGTTCCGCCAGTTTTCCAAGTGTATGCGGGAGGGAAGGAAAATGTTCATTAAACCGTTACAATAAGGGCGGGTACTGTGTACCTATTATTTGACTTTCACCGTGCCTTCACCCAACATCGACTCCATTTGATCAAAAAGCTGAGGAGAGGGCTTAATACTGTAAGCATCGCTCAACGCCAGCAGACGCTGGTTGCTCTCATAAAAAAGTACGGTAGGCATAGCACCGGGATGCTCCTGTAGCAGCGCCTTGAGACTGACCAACAAGCTGGCGTCCTCCTCAGCCTGGCGGGTGATCTTGACAAACACCCGCTGACGAGTGGTCGGCTCCGCGCTGCGCGGGACCGGCACCTGCTCACCGCGAGCCGCTTCGACTCCGCGCGGTGAAGCCGCCGCCACGGGGCGATCCGCCTTCGATTGAGGCGAAGCAGATGCAGTGGCTGCCGAAGGCGGGGACGACACACGCGACGCGCTCCCGCCTGGGCCGCCAGCGGCAGAACCAGCAGCTGGTAAGGATGCTCCAGCTGCGGCGGACGAGCGCGTACTGGCACGTCGGCGCTGGAGGAGCCGTGCCAGCGAGTCTTCCGCCAGCGGGGCGGTCTCATCCGCAAGGAGCTTGAAGTGCTCGTCCTGCTGCTGCATCTTGGCTCGAAGCGTAAGCAAAGCCCCCTTTTCAATCCACTGCTGGCTCCGCTTCCACACCTCAGGAAACAACACAACCTCACAGCGCTCAATCTGATCCTCCAGCTCAATGAAGGCCATAGCCTTACCCTGCTTGGTCGTAATCGTTTTGAGTGACACTACCATGCCTGCGGTCACAACAACCGTTTCATCTGGCACATCGCCCAGCTCCATCAGACGATCCGCCTCGCTGTTTTCCAAAAGCGACTCAAAATCATCCAACGGATGCCCGGATAAATACAGTCCCAGCAGTTCACGTTCCAGCTCTAACTGCTGGCTGGCACTGAATTTGGGTACATTGGGGTATTCGATATCCCAATTGGGCATTTCCACAAAACCAAACATATCAATTTGCAAGTCATCCCGTTCCTTGCGCCACTTGACGGCTGCATCCACCGTTTCATCCAGCATGGCAAGCAACTGTGCCCGATGACCCGTCAATGAGTCAAAGGCCCCTGCCTGAATAAGCGATTCAATTACTCTCTTATTACATACTCGCAAATCGACACGTCGACAAAAATCGAGCAGGCTGTCGAAAGGCCGTTCCTTGCGAACAGCGAGAATGCTCTCCATCGCCTGTGTGCCAACATTTTTAATTGCAGCCAGGCCGAAACGGATGCTTCCTTGCTGTAATGGAGTAAACAGCACCCTGCTTTCATTTACATCAGGCGGCAACACTGCGATATCCATACGACGGCATTCGACGACATATTCAGCCACTTTCCGATGACTTCCCATCACCGCCGTCAGCATTGAAGCCATGAATTGTACTGGATAATGTGCCTTTAGATAAGCCGTCTGAAATGCTAGCACACCATAAGCAGCTGCATGAGCACGCGGGAAGCCGTAGTCAGCAAAACGAACAATCATATCGTAAACCCTGCCGGCCTCCTCCTCCGTGTATCCCTGCTTGATACTGCCTTCAACAAAATGTCCGCGCTCCAGATCCAGCACTTCGCGCTTTTTCTTGGACACAGCCCGGCGCAACAGATCGGCTTCTCCCAGGGAAAAGCCCGCCATGCGCGAAGCAATCTGCATGATTTGCTCCTGATACACAATAATACCGTACGTATCCTTTAAGATCGGTTCCAAGTCAGGATGCGGATAAGAAATCTCGATCTGACCATGCTTGGCCTGTATAAAGTTAGGAATAAAACCCATTGGACCCGGACGATACAAAGCCAGGACAGAAATGATATCCTCAAATACACTCGGCTTCAAATCCTTGAGTACCCGGCGTACACCGGCCGACTCCAGCTGGAATACACCTCCTGTATCTCCTTTGCCCAGCAAGTCATAGGTATGGGGATCGTTATCGGGAATACGGCTAAAATCAGGCGTGTCTCCATGCTCTTCCGCAATCCAGTGTATGCACCGTTCAATAATGGAGAGCGTACGCAGCCCAAGGAAATCCATTTTAAGCAAACCAATGCGCTCTAGATTTTCCATCGAGTACTGCGTCAAAGGCACTCCTTCGCTCCCCTCTTGCAGCGGAACCGCATCGGTCAATGGAGTCCGCGAAATGACAACACCCGCTGCATGTGTCGAAGCATGACGAGGCATTCCTTCAACCTTGATCGCCATATCCAACAGTTCACGTGTCTTGGGCTTCGTTTCATATAGCGTTTTCAGCTCCGGGGTAATTTCTAGCGCATGACGGATATTAATACCTAGCTGCGCCGGAATCAGCTTGGCTGCCTTGTCCACCTCGCCATACGGCACGTTCAATACACGGCCGACGTCACGGACAGCGGCTCTTGCCGCCAGCGTTCCAAAGGTAATAATTTGCGCTACATGCTCATTTCCATACTTCTGTACTACATAGTCAATAACCTCGTCACGCCGCTCATCACTAAAATCGATATCTATATCCGGCATACTAATTCGTTCGGGATTCAGAAACCGTTCAAAGAGAAGATTGTATTTCATCGGATCGACATTCGTGATGTTAAGCACATAGGCAACCAAACTGCCTGCTGAGGAACCACGCCCTGGTCCCGTTGCAATCTTATGCTTATGTGCGAAGGCAATAAAATCCCATACAATCAGGAAATAATCGCTGAAACCCATACTGTCAATGGTATTCAACTCATAGTTTAGCCGTTGGTTCAGCCTTTCCCGTTCCTCCGGCTGCTTCCATCCGGAATCGCTTCCATAGCGACGCTCCAGCCCTTGCACGCACAGATTGCGTAAATAGGACGAAGAGGTCATTCCTTCCGGCAGCGGGCGATATTCAGGTAAAATGGATTGACCGAATTCCAGCTCCAGTTCGCATTTTTCAGAAATACGCACCGTGTTGGCGATGGCTTCTGCCACATGCGGGAATAAACGAGCCATATCCTCCTGACTTTTCAGATACAACTGACGTGTTGGTATACGCAAACGCTCCTCATCGTCAACTGTCTTTCCTGTCCCGATACAGATCAGAACATCCTGCACGTCCGCATCTGGCTCAGTCAAGTAATGCACGTCATTCGTCGCGACCAGTGGAATATCCAGTTCCTTCGCCAGTGCGATCAAGAGAGGATTTACACGTTTTTGCTCCGAAAGACCATGATCCTGGAGTTCCAGATAAAAATCATCGCCAAAAATGTTACGATATCGTTCCGCTGCTCGTCGTGCCTCGGCTTCCCGACCATGCAGTAAATGCTGCGGCACTTCACCGCCCAAACAAGCGCTCAGGCATATGATGCCTTCGTGATGAGCAGCCAAAGCCTCCATGTCGATGCGCGGCTTATAGTGAAAGCCCTCCAAATGGCCGATGGAGCACAGCTTCATCAGATTTTGATAGCCTGTTTTATTTTTGGCGAGCAAAATTAAATGATATATGGGCTGATCCTTGCGGCTGCCACGCTCCTTGCGCGATCCTGCCGTCATATAGGCCTCACACCCAATAATCGGCTTAATGCCGTTCTCTACACACGCTCTATAAAAAGGAATGGCACCGTACATGACCCCGTGATCTGTAAGGGCCAGCGCCTTCATTCCATAAGCTGATGCCTGTTTGACCAACTCCGCGGTACGAGCCGCGCCGTCCAGCAGGCTGTACTCGCTATGAACATGCAAATGCACAAATGAACTCATGCGCTTCTCTTCCTTTCACCGCTTGATTTTCTTCAAACTATTTTATCATATCCGCGTTAGTAGCGCCCATAGAATAAAAGTACAGACCTCGGCGGACAAGCGCGGTCTTGATTCGTATACCTAAGGAGGAAAAGAGCATGAGCACTTTTATATCCAAAGCGATTCTCGACTTCTTCATTGCCTTCGGCATCGTGCTCGGGGGAGCCATGCTCGGCGGAATGGGAGCTGTGGTATCGCTTCAGCCGCCCACCCAGACGATGCTAGAGGTTGCCGGAAGAATTAAAATATGGGCGCTTGCCGCCGCTGTGGGGGGGACGATGGACCCGATTCGGGTCATTGAAAGCAATATGTTGGATGGTAATTTGTCACCTGCCATTAAGCAGATATTGTATTTGATTTTCGCCTTTTTAGGCGCTCATATGGGTGCAGAGCTGGTCAAGTGGGTATGCGGCAACGGACGACCGTGAGGTGAAACGACTATGAGAGTTCCCCCTTTTGAGCGCCTGCGTCCTTTTATGCAATTGTCCTCCGTCTTTGTACTGGGTATGATTACGGGAGGCATCATCTACAACGTCATCTGGCATGCCAGCTTCAATCAGCTATGGACGAACAACCAGGATCTTCAATTCCAGCTCCAGCAAGCCGAGGAGGACAACAAAACATTGCGCAAATACAGCAAGCGCCAAACCGTTGTCAAAGAAATCAAGCTGATCGCGGAGGAAGCTTCGGCCGAAAAAATTGATCCTATCAACCTGAAGGAACTTCTTCGCCGTGTCAGTCGTGATCTGGAGGTGCTGCGTGGCAGAGATATGTTCGAGATTGACTCTGACAGCAAGCTGGTACGTATGTTGCTGCACCAAAAAAAATACACCGTTCGTGACAAGGAGTATACGATCCAGGTCAAAACGATGCTTGTAATGGAAGGCGTGCTGCAAATTTGGCTGGAAGCAAAAGAAAGATTGCCTGAAAGCCACTAGTCGATCTATTCGACTTCACACCTTACTCCGATCCATTGTAGACTAACCATGTTCAATGGAATGAAGCGTCATCACTGCTTTGCATACCAAATGATTTTCCCGTGAAATTGCAATTTCTAGCTTGCAGGTGCGGCGACTCATCTCGAGCAGCATCGGACGAAGAACGACAGCATCTTCTATCTGTACGGGTCTAATAAAATATGTCGTCAAATTGTCCAGCACATAATCTTTGCCGCTCATGTCTCTAGCTGCCCGGTAGCCCGCTTGTGTCATCACGTTGACCAGTACGCCTTCCGAGATCGTACCTAAATTGGTCGCCATTTGCGGAATGATAAACCCGCGAAAAAATAACGATCCGTCCTCATTACGCTCCTCAGCAAACCCGTTCCAGATCAGCTGGTCGAACGTCTCGCCAAGTTGCGGCTGCTTTTGGGCGTTACGCAGCGCCTCCAGCACCTCACGCCGTGTAACGGACCCGAGCAGCTTGCGGTTGCGGTCCACGACCGGCAAATAATCCACACCTTCCCACGCCATCATTTGCGCGGCTGAAGCCAGCGAGGTCTGGTAGGTGACCGTTATCGGATTGCGGATCAGACATTTATCCATCGTGTGCTCAGGTTGAAGCCCCTCCACATCTTTGCGGCTGACGATACCAATTAAACGATTCCATTCATCCACGATTGCAAAATGATGATGTCCGGTCGTCACCGAAAGTTCTTCAAACTCGGTAAGTGTGCTGTTGATTTTCAAGGTCAACGTTTTCGGTTTGCCTGCCGCAATATCTTCAATCAGCATAATTTTCTTTTTGATCAAGCGGTCAAATATGGCTCTATTAATCATAGATGCCACTGTAAAAGTATCATGGCGTGAGGAAATAATTGGCAGACTGATCTTGTCTGCGAGCTGCTTAACCTCTCGGCTCGTACCGAAGCCCCCTGTAATCAGCACACCTGCCCCCTGCTCCAATGCAAGTGAATGCGCATCCTCACGGTTACCTACGATCAGCAAACTACCTGCGTCAATATAACGAGCCATAGCTTCCTCGCGCATCGCTCCGATCACATACTTGTGCAAAGGCTTCTCCAGCCCCTCACTTCCGCCCAGCACATGTCCCTCTACAATATTCACGACATCTGCAAAGGTCAGCTGCTCGGACAAGCCGCGCGGGCGCTTCTCCACTCGTACTGTTCCGATCCGTTCCTTGGTAATGACAATTCCTAGGTTTTCAGCTTCCTTCACGGCCCGATAGGCCGTTCCTTCGCTGACGCTCATTTCTTTAGCCAACCTGCGCACAGAAATTTTGGAGCCTATTTTCAACTGCTCGATATGTCGCAATAGCTGCTCATGCTTCGTAACTGTTTCATCTAGCCCGTCCAACTCTGTTACACCCCCAACGTTCAATCTGTATCATTCTGTATCTATTATAGCACAAAAACCCTTTATTTTAGACCTTTGTTCATTTTGAGTTCTCTGCTTCGGAAATAGCAAAAAAGCGATCCCCTCTTCACAAGGACCGCTTCTTACTATGATTGATTTGTAATCTGGTAGGCCAGCCCAAGACAAGCTGAAAAAAAACTCACTGCATGCTGCCTTTGTCAGCTTTTTCATCCCATTTCATCTGCCACTGCTGCATTTTGGCCCGCCGTACACGCTCCAGCGTTTTGCGCTTTTCCTCATCCACACCCAGCAAAAAATGCATGTTCGCTCCGATGACTAGCAGCGCAAAAAGTACCCATACTATCCCAAAGCCGTTGACCCAGTTCAAACCGCCTGCAAGCGAGATGCGTGGTAACGCGACCAAGACCATAGCCAGCGCAATCAGTGTATACAAACCATGTTTCCATCTTTTAAAAGAACCCAATCGTATCCCTTCCTCTCCCTGTGACTCTATGTATCTAGTCTATGAGAGGACAGGAAGGAATATGAGACAAACTTACAGAGATGAACCGTACAAATCTTGAAGGCTGTCTGCAATAATTTTGTTAACGTCCTCAATAATCACGCTCAGGCGACGTTCAGCGTCGAACAGGCGACGGATGTTGAGATTCAAACTTAACACCTCGAACAGCTTCTCCATCTTTTCCATCTCTTCCTGTGCTGGCATATCGCCGCTCATCATGCGTTGTTGTACTTCCATTTGGCGTTCACGGAAATCGTCGAGCATTTTCTTGGCTTCTGGATCGGTTTCGATCAGCTTCATCGCTGACGTAATTTCCTCTACCTCTTTGCTTTCCTTCAATGCTTTCGCTAAATCATGGGCTTTGTCGTAGATGTTCATGATTGTTTATTCCTCCAATACAAGTTTAGTGTCAACATTTCACATTGTCCGTCAATCACCAAGGGATATATGTCCTCATATGATGAATCAGTGCTATTACAGCCCATTCACGTTTCCCGTTACTTTCAAGACATCAAGTTGCTGCCCGGAAGGAGATCCACGATGTCCATCAAAAAAACAACGATTCAAATCATCGGATCGGGCATCTTGCAGGATGACGTACTCATGGTCGGCGAGTCCTTGCTTCGCAAATGGAAAATATCCGCTGGCCACCCCGTTCAGCTCGCCTTCGGTTCGTTCCGCCAAGAGGTTACCGTCATATCGGTGCCCCGCTATAGCGGCCTACGTGTGGGAAGCGTGCTAGCCCGAAAAATGGGGCTTCATGCCAATTGTGATCTGCGAGTAACCTACAGCCGAGGTCGCCGGACACTTCGAGTGGGCCCACTTATTAGCGTGCTGGTCAGTCGGGACTATCCCGAACAGCCCGACAAGCCTTTCGGGTCGATCACCCTGTTCTGCCGTGAACTAGTCGGGGAATGCCGCAGACAAGGAGCATATGTGTATTTCTTCACCCCGGAGCATATCGGAAGTCAGCCCGGGCGAGTTCAGGGATGGGTGTATGACGGAGGCTGGAAAAAGACGGTCATGCCCGCCGGCGATGTCGTCAATAATCGTCTTACCTCCCGTAAACTCGAGAACAGAACTAGCGTACAGCATTTCATGAAAGAAGTAAAATCGCAGTACGGCACGACCATTTTTAACGAAAAGTTTTTGGATAAGAATGAAGTATTTGATGCGCTTAAATCAAATTCTTCCCTGCGCAAGTATTTACCCGAGTCCCACTTGCTGCAAACTTTTGTTGTTTTCAAAAAAATGTGCAACCAGTATCCCGCTGTTTTTCTCAAGCCAGTGCGCGGAAGCCTGGGTAAAGGCATAATGCGCATTAACAAGCAAACCGATGGCACCTTTTCGGTGCTATCCACAACAGCAGGCACACCCCGCAAGCAAACGTATGCCAACGTCGATAAGCTGTACAAAAGCTTGGCGGGAAAAATGAAAACAACACGCTTTCAACTCCAACAGGGACTTACCTTGATTGATCACGGTAAGCGTCCGGTCGACTTTCGTGCGCTTGTACAGAAAAATTCGTCCGGAACCTGGACCGTAACATCCATTGTCGCTCGGATCGCCGGAGGAAGCCACTTTGTGTCCAATCTGGCAAGAGGCGGCACGCTGAGTACTGTCAAGGAAGCACTTGCCAAGACCACGCTGCCCGCAACCGTTAAATCGAATGGGCATACCTCTCTCAAAACAGCAGCACTGGATATCGCAAGCGGAGTAGAAAAAGCAATTCCCGCCCATTTCGCAGAATTTGGTATTGATCTGGCAATAGACAGCACGGGGCGCATCTGGTTGCTGGAGGTCAATTCGAAGCCATCGAAGAATGACAACACGCCGTTAAATGATCAGAAAACTCGCCCGTCCGTTAAAAAAATGATTGAATACTGCTGTTATTCAGCCGGCTTCAAATGAATTCATCTCTTCCAGAGTCTGGCTGCCAAAGGAGCTGTTGTCGGTGTCTCTTGTTGTGCCAGGCACGCTGGGCGTGCTTGTTAGCCGGAATCAGGCCGCCACTCCCCCTATTACCGAAGCCGATTTTTGCCGCAGGCTAAGTCTGTTGGGCAGGCGCTCTGATCTTAGCGTAATGGCGTTTACCGTCGAAGGAGTTTCACCTGAAGATCACTCCATACGAGGTTATGTTTATCGTAACGGAGTATGGACATCCGGCCGCTTTCCGTTGCCGGATATTGTGTATAACCGCTGTCTCCATGTCCACGAGAGCCAGAATGTCAGGCGCACACTGGAAGACATGGCGGAGCAAAATTCGCGCAAGCTCATCTACTGGTCGCGTAACTTACCTGGCAAATGGCAGGTGTATCGCGCTTTGCATGCGGTAGATAAAGTACGTCCTTTTGTGCCGCCTACGGCGCCTTACCGGGACACGGCCCAGCTTGTGGAATGGCTAGGACGCCATTCGGAGCTGTTTATGAAGCCACAGACCGGAACACATGGCAAGAGCACACTGTATCTCCGGCTGGCAGAAGGAGGCCAGGGACTACTTGTACAGGGTAGAGACTCCCGTAACCGTCCGTTCCGGCGTTTGTTTCCCGAATTGGATGCAGGATTGTCATGGATCCACGGAATTGCACACAAACGCGCTTATATCGTGCAGCCTTATTTGAAATTAACAAGCCAAAGCAATCATCCCTTTGATGTTCGCGCACTCATGCAAAAGGATGGCAACGGCCATTGGCGCCTGACGGGCTTTGCTGTAAGAGAAGGCAGAAAAGGAACTCTGACTTCTAATCTGCACGGTGGGGGCGAAGCCCATCCGGCTGAGCCATACCTTCGTGAACAATTTGGCGCGGACACCACGCGTCTCATCATCGGGCAGATGAGGGCGCTGTCCTCGACCATTACCAGGGCGCTTGAGGAACGTTATGGCCGCCTTGGCGAGTTGGGAATTGATTACGGTATTGACCAGAGCGGGAACATCTGGCTATTGGAGGTTAATTCCCGACCTGGTCGGGCCGCCTTTTTTCAGACCCGTCAGCCGGAGTGCGCTTTCCAGTCGGTCAACCGCCCGCTCGAATATGCTCGATATTTAATGACCCATTCCAAAGCGACAGGGCCAAAGGGCGCGGGCGCCTCCCTTGAACATACGGTATAGGAGGATAAACAGATGAGTTTAACGCATTGCAATGTGCATTTCTCACAGCAGCCCGACAAGGTGGCGTATATATCCACTGCCTTGTTGAAAAGCCTTAAATTATCCGGAGCCAAGTCCGTTCGTCTGCGGCTCGGTAAGGATCAGATTCCCGCTACAGTAAAACCAATTCAGAAGGCGGGACGCCATCTATACTTGACCTCCGGCTTACGTAATGCAATCCGTGTTCCCAAAAGCGGGGCCATCTATTTGCGGAATCTGGATGGTGATATACAGCTAGGGCCGTTGATTGGCGTGCTGTCTGACGGTACCACCTCCACCACTCGCCCTTTCGGATCGCGCACAGGCTTTATTAAGCAACTGCTGAGGGAAGGCAGCAAAAAATCTTATATTTTTGCCTTCACCCCTCGGGATATCAACTGGCAAAATGATACGATTAACGGCTATTTTCTGTCATCCAGCGGGGAATTCACACGTAAACTTGTACCTTTGCCGGACGTGATCTATAACCGTTTGCCGAGCCGTCGCTCTGATTTTTCCCCGGCGATCAATCAACTACGCGAACGCTTTTCCCGCAAACGAATTCCCTTTTTTAACTGGAGCTTTTTCAATAAGTCCGATATCTATAATCTGCTGGAGAATAACCCAGATGTTAACCGCTATGTCCCTGAATCATATATGAATCCCAGCTCTGAACGTATCCGAGGTATGCTGGAGCGACATCAATTTGCTTATTACAAGCCAAGTGGAGGCAGTCTCGGTAAAGGAATCTATCGTCTGTCCCATGTTCCCAAGCAAGGATATTATGTGAGGTACCGTAAGAAAAGTAGCAATGTATTGCTAAAATTCGCCTCTTTTAATTCCATGCTCAGGATGCTTCACTCCAATCAGGGACAGATGTTAAAGGGTTATGTCATTCAACAGGGTATCCAGCTGATCGAGATTGACAATTGCCCGATTGATTTCCGGTTTCACATGCATAAAAATGGAAATAATCAGTGGGTCGTCGTCGGCATTGGAGCCAAAAAAGCCGGACGTGGCAGTGTCACAACCCATATCAAAAATGGCGGTTCTCTTATGACACCTGAACAGGCGTTGAACCGGGTATTCGGAGACCGGGCGGGTGAAGTGCTTCAACGTGCCAAGAACGTAGCAGTTACACTCGCTGAAGCCATTGAACACCATCACCAGCATCTATTGGGTGAAATCGGTTTTGATCTGGGCATTGATCAGGATGAAAAGGTATGGATGTTTGAAGCCAACTCCAAGCCAGGCCGATCCATTTTTCAGCATCCATCGTTGCGTGCGGAGGGTAAAGCATCCGTGGAGCATATTTTGGACCACTGTCTTTACCTCAGTAAATTCCGCAGAAAAGAGGAACTATGAATACCCGGGCGGAGCATAAGCCAGTCGTTGCTGTATTGACAGTGCACGACGAAGGGCAATTTTTCAAGGGCAATCAGCGCAATTTCAGGGATATTCTTGAAACGGGAACACGGATGGGATATCAGGTGTACATTGTTACCGTCAGGGACCTGAAACTGGCAGATGAGACGATTAAGGGCTATGTCTTCAACAAGAGCTTACAGACGTGGGAGGAACAGGATTTCCCACCTCCACAGGTCATTTATAATCGCATCCCCAACCGTAATTATGAACTTAAAACCTCTGTGCGCACAAAGTTGGATGAAATTTCACATGCCTCGGGCATTGAGCTGTACAATCCAGGCTTTTTTAACAAATGGGAACTGTTCAAGTGGTTGCGTACCTCGGAAACCACTCGTCAGCTTGTTCCGGCAACCAAACGGTTAAGCAACCTGTCTTCCTTAGGAAAAATGCTGTCTACGTATCCATACCTGTATCTCAAGCCGGAAAACGGTAAGGCCGGAAAGGGGATTATGATTCTTAAATTCCTCCCAGACCATCTAATGGCTTACAGACTGACCATTCAGCATGACAAAAAAAGTGTAACCTACAGATCTGTATCGCTATCCCGGCTGTGGGGACGTATCCGCCGGGAAGCAGGCAACTCACCTTATATCATTCAACAGGGTATCGATCTGGCAACCTATCAGAAAAAACCCTTCGATCTGCGTATCCTGGTACAAAAAAATATCCGTGGCTCCTGGAGTATCACCGGAGTCGGTGCCAGACTGGCCGGTAAGGGGAGCATTACCACACATGTCCCGCGTGGCGGGAGTGTAGAGGACCCTTTCAAGCTACTGTCCTCACTGTTTGGGCCTGAGGACAGCACGGATCTACTGAACAAAGTTAAAAGTACAGCCATACAGATTGCACGTCAAATTGAACGCGCATCCGGTCTTTCTCATGGCGAAATGTCCATGGATTTGGGCGTGGATACGCTCGGAACCCTCTGGTTTTTTGAGGCCAATGCCAAACCGATGAAATTTGACGAGCCGGAAATCCGCCAAAAGTCGCTTAGACGCATATTCCAGTACAGCTCCTTTTTGGCCGGACGAATGAAATCATGATCAAGGAAGTGGAATCATGCCGCAAATTAGCGATGTTCAACATTTGCCTGCCCGGAGCTGGCTGCTAAGACGACGACAGTTGCTGTTTTTGGCCCGCAGCTCAGGGGGCATGCGCATTACTCGTAATGCTCTGCGGCAGTTGGCCGTTTTAACGCCCGAGCAATTGAACACCCCTGGCTCCTCCCTCCTGTGCGCATTTGTGCGCACGGAGAAGGGGCTGCGGATTGCCGGATTTTCCCTCGCTCTGAATTACGGGGAGGATGCTTGCATCGTAATTGTTCGTCCGCTTTACCGGGGCCGCAGACTGGGCGCTAGACTGCTGTCCGCCCAGCTCAAACAGCTGCGCCGTCTGACGTGCAGCGTAGCCGCCGACAATATGTCCAGTCTCAAAACCTGTTTCCGCGCTGGGCTTATTGCGCATGAAATGACGACTGGACCGACCGGGAAACCCACGCTGATATTTCACGGAGAGTTATCCCAAGATAAGCAGACGGCAGAGGAAGGTGGAATGCTGTGCCAAAACCTGTCCTAGGCATCATGACTTTGTATTTGAACAACAAGAAGCAATTGGAGGAACGCGACATATATGAGCGCATGATTGCAGAAGGGAAACGGCTGGGACTGGATATGTATGTATTCACTCCTGCGGATGTCCATAAGGATCGCAGGCTGCTCCTTGCCCAAATCTATGATCCACACAGCGGCAAATGGAGCCGAAAGTGGCGAGAGTTCCCAGATATGATTTTCGACCGTTGCCGGGTACAGCGCAGTGAGCGATATCGTCAGTTGAAGCAGTTCCGATTGCAATACACAGACCTTGTATATTTAAACCGACCGCTGAGTAACAAATGGGTCATTCATCAGCAGCTTGCGAGAAGGTCTGCCTTTCGCCCCCATTTGCCTGCAACAGAGCTGTTCAGTGGATTTCATAGTGTCAAACGGATGCTCAAACAGAATTCACTAGTCTACCTCAAGCCGATTAACGGTACGGGAGGCCGAGGTATTTTACGTATTGAACCTGTTAACAAGCAAGGAGGCCTGTATCTGATTGAGGGCCGCAATCGCAAACGCCATATTATTCCCCAGCAGCGGGTACGTCTAGACCGTCTGGAGCCGCGTCTGAGCAGCTGGAACATGGATAACTACATTGTTCAGGAAGGCATTCCTGTGCAGTTGCCGAATGGCAGAGTCCATGATTACCGTATGCTGGTACAGAAAAATAGCCAAGGAGTATGGGAGCTAACCGGATGCGCCGGGCGAATCGGGGCGCATCGGAGTGTCACTTCCAACCTGCATGGTGGAGGCAAGGCGGTACCGATGAGCCAATTGCTAACGCAATGGATTCGTGATGAAAGCCATAGAGAGAAAATCATCAAGCAAGGGGAAAAACTCGGACTGGACATCGCTGCGTATCTGGAAGAAAGCTACGGAGCATTATGTGAGCTTGCACTCGATTTGGCAATTAATAAACACGGTCATATATACGTGCTGGAAGTCAACCCGAAGCCAGCCCGTGAGGTCTTTTCACGTATTGGCGAAAAAGAAACCTATCGCCGCTCCATCGCCAAGCCCATGGAATATGCCTTGTGGGTCTACCACACACAAATTAATCCAAAGCCTCAGACTGACCACAAAGCAGAAGATAAAACAGAAGATAAAGCAGAGAATAAGACAGAGAATAAGACAAAGGAAGGCTCCACGTAAAGTGGCTGCCTTCCTTTCCTTTTTTCATCTGCCCGACAGTACCAGCATGTTTAATTATATGGTGCGTCGAGCCTATTTATAACCAATAACCTGTGTTTCACAGTTACTCAGCGTTTTTATAAAGTGTAAGCAGTTGCGTAAAGTCTGTAATAATCGCATCGGACCCCTTCAACTCATCGTTCACACCAAATCCAGCATAAGCGCAACCGATCACCGTCTGTCCGTTCTTTTTGCCTGCTTCCACATCTGAGGAACGATCTCCTACCATCCATACGTTCGAAATATCGTGCTTGCTCAACAGAATTTCCAGTAATTTCACTTTGGAGAGCGTGCTGTACTCCCCAGCGCTGTACAGTCCTTCAAAAATGGGAACCATTTCATACGCAGCAGCGATCCCCTTTACATAGTCCTCCAGTCCGTTACTAGCTACGAACAATCGGACACCTTGCTCATGAAGGGCCTGGAGTGTTTCCTTTACATGTGGATACAGGGCATGACTTCCGCTCTTCAATCCCTCCAGTTCCAGCTGAAGCAGCAGCTCGTCCGCTCTTCTATGGGCAGCTTCGCTAGCTTCCGGCATCACTCTTCTCCAGATTTCATCCAGCAGCATGCCTAAACTATTCAAAATAAGCTCCTCGGGAGGAGTCTCTCCTTCATAAAGCCCTTCGGCGCGCAGCGTATCAAACAGCTTGTGGTACGCAGGAAGCAATAGCGTCTCCGTCTGAAAAAGTGTACCGTCCATATCAAATACCATTGCCTCAGGTTTCTTCAACACAGGTGCATTGTTCATGTAGTTATCAGTCATTCCTTTCCTATGTAGGTTTACAACTCTAACCCCTCTCATGATAAGCAATAAGAGAGGTCCGTGTAAACCTCATTGCGCATACCGCTAACTCTTATATTTTTTTAAAACAGTCCTGAAACAATGCAAACCGCCCCACATATCCGTGTGTAAAGCACCCCTTGGAAGCTTGCGATCCACACCATTCCAATACGAGAATCCCGTCTGCTCTATCCATTGCTCCATCGCCGATAGGTTCACTGTAGGGTAATCAAACGTCAGCAGAAGCATTCCGTCATCGCGTAAGGTCCGGTGAAATTCACGTAAAGCTGCCAAAGATTCGTCAGGTGTTAAATGCTCCAGCACTGAAATACATACAATTTTGTCAAAACTGGCATCCTCATAGGGCAGAGCCGTCAGATTGGCATGTGCGGAGTGGAGCCGAACCGGTAAAATCTCCTGAATGCGCTCGGCTGCCTCCTCTCCGATATCCCGCCGCACCTCGGCCAAAATGGCATCCACGGAAACGATCCGTATATCCAGATCGCAGGCATAGACTTGAGCGCAACGGCGGGCCAACTCAAATTTGAATGGATGTGGGATTCCACATGCTGCGTCTAGCACCGTATCTTGACCGGACATAAATTGAAGACACCACTCATACTCATAGGGGCGACTCCACCAGCTTTGGGGGAGTCTGTAAATCATGCTGGAGGAGTTGGGATCAGAATATACAAAAAAGCGAGACAGATACGGGTCGGACATGTTCATGGATACTGCCTCCTTTTGGAAATGATTAAATTACTCTTGCGACACAGCACAGTTCATGACCCCGTTTCTCGCCTTGAAGTTTAGCCAGCAATCCCATTTGCTCCGTAAAGGCAAGATCACCGTACAAAGGATGGGCTTGCAGCAAGGCATCCAAACCAGAGGGAAGCTGGCGGGTGAACATAGCCATCGAGCGCAACCCAGACTTTTCCAGTAAGAGCGCCAGCGTATGCTCAGAATAATGATATAAATGATCTTCCTCCGTAAATAAAGGTGAATAAACGCCATAAGCCTCATTGGTGAACGAGTTTTTGTTGGGCACCGTAATATATAACGTCCCGTCAGGTTGAAGCTGTTCGCGTAAATCTGTCAAAAATGTAACAGGGTCCGCAATATGCTCCAGCACATGCCAGCATGCTACGGCCTCGTATTTGTGATCCAGTGGTAATTCAGTATCTTCTTCTGCTTCTTGTATTTCTTGTGCTTCATTCAATTCCTGTATATCACATGCTTCATCGGTTTGAGTATCTTCTTCGGTTTCACCGTTCCAGTAACCCGGCAATAAGTCCACGTCATATTTGTGTTTGGCGTAAGCACGCGAGTCTATGGAAGGTTCAATGCCCACTGCATCCCAGCCGGCTTGAAGGGCAGCATGGATAAATTCTCCGGTACCTGATCCAATCTCAAGCAATTTTCCTTTACCGGAACTGAACATATCCAGTAGCATGAGTCCAAAAAGGGCATGATCCCCATAAGTTGACGCTATTGCACTATCCCGCATAGCAACCCAATCGGCATTATAAATCTCTGCAATCATATCCTCTGGCTGTATATGATCCACATCATTACGAAAAACCAAGCCACAGGAGCCGCATCCCATCAAGGTAAAGCGTTCATAGCTATGAAATACTCCCGTGTCAGACGAACCACACAGTTTACATTTACTATAAAGTACGTCCTTTGTCTCACTTTTAATTTGTAGATCGGAATTATTCATAACCTGGACACTCGAAATCTCGGCAACATCCATGGCGTTCACATCATGGGTAGCTTCATACTCTGGTGCAGTTTCTTTTTCTGCATTTATGTTGTCATGATCTACCCAAAGCGTGAGTCGGGGGTTCGGGTCCAAAATAGATTCATATTGCTCTTTCCAGCCATAACGAGCACTTGGGTCAAGCAACTGATATCGCTGAAATTTGGCCATGCGGATAGCAGGTGTACACCATCCCCAATGCTGGATGCGGTAGTTGCTGATTTCACTGGGAAGGTCAAGCACATTTTCGGGAAATCTCCCACAGTGCAAGGACTGCTCCTTCCATTTATAAGAGAACCCTTCCTTATATCGAATTAAAAAAGGACGGTAATACTGATGAGCCTGCCAATAATCATCATCGCGGTAATGCGTGGAATTCCACATATCAAACAACCTGAAACAAATCGTATCCGCTTTCGTTCCCGCTAACAAAGAATGTACCCCTTGAGCAAAACGGGATTCGAACATTTCGTCAGCATCCATGTTTAATATCCATTCCGGAAAAGAAGCCAACGTCTCTCTCCACTGCTGCTTACGCAGCTCCAATTCATTGCTAAAAGAAGCTGTTTCATTGCGTATTAAACGCAATGGAATTCCCTTTAGGATCTCACGGCACAGCTCTCCGCTATCATCCTGACTGCCATCATCAATAATGACCGCTTCATCAATATATTCCCGATGACTCCGCAACACGTCAATGAGTTTGCGATCTGCCTCATTGTATACCGTCATGGTCAGCGTCAATTTGGGTTTGGAGACAGGCGGCGTATGAAGTTCACTTTGTCGTGGACCAGGGAACGTTTGTGGTATAACAAAAGAATCTGCCGTGTACTTGGCAAAGACAGCTGACTCACGGAGGTCATACGGTATAACAGGAGGTTCAGGGAACTTAGAGGGACTTGATGATGCAGAAGGATTCAAGGCAGGCGAGTTAGTAGAAGTATCGGAGTGATTTAGATATGCTAAATGTTCTGATTGGTCCGTATGAACAGCGCTCGTTGTAAAATAATTTAGGGTGAATAGTAGCTGCTCTGCCTTCATTCTGTCCGCTTCCCGGTACAGATGCATCGCCGGATAGTGTGTATCCACAAAAAGTGGAAATCCAAATGCAGCTGCCCGAATACAGAAATGTCGATCTTCTCCCCAATAGGAAACGTTTTTGATTTTACCAAAGTGAATCCCTGCTTCCAGTGCACGTCTGCGGATTAGGGTGCAAGCGCCTAGCCCCCCCACTTCGTACAAACCAGGAACATGCAATTGGTGTATAAAATGCAACTCGCGTTGTGCTCGCTCCTCTGCCGACAACACTTCGCCTTCTTCACGATGGAACAAATTATATTCATCACTAACCCACACCTGAGGCAATAGAGGCCCCTCCGGCTGCCAGCGTGTCCAGAAAATCTCAGATACAATATCCTTCTCCGCCTCCACCAGCTTACATAAGGTACGGGAATGGAGAATCAGGTCTGAGTCGACTAAAAACAGCGCGTCATAATTATGCTGAAGTGCATAATCAATAAGACGATTTTTGAAGTCGGCCACTTTCCAGACGAGAGCTGGCGGCCAATAATGAGTGTGCTCATCACTTCGGTTCTCCACTTGCTGTGGACCTGTTAACAAGGGCAAAACCCTGCCCGGCAGCCGATTGGAAAAATCGGCAAGCCATTGGCTTGAAGTCGGATTGTCATTATCATCGACAAATAAATAATCGGGCAGCACATCAGGTGCCTCCAGTCGCTCTAAAGCTTGAAGAAATAAAGACAATATTTCCGGTTTCTGGTGCACCGGGCTACCGATTAGTATACGCATGATTCAACGCCTCCATCAGGCAGAAGCCTCATAACCGTTCCCCCTCCATATCCTAAGGCATACCATAATTGCAACCGAGCGATATGGGAGTGAGCGTAGTATGAATGGACTTGCACCTGGAAATATCAATGAAAACGACATCCATACAAAAATACAATCTTACCATCCAAACAACTACTCTTTTTCAGTTTTCCACCCGTTTTCTAACTACATTTAGCCATCAAATTTATTTCCCGGTCGCTTGATAATATCGAATTTCGCACAATCTCCTCCCCCTCATATCAGACTTTGATTTTCTAATTTATTAGAGCAAGACTGAATTTATGATTATCACCATCCTCTCAACGAGCCCTCGGAATTACTACATAATGAGCAAGCTATCCTAATAAAATGGAGATTATACCAAGTTTTTTGGGAGGGACAAAGAGCATGGTAACTGTCAGCTTATGTATGATTGTCAAAAATGAAGAAGAAGCCCTTCATACCTGTCTGAAATCAGTCCATGACCTGGTAGATGAAATCATTATCGTAGATACTGGTTCCACTGACAGTACTCAAGAGGTCGCTGCATCGTTCAATGCTCGGGTATACCATTTTGAATGGTGCGATGATTTCTCTGCAGCCCGCAATTATGCGTTTGATCAGGCAACGCAAGAATATCAATTTTGGCTGGACGCTGATGACATACTGGAAGAAAAAGACCGAATATCATTTCTCAACTGGAAGAAACAAGCCACCCTCTCCTATGACAGCATTACGATGGATTATGTGCTGTCTGTAGATGAACAAGGACAGCCGTTGTATAAGCTCAAAAGAAACCGAATTGTGCGGCGTGATCGAAGATTCAGATGGATCGGCTTTGTGCACGAATTCCTGCATGTGACTGGCAGCACCTTTCACAGTAATATAGCGGTGACTCATAAAAAGACACGTGCCTACACTGATCGTAATTTGCATATATATCTCAAGCATCGGGAGCAAGGCACTGCATTTTCTGAGCGAGATCACTACTACTTCGCAAATGAACTATATGATAACGGACGCATACTAGAAGCCATCCAGCAGTACGAGCACTATCTGGGACTCGATCAAGGATGGATTGAGGATCGGATTGCTGCTTGCTTTAAGCTAGCGGATTGCTACGCCCACCAGGGTCAAAAACAGGAGCAGCGTATGGCTCTGCTTCGCACACTTAACCTTGATGTACCACGCGCCCAGTTCTGCTGTGTCTTTGGCAATTTGTTGATTGAAGACGAACAGTATACTCAAGCCATTTACTGGTTTCACCAGGCAACGTTGATAGAGCCTCCACAAGATGTGATGGCCCTAACCAATTCGTCGTACTATACCTGGTTTCCACACTTGCAATTATGCCTGTGTTACGACCGAATCGGTGACATCGAAAAGGCAAAATCGCATCATCGCATAGCTCAGTTGCACCACCCTACTCATCCAAGTGTTTTATATAACGAGAAGTATTTCGCACAACTGAAGCAATAGGGATGAGAAAGACGCGCCGGGGAAAGGTCGTTCAATGTAGCCGACCTTAGTCATCATGCCGATATGTGCTCGGCACGATACCCGGCGGACAGCCTGCAATTTTTCGGGGCTTTTATTTTTACCCCCTCTTATATATAAATGCCCATTGCTGCTCCTCGGGAAGGACCATTTCATTAGCTTAGATTACTTCAAAAGAAAAAAAGTCTCCTGCAAGCTTAAGCTCACCAAGAGACCTCGTATATCATTTTATCAGAACACTTTCTTCCGGTCTCTTTCCCCCTTCAAAATTTCCACTGACTCACGGAAACGGAGCGAATGGATTATTTCACGTTCACGTAGAAACTTCAGACTATCTTGCAAATCCACATCGTCTGTCAGATCAATCAGCCACTGATATGTAGCTCGAGCCTTTTCCTCTGCCGCTATGTCCTCATATAGATCAGCAATAGGATCGCCTTTGGCTTGAATATAAGCCGCTGTAAAAGGAACTCCAGCAGCGTTTTGATAATATAGCGCATGGTCGTGTGCCGCATAATATTCACCCAGACCGGCAGCCTTCATTTGCTCCACGCTCGCATCCTTGGTCAGCTTATAAATCATAGTCGCAATCATCTCGAGATGCGCAAATTCCTCCGTGCCTATGTCGTTCAGTACACCAATCACCTTATCGGGAATCGTATATCGCTGATTCAAATAGCGCAATGCCGCTGCCAGCTCGCCATCCGCTCCACCATACTGCTCCATAAGCAGTTTGGCCATATGAGGATCACATTTGCTGACACGTACGGGATATTGCAATTTCTTCTCATATACCCACATTCATGTCCCCTCCTTTATAAAAGGTTGTTAAAAGGTTGTACCTGCCTAGACCTGCCACGGCCAAGGGGATTGACTCCACTCCCAAGGATACTTGGAATAGGCACGACCAAAATTTTGTAAAGGCCCATATAGCATCTGATACTCGTTAGCAATCGCCGTTCTTTCCTGCGTCAGCTTATTGAACTGCTCGATGGCCTGTAAATCATCTGGGTGCGTATTCAGATACAAATTCAGCTCCACCAACACAAAATCCACCGCTTGGAGCTTCTCCAGCAACGCATAAAACTGGGCATCCCCCGGCTTGGTTTGGGGCGTGCAGCCTTGGGTCGGGTTTCCGGCTTGACTATAGCCCTGAGTTTGGTTCTGATACTGGTTCTGGTATGGATACGGATTTGAATAAGGGCTTTGATATGGATTCGGCTGTTGCTGTCCACTCTCATGCTGATTTTGCTGCTGGAATTGGAATGGGGACTGACCCTGATTTGGATTCTCCATTCTATTCGCCTCCCCCCTGGTTTCTTCTAGGCTCATAAGGGCTGTAAAGCAAAGGCCATAGCGTTCCCTTCGTCAGCGCCTCATCTGGACTGAATTGCGGTAGACCAGGGGGCTGAAATTGCACAAACAAGTTTGGCGGAAGCACATAAGTCTTGCACAGAACGGGCGGACACGGATCGAACGGGCCGACAAACGGGGCATACTCACCTTGCTGTGGAAATTTCACGGGCCGGGACCTCCTTTGGTTGATCCATCTGCTTTACTATTCAACATATGCCGCATCGCCCAAGTCTCGAACAAAAAATCACAGATAAAAATAATTGTTCAAAAAAAATAACTATAAAACTGTTTCTAATCAAAAAGAACCTTTAAAACCACGGTAACGTGGATCTAAAGGTTCTTGCTTCAGCACACTATAATAACTTACATACCTGAACTGATCTTACCTATCTCTGTGGATCAGGACTCAATCGGTAGAAAGCTCATCTTCAATCACAGGCTCAGGCTTGCGGTGAATCTTCACTCTCATTATGCGAAGCCTTGTTGCTTCCTCCACCTCGAAGGTAAGGTTATAAAACTCAATTTTCTTCCCTTTCACCGGAATGCCTTCCAATTCCTTGAACAGCCATCCTCCGATGGAATCCACCTCGTCGTCTTCAATGTTTACTCCAGTCAAATCATTGACATCCTCAATGAGCATACGACCGTCCACAGAGATGAAGTTCTCCTTGATTTCCACGCTTGGGCGTTCATCCTCAAACTCATCATAGAGATCCCCGACGATTTCCTCCAAAATTTCCTCCGCTGTCAGCAGCCCGGCCGTTCCGCCGTATTCATCTACCACGAGAGTCATTTGGGAATGTTTTTTCTGCATAAGGCGTAGCACGTGACTCACTTCCATAGACTCCGGCACATTCAAAATAGGACGTACCACCGAAGCCAGATCCAGTTGTTCCCCCTGCTCAGCTAGCAGAAGATCCGTGATATGGACAAAACCGATAATCTGGTCTTTATCCTCAACCGCTACCGGGTAGCGGGAATGCTTGGTCTCGCTGATAATCTTGAGATTTTCCTTAAACGACAAATTCGTATACAAACAATCCATATCTGTACGCGGCAGCATGATTTCACGTGCAAGCAAGTCGGAAAAATCAAAAATATTATCCATCAGCTTAATTTCGTCCTTATCAATCACACCGCTTTTGGCGCTCTGATTCATCAATATACGAATCTCTTCCTCCGAATGAGCCGCTTCGGCTTCACTCGCCGGCTGAATCCCGAATGCACGCAACAGCAAGTTTGCCGCAGCATTCAATACCCAGATCACAGGTAGAAAGACCTTATAAAAAAGCAGCAAAGGCGCCGATAAAAACAACGCCACACCTTCAGTCTTCTGAATCGCTAAAGACTTGGGAGCCAATTCCCCCAATACAATATGCAAAAAGGTAATTACGCAAAATCCGACGACAACGGATATCGTTGTAATCAGGGTGCCGTCAGTTACACCGAGTTTGTGCATGAGTGGCTCTATCAGGTAGCCGGATATTGCTGGCTCTCCAATCCAACCCAAACCCAATGAAGCCAGCGTAATGCCCAATTGGGTGGCGGACAGATAAGCATCCAACCTTTGGTTCACCTTCAGCGCATAGCCTGCCAGGCGATGACCCTCGCTTTGGAGCTGCGTCAATCGGGATTGGCGCATTTTGACCAACGAAAATTCTGCGGCCACAAATACACCATTTAGAAAGACAAGCAGCAGTACCAAGAGGAGATTCACAGCTAGCAATCCCCAATGAAACTCGGTATGACCATCCAATACGAACTCCCCATTTCTATAGTTGTAATGCTTTTCTTGATTTAAAGTCTATTCCTTTGTAGTACATATCCGCTACGAGCAGGTTCGGTCCACAACAGGCAGCGGCATCACAATGACAGTTCACAGTCTGATTCAACGGATGCTCATTCAGCCATTCACCAAAAATATCGTCCAGACTGTCTTCCTGAATGTTGCCGAAAGCCGGAATGTCTGCAAAATCCGTCACATACACGCTACCCGTGAACATATTCACATTCACACGGTTTCTTCCGTCTGGATCATTACGCACCGTAATATTCGGTTCCTGACACAAGCGGCGAAGCAGTTTGCGATCTTCTTCCCGGTCCGAACAAGCAAAGAACGGTAATGTGCCAAACAACATCCACATGTCCTGATTACGTACATCCAGCAGCTTATGGATAGAGTTCCGCATGTCGTCGAGTGAAAGCACAGGCAAAGCAGAGGCAAAATTTGACGCATACATTGGATGAACCTCATGCCGTCGGCATCCCATTTCTTTGATCAACTGATGAATGCCCTCCAGCTTCGTGTGTGTCCGATAATTAATCATGGATTCAGCTGAAATGAACATTCCCATTTCACTTAATCTGCAGGCATTCTCGATCATTTTTTCATACAGGCGAACAGCACCCGCACGTGGGGTCGGCCGGCCTGTATTTGCAAAACCCACTTCATAAAAATCGTCCGCATTCAAATAGTTAAACGAAATATGCATCACATCTAGATAAGGAAGCATCTTCTCATATCTGCGAATATCTAACGTCAGATTGGAGTTGATTTGCGAGCGAATACCGCGCTCTTTGGCGTATTTCAACAGTGGAACGATCACTTCATCCACTGTTTTATCGAGCAAAGCAGGTTCCCCGCCTGTAATACTGATGGTCTCCAGATGCTCGACTTCATCCAGACGCTTCAGCATTAGGTCTAACGGAAGGAAAGGGGCCTCCTTCATAACCAGCATGTCGCCAACAGCGCAATGCTCACAGCGCATATTACACAGATGCGTTACGGTCATTTCCACACTCGTAAGCAAATGACGACCATGTGTACGCAATGAGACAATCGGGTCCCACGGATCATAGGTTGGCGATATTTGGGGTAGCGTGTTATTTTGTAGAACTGTCATTATGTTTTCACCTTATTTCTGTTATTAACCTCAAAAGACGTATAATTATCATATCATGATGTGTAAAGTGTCTGCATGCTTTCTTCCACATCATCTGCTAATCTACGTGTACTCCTCCGAAAGGGGCCACAGTAGCACCCAATGTATTTGTAATCATAACCGAGAGGGATATGGACAAATCCACATCATAAGGTGCTTTCACTTCCTGCCCATCCCGGTCCCTTACAATGCGAATGACGGGTCTTTGCGGGATTTTGGAATGTATACGCACCACGACCCCCTCTTCCCCCGTGTTGAGCACCACAGAGAGTCCCAAGGGGTAAATAGCCACACAGTCACGAAAGGCTTCTAGCATTCGCTGCTCATATAACGTTCCTGCCCCGGCGTACAGCACTTCCATCGCCTCATAAGGCAACAAAGCCTGCTTATATATCCGACTTGCTGTCATTGCGTCGTACGAGTCTGCCAGGCCGATCCATTTCGCATATTCGTGGATCTGGTCCTTTTTCCAACCGTGTGGGTATCCGCTGCCGTCAATACGCTCATGATGCTGTAATGCACAATGAGCCGACAACAAGGGAATTCCAGGTTCGTCTTTAAGCAGCTTGTAGCCGATCACCGTGTGTGTTTTCATATGCTCATATTCCTCTTCGGTCAATTTACCCGGCTTATAGAGTACTTGAGGTGAAATTTTCATTTTACCGATATCGTGCAGTAGTGAACCTATTCCCAACTCCATCAGCTGATTGTTATCGTAGCCGTTGGAAATTCCCAGTACAAGTGAATATAGACATACGTTCAAAGAATGATGATACAAATCCTGATCTGCGGCCCCAATATCCATCAACATAATGACGGCGTCCTGCCGGCCTCCAATATCGTCCAGAATAGATTCCATCACCTTATAAAATGACTTGCCAAAATATTTGTGCTTATGATCTACGGAGTAGGATGACAACCCTTGAAATTGCTTTTTGATTTCCTGTAGCGCCGCCGCCCTTGTCTGTTCATGGATCATCTCAGGAATGACGATATCTTCTGTCACAGCATCCTCAATGTATACATATCCAATACCGACTTGGCCTAGACGTTCAATCAATCGCGAAGTAAGCTCAACACCTTCCGAGAGCAGCACCATTCCATTTTCATTGTATATTTTTTTGCCCAGCTTCATGCCGGCTCTCAATAATGTAACAGGTACCAGTCGCAGCTTAATCCTCTCCCGATTGTTTTGATACCTGAAGCCACCTAGCTGCAAAACATTCTTCCATCGCGCCCGGACGCTTCAACTCCATTTCAATCAAATCCCGTAAAAATTCTGGAAGCATAAATCGGAGATCTGTTCCGTTCGCAAGCACCTCATAACCTGCTTTGAAAGTGAACATATCCAACGTGCCCACTGTGTATTCCTCATGCTCTTCCAAAGGTTGACCTGCTACACGAATGTCCGTTACTTTTTCATAAGGAGCACGGCCAGGGTCATACTGAATAGCCAAGCCTTCCACACACATCGTACCAAGCACTTTGCCTCTGAAGCCAAAGCCCGTCATAGGCTTGTCCGCAAATTCAGGCAGCAAGGACTGCTCCAGCGCCAACCGAATATCGCTCCCCCGCAACTTCATAACACAGGCATTAATCGGTGAAGGGCATAAGGAATGCAGGATTCCTTTACTGATATCCCCTTGAGGTAATGGGCCGAGCAGTTGTCCCGCATTGACGAGGGCAATTTCTGTTCCTGTAAAATGGGACACTGATTGTGCCAGCATATTCCCGAAAGGGGATTCCTGATCATATGCGATCTCCAGTTTCCGATCCGTCACAGCAATCGTGCTCTCCATGGCGCGCTCTGCTTGTCTGCGATGCACCACAATGGCCGATGCCACTTTTTCGTCCAGTATTGTCAGATCCACAGGAACTACACCGCCTGACGTGACTCGAAACGGTTCGAGGCTATTGTTACGACTTAGCGTCACTTCACCCAGCAGCGTTCCGAACTTACCCGCCCCACATAAAGCTGTTTTCCCGATCCAAAGCGGTTCCTCCAGCACATGATGGGTGTGACCTCCAAGGATAACGTCAATCTCAGGAAATTGCGACGCTAACTTTTTATCGGAAGGTAGGCCCAGGTGCGACATCACGACCAAAACATCAACCTGCTTTCTCAGTGCCGCGATCTGCTTCCCCAGCACATCAAACGGATTGAGCACATCCCAGCCCAGCAATTGATAATACTCTACAAAAGGAGCCGTCACACCAAGTAAACCGACCTTGATTCCTGCTTTGTCTACAATAAGGGATTCCTTCATCCACGCAGGACTCATCCCTGTGGCACACTCAGTCATATTGCCACATATGACCGGACAATGAATGCCCGCATATGCCTGTTCAATCATATCCGGGGTAAAAGTCAGTCCCTCATTATTACCGATCGTAATGGCATCATATCCTGTTAGATTCATCACATCCACATTTGCCCCACCTAGCGTTCCTTCCGTTTCGGGGGCCATCCGGTCCATGTGGTCTCCTATGTCAAGCACAAGTAGCGCATCCCCTAATGCAGCTCTTCGTTCATTAATCATCGCGGCTATCGAAGGCATACTGCCAAAATGACTATGAATATCATTGGTATGCAAAATGGTCAACGTTTGCCGAGTCGTCATCTCCATAACCGCCCTCCTCTATATTTTATATATCGACTTTGGAGCTTCTAATGTTTAAGCATATCATGTTATTTAGCAATATGGTACATATGGGTAGACATAGTCCTTAAGCTTCGCTGTAGTCTCTGGGCAATCTCATATTACAAACATAGTGAAAAGTATTGACGTTATCTACTGTAGGTATCTGATAGGAATTGGGTTCCTGGGACCTATTTTACAGCTTGGAATAATAGTAAATTAGTCGTTGTCATCCCATATAATTCTTGATATATTAAGTTTGTTTCGTATTTTCGACAAATTTACGACAATAAGGAGGTTAGCGCATGAGAGTACACGTTACCGATGCCAAGCCAGGAGATCGCCTCAAATCCGATACATACAATGGGCACGGTGTGCCTGTCATGGTTCAGGGCACCGAGCTACAGCATGACGATATTTCCAAGCTCATTATGCACGGTGTCGATTATATCGACATTGATGCCGGTTCTGCGAGCATTCCGGTTGACTTTGCCCCCGATGTTCCAGCTTCCCCCGAGTCCCTCAAACGTGCCGTTCCTCTCATGGAGCAGACGATCAGTGGCTTTGAAAGTATGTTTCTCGAAGCTTCCTCAACTGGCAAATTTGATGAATATCGAGTTGATGAGCTGTTCGGCCCTCTCGTTTCAGAGCTAGCTCGTCAAAAAGATGTCGTATCTCTGCTGTTAATTATGGAACGGGGAGATCACTATACCTATAATCATTCTCTCCAAGTAGGCGTACTGTCATATTACATTGCCACATGGCTTGGGTATACGGAAGAAGAAGCATATGCCGCCGGTAAAGCTGGATATTTACATGATATAGGCAAGTCCATGATACCCGATGAAATTTTGAACAAACCGGATAAACTGACACCTGAAGAATTTCATGAAATGAAGAAACATTCGCTATATGGCTATGATATTATTCGCAATTCAACCAGCGATGAGATTTCTGCAATTGTCGCCTTACAGCATCATGAGCGTGAAGATGGAAGTGGATATCCCCATGGTCTGTTCAAGGAAGAAATTCATCCTTTTGCCAGCATAACAGCTATTGCCGACGTGTATAGCGCGATGATTTCCAATCGTGTGTATCAGACGAAGCAGGAGCTACTCACCGTATTACGCGAGCTGCACAGCATGAGTTTTGGACATCTAAACCCAGAAGCTACCCAAGTGTTCATCAGACACATGCTTCCTAATTTCATTAATAAGCAGGTTCTGTTGACTACAGGTCAGACAGGAACGATCATTCTGAACAATCCTGCTGATTACTTCAGACCCTTAGTAAGAATTAACGATGATGAATATGTAGATTTGTCTAGGGAACGCCATGTATCCATTGATGAAATTTATTTGGAATCCTGATCCGCTACTACCTCCCGGCGTTACTTCGGTGGCACGAAATGTTTTGCCGAAGCACAGACTACGCGAATAAAAAGAGACTGTCCTTGATTCGTAGGTTCTTCTACGAAGGACAGCCTCTTTTTAAGTTACGGATATTAACCTTGTTACTATCTTTATTTATGGTTTAATTCTAAGTGGTAAGATCGTGTAGCCCTGGACTATGTTCATTAGGCAATTCGGGCATATACGGAAGAGGAAAACCCTCAGGAGGATCTATTACACTCAAATCCCCACCGTTTCTGCTTGGAGTTTGCCCATTGAATATTTCCCCAATACGGGTAGAATCCAATCGAAAATTAAACTGCGCATTGTGAAAGCCCATCTCAACATACTTCCGGCATTCTGGATACTTGTTAATATCGTAATTTGGAACCGGGAACAATTTTCCCCAATCAACTCCAAGTGTCTCTAACGCTTTGGCAAACGCGTTTTGATGAGCATTATCCCTCACAATCAAAAAAGCCAACGTTTCCCGGAATGTTTTGTTCGAGCTCATTTCGTAAATTCGGGATTTTTGCAGAACCCCTGTAGATTCGAGTACGAGATTATCAAGCAAATCACTAACCAGATTCCCGTGGGAATAAACATAACTACCTAGCCAAGGATTCCCACTTGCATCAACAGGTAAGGAACTTTGGGCTCCCATAATAAAATGATGAGGATTTGCGTGTTTTATCGCCTCATCTAAAGGAGCATGATCCATTCCCGCATCGCCGGCTTGGTCTGCGCCTGAGCCAGTCAGAAGTTGATTTATAGTATGTTGGACCAGTTCAACATGACTAAGCTCCTCTAGAAAAACTCCTCGTATCAAATCCCTGTACTGCACAGCATTACCACGAAAATTATTACTTTGAAAGAAAAACTGCATCATAGTACGCATTTCTCCGAATCGACCACCTAACACTTCTTGAATCACTTTAGCAGCAGCTGGATCGGGCTTATCGGGTACTATTAAGTTAATTAAATCTTCTTTATAAAAATACAATTCAAATACCCTCCTTAGACTCTTCATTTTAAAGTGAAACATAGGCTTCCCTCTTTAAAAATTTATATACAAACCAAACAAACAGAATAAAGACCCGTATCAGATTGTTGTGATGCTGCTCCTCGTTTTATTACATCTTGAAAAGGTTAAATACAGTTAGAATTCACTAAGTTGCTTTAGCTATAGGAGGAGTATATATGTTTAGACATCAAAAAGAGTTGCAGTTTGAAGTGAAAGTAGAGCGTCCTGATCCTCTTTTTGCCCGGCAGGTACAAGAAGTTTTGGGAGGGCAATTTGGAGAAATGACCGTGATGATGCAATATTTATTTCAAGGGTTTAACTGTCGCGGTGATGAAAAATATAAAGATATGCTGATGGATATTGGAACTGAAGAAGTAGGGCATGTGGAGATGCTGTGTGCTTTAATTAGTCAACTACTTGATGGAGCTAAACCAGAAGATCAAGAACAAGCTGCAAAAGACCCTGTTACAGCTGCCATAATGGGGGGAATTAACCCACAGCACTTGCTGGTCAGCGGTCTAGGCGGATTGCCTACTAATTCAAATGGAGTTCCATGGAACGGCTCTTATATCGTCGCAAGTGGCAACCTTTTGGCAGATATGCGATCCAATTTGCACGCAGAGAGTCAGGGTCGATTGCAGGTAGCAAGGCTATATCATATGACACAAGATGAAAGCGTCAGAGCTACACTACGGAAAATGCTAGCGCGTGACCGCTATCACCAGTATCAGTGGATGGCGGCAATCCAAGAATTAGAAGAGAAAAACGGTGTTGTGGTTCCGGCTTCTTTTCCCCCTGAGGCAGAACAAGAGTCTCAGCCTGAAGCTTATGAGTTTTGGAATTTGTCTGAGGGCGAAGAATCTAGTGAAGGTTTGTGGGCAACAGGGAGTGCGCCGGATGGAACCGGGAGCTATGTATACATCTCAAAACCAGTTGCCAAAGGACAAATCTATAATGCCAAAATACCAGCAACCGAGTTACATCATGACTTAGACCATAAAACTTCAGATAAATAAACAAGTGGCAGACGAGCTGTCCCAACATTAAAGAATTGCTTATTGGTGACACTGACCATAAAAATGTTACAAAAAATATATACTTAATATTCGAATAAGGCGGCTTATCATAAGGCATAAAATCATAGCCGATCATAAATCATGAAGTACAGAATTATGTAAGTCTAAAAGCCCTGCCGACCAATTATGGTTAGCAGAGCTTTTTGATTTCAAAGACGATGCTCTCATTCTGTATGAGCAGATGTCTATAACAATCATTTGTGTTACCTCAGCTTCGGTCAAACCACCGTTCATTAAATAAGAGGTGCCTGAATCAATGTTGCAAAATTAAACTGGTGTACATGACCATCATTTAATGTAGTTTGGCCCGTAACAAAATGTACATGCTTACCATTTCCGACTGGAATAGCGGGCCCTGTTCTAATCCTTCTCAGATTATGAAAATGGTTCACGAAATCAGTTTTGGTAAGATCAATTTCATGGACATGACTTCTTCCAACTCGAATCGCTTGCCCAGTAACACCTGCAAAGCGGTGGTTATGTCGGTCTGCACCTTCTTCGGCCAGTTTGGTGCTACCTTCAAATTCATGTACATGTCTCTGTGTCTGCTTAGAAGAGAGGGTTTTCTTCTTCACTCCAGCTTTATTCTTCTGCATCTGTTGGCATGCCTCCTTATGTTTATGTCACTCACAACATCCTATTAAGCAAACATACATAAGTGCTAGGCAACTATCTGCAGTCCTAAGCATAATTTTTTTTGTAGTAGAAAGAAGGCTTATGGACTTAGGTATCACAGAAAAAACAAAAGAAGACGAACTTAAAAAGTTCGTCTCCTATACTAGCAGGAAATCCGAGTCGGCATAAAATCGGCATGACTCGGATTTAACAAGCTTAAGATTACTTCAAAAACTCGTGACACCAAGGGTTAATGGATTTTAACCAATACTGCCTTCCATCTCGAACTTGATCAAACGATTCATCTCTACCGCATATTCCATCGGCAGTTCTTTTGTGAATGGCTCAATAAAGCCCATAACGATCATTTGCGTTGCCTCTGCTTCAGTCAAACCACGGCTCATCAGATAGAACAGCTGATCTTCCGATACCTTGGAAACCGTTGCTTCGTGCTCAAGCGTGATGTCATCATTCATGATTTCATTATAAGGAATAGTATCTGAGGTTGATTGATTATCCAAAATCAACGTATCACACTTGATATTGGATTTTGCACCTTGAGCCTGACGACCGAATGAAGCTAATCCGCGATACGTTACTTTACCGCCGTGCTTACTGATCGACTTGGATACAATGGTGGACGTGGTGTCTGGTGCTAAGTGGATCATTTTCGCACCTGCATCCTGATGCTGGCCTTTGCCTGCAACAGCGATGGACAAGACCATCCCTTTCGCTCCACGGCCCTTCAATACAACGGCTGGATACTTCATCGTCAACTTGGAACCGATGTTACCATCGACCCATTCCATCGTTGCATTTTCTTCTGCAACCGCACGTTTGGTTACCAGGTTATAGATGTTTGGTGCCCAGTTCTGGATCGTTGTATAACGAACGCGTGCGTTCTTCTTACAAATAATTTCGACTACGGCACTATGCAGCGAGTTCGTGCTGTAAATCGGAGCCGTACAGCCTTCTACATAGTGCACAAAGCTGTCTTCGTCAGCAATTATGAGCGTACGCTCAAATTGACCCATGTTTTCCGAGTTGATACGGAAGTAAGCCTGCAATGGAACTTCACATTTCACACCTTTTGGTACATAGATGAAGCTCCCGCCTGACCATACCGCACTGTTCAGTGCTGCAAACTTATTGTCCGCAGGAGGTACAACTGTTGCAAAATACTCTTTCAGAATCTCAGGATGCTCACGCAACGCCGTATCGGTATCCATGAAAATAACGCCCTGATCTTCCAGTTCCTTTTGCATACTGTGGTAGACAACCTCGGATTCATACTGTGCGGATACACCAGCCAAAAACTTTTGCTCCGCCTCGGGAATACCCAGTTTATCAAAGGTTTCTTTAATTTCCGTAGGAACCTCTTCCCACGTCTTCCCTTGTTTCTCGGAAGGTCTTACATAGTACTGGATATCGTTGAAATCCAGTTCATCCATATCTCCGCCCCAGTTTGGCATTGGCATTTTTTCAAACTGCTTTAGTGCCTTCAGACGGAACTCCAGCATCCATTCTGGCTCATCCTTAATTTTGGAGATTTCCTTTACGATTTCCGGAGTGAGACCCTTACCTGTTTGGAAAATGGACTTGTGCTCGTCACGAAAGCCGTATTTATACTCTTCCATTTCCGGTGCTTTCTTGGCCATGTTTCTCAAACCTCCTCTGTTCTATTTAAATTATTTATCTTCATCAATCCCTTTGCGCAGCGCGTTCCAAGCCAGTGTCGCACATTTGATGCGGGCCGGGAACTTATTTACGCCTGACAAAGCTTCCAATTCTTCATAATCATCAAATTCGACGGCTTCCCCCTTCATTAAAGAAGAGAAGCGGCTTGCCATATCCAATGCCTGATCAATCGTTTTTCCTTTGACCGCTTCTGTCATCATCGAAGCTGAGGACATACTAATCGAGCAGCCTTCACCAGTAAAACGGGCATCTTCGACCACGCCGTCTTTCGTTTTGAGTTGAAGGGAAATCCGGTCACCACACGTAGGATTATTCAAATCCACCGTAACGGCATCATCCTCAAAACGTCCGCGATTGCGCGGATTTTTATAATGATCCATAATCACGCGTCGGTACAAGTCATCAAGTTGCATCGCCAAAATACTCCTTTGTTTGGATTAAGGCGCTGACCAGAGCGTCGACTTCTTCTTCCGTGTTATAGAGATAAAAGCTGGCACGTGCAGTTGCACTGGCTTTCAGCCAGCGCATCAATGGCTGGCAGCAATGATGTCCCGCACGTACAGCCACCCCTTTGCTATCCAGTACAGTAGCTACATCATGCGGATGCACATCATCCAGGTTGAATGTTACGAGCCCAACATGACGTTCTGCCGGTCCGTATATCGTCAACCCCTCCACTTCACGGAGACGTTTGAGGGCATAGTTGGACAAACGGCTCTCATGCTGTGCAATGGCGTCCATTCCGATGCTTTCCAGAAAATCAATAGCAGCTCCCAAACCAACAGCTCCAGCGATAATCGGAGTTCCACCTTCGAATTTCCAAGGCAGCTCCTTCCATGTGGATTCATACAATCCCACATCGTCGATCATTTCCCCGCCGAACTCAATGGGCTCCATATTTTCCAGCAGCGCCTTCTTGCCGTACAGTGCCCCGATCCCAGTAGGCGCACACATTTTGTGACCCGAAAAGGCATAAAAGTCAGCATCGATGTCTTGCACGTCTACTTTCATATGTGGTGTGCTTTGTGCACCGTCTATAACGATAACTGCGCCTTTGCGATGCGCAATAGCTGCAATCTCTTTGACAGGGTTCACAACACCAAGCACATTGGAGACATGCGCAATCGCTACAATTTTGGTGTTTTCTGTAATAGTATTCTCCACATCAGCAAGATCAACGCTACCATCCTCTTGAAGTGGAATATATTTTAAAGTTGCGCCTGTGGCTTTGGCTACCTGTTGCCACGGAATCAGATTACTGTGATGCTCCATTTGTGTGATGACAATTTCATCACCCTCCTTACAGTTAGCTCTACCATAAGAAGAAGCCACCAGATTCAGCGCCGTTGTTGTTCCGCGTGTAAAAATAATTTCCTGACTGCGCTTGGCATTCAGAAAGCGAGCTACCTTCTCCCGCGCACCTTCATAAGCATCCGTCGCCCGGCTACCCAAGGTATGCACACCACGGTGAACATTTGAGTTATCATATTCGTAGTAGTGCTTGATCGCCTCGATGACCGCCAGCGGTTTTTGCGAAGTAGCCGCATTATCCAAATAAACCAGCGGATGACCGTTAATCTCCTGATGTAAAATCGGGAATTGTTCACGGATCAATGCAGTATTCATTGGCCTAACTTCCTTTCAACAAGGCTTTGCAGCTGATGTTGAAGTCCTTCGAGCGGAATCTCAGATACGACAGGTGCCAAGAAGCCATAAATAATCAGACGCTCAGCTTCTGCACGGCTAATCCCGCGGGACATCAAGTAATACACTTGTTCACGGTTAACCTGACCAACCGATGCTGCGTGACCTGCTGTTACATCATCTTCATCAATCAGCAGGATTGGGTTAGCGTCACCACGCGCTTTCGGGCTGAGCATCAGAACACGTTCTGTTTGCTGACCATCTGCTTTGGTAGCACCTTTTTCAATTTTTGTAATTCCGTTAATGATGGAAGACGCTTCTTCACGCATCACTGCGCGCGTAATCATCTGACTAGCGGAATTTTTGCCGAAATGCTGTGCTTGTGTCGTATAGTTCAGCTTTTGTGAGCCGGAACCTACAGCAATGATCTTGGCATCCGAATTGGAGCCATTGCCTTTGAGCACGGACATGGTATTGCTTGCTGTATTGCCGTTGTTCATTTCGCCCACAATCCATTCGATAGCTGCGTCATTTCCCAACGTGGCACGACGAATTGAAATATCCGTTACTTGCTCTCCAAACTGATGGACTGTCGCATAGCGAACTTTAGCCCCTGCATTTGCAACAACTTCTACCGCACCGTTATGAAGAACAGGTGCCGCCAAATCCGCAGATACATAGTTGTCTACGTACGTCACGGAACTATGACTTTCGACAATAAGCAGCACATGCGGCGCAAACGTTGCAGTCGCATCGTCTGTCAGGAATACAGCTTGAAGCGGAACGTTCAGTTCTACATTTTTAGGCACATAAGCAAATACTCCACCGTTCCAGAGTGCTGCGTGCAATGCAGATAATGAATTCTCTTCTGCCTTAATCACTGTGTTCAGATGAGCTTTAACCAAATCAGCATGCTCTTTAACGGCTGTTTGCAAATCCGTGAAAATGACGCCTTGCGCCGCCAATTCCTCGCTCAGCTTCACGTATACCGCGCCGGAGTTGCGCTGAATAATCAGACCGCCCTCCTGTTGCTCTTTGACAAGATCAGCAATGGCTGCAGGAACCTGCCCTACCGATGCAATGACCTCGCTCTGTTTATGTTGACCGTAATCGTTTAATTTCCAACGTTCGATTTTTGTTTTTTCAAATACCGGAAGCTCCAGTTTGCCTGCAAGCTCAAGTGCTTTTTGTCTGTCTTCAGCCAGCCAAGATGGTTCGCCGTTACGTTCGGACAGAACACGCAGTTGCTCGGAATCTACCGGAAGGATTGTTTGTGTTGTCATTAGTTTTCCTCCTCGCTTCCGGCTTACGCCTCTTGTCCTACAGTTTCATCAACGATACCCAGCTCTTCCTTGATCCAGTCGTAACCGTCCGCTTCCAGACGCTCAGCAAGCTCAGGACCCCCGGATTTAACGATACGTCCTTGCATCATTACATGTACATAATCTGGTTTAACGTAGTTTAACAGACGTTGGTAGTGAGTAATCACGAGGAAACCACGATCTTCGGAACGCATAGCGTTCACACCGTTAGCCACGATTCTCAAAGCATCGATATCTAGACCGGAGTCGATTTCATCAAGAATGACAATTTTCGGATCAATCATCATCATTTGCAAAATTTCATTCCGTTTTTTCTCACCACCAGAGAAGCCTTCGTTCAGGTAACGGTGAGCAAACTCAGGGTTCATTTCAAGCTCTTTCATTTTGCTTTCCATTTGACGGATAAACTTAATCAAGGAGATTTCTTGTCCTTCTTCACGGCGCGCGTTGATCGCACTACGCAAAAAGTCGGAGTTCGTTACCCCTGCAATTTCACTCGGGTACTGCATCGCCAAGAACAATCCTGCACGTGCACGCTCATCCACTTCCATATCCAGCACGTCTTCTCCATCCAAAGTTACTTTACCATCTGTGACTTCATATTTTGGATGACCCATCAAAGCAGACGCAAGTGTACTTTTACCCGTACCGTTAGGACCCATGATGGCATGGATTTCTCCGCCCTTCATTTCGAGGTTAATACCTTTCAAAATTTCCTTGCCTTCAATGGTCGCTTTGAGACCTTCAATCTTAAAGTTTGTAGCCATATTCGCAATACCCTCCAAAAAATGTAGTGTGGTGTCGAAATCAGAAAGTATATTTAAACAGGGGAGCCCCCTGATTTCAAGTAATATTTAAAAATTTATTTATAATCATTCTAAACTGATTCTCAATGATTCTCAAGTTATTTTATAATAAATATCTTGAAGGGTGCAACCAACAGACACACGTTATCCAACTTTCTTCATAAAATGTTCACCCTACCAAGCACACAAATGGCAAAATACATCCTGCGAATGTTTATATAATTATAAATTTGTACAAAAAACACGAGGTGCATGATCTCTTTTCAGCCATAAAAACGCTACTGACAGCATGACGTCAGTAGCGTTTTACATGTAAAAAGTTTATTTCAAAGCGTAATCCCATCACTACAATTAGCCCAAATAAGAGCGAAGCATCCACATATGTTTCTCCAGATCCGCTTTATAGCCGATCAGCAAATCTGCAGTTGGCTGGTCGGAATTGCTTTCCGCCAGTTCAATACCTTCCTGAAACTCCTCGCATACCGTTGCAAAATCCTCGATCAAGGTTTGTACCATCTTGGGAGCATCTTCGTTGCCGGTTGCTTCCTGAATCGACGACAGCTCCAGGTACTCCTTCAATGTTGCGGAAGGTGAACCTTTCAACGCGAGCAAACGCTCGGCGATCTCATCCATTTTCAATGTCACTTCATTGTATAACTCTTCAAATTTAACATGGAGTGTGTAGAAACTGGAGCCTTTCACATACCAGTGATAGTTATGAATTTTTACATATAACACATTGAGGTTAGCGACTTGACGGTTTAAAAGTTCCTCCACCGATTTGGTTTGCGTATTTTTCGAGTTACTTGTTGTTTTAGCCATCATAAATCCCTTCCTTTTTCATCAAATTGATTTTCAGGAACGTTTACGTATCCATCACCGTCATTGCTGACGGTAAGACGCCAGCGGGCATCCTAATCACCTGCCGGACGTCTGTTTCATACTTACCCTCTCTATACGGAAACGAAACAAAAAGAAGAGTTCTCCTTGCTCCCTCTTTCGATCCTCCATAAAAAAAATGTACAAAACTTCAATGATTTTCGTTATACTTTCTCTATCCTATCAAAATACTTGGTTTAATATTGTGATATTCCCAGACTATTTACATGTGCACAATTTATGGAGGTGACTTCGTTGTCCCAATATCATCCTTTAACGACTGAAGAAGCAATCGAATTCGTGAAGAACATCCCCGGATTTTTTAGTCAGGAAGCTCGTCTGGAATGCCGGGAAATCGGTGATGGTAACCTAAATCTGGTTTTTCATATTACGGATTCTGAATCTAACAAGAGTATCATTGCCAAGCAGGCACTTCCTTATGTAAAAATTGTGGGTGAATCCTGGCCGCTCTCACTGGATCGTGCCCGTATTGAACGCGAGGCCCTTCAGCAGGAGCACCACATTTGCCCCGAATTGGTTCCTGCGATACTGGCGTATGACGATGAGCTTGCATTGACCGTGATGGAGGATCTTAGCTCCCACACCATCATGCGCAAGGGGCTAATAGAAGGAAACACATATCCATATTTCGCTAATCATATTGGGGAGTTTCTGGCACGCACGCTCTTCTTCACCTCAGATTTGGGCATGAATCAGCAGGATAAAAAAGACCTAGTCAAACGTTTTATCAACCCGGATCTCTGCAAAATAACTGAGGATCTGATTCTGGATGAACCGTATCGGTTCTCAGATAATAACAACTATGGTGCGTACATCGAAGACGAAGCAGAGGCACTCCGTACAGATCAAGCGCTTCATCTGGAAGTGGCTTTGCTGCGAGAAAAGTTTTTGACACGAACCGAAGCGCTTCTGCACGGTGACCTTCATACTGGTAGCATTTTTGTAACGACCGAATCGACTAAAGTCATTGATCCTGAATTTGCCTACTACGGACCCATGGGCTTTGATATCGGAGCGGTGATCGCCAATCTGCTGTTGAACTACGCTGCACAGCCCGGATGGACCTCTGGTGAGACGGCTCTAAAAGAAAGGCGCGACTGGGTTCTGGAGACTGCCATTCAGGTATGGGAGCAGTTTGAGCGTAGGTTCCGCAAACTGTGGGACGAGCATGTCACCGATCATATGGCACGTACAGCGGGATATCAGGACTTGTATCTCCAGAAAGTACTGCAAGATACGATTGGTTTTGCAGGGTGCAAAGTGATCCGCCGTATCATCAGCCTGTCGCATGTGGCAGATATCGAGACAATAGCCGATCCTGACCTCAAGGAAGCTGCGGAACGTCTGGCGTTATCTATCGGTAAATCCTTGGTTCTTCGCAATCGCGGGCTTCATTCGATTCGGGAACTGGGAGACATTGTTCGGACAGCAACAGCTGCCCAAACTAAAGGAGCTTAATGAATATGAGTGAAAAGAAAGAATCGGCGCCCGTGACCTCTGGGAAAGCTGCAGTGTCCAGTCAGGCTCTATCTTCGCTGGTGTGGAAAGGCAACCACTTGTCCATGCTGGATCAGCGTCTGCTACCCGAAACGATTGTCATGCTGGATTTATTCACGGCTGATGAAGTTTGGGATGGCATACATGCCATGAAGGTACGCGGTGCGCCCGCCATCGGGATGGCTGCGGCCTACGGCGTTGTGCTGGGGGCTTCCGCCTACAGCGGCATCGACGCTGATGGGTGGCTGGAGCATGTACACGCCGTGTGCGGACATTTGGCTACTTCACGGCCGACGGCAGTGAACCTGTTCTGGGCCCTGGATCGCATGAAGAAGCGGGCTGGGGAACTCATCGTTGAAGCTAGCGGAGGACGGATCGAAGACTGGAATGCCGGGCTGGAGCGTGAAGCCATAGCCATTCAGGCAGAGGACGAAGAAGTATGCCGCCAGATCGGCATCCATGCTTTACCTCTGTTCGAGGACGGGATGGGCGTACTCACTCACTGCAATGCAGGCGGATTGGCGACAGCCAAATACGGGACAGCGCTCGCTCCGATGTACCTTGCGCAGGAGAACGGCATCCACCTCAAAGTATTTGCCGACGAAACCCGCCCCGTGCTGCAAGGTGCGCGCCTGACTGCTTTCGAGCTTCAGCAGGCAGGCATTGATGTCACCCTGCTCTGTGACAATATGGCGGGCATGGTGATGTCCAAAGGATGGGTACAGGCCGTTATTGTCGGCACAGATAGAGTCGCTGCTAATGGCGATGTCGCCAACAAAATCGGTACCTATAGCCTAGCTGTGCTAGCGAAGGCGCATGACATTCCTTTTTATGTCGCTTCGCCACTATCTACCATTGATTTGCAGACCGCAACAGGCGCAGATATTCCGATTGAGGAGCGTTCTGCGGAGGAAGTTACCGAAAGCTTTGGTAAAAGGACCGCTCCGCTAGGCATCAAAGTCTACAACCCAGCTTTCGATGTTACACCTCATGAGTACATTACCGCCATCATTACCGAAAAAGGAATTGTCCAAGCACCCTATAGCGACAACCTCCCCGCTTTGTTTGCCGATTAATCGTTCTTGCAGATCATACCGTTCGTATAAAGCCGAATAGTCTGCTCGATAGAGTGTAACTTTTCATAGAAAAAAACCGGAGCCAAAAAGTCCGGTTTTTTTCGGTTCTTGTTCCTCTACTTTTATGCAACATATGCACATAGGCTTCACTACACCAGTTTCAATAGTGCTTCATAGCCTGGCATCCCTGGTTTAATTCCAAGTTGCTCGGCTTCTGTTGTCACTGACTCCATCGGCGCTTCCAACAGTTCCTTTAGTGTTTTTACCCCCACAGCTCGTGCGGCCAGGATTTTCCGATCCGCCAGCCGTTCATTGAGCAATCCAACATCCAGCGCACCACACATGATGTAACCACGGGAGTTAGAGATCGTCAACAGCGTTGTTTTAGGCAGTCTGACCTCGACTCCGATAAATGTATGCTCACCCACTTGAATGGCTTCCATGTGTATCATGGTTATTACATGCACCTCCTCTTTATTCATCCGGGATATTTTATGCGGCATTTGCGGGTAAGTGTGGACACTCGTGGATACGTTCAAAATATTAGGAGGGGAATGTATGTACAGCAAAATAGACGATATCAAAAAGACCAGACGAATTTTTTCTCATCTAGTCTCGGTGATCATCGTTAACGGTCTGGGTTACGCTTTATTCAAACTTTTTTAAGTACTGTGGCGGCACAAGGTCGGCAAGCCAAACACCGTGGTTGGCTTTATAAAACTTCACTTGATTAGCCAATGCCTTTTCTGTATCTACTTCAAGGATCACCAGTTCCCCACGTCTTTTACCTGCCAGAATTGCAAACTCAAGGGCTTCAGACAGATGTACATACTTTCTGCCCATTGGCTTAATTCCTTCAGTAAAAATGTTATGGATTACCTTTGTGTTTGTACCGTGATAGAGAATGGTTGGCGGAGTGGCCTCCTTATAATCCAATCTGCCTGCACTGTGCCCATAATTAGCTCTTATGTACCCATTAACAATCTCATATCTTTGTTTTGGACAATGGCTTACTACTTGCTTGATATCCGACTCGCTTACGTCAGACCATCTATTCTCTGATCTTATTCCTTGAATCAGTTCTTGAATGTCACAATAACCCTCATGGTCTAGCTCAAGACCAAACTGTTCTGGTGTATGCCTAAGAATCTTACTCATAAATTTACTAAGGCTCTCTTCTTGTTTTGACGTTAACATGATATGCTCCTTCTAAAATCGTCTCTTAATTCTAGGGTGGATAAAAATTTTCCTCTTTAATCAGATAGATTGCAATGAAAAAAGCTTACTCTCATTTTATTATCAATGGAGCAAGCTCGGTTCGTATTCCTGAAGCTACTTTATGATTCAAATGTCATCTTGTCAGGAAATATACCACCTTCTTTAACGAAGCAACGTGCCATCCGCTGTGCAGCCCTATCAAAATAAAATTTGTTTGAATGATTCGAATCTGGTAAAGGTTCAATTTCAGAGAACAGCTTAGTATCCTTGTTTAATTGAATTTTCCCCATAGTGTGTTCGTTTGGACCATATTTATAAATAACTACTGTATCATCTTCATGTTCTTTAAAAAGTAAAACAAATGCTCCCATTATAAAATCTCCTCTATTCTATTTCCCATGGACGACCCGACCTTACCGCAGCGTTATGAGCAGTCTCATAGTCTGTTTTAAATATACCCTCAAATCTAGATTCAAACAATTCATGGTTAAGCAAATCCATATCTTTTTCTGTTTGTATCCCTTTTTGTAATCTATCCCATGCTTGAGCTATTTCGTAATCAGAATGAAATCTGCCATAACCACTTGATTTTATGTGTTCTTTTATGAAAACGTGTTCTTTGATTCTTTGAATCCTACTTTCCTTCATTCCAGAATTCTCAGCTATTGCTCTTACATCACTATCTGAAGCTCTGATTTGATCATACATCTCATCTGCTTCAGCTTCTCTACGAAAATATTCATCAATTGAAAGATCGTTTCTCCCACCTGTTTGTACTTCTGTTTTAGATTCAGATTCTATTGAATTCCGTAAGCTGGAACTCGTATTATTCTTCGGAATCTCATACTGAATAGATGGTTTCAAACCAATTTTAGGCTTAATAACTGAGCTGACTCCTCCAAACAATCCTGCTGTACCAATCATATTAGCCCAATGTTCCTTTGACCACGCATTGGTAGGATTAAATGCGCCCTGAATCATACCCGTTATTCCAAATGTACTGAAATTGAGCATGTCATTCCACGAATCGTTTTGTTTAGCTGCTCGTTCCATGTACCCTTGATACATTCCTTTTGGAATACCATACGACATATAATCTAAGAAGCTCCAAACCGAATCAAACTTTTTCTCATAACGTACTGAATTAGCATCTACAAAATCCTGACCTAGTTCAGTTAAGCTATCTACCGATTTCTGGAATGCATTTCGTGTATCTGGAGCAGGAACAGCACATGAATTCGGTGGAGGTGGTAAACAACTTGCATCAATGTTACCTGTTTCCATCAGATCTGCTAATCTGAATTTATCTGCATGGTGACGTAACTCCCTAGCAATAGAATCCATCAGGGTAACAAAGTCAAGAGGTCTGGAAGGAATAGTAAAAGTGCTCTTTAGTCAGTCCTTCCCACAATTGTCCCATAGATGAAATTTGTTTTACTAAATTGCTATTCACTTGAGTTGCCGTTTGCTGTGCTAACTCAAACTGCTTGGAGATAGTCATAAGTTGCTCAGGCGTCACTTTAATAGTTGTCATAGGTTAGTTACCTCTAGTCATGAATTCGTTATGACATAGTAACACTATTCCGATTTATGGAAAATGAACTTAATTCCTAATTGTTATATGAAGGATTAACCTTTCTACCTACGTCTAAAGACTTAAAACGTGCCATGATCTTCAACCATATCTTGCAACCCAGGGATAAGCGTAAGGAGTTTTTTGTAGTTTCTTAGTTGCTGAGTTGTTATATTTAACTCATGTGCAATATCAGCCTGTGTTTTTTGCTGACCAAAATTATTTTGCTCAGCACTTTCATATGTATGCTGATTATTCCCTTCTAGATTGGCGCTCCCATCCCTCACTCCAGATTCTTTCCAACTCAACACAAATCAAAAAGGCTAGACGGAATATCCATCTAGCCACCTACAACACTTCATTATCTGAGTTGAATTTAAATAGATAATTCCAGCCCGCCAAGCCGTCTAATTATATCAAAACTATTACACAGTTTATTGTATACAAGATTAATCTATAACTTTTTTCTTCTTTTAATTACGAAAAAAATGCCACCAATAATTGCTAACCCGGCAATAGAAAATAGTGACACTTTTTCTGTGCTGATTTTGCTTGTAATGAGCTGCGAAGTAGTCGAGTTTAGATTAGATGGACTCCCCCCAGAGATCAGTTCATCTGAATCATTTTTTTCAGAAGCTTCTTGCCGAGCCTTCTCATTGGCAGATAGAAACTCTACAAACTCCTGTAAATTGTATACTTTCAATGGCTTAAATTCCATGTATACGCTCTCTCTAAGAGGAACCACAACTTCCTTCCCATCTATATCAGAAATTAGAGCAACCGTAGCCAGTCGATCATCATATATCAGTTTGCTGCTTTCATCGTAGCCAATCAATTTCTTTGCTTCTTCGAATTGACTCGGAAACTCAAGATCACTATAAGCTGATCGTATTCTTTTCCCATCTTCTGAAAAAACAATACCATTATTTTGTTGTCCACTTTTTATGGAAAATAAGTACCCTTTAGATTTTAAAATGTCATTAGCTCTATCTGTATTCCCTGATCTAACAGCTTTAGAATTAACAGTGTAAACCTTAAAACCTTCATCAAGAGTTAAATTTTCCGCTTCTTTAGTAGTTGTTATTTTAAATCCTGTATTCTTTCTAATATCATCTTTGAAATTCCCCAAATCCTTTTCAATAGATTGCTCAACTTCTTTCGGAACCTCATTTGCCGCTAAGACGGTTATAGGTAACAATAAGATACAAGAAAACGCAATACCAATTATTTTTTTATACATTTTATCAGTCCTCCTTAGTCTCGTTTTAATTAACATAAATTTCGTTTATAGTGCTGTACCAACTAAAATCTCTATTATTAACAAATCCATCATAGTAATCTATTTTATCCATCTTCTCACCAACGGCAGGGTCTTTGTAATATACTTTTTGAAATCCTAAATTTGTATTATCGGAATATCCATTTATTAGATACATATGTCCAAGATCAGAGTCGTCCTTCCACACGATATGTGCTAATTGCGGTTGATTTCTTTTTATTTGAGAGATAATAGTTCCAAAGGGTATCGGCTCTTTATCAATTGTAGAGTTCAACCCCCCATATGCTAACGCGCTTTTTACTTCCTTATCCGTGCCTCCCTTATTTACGAGGCTACCTTTAATATATTTTACAATTTGAGATTGAGTTTTATTTCCACCTAAATGTTCTATAGCCATCTGTGAAGTAGCAGCCCAGCACCAATTAGATTTCTCTTGTTTATGCGAAGGCACAGGAAGAGATTTGTAATCTATGTAACTAGGTGTGATTTTGTCTGAATTGATCTCTTGGGCTGATGTTAATGGAGCGATAGCACTAAGTGCTAATACCCCCATAAGCACAAATGCTGTCATTTTTATTTTTTTCATGTAATGACATTTCCTTTTTTCTTATTTGGAATACAATACAATAATAATACAGAAAATACAATAATATAACATTTTATTCAACATTATTGCAAAAATAGTAAGTCAGCACTATATTAATCATTTTCCTGTAAGTGTTAAAATATCAACAATTTTAATAAAACAGTATCCTGCTACTTCCTTAATTACGCACAACGTTGAAGGTATCCCATCCTTTGACGTAAACCGTCGTCCCTTTTCATAATGCACCTCCTTCTTCAAATCCTCGTCTTGGTTAATAATGGATTAGTTCACAAAAAAAGTTTGAACAAATCATAAAGAAGACCTACTTTAGTTGTAGGTCTTGGAATAGAACATTATTTAATAATAGAATTTTTGAGGTTCCCCTGCGTTGGCCTATTGGGTTCCGTAATTAAACCTATTTCAGGGGTGCAGTTTTAACGAATTTTCAAATCAATTCGTATTTAAGCTCCTCCATGTGTTGCAAAAACTTGAAATCCTCCATCATGACTATCCAGATAAATAGGTACAGCTAAGGTGAACAAAAAGCTACTAACAACGATCAACATTACCACTTTTTTCAACATTGTTTAACCACACCTTTTCAATGAGATTGTAAAACTCTGTTTTGGTTTCAGATACCGCATGGGCTTTGAAACGCACAAACAACCCCATACAATTTATAAAATATGTCTCCTTATTTAGTATATGCGCTTTTACCATTGCACAAAACAAATGATTAAAGCCATCATTGTGCATCCCATGATCTAAATAATAATAAGCCAATTCATATCCACAAAGTGCAGAGTATTCCGGTATTACTTGCTGGGTATACATATCATCTGATGATGGTCGCTGAGATAAAGACGCAATCTCTGTTTCAAATCGTTTAAGTATATCGTTTAAATCAAGTTCATAACGGTTAGCCGCCGTCATTATGTTAAGTAGTTGAGTTACCCTATCTTCTTGAATCGTATCTGATGAGTCATCAATAAAGTTTAGATATTCATGAAGCACACTCACATCACCAGATAAAAGCCTATATGCAAGTATATTAGCTTGTGACCAATGTTTAAACAAACCAATCCAGTGCTGGGTATCCTCATCGGTCTCTCTAACCCAATCTAAATTGGAGTAGGCATATGTATAGTGTAATGCCTGCTCATAATTACCCTGCTCTTCACATGCATTAGCACAGAGCAAGTCTGCATAAGCAATGTACACAAACAAGGGACGACTTAGCTTGTCGCTAGATTCGATCTGTTCTCGGCTGTTCTGTTGATGGTTCAGTGTACATTGTATTTCGGCTTTAGCTCTCATTTTCCTCGCCATCTCATCAACCTTATCCCATTTACGCAATGATCTGTACACGTTAGCCAAATCCTTCAATGCGTCAAGCTGGTCTATTTCATCTAGTCTTTCGACAAAAGCTTCAAATACGGCTGCCGCCCCAACATTTTGATTTTGATCGTCATTAATCTGAATTTTAAAAATACGATATTGGCAGATTGCCAGGCGTTCAGAATGTTGATATCTCTCCGCTTCAGCTACCCCCTCATAAAGTATCAATGCCGCTTCTAGTCGTCCCTGCGACAACAATTCTTCCGCTATTTCAAATAGCTTGGGTGAATAGAGTAGATTGTCCATGATGGCTCCCACTACTCGACGGATCGCATCCAACTTGTCCAACTCCGCACAGCGATACAAAAACGGCTCGATTCGCCTCATATTTGGAGGATGATCAATGATGTAATTTTCTATAAACAATTCATAAAAGTGACCCTCTGGTAAGCCCATAGCTTCAGTAATACGATCGAGCTGGTTAATAGACATAGATTTATTACCTGTTACAATGCTACTTATTATTCCCCTATTCATCCCTGTAATTTGTCCAAATTCCGATAGGTTTAAGCCTTCTTGTTTAAGATATTGTTCCAATTCTGCTCTAATCGTGGGTGTAATTTTCATCGATAAACCACCCTTTCAATGTAGACTCACAATACGATGCATAGTAAAAATTATTATGTAGTTGTGAAACAAGTAGTAAAATGCTCTAACGATCTTGATTGTACCATCTTTTGGTATAAAATCATATACCTTTCATATAGTACTCAAGATACCTTTTGGGATAGTTACGTATGATTTCATGATTAAGGATATCGTCTTTATGTTGATGTATAGTTTATTTAAAAAATTAGAACACAACTCATCCAATACAAAGTACCAGATTAATAGTCAGGTTCGCATTCCCTTGTGTTTTAATCTATGAATTGAGCCTTGATTGGATGTATGGCATACAAGCAACCTTAATGATATTAGGGACGGTATCGAGTCAAAAAATAACTTGAGTGTGAAAGTGAATGTGTTAGGGGCAATTTTGGAAATTAAATAGACGTTTATGATGTAAAATACCCCCCGTCCTTTTTATTGTACCTGCTAGTATTTGATCAGCAGACATAACAAAGAAACCTAGACATAATCATCTAGGCTCCATACACATGAACAATTTATCCTACTTGTTTCTGTTGCTCATATTCCTTTACCCTGCGATAGAACGTGTTAGGCTTCATTTCTACGCGCTTCATTGCTTCGACTGCTGTTATTCCACCTTGCTTCCATTCCTCATATGCTGTAATAAACTCATCACTTATTGCCTTTTTAGGCCGACCAAATACCACACCATTATTTTTGGCTGCTGCTATATCTTCAGATTGTCTACCGTTTATCTTCTCACGTTCACGTTCTGCCATGTAGCTGAGTAATTCAAGCACGATACTAGATATAACCTTTTCCAAACCATTTTGATATTGTCTAGTGTCAAGGATAGGCATACAAGGATAACAATGTGTGCACCTATCTCATACGTTATATCTTGCCATTCACGTTTGATTTCTTTAGCATTCCGTCCAAGTCTGTCAAGTTCCTTAATGAACAGAATGTCTCCGTGTCTAAGTACGCACTTTAATGTTTGATATTGTGGTCTGTCAAAATTCTTGCCACTTTGCTTATCAATGAAGTAATCACGTTCCATAATACCTAAGTCCTTCATCGATTCTAATTGTCTAGCTTCATTCTGATCTTTACTCGATACTCTTATGTAACCATAGCGTCTAATCTCACTCATATGGATCATCCTCTACTATGTCATTAATTGTATTTAGCAAAGTATGTCAAAACGTATACTATATGACAAAGTGTTGAAAAAAGACTTGGCTAAATTGAGCATAATAAAAAGGGCAACCGAAGTCGCCCTAGATATTCCATTATACAACTTAACTTTTCAAATACTTTAGTACACAAATCTATTTACTGTCTTCTTCCTTGATGTAAATAGCGTCATATTGAATGATTGCTTTAGTTTCATCAGTAGTCTTTGAAACGTCGTAGACTACTTCATCTTGACTGAACTTATCTTCATCATGGAGAGAATGCGGTTTTTTTATAAATAATCCAACTTTAGTATAAATTTTATCAGGATGATTAAGTTCTTCTAATACACTGTCAGGGACTATTGCTTTTGTAACGCCCTTCATTTCTTCAGAAGTATCGTCACTAGCAAAAACATTATTACCAATAACTACAGCAAACGTAACAGTAAGGGCAGCCAACCCCAAAAATTTCAATTTAGCCTTCACTTCTTCCCTAACCCTTCATTAATTAATTTGCATATCCATTCTCAGAAATTTTAATCGGGTAACCAGACCCATCATTTCCGGAATGATTTCCAATTAGCAAATAAACTGGATTGAACTCAAAAGATGCATCGTCGCCTGTTATACCTAAGTTAGTGTGCGAAAATTTGATCGTGGTGACTATTGATAATAGTGTAAAAAAATTAACTCGATTTTCCTAACTGTGAAAACGCCATCTTATAAGCCACAAACGTAATAATTGCGTAGATAAAACCATATAGAAGCCAAGCATCTATATTAACTGCAATGGTTTCTAAATTGGTGGCAATAAATATAAGAGGCAGTAGCAAGGCTAGTATTAATCCTAAGTAGATGTTTCCTTTGAAATAGGCGAAACATACTCCGATCAAGATTGCCAGAATGGGGCAAAATATAAAAGTAGGGAAGAGGGGATTAAGTTTTGGAAATAACCAGTAAATCATAATAATCACTCCTTAAAGTTAATTAGTCAGAAAAAAACGAATCATTTCCTTGTTTGATTTAAATGCTAGAGGAATGACATGTAATTCTTTGCCTGTCAATAAGTCATATTCTCTTATTTCCCTTATTCTATCAACAGGAGAATTTTTGACATAATCATATAGGACAAAAACAGATCCTGCAAAATACTGTACTCCAGATATTACTCCTTTCTCATTTTGTATTTTTTCGGAGACGGAATTGCTTTGTTTTAATCTCAACTTTTTAGGCTTTTTGTTGAGGTCATTGAAAATAGTATAATTTAAGTCTTCAGAGAGAATATATAATTTATCGTTGTAAATTTGGCTGTCATAAAACAAAAATGAAGTATCTGACAAAGATGTTTCATTTTCCAACTTACCATTTTTAGGGTCAATTATCTGCATTATAGGATGAAATTGTGTATCAGATGTATTGCCATCAAGAAATACAATAAGCTTGCCTTTAAATATTTGTAGTGATGCTCCATTTTGGCCTACCGGAAAGTATTCTTTTAAACCATGTAAACGATTTTCTATAGTGAATTGTTTGATCTTCTTTGATGTTTTTAAATCAATGACATAAATACCTACAGAATTATCATTATTGTTCACATATAAAGTGTATGCCATATTATTGTATTCAACGGTTGATAATAAATATCCATTCAAAAGAATATTTCTATATTTCAAATTTTTTTTATCGAAATAAACCAATTCATTGGTGTACTGTGTGGGAGAATAACTCGGATTAATACCCACGTTCATGGAGAAAAATAGATGATTGTCGCTTTCTTTCAAAAATGAAGTTCCGATATTCCTATCTTTTCCATATTTATTAGATCCAAAAAATGGTTGAAGAATTCCATTTTGATTAAGTATGTAATGTCTATTTTTTCGTTCAGACATTAAATAATAGTCATTCTTTACTTTGGCAAAATAATAAAGTGACTGGGCATTAACTAAGTTTTTTTTGTCTAAAATCTCGCCTTTATTACTGTATTTCACAATTTCTGCACCGTCATCCATTGCATTTGAATAAACAACAGTAAATGTCTCGGATTTTGTTATATTTTTCAATGAATGATGTGTTGTAGTAAACCAAAACGTTGAAACTGCCAATGCAAGTAAAAATAAAGTTGCAAAAATAATTCTTATTCTTTTTTTAAAGAGCATAATGTCCCCCCTTAGTGAAATCACTCACAGGAAAAAATATATATTCCTGTGAGTGATTAGGTTTGTTAGTTACTATAGTAAATTGAAGTATTACCGGATTTAGCTATTTCCATTGGGGTAACAATAGGATCAATTGTTATATAATCAACATCAATCCCCTGAGTTTTCCAAGCCTTCCACACCAATTGTGAACAATAAAATTTAGCTTCTGTCCATGGATTAACAAAATTCCAGTTATAGGGTTTTCCAATTTGATTAGCTGCATATTGTGCAGCTGCCCTATATTGGGAACCCGAAGCCCCTTTAACGCTCATTCCATAAACATTTGAGCGACCTCTCCAATCATTTGTGTGATATTGAACTCCATCAGCTGGGAACGATTCTACTGTTTTACCACTTAGTAAGGAAACAATAGCAGCATGTCCTGGATATCCGAAATCAATACCCCACGAACTTGCGTTATAGGCAACCAAAATATCACCGACTGTTCCTAAACTTGATGCTGCTAGCCTAGGATTCTCCGAGCTATCAGTGAGCGATTGGCTAGTTTTTTGGTCATTCAATGCCTTCTCTTCCAATTCCCCGCTTTTTAGGATCTGAAGATCATTTTCATTATGTTTACGGAGTAACTCAATATCATTATCACTCATTCCAGCATCTTTCATTTTCTGATAAGAATTGTCATTAACACTGAAAGAAGGCGATGTTTCATCGGCGGCATAAATGTTTGCACTGGGAAGAAGAAGGATACTTAGAGCAAGACTAGCGGAAAAAGCCAAACTAAGAACATTTTTCATGATTATACCTCCAAATGGGATTTAATTGATATAAGAGAGTACTTGTTCAAAGTTTGTCTACATGTTTATCCATACTTCATTTTTTGTCCCTCCATATAACAAAGTCTCGTATGTCTATTTTTTGGAGGATGATGTATGTTAAATTTAGTTAGTTAGCTCCATAAGTCAAATAGAAATACGAGCTTACGCAATCACCTTCTAAGTAAGAAGTAGCAATTGCGAATATATTGTTTATGTCCGGCAGGATAACCGTCCAATAACAATCAATTTTTTTAAACAGAGATTTATGTAAAAAAGTATGTACCAGTAAATATAGATTTGGGCGATCTATACATGTGCTATAATCTCTAATTTTGATTAAAAATGTATATTCTAAGCTACTGGATAAAAATTCCTATCCAATATATTCAAATTATATACATAGATTCAATAAAAGTAAAATTGATCAACATTTTTTAAGCTATTTGTAATCATAGTTTGAAAGTAATATTTTGATGTTCTCAGTAAAGTGGATAGGAAGTTGACGCTGTGTCAACCATATGAGGGTATCACCAATTTGGGAGGCACTGTAGAGATAGTCTGTACCTACACCCGTATCGAAGCTCAATCGTAAAAATTGATCTTATGTGCATAAAACACTTATTTCATATGGTTTTTTGAGTCATTGTGGTTCAAAATTGTGCCAGAATATATTTAAATTGTTGCCGTATCGAAAAATAGCTAAAACATAGATAAATAAAGGGATTTGTGGAGAATTGCTTTACATCGTGGTTTCAATCGTAGGTATCGAGGAGTAATGTGTAAAAAAGCTTGATGCATCAAGTGAATTTTAAGTTATTATAAATTAAATTGTGCGAAATCAAAAATTAGAAAATCCTTTATTTATCTACATTTTTAAACACAGCAAACACGTATCGTAAATCGTAACAAGAATCGCGGAGTGGGAGTGTTATAATAGTCATTCCGATATTATCAATAAGAAAATCGATTCAAACACTCTATCATACTTACTCAACTCATATGTAATAGCTGAAGCCTAAGACAAATTGTCTCAGCGTTGAATCATACCGCAGCTCACGCACAGTCATTTCATCCACTGTTTTCTGTTCACCAGTTGAGGGGATGGTGTGTTCCTGATCAATAAACTCTAAGCGGTCTACAGATTCAGGCAAAGATAGCATTTCAAATATTTTACTGTTTGCCAAAAGCGACGACGTCGTCGCATTTCCGAATTGTTCAAATGCTTTAATCATTCTTTGTGCTGTTCTGGGAGTAAAATCGACTGTCTTTAGCCACTTCTCCCACTCACCATGAACTAAGTCATTCTCTTTCACATGCTTCAATTGTCGTGCCCAATCTCAAATAGCGACTGTCCAGCTATTTGTTTCTCGTGAATTGCGATTAAGCCTCCTATTTTAAATGTAATCATTATGTTAACCACGCTTCCACTTTAATAATACAAAAAGCCTTCCCAATAAAGGAAGGCTTAATATCTTTGGACACATTGTAGTTATTGAGCAGGAACATGCAGATTATTAATCGCCCATAAGTTAAAAAGGAAAAAGACGATAAAAATTGCTAAAACGACTCCGATAATGATAAAAATAGTTTTCTTTTTCATAGGCTTTAGTTGAATACCCAACTATCAAGCTGACCCTTGACATTTCCATATTTTTTTTATTCCAAACTTTGCTATTGTTATAGAGTTTGATTATACTTTAGCCACTATTAGAATTGCGTGTTTCTAGCGAGGAGGGATCAAATTCCAATGAATTTAGCCGTCAAGTTGATGCAAAAATTCAAAGACCGCGATACTCAGAATAAGCTGAAAGGCTATCGGGACAAAGCGGAGCTCATTAGGAAACGGAATTTGGAAGCATGGGACGATCAGCGGCTGAAAGCGGAATCTCTCCGGCTGAAAAAGGAAGCAGAATCGGGTACGCCTTTGGACGAACTGCTTGTCGATGCCTATGCGCTAGTCTGCGAGGCAGCGAAGCGAAAGCTCGGATTACAGCCTTACGATGTTCAGATTATGGCTGCCATCGCTCTGCACGAGAGATTTGTGATCGAGCAACATACCGGCGAAGGAAAAACGCTCTCTGCTGTTATGCCTGCTTATCTAAATGCGCTGACCGGCGAAGGCGTTCATGTGCTCACTTTTAACGATTATTTGGCAAATCGGGATGCGGAGTGGATGGGTCCGATCTATCGTTTCCTCGGGTTAACGGTAAAATCGGTTCAAGCGGGCATGAGCTTGTCCGAGAAACGAGAAGCGTACGCCGCGGATATAACCTATGTGACGGCCAAAGAAGCGGGATTCGATTATTTGCGCGACACGATCACACTAAGCGAAGCCGATACCGTGCATCGTCCTTTCCACTACGTCATCGTCGACGAAGCGGATTCACTGCTTCTCGACGAAGCTCGGGTGCCGCTAGTCATCGCTGGCGAGCCGGATTCTTCCGGCAACGATGTAATTCGTTTCGCAGATGTGACTAGGCAGCTCGAGCAAGATAAGTATTACGACTTCGACGAGTTCAAGCGGAACGTTTATTTGAATGAGGCGGGCGCTGCGAAAGCGGAGGCGCTGCTGGGGTGCGGCAATTTGTACGAAAGCCATAATAGTCATTTGTTGTCGTCGTTAAATTGCGCGTTGTATGCGGAAACGTTATTGAAAAAAGACGTCGATTACATCGTCCGGGACGGGAAAATCGAGCTGATCGACGAATATACCGGCCGCGTGGCGGAGAATAGGCATTTGCCAGAAGGACTGCAAGCCGCGCTTGCAGCCAAAGAAGGGCTGCACTCGAAAGTCGGCGGGAAAATTCTCGGGACGATCACCCTTCAACACTTCATTAGCCTGTATCCAAAAATTTGCGGAATGACGGCTACCGCGTACGCTTCCGCCATGGAATTCAAAGAGATTTATGCACTGCAGGTCGTGCAAATTCCGCCGAACCGGCCAAACATACGGATCGACCATCCGCACCGAATTTATACACATAAAGAAGCCAAGCTTAAGGCGCTTGTACAAGAAATCTCGTCCGTACATGCGACGGGACGCCCAATTCTCATTGGTACGTCAAGCGTGGAGGAGTCGGACATGCTGGCAAAGGCGCTAGCGGTTGCCGACGTACCTTGCCATATCCTGAATGCGAAAAACGACGCAGAAGAAGCCGAGGTCATTGCCAAAGCGGGAGAAATCGGCGCCGTGACGGTGTCTACGAATATGGCGGGACGCGGCGTCGACATTCGGATCGGCGGTGGCAACCCTACGCAAGCAGAAGTTGTCGCCAAGCTGGGCGGGTTGTACGTGATTGGTACGCATGTGCACGAAAGCGTGCGGATCGACGACCAACTGCGCGGGCGTTCTGGGCGCCAAGGCGACCCTGGAGCTTCCGTATTTTTCGTAAGCTTAGAGGACGAGTTGTTACTTCGATTCGGCATCGATAAAGCGATTCGCGCCCACAGGCAGGATGAGACTCTCGAAGACCCGGTGCTACGCAGCAAAATCGCGCATATTCAGCGCGTTATTATGGGCCAGAACTTCGATATCCATCAAGAACTAAACCGTTATTCGGATATGGTAGAGGAACAGCGACGAATTCTATACGAGGAGCGGCTCGCAATTTTAAAAGGCAAGAAGCTGATGAGTCCTTTGGAGCAACGCGTACGGCTTTTTTATATCGACAAGTTCTGGGCCGACCATCTAGCATACGTTTCTTACCTTCGTGAAGGCATCCACTTGGAAAGCCTTGTCAGCGGCAATCCGATCGACGAATTTCATGCACAAATCACCCAAGCATACGAACAAATTCCAGCTAAAGTAAATAGCGAGTCGGCGAATATGCTTGTAAGGCTCGGAGGTTCGAATGATCCGGCGGAGTGGGAAGAGTTCGGTCTGAAGAGCCCTACTTCCACTCGGACTTATATAATCAACGATCAATACATCCAGAATATGCGCAGCTCATGGACCGCTATGACTGTATTTGCTTTTGGGATTCGCAAGATTTTGAGGCCTATATTCAAACTGTCAAAGTTTTGATGCAGCGTAGCTTTTTCGAGGATGAGCATTGACTCCGTGTTGACTTCGGACGTCCGCTTGGATTCCTCAATTTTATAATCGGTATAAACATACCTACCAATCACGGCCGCCAAAGCTATGGCGGCTTTTTTGCACTCATTTTGAGGAGGGATTTATATGCCAATGGCAACAAGCGTATCCGCTATAAAGCAGCCATTCTATAGAATGTAACCGCCATCGGATGTTGGGCTAATAGTCAAGCCTGATTTTGAGATTGATCCGTTATTCTTCTCTTTTTCTCAGCAATAAGTAAACCTAGCAGTACATATCCTCTGTACACTAATCCAATTAAAAGCACTCCGCCAGCAATAGAAAGGAGGATAACTAAAATGTTAAGTATAAATAGAAATAACTCCAAAAAGACACCTCCAAAGTAAATTAGTCTTTTTTATCTTATAGTAAAAGTCGTGTCGAAGTATCATAAAGCTTGTCATAAAACAAAATAAGAAAGCAGTTGAATGAAAGAACTAAGTTATTCAAAAAGGCTAATGGTCAGAGTAAAAGACTATATATACGCAACTTTTTTTCGTTTTTCTGGTATATATGATAAAAAAATGAAACTGGGTGTTTATTCAATGAGACGAATTTTTGTTTCTCTACTTGTATCTTCCTGCCTTCTTATTTCTGGCCTGCTTCTAGCGCCTCTGAGTTATGCGGAGAATTCAAATTCCAATCTTCCCGTTGTAGTAGAGGATGCGGCTGTGTTCTATCTGGTTCCGCACCAACTGACTGCCGAATTAAACAAATCTTCTTTATCGCTGGATTCCGTCTCCATAAAGACCGCTCCCCTGCTGAAGAAAAATAATCACTTGTATTTCCCGTTCAAATGGCTGGAAACAGCTCACTTGGCAACCACCAAGTGGGATGCAAAGACAGGCAGCACGTGGGCGGAGTTTGACACTGAGAACTCGGTACCTTTTTCCTCATTTCGGTTGATGCCTAACCAAGCAAAGATTTTCAGATACGAAGACGGAACCATGACAGCGCTGGATGAGCCAATCCCTAAAACGTTTATGAAAAACGATCAATTGTATATTCCAGCGTCACTTCTGCCTAAGATGGGAATAAATTATACATGGAGTAATGGAGTCATGCACTGGGTCTGGAACGACAAAGTAGTTAAAGCGCTTCATCCAACGTATACAACGGATAAGGAAAAAATCACTTTTAGTGCATTAGTACAAAAAGAGTTCGGGCATGCTTATCTTATGGTAAATACAGGGCACGGTGGCATGACAAGTTCCATTGGAGGTAGCATTAGCACGTTTAAGGGAAAAGAAAAAAGCATTGGAAAGCCGATTATAATAAATGGGCAAACATTTCGGCGGATTGAATATTCAGTTGAGCTTCGTCCCGGTCCAAATCCGTTGGAAATTACCACTAATGATAAAGGGTCTGTTAAGATTATGGTGCATCGCAAAGTATTAAACCCGTCCTCCGTCCCTATTAGATACAACCATCCCGAGAACGAGCATGACATCCGCTTCACCAAGCCGACACAGGGGTACCTCCGTGTACAGGCTGGAGACCCAATAGCAATTGCTGGAGTCGTGACAGCTACGTATCTGGAAAGCAATGAAGTTTCTTTTGGAGTGGCAGCATTTCAGAACGGTGATTTTGTTGAAGTTGAAAAAAAGACCGTTATCCCCCTCAAACAGGATAAATTCTTTAGCGGTTCTGTCGTTATTCAAAAACCTGGCACTTATCTGGTCAATATTCTAAGTCCAGATGTATTTGTGGGAGGTAGTTCACCGTACGGCTCTGTCAAATGGGCTGAGATAGCAGTCGAAGTGTTGCCTAAAACCAAGAAAAACCCATAATTCTTCTCTTCCAGATCTAATACCAGCTAAATGGTAACAATAATCTTCAAACTTTGTTTTTCATTCATGTAACATTCCTCTCAATGAACAGATTTCAACTAACGTTTCCCGTTAGCTTAACAAAGATTTTTTTTAATACTAGGCTTTTCCTATACTAATTTGAATGGCTTCATAGTACAAGAATTCTACTTTTCCAAAAACATTATTGGAGGCTCACAAATGAGTAAATTTGAAAAAAATCTAATTAAGTATTTGTCTTACGGTTTTATTGTAGGAATATACTATTCCTTTATTAAAGGGCCAACAACAACGAGTACTCCGATCAACGGTATGTTTGAATTTTATACGGTACCCACTTCTACTTTTATTTTTAGAACATTATCAACCTCGTTTCTACTAAGCCTCTTTGCTGGAGTAGTGTATACAATTACTTTTTTGTGTATAAGAGGAAATAAGTAGATTCTTTGAATAACTCCAAAGCAAAAGAAGCTGTCCAAATCGCAACGGCTCCTTTTCTTAAGTAACGGTTCGAAGCAAATATTACGTCATTGGTAGCGCCACTTTAGCTTGCTCCAACAAAGGAGATAGTTATGAGAAAATATGGAATAGCAATCTTTATAGTAATGATATTCGCAAGCGTTTGGATGCTTAGTAGTTACGCTAAAAGTGATACTCAAAATAAAGTATTCGATTATCTTGTAAAAATTCAAGGATACAAACCATCTGAAATTTATTCAGTTAAAACTCAAATAGGTAAAGCTCCCTTAGTTAGTACACAAGTTATTTTTAAGGACGAAACCAATGCAAGGTATTTTAAAAGAGCAAGATAAAATTATTCAGCGTAGCTAAGCCCCCATTAAAGGAGTAGATGATGGGGCGTATAATTATTCTTTGAAGGATTATAACGGAAATGCAATGCACAGTCACATGCTTGTCCTCCTCCAAGAGGTCACAAAATTCAGTCATTTATAAGATTTCAATAGAATGAATCAGTAAAGATCAGTAAATTGAAAACTGCTATGAAAGCTTGTCCTGCTTGACTTTAAGGCTTAAATAAAGAAAATTTTATATCCCCTGAAATAGCCGCATCTTAGACGCACCACACATGATGTAACCACGGGAGTTAGAGATCGTTAACAGCGTTGTTTTAGGCAGTTTGACCTCGACTCCGATAAATGTATGCTCACCCACTTGAATAGGTTCCATGTGTATCATGGTGATTTCATGCACCTCCTCTTTGTTTATGCTATAAGCCTCCAATATTTTTGCAAGTCCCAGCCCACAATGAAAATAACCGAAAATACTTCTTATCAAATCCATGATAAAAAATTTTCCGATTCTTAAATCCCTCCTCTCTAATAGTTGTCCGATGAAAATAAAGATTTAGACTGGATTTGTTGGTCCTAAGCTGATTCTGAATTGCTAAATCGTCAGACTTGGAATAATAAGTTTTAGACTGACCCAAATATAAAACCAGCGGCAGTCAAGGACCTGAAAATAAAGTCCTAGACTGCCGCTGGTTTATTGAACTAACGTTCTCTGTTAGCGTAACAAGTGGTGCTAAATTATTTCATGCGATATATCTACAACCGTTTCGGTGCTGCCGATCGGCTTACCGTCAGTAAGAAACACCGAGGCGATAAATTCTCCCTGAATCGCTAGGCTTCCAATCGCCTTAAATCGTTCTACCTCTATTGGTTTTGCCGAAATAATCGGCTGGATCAACGTCTTCCATCAGTCCCCATTCGACCATATCTGGCGTACGGGTCAGCACTTTCCGATGCGACTGTCGAGAATCCTCTCTATCGCTGGATATTCCTCGAATCTTCGTTCAATGAAATGTTGAATAACCACCCCGTAAAGGGGCGGTTTTCTTATGCTTGCATGAATGCTTCTAACGGCTCCAGAGTCGCGAACGTCTTCTTTGCATCCTTCTTCCGTTGCTCATCATAGAGTTTGGTCAACTCTTCGAATGATTTAGCTTTAATCTTCGTATAACTCGATTTGGTGTATCTGATTATGTACGTCTTTACCCCTTCCTCTTCACTCCACTCGTAAACGACATCATATTTGTCCCTCAAATTCTTTAAATGAAGTGACCGGCGCAACACTGCAAAGTGTTCTTTAATGGCTTCATCACATTCCTCCATAATCTTCTCGTATGTGCAGCCAACTCGCATCAGAATCTCCAATGCCCGTTCATCGCCGTATCTCGCGAGAAATTCCTTCAACGAAACAAGCGCATATAGCATTATTTGTTCCTTGTCATTCGGATTCCTGTATTCATAACAGCCTACAACCAAATTGCGGTCGGTCATTTCCTCCTTACTGAATTGCATATTAAACAAATACTCGAGTGTCTTTTGCTTCATAACGGTTTCCAACATCTGTTCTTTATCAATCCTGATGCCCGTTGTCACCCACGGAAACGGTAGTTGGCCGTTACTTTCACGCGGTATGCTACCCCTAAGATTCAAAATCGGCATACCCGTAGCCATTGCGTACGACCTGTTATATCCGTCGCCCGCGAATATTTCCTGTTCTTCTTGCATGTGTCCTGCCCCTCCTTTTAGTACCAAGTTCCATTCGGCGCGTAGTGCCACCAGTTGTCTGCGAAGTGAATCTCCGCTCGATTCCAGCGAATTACGATCCAAATTACCCTCCGCATTTTCCAGTAATTTCTTGGTTAAGCTATAGTTCTCCGTTCGTATTATGAGCTGTGACCTACGCTTACGGGCTTTGCCACTTCACTTCCGCTCTTCCAATCCCGCTCTGTCCATTGTCAGACAACACTTTTATTTCCATCTCTCCAGGCACTTCATGAATCTCCGTTACAATCGGTTCAGACGAACCGAGAATAAGATCCTATAGTAGACTATTGCATATCCATAAACTACCACTTTTTTGTGTTGGTCTCCTATTAGTTCATCACCGCTGCTTTTCATTAACCCTCGAAGATACTTCTGGGATAAATTGTATCAAATGAGAACCATAAGTCCATCTGATGGTTGCGTTATCCTGCCCGTTGGCTAATGCCGGCTGCCAGTCTACAACTTTATTTTTCACGGTCTAATGCTTTGTTTTTCAGTCTAACACTTTATTTTCACAGAACAATAGTCTCATTAGACTATTTTGTTCTTCCCATAATTTTAAGAATGTATCATACTTCATAACATTCACGCACCTTCCGTATACTTTACCCATATCGCTAAGTTAGTAGCCTGATTGGAGACTCTCCTGTTTAAACCCGCCTCTTAATTCTTAGGTGCATGCAAATTATCTTCTTTATCAGATAAATTACTATGAAAAAAGCTTGCTCCCATTTTATTGTTAAAGGAGCAAGCTTATAGATATTCATTAATCGTTGTGAATTATATTGATTTAGGATTTTTATAGCACCAGTTTGGATCATAGGGCAGAGATCTGAACTTCTGCATATCTTCCCAACTGTAGACCCAATCGTAATCAGGAATCCAAAAATAGTCAGTAGGATTTAGCTTGAGATATTCATATATAAATCGAAAAATCAGCTCTTCAACACCATAAACATCTTCAATACATCCTACTTGATACAAGGACAAGCTTGAATCTAATCCACTAATATCCTCATCATGCTCATAATTAATTTCGTAATTATAAATTCCATCAATATAGAATATAAACTGCTGGTTATTTTCAGCACCTAGTGGGTTATAAGATATATTTAGAGTTGTTGAAAAAAACTGTTCGTTCTTATATTTTTTATCATTGTCAAAATATAATCCAGCATCTGCATGAAAGGCAGCTACGATTGCATCTCCTAGTAATTTCTCAGGTGTATATTTTTCTCGTTCTATTAAAATAAAAGCCGAACTCCCCATCACTTAACCACCTTTCTTAATTCCTCCAAGGAATTTACAACAGTTACTCCTAGCTTCTTGATATTATCTAATTTTTCTATATTACTTTGAGATAGATTGCCCAAAGGCTTATCAATATAAAGTATAACTTTCTTCTGTTCTGGATTAAAATAAAGCTTATCAGTAGTAATTGTCATTTTCTCAAGTTGTCCTTCTTTAACTGCTTTGATCGAAGCCTTTACCTCAATTAATTCATTTTTTGTAACCACATCTAAATCACCTGCAAATTGACCATCTTTCTTTAATATTTTTTGCCCAAAACCAGTGACTTCACGTTCTTCTTTTAAAAAGCCAGCTACTTTTGCTTCAGTTGCCTTTCCTACATCTGAGCTATTCATAAAGTTTTCAATATCACGGTTAATATTTTTGGGATGTTGATCAACCCATGTCAGTTCATTGCCAGCAGGGTTTGTATATTTCGTCTTATTTCCTTCCTTAATTATGCTACCCCTATTGTAATTGTGGGTTCCCTCGACGACATGCGGTGCCTTTTCTGCCTTAGCTCCCGAAGAAGGAGTGGATTTTGATGAGCCTCCACCTTCTCCTTTCGCCATCTGCCACAATTCTGCTGAGCTTTCCCCTGCTCCTTTTGCACTTTTAACCGCAGTTGTAGCTCCATGCGCCGCCAAAGCTGCCGATCCAATTAATCCGGGTACCCCAATGATACTCCCTACACCTGTAGATGAAACAGCAACGGATAATCCTTCTCCACCTATTCCAGCTACTACCTCACCTGCCCCTTGCAATGTTGTAGCTACATTTCCGAGAATTTCTCCTACTTTAGCTGCCATGGGATGATCATAATTCCGTTCTTTATCAGGCCATATCCCCACTGTCAAATTCCCCTGAATAGCTCCTTTTGCTCCCTGTGCAGTATCCCAAAGGATTTCTCCTTGAAGTTTGCTAGCTTCCATTTGAGCCTCAGCCTTAGTGATCTCAGCTTGTCCAATCTGTTCAAAAATTTTATGTAACCAACCTTCACCTGTGGATGCTTTTTTAACAGGGGCTCCGAGCCACGGCACATCCAGTACGATTTTTTCCCCGTCCACCTTTGCAAAGTTTTTTGAAATAAAAATAAGTTCTTGTGCTACTGTCGATAGTCGTTCAATCGTCACACTCATGGATTGTCGAGAAACCTGAAACTCCTGAAAAAATCTCTCTTGGGTAGCCCCAGACCAGCCTTGTTGGACAAAATCAATTCGTCCACTCAAAAAATTCAGCATACGTTCCATTTCATGCTTTCTGTGTAAGAACTGATCAGCCACTTCCATCAATTTGTCAGGTGGAACTAATATTCTCCCCATTCTACCACGCCCACTTTAATTTTGATGGAAATAATCTTATCAGAAGGGGTGATTTAGGGAAATCCATCTGCTATCCTGTTATTTCCTTTTAATCCATGTGACATTTGAACTGAAATAAACAGATTTATTATGTCTAAAGTAGTGTATAACGCTGTTAGATGATGCCTAAGTCAGTTTTAGCTGTTCTATCCATATGATAGTGATCAAGTATTGATTATATCATTATTACTTTTTTTTGATTTATAATAATATAATTGACATAATATCAATAAACATCCTTACTATATAATTCTAGGACGCTATATTTAAAGGCTTTTCCTATATAACTTTGAATGGCTTCATAGTACAAATTTCACCTTTTCCATAAACATTATTGGAGGCTAGTAAATGAGTAAATTTGAAAAAAATCTAATTAAGTATTTGTCTTACGGTTTTTGTGTAGGAATTTATTATTCCTTTATTAAAGGGCCAACAACAATGAGTTCTTCAATCAACGGTATGTTTGAATTTTATACAGTACCCACTTCTACTTTTATTTTCAGAACTTTATCAATCTCGTTTATACTAAGCCTCATTGCTGGAGTGGTGTATACAATCGTTTTTTTATGTATAAAAGGAAATAAGTAGATTTCCCAGAAAAATCCCAAAACAAAAGAAGCCAACCCATCGCAATAGCTCCTTTTCTTTATCGACCCTTTATTTAATTGACTAACTATGCAAAAAAGCTTGCTCCCATTTTATTGTTAAAGGAGCAAGCTTATAAAATATTAATCATACTCAATGAACACATTGCCGTTTCCATTGACGGCTTTCTGTAACAATATAATTATATCGTTCTTAAGATCAGGAAGTACAGGTAATATATTAGTCAAACTTTTCGCTTCTTCCTCGGTCAAATATTTAATATCAAATGAATCAAACAATTGTAGGGTCTCTCTAATATTTTCCACTTCCCATGGACTTTCCTCATACCAGCCTTCGTGAGCATAATATTCACTTAGTATATTACTTTGTGCAGATTCTAGTTGAACCAAACAATCCAATAATGTATCAAAGTATCCATTCCATATCTTCAATACATAGCTTTTATCTGAATTTGTATAAATCAATCTTATTTCTGGTTCTCCTTCAAATCCAGCATAGTAGGTATCATTTATTTTATCTGTCTTCATACTCTTACTCCTTCTAATGGCTGTGATTTTGAACTTGAGAGCATTTTATTCTCAGACTGCCACGTGGCGACCCGTTGGTCTGTAATTCGAGCCATTCTCTCAATGCTCAATAGGAGGTGCCTTCACTGCTACTAACATAAACTGGAATGGTGGGATCAGCTTACTCTTCATCTTCGTTAACCGCTTTAATCAGATCTCCGTAGACTTCCTTCGTGTGAGCAGATGCATGTTCTTTAAAATGTGTAAACAATCTCATACATCTGATTGCTTGTATTCTATTATTAGATTCAGCAGACTTTTCCAAACAGCTAAACAAAAATGCGAAGCCTTCTGAAAACCTCCCCTTGCGCAAAAGATAGATCGCCAATTCCCTTGCGAAATGAGTGTATCGCTCCGTTGTGAATCGTTGAGTATACAATCCTTCAACTTTTTTCTGCTCCAGAAAGGAGATGATTTCTTCTTCGAATTGCTTTAAAATATTATCTACATCAAAATGGTATCGGTTAGCTGCCTCAATCATAATATCAAGTGCGGGAAGAATCTCATCTTTTCTTGAAGAAATATAAGCTACATAATCAGAAAGAACGCTCTTATCACCAGAAAGAAGCTTATTAACATACGTGTTTACTACTGCCCAGTCTTCGTACTTTTTTCTCCATTTCAAAGCTTCTTCATCTGTATCAGTAACCCAACTTAAATCAGCGTATTTTTTAATGTGTTGAAGTCCCTTTTCATAGTCTTTCCTCTCACCACATGCTTGTGAACGAAGTAAATGCGAGAATGCCCAATACGCAAACAAAGGAAAATTAGGTTTCTTCGAATTATCTTTGTGTACATGATGCCGCTGTTGTTGCAGTTTGAATTGAATTTTTGCCTTGTCTCCCATAGCTTTAGCGAATAGTTCTACTTTATCCCATTTTCGTAACGAACGATATGTATTCGCCAAGTCTTTTAATGCCTCTAACTGATCTACCCCATCTAACCGTTCAATGTAAGGCTCAAATTGAATGGCTGCATCATAGTCTTTCTCTTGA